>JBEQTH010000031.1:0-193115 GCA_040348785.1 Myxococcales bacterium | reverse complement strand
CTCAGGAGCGCCGGGCCGCGGCGCATCCGCCGCCGCCGCTACGGGTTCCGGCGCGGCATGTAGATACTTCGCCGGATCTGCAGCGAAGCGTTCGCGGCACTTCGGATTGCAGAAATAGTAGGTCTCGCCTTCGTGCTCGAAGCTACCGCCGCGAGGTTGCTCTCGGCTCACGTTCATTCCGCAGACCGGATCCTTCGCCTTCTCGGTAGCTCCGTGATCCTGATGATGATGATGGTGCGAATGTTCGGATGCCATGGCGTCCTCTCTTTGCGGTGGACAAAGGTCAGCCAAGCCGGCCTGAGTCGGTATTCAAAAGCCAAGAAACTAGTAAGGGCGCGATTAAGGGATCAGCCGCTGCGAACCCGCGAGTCAGCTTGCGCCGCGGGTGGCGCGTTCACGTCGATGCCGTCGCGCGCCAAGTCAGCCGCTGGAGCTGCTTCGGCAAGAGTTCCGCTCGGAGCTTCGTACCAACCCGGGTCGGCGTAGCTAGCGAGCTCGTCGCGGACTTTCAGAATGGTGAACATGCCGCCCATGGTGATGCTGTCGTACTTGCCTCGGCCGCCGACCATCGGGATGCTGTTTTTGGGCACCGCCATGCCCATGTCGGCCATGTCACCCATGCCGGTCTCGCCCATGCTCATGTAGCCAGGCAACAGTCGACTCACCTTTGCATCGAGCTTGCCGGGTTTGACGCCGATCATGTTTGGGATGCCATGGCCCATTTGGTTCATCACGTGATGAGTCATGTGGCAATGCATGGCCCAATCACCCGGCTCATCGGCAACGAACTCCACGGTGCGAGTGCTTCCAACGGGCACGAGCACGGTCGTTTCTGGCCATTGTGCGGAAAGCGGGATCTCGCCACCATCCGTCTCGGTGATGCGGAATTGGTAGCCGTGCAGGTGGATCGGATGATGATCCATCGCGCTCAGGTTGCCGATTCGCAGACGTACCCGTTGCCCCTTCTTGACCACCAATGGATCGGTGCCCGGGAAGGCTTTGCCGTTGATGGTCAAGACGTTGAAGTCCGTCATCTCGTTCGGATCGGGTCGCTTCGCGCCCACGTTGATACGCCACTCGTGCAGCATCAGCACGAAGTCGCGATCGATGCGGGGCCCGCGCGGACGGCGGGGATGAATGATGAACATACCCGTCATCCCCAGCCCCATCTGCGTCATCTCGTCGTGATGCGCGTGATACATCGCGGTGCCGGTCTGCCGGATCGTGAACTCGTACTTGAACGTTTCCCCGGGCTGGATTGCCTTTTGGTTGAGGCCGCCGACGCCATCCATCGCGTTCGGGAGCAAGATGCCGTGCCAGTGCACCGTGGTGGGGGCCGGCAAGCGGTTGGTGACGTAGAAGCGAACACGGTCACGATCCGCGACCTCGATGGTGGGGCCGTGCACGTGACCGTTGTACCCCCAGCAGGTTGCCTTCAGTCCAGGCGCGAATTCATGCTCCACTTCTTCCGCGACCATGTGGAACACCTTTACGCCGTCGACGACTTTCCACGGCATTTTTGCGCCGTTTGGGACGACGACGGGACGGTAGTCGCGGCCCGGCTGAGCCGGCGGCAGCCAATCCTGAGCGGCGTGACGCGCCCCCGTGGCTGCTGCGGAGCCTTCGCGCGGCCGAGTCGCGCCGGGCACATCGGCAGCCTGTGCACTTCGGCTGAGCGAGCTAGCGAAGGCGCTGGCGGCCAAAGTGGCTGCCCCAGACCTGAGCACTCGTCGACGGCTGATGATTTCCGAGTCCGTGAGCTCAGCGAGGTGCGCGCTTCGCGGAGGCGTTGGAGACGGGATTTCGGCCTGGGGCTCCACGCCGGTGACTGAGAGGTTCGATCGTTCTTCGTTGCCTGACATGGGAACTCCTACTGGCCGCCGTGCACGTGCGCTGGTGCATCGGCTAGGGCTGGGGACGATGCTGGCGGTGACGCAGATGCGACGGCTGCGGGAGCGCTCGAAGCCGCGGGCACTCGACCACCCAGTGCGCGTTCGAGCTCCGCCCGTGCCATCCAATAGTCGCGCACGGTCTCGATGTAGGCGCGCACGGCATCTACTTGCGCCTGCTTCGCGGCCAAAAGCTCGTACAGCCCGATCTGCATGGCGTTGTATTCGAGCTGCGCTTGCTCGAGGACTGCGGCTCTCACCGGGAGCAGCGACTTTCGGTATTGCTCGGCATTTCGGCGAGCCAGCGCGAGCTTCGCGCTCGCCAGGCGCACTTCCGAGCGGGCGTTGATCGCGAGCCCATCGACTCGGCGTTGGGCTTGCCGACGCTGGGCCTGGAGGCGACCAATCACCGCTTGGCGCTGATCGAAGATCGGCAGCTCGAGCGAGAGCGTCGGACCGAGCAACAAGGGGCCGTCTGGATCTTGGTGCACGTGGGCGCCCACGTCGATGAGTCCCGTGTAACGGGAGGTTCTTGCCAAACCGAGAGCAGTATCCATCAATGCCAGCTCCTGCTTAGCAGAGCCGATGTCGAGTCGTTGCTTCATCGCGACGCGCTCCAGGTGATCGGGCAGCGGGTCTTGTGTGGGAATGACGGGCAACGCTTCCGTCAGCTTCCAACTGGTGCGTGATCCCCAAAAGCCGAGTAAGCGATTCAAGTGTTCGCGGTGCTCGAGCAACTCGATTTCGACACGAGCGAGCTCGAGGCGCGCTTGCTCGTACATTCCGAGCTCGTTCACCCGGACCCGCTCGCTCACGTTGCCCGCGTCGAACTGGCGTTGAGCCAGATCGGCCGACGCCTGAGCCGCCTCGGTGAGCCGCCGCATCAACTCGACGGTTTCGGCGTCTGACTGAACCTCCGCAAAGGCCTTGCTTACCTCCGATGCGGTGTCGAGCGCCTCGTGTGCGACACGCAGGGTCGCTGCGACGAACTGCTCCTTGGCGATGCGCTTTCGCAGAGGCAGCATGAAAATGTCGAGAAAGCTCTGAACGATCGACACCTCATACTCGGCTCTACCGCCGCCCTTCAGCGGGAAGGCAATGCTGCCCGCGAGGGTCGGATTTGAGAGCAGTCCCGCCTGCACCAAGTCGGCTTGGGAGATGTCGAGGCTCTCGTAGATTTCTTGTAAGTGGGGGCTGTTGATGAGCGCGATGTTCACGGCGCGTTCACGAGTGAGCCCGCCATCGAGCAGCTTGTTCACGCGATCCGCAATCTGTTGCTCTTCCGGAGCGCCCTCCTCCCATCCGGTTCGGTGGCCACTGCGGCGCTCGACGAGCTTGGCCACGTCGTCGTGGCCGCGCTCCTTCTGCATCGACGCGCAGGCGGGCAGCACGACGGACAAGAGTAGAGCGAGCGAACGTTTCACTGGTCGGCCTTCTTAGGAACTAGATTCATGCCGCACTTGGGACACTTGCCGGGTTGTGCGCTGACCACCTCGGGGTGCATCGGGCAGGTGTAGGCCATCGCTTTTGGCGCTTCCTTGTTCTTCGCCGTTTTAGGAGCGGCACTGTCCACAGCAGGAATCGGAGCAGGAGCAGGGCCACCTTGCTTGCCCTGCGGAACGAGCTCCATCCCGCACTTCGGACACTTTCCGGGTTGCGTGCTCTTCACCTCCGGGTGCATTGGACACGTATAAGTCGCCGACTGATCCGAGCTCCCGGCCTGCGTCGCGGCAGCTGCCGAGCTGGCCGGCATTGCCTCCGCGTTACCCGGGGCGTGACTGTGTCCAGCGTGCTGCTCCGAGCCCTCCGCGCTGCTCGGGCGCCCACTGGCGGTTTCAGCACCCTCGGGGCCACTTAGGGCCGGCCCCTCATTGAACGGCGGCGACTCGGGACCGTTGGCGTTAGACGGGTCCAGTGCGGCTGAACGAGGCGGAATCCCCGAACCGCAGCCGGCCAACTCCAGCAACATTAGCGAAGGAATTACAATTGCTACGCATCGTCTCGTCGTCGACATCGAATTCGTGCTCCTGAGTGAACCGTAAACCTCGCCACTAACCGGCATGCTTCGACCACACGGCGATCAACTCGTCGATCGCGGCTTGTGCCTGTGATTCCGAGCCCTTCAAGGCTCGGCGTGCGCAGTGGGTCAGGTGGTTGCGCACCAGCTCCCGTGATACGCCTTTGAGAGCCTCGTGCACCGAGGCGACTTGCATGAGGATGTCCGGACAGTAGCGGTCTTCCTCCACCATCTTCTGGAGGCCACGGACCTGCCCCTCGATCCGGCGCAAACGCTTCACGTTCGAGACTTTGATTTCATCGTCGACCGCGGTGGCGTGCCGATGCTCGGCCTTCTTGGGATCCGCGCTTTCGACGGGCTTTCGAGGCATGGTCAATAGATATACCCCCTACGCCTATACGTCAAGGCGGACAGCACAAGTAGTCTTCGGTGACACGTCTGACGTCACTCTATCGAAAGAAACTCGCTAGTGAAGTAACCGCACCGGATACACCGCGCCCTGCGGCGCCAGTCGATGCCCAACTTCAGCGCCCGAAGTACGCAGCGGCGGCGACAACGAACAGCGTGCAAAGCGGCAGCACCCAACTCGCGCGGGATCGCTTCGTAGGGTCACACTTGGGGCAGCTCATCCCACTCCTTTACCCGGCAAATTTGGCGCTGGCAAAGGCCGTCCGCAAACAATCATCAACGCCGTAACCCGGCGGGTTACAGCTCAACGACGGTGCGCAGCGGCCTCGCTTAGCATCCGAGTCCGGAATGTGGTTGGTTGCAGCACCGTCGCATGATCCGAATTCGCTCGAAGCACATTCCGCGAACTGCGTTGAGGGTTGCCGCTGTTTTCGCGATCGTACTGGGGCTCTTTGGTACCGCGCTGGTGGTGACGCTGCGGGCGTTTCAGGCCATCAGTACCGCGGAAAAGGAGGTCGCGGAGCTCGACGAGGCCAAGCATCACGGACATGGCGTGGCGGGATTGATTCGGGAGCAATACATCCACCAAGCGCACACGATCATTGCCTGGGACCATTCGCACCTCGAGCACTACGCTGTGGCCGCTCAAAACGCGCGTGAAGCCACCATGCACCTGCTCTCTCTCCCGCTTACCCCCGATGAGCGCGCGCAAGCGGAACAGGTCGCAAGGGGCGTCGAAGAGGTAGACGACCTCTTCAAATCTCGACTGGTGCCCGCGTTGGACGCGAATGACCGCGCGCGTGTGAACCTGCTCCACACCGCCACCGAGGGCCTGGTCAAGGATGTGGTGCGCGTGAGTGCGCGTCTAAATGGTCAGCTCGAGAGGAGGGCGGAAGCCGCGCGCCTGGCAGCGGAACGTTTGCGAAAGCGCGCTGCCATGCTCGTGATCGGTTGCTTCATCCTCGCCATTGCGGTCACGGGAGCGGCCTGGCTAATCATCGGTCAGTCCGTGTTTAAACGGCTGTATCAACTTCAGCGAGGCGCGAGCCAGCTTTCCGCGGGCGATCTCTCGACACGGGTGGACGTTGGCGGCACGGACGATCTCGCCGAGTTGGCAACCTCTTTCAATGACATGGCTTCCGCCATCGACAAGCACCAACGCAAATTGATGCACTCCGAGCGGTTGGGGCTCCTCGGCCAGGTTGCGGCTGGCGTTGCCCACGAGATCAACAACCCCCTCGGCGTCATCTTGGGATACGCCGTGCTGCTGCGACGTACGAAGGACCGGCCACAGAAGGACGAAGAGGGGCTGAGAATTATCGAAGACGAAGCCCGCCAAGGCCAGCGAATCGTCCAGGCACTACTGGACCTCGCTCGCCCAACAGAAAGACCTCGAGTACCTACGGACCTTGCGGAGGTCGCGCGCGAAGCGGTCGAGCGCCTGGTTGAGACCAAATGTTCGAGACCGCATGCGATCACTGGACCGGACGCCGGGGCCACTGCCATTGCTTCGGCTGACTCGGCAGCGGTGCGACAAGTAGTAACCAACCTGTTGGTGAACGCGATCGAGGCGTCGCCGGACGCTGCCCGCGTGGAAGTGAGGGTCCGTGAGACTGCTCACCACGCGGAGCTCACCGTGAGCGACGTTGGTACAGGCATTCCAGCTGACGTGATCTCCAAGATCTTCGACCCATTTTTCACGACCAAACGCAATGGTACGGGGCTCGGACTTTCCATTTGCCAAGCGGTCGCGACAGCCCACGACGGGACGCTGGAGGTCGATTCGCAACCGGGTAAAGGGACTCGCGTCACGCTGAAGCTACCACTCGCGAAGCCCGCGTCGGGAGTACGCGGATGAGTCGACCACGCGTGCTCGTTGTCGACGACAAGGACAACGTCCTGAACCTGCTCCGCAGCTTGCTGGAGGACCACTACGAGGTCATGGTGGCGTCAGACGCGGAAAAGGCGCTGGCACTTGCCAATCAAGCTTGGCCCGAGGTCGTGATTACCGACATGCGGATGCCGGGCCAGGACGGGCTGGCGCTGCTACACGCCTTCAAGCGGCAAGATCCGGATGTCGAGGTCGTTCTAATGACCGCGTACGGGACCGTCCAGAAAGCGGTGGAGGCGATGAAGGCAGGCGCCTATGACTACCTCACCAAGCCTTTTGAGCCCGACGAAGCGCTGCTCACGATATCTCGCGCTCTCGAACGTCGAAACCTCCGCACTCAGGCGCGGAACCTGCGGGCAACGCTAGATGCAGCCGATCGCTATCAGGCGTTAGTGGGCAAGAGCCCCGCAATGCAAAGGGTTTTCGGCTTGCTTCAAGCCGCGGCGAGCTCCGACGCAACCGTCTTGTTGAGCGGTGACGGCGGCACGGGGAAAGAGCTGGCCGCGCGAGCCATGCACAGCGCGGGCCCGGCCAAAGAGCTCGCATTTCTATTGGTAGATTGCGGCGCGCTGCAGGACAGCGCCGCCGAGCGACTGCTCGCAGCTGCGGGCGGGAGCGGGGTCACAGGACAGGTGGGAACGCTACTCTTAGAAAATGTAGACAAGCTACCGCTGCCGATTCAGGCGAAACTGATTCGCGCGCTGCAAGAACGCCGGTTACCTTCGAGAGAATTGGCGACGACTCACTCGAGCACCCGCGTCGTATCGGCCACCATCATCGATCTAAAAGGGGCCGCCGCGGCAGGCCTTTTTCGAGCCGATCTCTATTATTTGTTGAGCGTCGTGAGCATACACATGCCGCCACTACGCGAGCGCAAGGAAGACATCCCTTTGCTCGCGGCTCACTTTCTCGCGGTGCACGGTAGCAAGGACGGCGCTCGGATCGAGGGATTCAGCGCTGAAGCCTTGGAAGCACTCGTCCGCTATGATTGGCCGGGGAATATTCGCGAGCTCGAAAACGCTGTGACGCACGCCGCGGCGCTGATCGATGACACTCGAATTCCTCTCGAGGCCTTGCCAGATGACATCCGACGCTGGGACGACGGAGCCAGCTCGGCCGCCAATCTCGCCCAACTCAGCTATCGCGACGCGGTGGAGCTTGCGCGGGACCGCGGCACTCGTGAGTACCTGATCGCGCTCATGCGTGAATTTGGCGGCGCTGTCACGAAAGCTGCCGAGCGTGCCGGAGTCGAACGAGAAAGCTTGCACCGCCTACTCAAGCGACACGGGCTGCGCTCGAATGAATTCAAAGACGAAAGCTAGTAGGCCAAACTCGGGCGGTGGCGGATCATGAGAGCGTACGCTCGAAAAGCGCCTGAACACGGTGCCGCTCTCTTGGAGATGAGTCTGGTTGCGGGTCGCAGACTGTAACTCTCAGGGTCACTTCACCAGGGCGCCGAATCGTGGTTGGTTCGGACGCCACTGTGAACAAGATGAGCCTTGTGCTCTGCCCCTGAAGAGGAGAACACGTGCAATGCATACAAAGCGAACGACCTTGCTCCTGGCCGCAGTCGCGGGAATTACTGCAGGCGCCGCGTGTACGAGCAGCAACGCACCGCCCGCCGCCACCCCGGGAACTGAACCAATGACCGAGAAGCACGGCTGCAAAACGGACGCAAACGGCAAGCATGCGTGCGGCGGCGACATGTCCGAAGCGCCGGCGATCGATGCTCCGAAGCCAGCCGCACCGATGGACAGCGCGGCGCCGACAAAGACTCCGTAAACATCTACATCATGGTGTGAACTGTGGGCCAAGACGTCCGCGGGACCACCTATGCACCACCAGCAGGTCGAACCAGATGAATCAGAAATTGATTGGAAATCTATGCTCGGTACTCGTGCTCTCGGGTCTTGCGACTATCCCACTGGCCTGTGGGAGCAGCGACTCGGACGGCTCCGGCTCGGCCGGCGGTGCCCAAGCAGGCTCTGCTCATTCCGCGGGCAGTCATAGCTCTGGGGGCGATGGTGGGGCGACGGCAGCGGGTGGTGCCCCCACGGCAGGCTCGGCGGGTGCGGCTGCTACCGCTTTGGAGCCTCCGATGATCGAGAGCGTTGAACCACTCGAAGGAGGCCTGCACGTGATGTGGATGAACATGACAAAAGGCTGCGACAAGGTCGTGCTCTTGCGCAGCAAGGACGGGGGTACGTTCAGCGTGGCGTACACGCTCGCAGGCGCAGCCGATTCTCAGCACGATGCTCAGGCGACAGCACCAGGAACGTACTGCTACAAAGCTCGTTGTCTCAAGGGGAGCGACGCCTCGCCTGACTCTGAGGAAAAGTGCGGCACGCCCTGAAGCGCTCTGTGCTACTGGCAATCGCACTCGGTGTCACCGGCTGCGGGTCGGACGCGACCGGTCCAGCAGCCCGAAACCAGCTCGAACCGTTTCCCCCGACAGGTCTCACCAAGACGTTCGATTTCACGATCGACGACAACGTGAGCTGGGAGGTGGGTCCAGGGGCCTTGTACTCCGCCATCACCTACAACAAGCAGGTTCCGGGACCGCCGATTGAGGTCACCGCGGGCGACCACGTGCGCATCCGACTAACCAACAACGGCGCCGAGCCGCACTCCATTCACACTCACGTGACGGCCTTCACCATCGACAACGACGGAGTGGACGAGCCCTCGCTCGTGCCGCCGGGAAAGACTCGTATCATCGAATGGGATCCAGCGTTTCCAGGCACTTTCCCTTATCATGATCACGGCGCTGAAGGGGAAAGCGTCGCGCGCGGCCTGTTCGGCGCCGTCATCGTTCACGCACCCGACGAGGTGCCGGCGACGGAGCAGCTGGTCGTCCTGAGCGACTTCGAGCAGGCAAGCTACGTCCAGCTGCCCGGTGTGGCGGATCCGGTGACTGGTGAATTTCCTGCCGAGGGCACCTACCGAGGTGGGCACCAGTACATGCACACCATCAATGGCAAAGCATATGAAGACGGGGTGCCACCGTTTCACGCGAAGCTGGGTGACTTGGTACGATGGCGAGTGGTGAGCATTGGTCAGGAGTTCCACACGTGGCACGTCCACGGTCACCGCTGGCTAGATGCCGATGGCTCCGTGACGGACAACGTAGCTCTCGGTCCGGGCATGTACACGACCTTCGAGTTTAAAGAAGACGCACCCGGGAACTGGCTGGTTCACTGCCACGTGCCTTCTCACCTAGAGGGCGGAATGATGGCTCGCTACGTGGTCGAGTAGCAGCAGCCCCGAGCAATCGCCGTGCCCGGGGCTGAGCTTTCCACTACTTCCCCTCTAGCATCGAGCTCATTTCACCGATCTCTTCTCCCTGAGCAACGAACATCTTGTCTGCGAGCGTCTTCAGCTCGGGGCGCGTCAAGTGCGGGTTTGCGCGATGGCTGGTCGGGAGGGCGGCTGCGTGATGCGGAATCATCTCCTCCAGGAACATCTGGTCGAGCTCGGCGCCGGACATGTCGTGCATTGCTGCCATGTCGTCCATCATGTGCTGATCGTGGGGAGGTTCGTCGGGCTCGGCCGCGCCGGTTAAGGCCTTTCGCGCCGCGGTCATCGTGTCCACCTCGGCGGTCTGTGCGTCTCGCATCATGGTCGCCATTGCTTTCACCTCGGCGCTACCGCCGCGAGCAATTTCTTCGTTAGCCATATCGATCGCTGCACGGTGATGCGGGACGAAGAAATCGATGAAGGTCAGATCAGAGTCGGGAGTTAGCGAGATGCGCAAGTCCCCCACCAAGCCGAAGTCCGCGCGGCCTGCCGCAGACGGCGCCATGTCTTCGCCGGCGTTCGTGACACCCATATCGCTCAGCATTCCCCGCATCATTCCGATCTCAGTGGCTTGCGCTGTGAAAATATCGTGGGCAAGGGTCACGAGCTCTGGGCGCTGTAGATGAGAAATAGCGCGATGAGCGGGGGCGAGGCCGGCGGCATGGTGCGGAATCATGTCGAGTAAGAACATCTCGTCCAAGCTCGCTCCGGACATCTTCTTCATCCCAGCCATCTCGGCCTCTATGTGAGGGTCAGCCGGCTGAGGGGCAACGGTGTCCCCCAGTGCCGCTAGCGCGTCTTCGAACACCTTCAGCTCGGCGGTCTGATTCTTCGACATACTTGCCGCCATCGCTTTGATCTCGGCAGACGCCCCATGGGCGGCCTCCCAGTCCGCCATCTCGATTGCCATGCGGTGGTGGTCAGCGAAGAAGGCCGCGAATTCGACATCGCTCATCGGCGTGTATGGCATGCGGCGATCACCGATCGGCGCATCGGCGGCCGTTCCCGAACTTCCGCCCGTCCCTGCCCCGCCAGTAGTGCTCCCGTGACCCGAGTGTCCGGCCACGTTGGCGTGCTCGTCATTGCTATCGCTCGAACAGGCGGTCGCGCCATTCAGAGCCAACAACGCTCCAAGGGCGGCTAAGCCAGCCGAGGTGCGCAAGCCGGAGTAGCGGCGATCTATTGAGGCCATAACGTATCTCTCCCGTTGTAGGTGAACGAGCTTGCGATGCAGTAACCGGACCACGGACGATGCCAGCTCCCATGATGAACAGCCGCACGAACGGCAGGCGAAGCAACCGCTGTAACTGGCGGGGTTACGTAACTCGCTCGGTCACGTGGCAACCAGCAGCGCCACATCCGGGCAAACCGCCCTTTGGCATTGCTCGCGACCCCCTCCAACGCCGGGGCAAAGCCGTCGACGAAGCACCCGACGTGCAAGCTAAGGCTGATGGGAGTAGCATCTCGGGAGGAGGAGACGCGTGAGGGCAGTGAAACTTCTAGGGATGGTGGCTGTGTTGATCTCGGCCTGCGGCGGCGTGAGCGCCGTCGACCAGTCAAGCCCGAGTTCCCAGCCAACCGACGACGCTCATGCCGGCGCTGCCGCTGCCCCCACTGATCTGTTGCCAGACGGCAAGCTCGAGGTTGTCGATGATATCGATCACGCTGATGGCCAATATCCCCCTGTTCCACCTGGCTCGTCCTCGTTCTTCTGGCGCGGTGGACTCGGCAACTGGTTCATTTCCAGCTCCGATGGGTCGCGGACCCGCGACGCCAGCGTGGAGGACGTGGTTCCGCCCCGGGGTGAGAACACCAAGGCCTACCATCTCGAGCAAGCAGCGCCCGGAACGACGGTCGATCTGTGGGCACAGTTGAACCACCCTGAAGGGACCGCCGTCGACCTTCGTTCCTACTCGGGCATCGCCTTCTGGGCGCGTCGCACTGGCACGAGCGCGAAGCTCACTGTTGCGTTCGGAGCCAACGGACAAATTTCAACTCTCGAATCGGTGCCGCAGCAAGTCGTATCAGTGTCCGAAAGTTGGACGCAGCTCGTCATCCGCTTCGACGATCTCAAACTCAACAGCACGGCCGTCAGCAGCATCGACCTAGTGGTCGATGGCCGCACCGAACCGATCGATCTCTGGGTCGATGACCTTGCGCTGGTATGCCGGAGCAATTGCCCGTAGCAGCCCTGAACCGAGATCTCGCTCGGCGAATCAAACCTGTCCCGCGGAGTGCCGCACCACTTCGAACGGACGGTTCTACCGAGCCGACAATCTCGCGAGTGGCCTGGTCGTGGCGACCCGCAGCTCGCTTTGTACGATCAACGATGGGTCCGAATGCGCCGGTGATCACACAGAACCGCGTCGCGGCTGGTTTCGCCCTGTTTTTGGTATAGACTTGGAATCATGGCGGGGAAGCGCAGTTCGTTCGGGCTGGTCTCCGCTGCGATCCTCGTTGGCTTGGTGCACGTTACAGGCGCTTGCGGGAGAGCGAACGACGACACGGGGAATCCGAATGCCTCTCGTGCCGGCGCTGGAACAGGTACTCAAGACTCCTCGTCGGGCGCCGCTAATACAGTTGCTGGCCGGACCGACGGCGCCGCAGGCCTTGAGGAGCCGGCCGGCGCGGGCAGATCCGCAAATGACTCCTCCGGCGGTGCGGGGCCGCACGGTGGCGCGGCCGGAGTTGGTGGCAGTATGCTGGGGGGTGCTCCGGATGCGGGCGGCTCGGGGTCACTGAGTGGCGGAGGGATGGGAACTGCTGAGGGTGGAGCTGGGGCTGCCGCATCCACAGGCGGTTTTGCGGCGGAATTTAGCCCACGAGCGCGAGCAGCTCTAAAGTCGGCCGCCCCGACGTGGACGTGTGCGACCACGCTTCCGAATGTTCCGGTCGCGGATGAAGCAGAAGGCCGAAAGGCCGTGCGGGCTTTCATCGCTGCGGCGTTCGGGGTAGCCCCAATGGATATCACGATGACTGTGCAGGAATGCAGCACGCCAAGCACGAATACCTGTGGGGAAATATTCGCGCATGACACAGCGAAGAGCGGCGGCTCAATCTACGACACCGCGCGACCATTGGCGCTCGAACTGGAAGCCGCCGCCATGGCTGTCGAAGTAACGATCTGGACTCCGCCGACGTCTTCGGCGGTTGTCGTAATGAATGGAATCGCAGACGGCGTGCTCGTCGGAATGGCCGTGTTCAATACTTCGAGCGTGTGTGATTAGCGCCGCCGCGACGCGCCAATCGGGCGCGACGCGCACAACACGGGCACTCCAAAGAAGATGTGCAGGACTTCCGCTGGGGCACCCATGGTTGCTCCTTCTAATTAGCGACACCCGCCATACCACTGGGGTCTAGCTGGCACGGCAGACCCTCGAGTCATTTCCTCCCGCCTCCGGCGTTGCGATCCTCGACGATGAGCGCGACCGATGCGAACAGCGCGAGCAGAAATAAGAGGGCAATGAACCAGAGGAAGTCTGAGCGTAGGACGAGGTTCGACCAGAAGAAGCGGCCGAAAGCGATCACTATTGCCAGCGCGCTAGACCATCGAAGAACACGGGGGCGACCGTGCCACAGCGCGCTCGCCACCCCGAACAATACAACACCTAATGCAGTAATAAAGGCGCCCCAGGTTGCGAAAACCAGGGAGAGCCAACGCATTAAGCTGGGTGGCAACGCGGCCGGATCCACACCGAGGGCGCGCACGTCTTCTGGCAGGAGCGGCGGCCGCAAGAAAGCCATGTACGCGCCCACGGCAATGGTGAACAACGACAGGGCCAGCAAGACCAGCGCCGAACGAGGGCGAGCTGGGCTGGAGGATGATCCGTCAGGGAACATTGGGTTTCTACCAGAAGGTCAAACCAGCACCCGTGTGGTGCGGTATTTCGAGAGGCTTATGACCCCGCCGCGCGGGGGCTGCGGATGCCGCGTCGAACCAACTTCGACAGCTCGATCACACTTACAGGGACGAGGCCGACGGCAACGCCGACCACGCAATCTGCGAGCGACAGGCTGCCGAGCTGAAAGAGCGCCTGCATCGCCGGGATGTGGTGAATGGCCAATTGCACGGCGACGGATACGCTGACTACGCCGAGCAGTACAAGGTTACTGAATGCGCCCACTTCCCAGAATAGGCGCGTCGTGCTCCGCGCAGCGAACGAACGGAAAAGCTCAGCGAAGACGATCACGGAAAAGGCCAGATTGCGTGCCTCCGTAAGGTTTCGCGTCTGCAGTGCCCAGACAAAAACGCCCAACGTAGCGGCTGCTTGTAGTGCACCGGTGAGCGCGATTCCGGTCCATTCCCGGCGCCCCAACATCGGCTCGCCCGGCCGTCGAGGCGGCCGAGTCATCACGTCGTCATCCGCAGGATCCATGACCAAAGCAAGCGCCGGCAGGCCGTCAGTAACGATGTTGATCCAAAGCAGCTGAAGCGGCAGTAGTGGCATTGGTAGCGCGAAAAGCGAAGCGACGAGCATCACAGTGAGCTCACCCGCATTGCCAGCCAGCAAGTACACGAGCGCCTTACGAATATTGTCAAAAATGCCACGTCCTTCGCGAACTGCGGCGACGATGCTCGCGAAGTTGTCATCGGTAAGCACCATATCGGAGGCTTCACGGGTGACTTCCGTGCCCGTCTTACCCATGCAGATGCCGATGTGGGCCTCACGAAGCGCCGGGGCGTCGTTGACGCCGTCACCGGTCATGGCGACGATCGCTCCGCGCTCCTTGCACGTGCGTACTATTCGAAGCTTGTCCTCTGGCGTCGCGCGAGCGTGCACCAGCTCGTCTGGCGATTCACCCTCCAACACGAGCCCGAGCTCTCGAGCTATGGCAAGCGCGGTTACCGGGTGGTCGCCCGTGATCATCACGGTTTTGATTCCGGCCCGGCGAGCGGCAGCGATCGCATCGATGACCTCGGCACGCGGGGGATCAGCGATCGCCACCAGCCCCAGCAGCTGGAGTTGATCCTCCACCTCAGCGTTTCCGATTGCGACGCCGAGCACGCGCAATCCGCGCGCCGCCATTTGCATGTTCGCTTCGGTCGCCCCCTCTGTCCCGGCGATGCACAGCGGGAGGAGCATCTCGAGCGCGCCTTTCACATAAAGCACGCGGTCCGCCCGTCGGATCGACATGCGCTTCCGCTCCGTGTCGAATGGATTGACCGCGAGACGCGGACGATCGCGCTCGATTGCCGCGCGATGAATGCCGCGGGAGGCGGCTGCCAGGAGGATGGCGACTTCAGTGGGGTCGCCTACCCCGCTCAGTCCATCGCTTGCGAGGTCTGCGTCCGAGCAGGCCGCGGCCGCGTCGATTAGCTTCGCTTCGTCGCCCCCCCACAGTTCCCGGACCACCATCACACCTGTCGTCAGAGTGCCGGTCTTGTCCGTGCAGATCACGCTCGCGGAACCTAGAGTCTCGACTGCCGGCAATTTTCGGATCAGCACGTGGCGCGAGACCATGCGCTGAACACCAAGCGCAAGCGCGATGGTGACGATCGCCGGCAAGCCCTCTGGTACCGCGGCGACTGCCAGGGACACCGCCGAGATGAAGACGTCGAGCAAGCCTTGCCCACGAAATGCGCCGAGGATCGCGACCAAGGCTACGATCCCCGTGCACAGATAGATCAAGGTCCGACTCACACGTGCTAGCTGGGTTTGCAGCGGCGTTTCGCTGACCTGTGCGGTGCTGAGCAAATCGGCAATCTTGCCCAGCTCGGCCCGCATGCCCGTCGCGAAGACCTCGGCTCTGCCAGTGCCTTTCACGATCGGCGTGCCCATGAAGACACAATCGTGTCGCTCTGCTAGGGCAGCGTCGGCCGGGGCGCTGGTAACGTTCTTCTCGGCCGGCACACTCTCGCCCGTGAGCATGGCCTCGTTTATCGAAAGTGCGTGTGCCTCGAACAATCGCGCGTCTGCCGCAACGATGTCGCCGGCTTCGAGCAATAACACGTCGCCGACGACGACCGTGGCTGCAGGAAGGGAAACCGGCGTCCCGTCTCGCAGTACTCGAGCGCGCGGCGCAGTCATGGAACGCAAGGCCAATACAGCCCGCTCGGCGCGATACTCCTGAAAGAACCCCACCAACGCGTTGAGAACCACGATCGTGCCAATCGCAACGGCGTCTGCGACCTCGCCCATCGCGCCGGAAATCACGCACGCGCCGAGCAGTAACCAGATGACAGGGCTCTTGAACTGACCCGCGAGCGTTACCCATGGTGAGCCAGCTTCTGCGCGTTGGAGCTCATTCGGGCCGTTCGCGGCCAGGCGCGTTGCGGCGTCGGCGGTCGTCAGGCCCACCGGTTCGGTTGACGAGGAGGGAACCCCCGGCCCGAATCCTGGCGCATGCATCGCCTGCTGCGTCATTGGAGTACCTCGACGGGCGCGCGTTGGACATCTTCCTGCGGTACGACGGCAGCCGTACCCTTATCCAAGTGGAAAGTCCGCCACACGACATACACCGCTGGAATGACCAACAGCGTGAGAATAGTCAGAGACACGAGGCCACCCCACATGGGCGCCGCAATGCGCTTGGCCACATCCGAGCCCACGCCCTTGTCGAGTAGGATCGGCAAAAGACCGAATACGTTGGTCATCACGGTCATCAACATCGGACGGATGCGCTTGGCACCGGCTTCGAGTGATCGGGCGATCAGGTCCGACACGTCATTGATCGTCCCATTGGCGCGACCTTCCAGCCATGCTTCGTCCAGATAAACCACCATCACACTGGCGGTTTCAGCGGCGACGCCCAAGAGCGCAATCATCCCGACCCAGACCGCGATGGAGGTGTTGAAGTGCGCGAGCCAAAGCATCCAAACCGCGCCCACTGCCGCGAACGGCACGCTGCTCATCACGATCAGCGCCTGAGCGGCTCCCTTGAAGTTCATGTACAGGATGAGAAACACGATGCCGATGGTCAGCGGCAGGATCCACGCCATCCGTGCACGGACGCGCTCGAGCAATTCGAACTGGCCCGTCCACTTTAAGAAGTAGCCGGGCGGAAGTTTAACCTCGCGCTCGACCTTGGCTTTCGCGACTTGCACGTAGCCACCGACGTCCGTCGTGTCGATATCGACGTACGTCCAGCCCGTGAGCGAGCCAAGCTCGCTCTTGATCATAGGCGGTCCCATGACCGTCTCGATGCGCGCCAGCTGACCCAGCGGAACGAAGGCGGCCGCTGCACCGCCTCCGCTTTTTGCTGAAGCCGCAGCCATGCCCCCCGGCGCATCCCCGCCCATGGCCGCCCCACCGCCCATCGGAGTGGCAGCCGCCATTCCGCCGCCCATCGCGCCGCCTGCGAGCGTGGGCCCCCGACCCATTGAGGGTGACCCTTGCGTCAAGCCTGGCATGCCGGATCCCACCGCACCGCGACCCGTTGGGAGAGCACGTGGAGTCAGCGGCGAGATTGGCACGAGGACGCTCCGGAGAGCATCGAGGTTGTCGCGCAGCTCTCGTGGATAACGCACGTTCACTTGATAGCGCTCGCGGCCCTCGTAGGTGGTAGCTACGTCCATGCCGCCAATCGTGCCTTCAACGACGTCCAAGACCGCACGAACAGTGAGACCGTAACGTGCGATCGCCTCTCGATTCGGAACCACATCGAGAAAGAACCCACCGAGCTCGCGCTCTGCGTAAACGCTGCGCGTACTCGGAACGGTCCGCAGCGAGCGTTCCAGCTGGTCGTTGATGGAGGAGATGACTTCCAGGTCCGGACCGAAGACCTTTACGCCAATCGGAGTGCGGATGCCCGTCGAGAGCATGTCGATGCGCGCCTTGATCGGCATGGTCCACGCGCCTTGCACGCCAGGCAGCTTCGTGCGGGCGTCGAGCTCCGCGACCAGCCGCTCGACGGTCATGCCCTTCCGCCATTGAGCCTGTGGCTTCAAGTGAACGATGGTCTCGAACATCGAAAGAGGCGCTGGATCGAGCGACGTCTCTGCGCGGCCGGTCTTTCCGAAGACGAGGGCGACCTCTGGAACGGCCCGAATTTGCTCGTCCTGCCACTGCAGAATGCGCTTGGCCTCGGCGACCGCAATGCCAGGCACCGTGATCGGCATGTAGAGCAGGTCCTCTTCATACAGCGGCGGCATGAATTCAGAACCGAGCCGAGAAAATGGGATGGCTGTCACGCCTACCAGAGCCAGCGCCACCGCGATCACGACGTATCGTGCCCGGAGGCAGGCGCGCAGCAGCGGGCGATAGATGGCGATGCAAAGGCGATTGATCGGATTTCTATCCTCGGGCGTGATCTTGCCTTTGAGCAAGCTGACCATGAGCGCCGGAACGAGAGTCACGGCAAAGAGTGAAGCGAACGCCATGGAGAACGTCTTGGCCAGCGCCAGCGGACGAAACAGCCGACCCTCCTCACCTTGCAGCGCGAAGACGGGTAGAAATGCGATCGTGAGTACGAGCAGCGCCCCGAACATGGATGGCCCGAGCTCGCGGGCCGAAGCAATGACGACCTCCTTACGCGAGAGGGTGCTGCCTCGACGCTCGGCGTCCGCGATCTTCTGGTGCGCATTTTCGACGAGCACGCAGGCAGAGTCAACCATGTCTCCCAGGGCCAAGATGACACCCGCCAGAGACATGATGTTGATCGAAACGTCGAGATAGTAGAAAGCGACGAAGGTCGCGGCGGCCGCTACAGGCAAGGTGATGGCGGCGATCATCGCCGAGCGGAAATGGAACAGGAAGACAAACACCACTAGGATCACAACGGCCAGGATCTGCAGCAGGTTGCCCGACAACGTCTTTACGGAGTCGGTGATCAGCTGGCTTCGGTCGTAAACAGGAATGACCTTCACCCCGGGCGGCAGGGAGCCCCTCACCTCCTCGAGCTTGGCTTTGACGCGCGCGATCACATTCAGCGCGTTCTCGCCGGACCGCATGATCACCACGCCGCCGACTGTCTCGCCGCGGCCGTCGAGGTCAACGAGTCCGCGCCGGATATTTCCGCCGATTGTCACGTCCGCCACGTCGCTAATGCGAATCGGCGTGCCCCGATCATCCGTGGCTACGACGGCCAGCTCTAGGTCCTGCTTGTCTTGCACGTAGCCGCGCCCACGGAGCGCGTATTCGTGCTGAGACATCTCGATCACCCTGCCTCCAACCTCGGCGTTCGAGCCGCGCACCGCCGCGGCGACCTGACCGACCGAGACGTTCCGCGCTTTGAGCCGCGTAGGGTCGACTTGGATCTGATACTGCTTCTCATACCCGCCGACCGACGCCACCTCTGCGACCCCCTCCAAGCCCTGGAGCCAGTAGCGCAGATGCCAGTCCTGGAAGGAGCGAAGCGTTTGCAGATTCTGCTGCCCGGTTTCATCCACGAGCGCGTATTGGAAGACCATCCCGACACTCGTCGCATCGGGCCCAATTTGCGGGTTCACGCCTTCTGGCAGCTTGTCTTTGACCTTCGCTAGATACTCCACGACGCGCGAACGCGCCCAGTACAAGTCGGTGCCGTCTTTAAACACGACGTACACGAACGACATACCGAACATGGTAAAGCCGCGGACGGTCTTGATTTCGGGAGCGCCCAGAAACGTCGTCGTAATTGGGTAGGTGACTTGGTTCTCGATCAGAGTCGGGCTGCGACCCATCCATTCGGTCGCGATGATGACCTGGGTGTCGGACAGATCAGGAAGCGCGTCCAATTGCGTTCGTTGAGCGCTCCACAGCCCCCAAGCGCTCAATGCGCCAGCCAGAAGAAAGACGATGAAGCGCTTGCGAGCGGAAAAATCGATCAGGCGCGCGACCAGACCCATCGCGGCCGGCGCCCCTTCGACGCTCGGTAGAGCCGGCTCAGTGGGCATGTGCACCCGCCGGACCGCTTGTCGCACGAAGTCGACTTTCTGAGTCGAGCAAGAACTGAGCGCCGGTAGCAACCCGCTCGCCAACCGACAAACCAGCCTGCACCCGGTACCGATCACCGACGAGGGGCCCGAGAGTGATCTCGCGCGGCTGGAGATGCGCGCCCTCCGCCCCGTGCGAAACGAAAACGATCGAGCGAGCTCCCGTGCGAATGACCGCGCTCTCCGGGACAGCGAGCCCACGGCCCATCGACAACGTCATTTCCGCTGTGGCGAATGCTCCCGGCAGCAGCCGGCCTTCCTTGTTGTCGAGCTCGAAGCGCACTTTACGGGTTCGCGTCGCTTCGTCGATGGTCGGAGCGAGAAACGCGACCTTGGCGTCGATCGAAGCAGTAATTCCTTCGATGGTCAGCCCTGCATGATCCCCCACGTGAACGTACGGGACATCCACTTCGTAAACGTCCACGAGCACCCAAAGACGCGACAGATCCGAGAGCGTGTAGAGCTCCAGCGCAGAATCGACGAACATGCCCTGGACGGCCTCTTTTGAAACCACCACGCCAGCCCGCGGGGCTAGCAAGGGGAACGTGCGCTTAGGCTCGCGTGTGGCTTCCAGGCGAGCGACCTCGCTCTTCGGCACATCCCACAGAGAGAGACGGCGGCGGGCAGCGTCGAGCAACGGGTCGGGGGCGGCTGAGTTGGCCCCGCGGTTGAGGATGGACAGGAACTCAATCTCAGCCGAATAGACTTCCTGACTGTAGATCGAACATAGCGGTTCGCCAGCCTTCACCTTGCGCCCGACGAAGTCGACGAAGATGCCATCAATCCAGCCGCGCACCTTCGAATGCACGTGAGCGCTGCGCGTTTCGTCCAAAGTAACGACTCCGACACTGCGTACCACGCGGGTGAATTCACTTTCTTCAACGGGCGCGCTCGCAAGCTGGAGGGCCGCCACGCGCGAGGGCTCGACGGTGACTGCGGCATACCCGCGAGGCAACGAGCCCGGCGCTTCGGCCGTGTTCATGTCCATCCCGGCGTGCGGATCGCTGGCAGCAAGGGGACTGGGCGATTCGACGTGGCCTGCATGCGCTGCGTGCGGGCCTGAGCCAGCAAACGGCCAACCCGCCCGCAAATACTGCACAGCGACAATCGCCAGTACCAAGGCGAGCAAGCTGGCACTGGCGACGAGCCACCGATTTCGTTTGAGTACTGTTACCATCACGGTCTCCCGCTCGTCGCCATCGCCCGCTCGAGCCGGGCCCGGGCCAACCCGAGTTCGAATTGCGCAGCCACAAGTTCGCTCTGCGCGTTCCACAGGGATTGAGCCGCGTCGATCACGCTCACGAGCGGTAGTTGACCCGAGGCGTAGCCGGCGAGCGTGGGAGGAATCGTCTGCTGCGCGCGCGGAACGACCTCGTTCTTCAGAGCCAAGAATCGTTCGCGAAGCGCGACGACTTGCTCCCGCGAGGAGAGCGCCTGGCCCTCGATCATCGTTCGCATGCCGCGCACGTCCGAGCGAGCCATGTCCACCATAGCGTTCGCCTCAGCCACACCGGCACTCAAACGCTCACGCCAAATGGGCACGCTGACGCCGACCATCAGCATCCACCCAGGACCGTCCGCCATGGTGGTTGCCGCTCCGGTACGCACCATCGCCATCGGCGCGTACATCGATTGCATGACCGAGACCTCCGCCTCGGCTCTTCGAATCTCCGCGCTTCCCGCCTGCAATTCCGGGCGATTACCGAGAGCCGCGTGTCGAACCACTTGCGAAGAGGGCGGAGGAGCAGTGACTAGGCTGTCTTCTAGCGGCGGAATGTCTGCGTCCACCTGGCGTCCGAGGCTCGTATTCAACATCAGCTCCGCTCCCCGGACTTCAGCGGCGATCGCACGCACCGCTCCGTCGAAGCGAGACGCTTCCATTTCTGCCCGCAGGGCGTCAGCATGGCCACCCGTACCCGCGGCGTAGCGGCCCGTAGCGGCCGCGACGAATTGTTGTGCTAGCGCGCGTTGCTCCTGAAGGATCTGCGCCATTTTTCGGCGCTCTTCCAACATCAAGAACGCCGCAGCGGCATCCAGTTCGACATCTAGTCGGGCGCGCGTCACGTCTACTCGACTGCGATCGAAGTCTGCATCTGCGACCCGCCTACGGTTTCCCCGCACGGAAGAGAGCGGGAAGCGTTGTTCGACCGTCAGGCTCCAATTCACGCCGTCGAGCATGAACGGAACGTGGTCGAGCGATGGGAAGATCATCGGATCCTCCAGCCCAGACACGATCGCAGGCCGCTCGCCAGCGGCACGCGCTCTCGCTCGTGCCACGCTGAGCTCTGCACGATGTTCACGCGCGAAGCGAGTGACGTCCTGCAAACGAAGCGGGCTCGGTAGCAACCCCTCACCGCGCTCGGCAGCACCAGTTCCGGAGAACAGCACCACAAGCGCGAATGCGTTGATCGCTACCCAGCGTCGTCCGGACTTCACCGAACCGCAAACGTTGCCCATCTGCCGCCTCTCAAATCTTGAAATTTGTTTTCGGCTGGCCGCTTCAGCCGTTCGACGCAAGCGTCGACTCATCCGCGGCCAATCGCCCGAAGAACTGCGCCGTCAGGCGACGGTGGGCTATTTGGCCGCCACGAGCGCCTGCGCTCGGGTTAAGATCTCTTTCGCGGTATTCGGGTCGTCGGACGTGACCTGGACCACGAATCCATCGCCAGCCGAGGACGCGGTGGCCGTTACGCCCTTGAGCATCAACGGGCAGTAGTTCATCTCGGGCATCTCAAATCCCACGGCAGCACCACGTGCCAAATGACAGTTGATCTCATGCTGCAGCCATTCCGTGGTCAGCATCGGAACCGCGCGAAATCTGATGGTGGCACCGGCGGCGACGCTTCTGGATTGCTTGCCTTGATTCACCGTGCGGTCGAACGGAGCGACCGAGGCAATGTCCTCGCGGTGATAGAAGGGGCTCACGTCGCGATCCTCGGAATCGATTCCGCTGCACGCGGTCGCTTCGGCTTGGGCCAATGCGCCGGCTGCTGCGCGGTGCTTCGCGGCCATTTCCTTGTGCGATTCGGCGTCGGAGGCGTGCTTCTGAGTGGGGTTTGCGGTCGAAGTCCAGCATGGGTTGCTCTGACCTCGCGGACAACGCTCCGTCTTCTCGGCCGCATTCGGGTCGTGTTGCGCAGCGTGCTCTGCAGCTGCCGTATCCTCTTGCTTTGCCATGGCTTCGTGTTGCGCAGCACTCATGTCATGGGGCGCAGTCCCCTGAGAGGCGCAACCAACCAAAGCGAGCACGAAGACCGAAGCGAAGATGGGCGATGTCTTGAACATGGTGAAAAACTCCTTGCGATTGTGTTCGCGAACGCAGCTAGAGCAACGGTCGTGCCACTTCGAACCACACGCGCTTCCCCCAGAGATGCCCCTGCCCCCCATCCCAGATTGCCGCAACAAACGACACATCGTAACTTCGTCGGTTACTGCCATTCCGCGCATGGCTTGCGTCTGAACGCGCAAGGACTGCGCGGGGCCAATGAGCTCGCGCGGTCGCAAAGCTCTTCGGCGTACAGCTTGCGAGCTTTGCGCGCTCGCGGCACGCCGCTTGCTGTACCAGGCGGAAACAAATGGCCCCAAGGGGCACTCGGCATCGACCAAAGGCTCGTGACCGCATGATGAACGAAGCCAACAAAGCGAAGGTCCTCGCTCGACTAAGACGCATCGCGGGCCAGGTGGAAGGAATTGCGCGCATGCTCGAGCAAGATCGCTACTGCGTGGACGTGCTGCTACAAATCGGGTCGGCGCAGGCAGCGCTCGGCCAAGCGAGCAAGCTCGTTTTGCGCGCACACGTCGAAACCTGCGTCACCGAGGCGCTGACCTTCGGCAAACCCGCTGAGCGCAAACTGAAGATCGACGAGCTGATGGAGGTTTTCGCTCGCTACGGCGGCCTCAGCTGACGGACTCTGGACAGCCGATTCCCGGCCAGCCGCACTCGCAATGGTCCACCGGCGCTCTAGGTGGCGGCGGCCGTGTCGCGAAAGGAGCGTCGTTGCCCGTACGGCGTGAGACCGCGCGGCTTGTACACCGACAACGCTGTTGCGACGAGCAACACTAGAGCACCAGCCGCCGCGTCGACGACGATCTGAACTCGCATTTCGCTCAGGTCGGCTTGAGACATCAAGGTACGACGCGCCACCTCCGCAACATGTCCGATCGGTTGCATGTGCACCAACAAGACCAGGGTCGCGAGAGGTGTGATCAGCAGCTTGATCATCACCCAGTAGTGACGGAGCAGGCCCCAGGGCGTACCTACGGCCTGAACGACTCCCGAGAGCAAGCTTGCAAAGCTGAGCGGAACGATCAGACACCAACCCAGCAGTTCCATTGCTAGATAGACCGCTCGCACGGTCTGAACGTCATGGTTCGTGAGACCAGAGACCGCCAACACCAGAAATCCAGTCACTGCGCCCAGCCAACCCACCGAGACTGTCACATGGAAGGTCAGGGCAAGTCTGCGCGCGCCGGGTGACATGATCATTGATGTGCACCTGGGTTTCTCTCAGCAGGTTGCGGAGTCTGCGAGCTGGTGCCGTGATGTCCAAGCCCGCGGCCCGTCAGATGGACGATCACGAAACCGAGTAAAAGAGCCGCCGCGATCACTCCAAAAACAACGACCCAGCGAGGCATGGGCTCCGGCCCCGTCGTTCTTTCGCGGGAACCATGGTGCGGAACGTTCGTAGCGACATCGGCATCATCTTGGTTGGTTCTTTTCATGGGCGCCTCGCTAGTTTTACGATACAGTGTGTCTACGTCAAGAACGAATCGTCCCGATGCTATTTGTCACCTGCCCCTCGCGTACACTGAACCGATGCCAAAGCTGTGGAACGACACCATCGACGCCCACCGGCGGGACGTGCAGGAGGCGATCCTCGAAGCCACCGCCGCGCTGGTGTCTGCAAAGGGCCTGCAAGCGGTCACGATGTCGCAGATCGCAGAGGAGGCCGGGATCGGCCGCGCAACGCTCTACAAGTACTACTCGGATGTCGAATCCATTCTGGTCGCCTGGCACAAGCGCCATATCAGTGCCCATCTCGAGCACCTGGCTCAGGTCCGTGACCAAGCGGGCGATGCGGATGAAAGGTTGGCATCGGTGCTCGAGGCCTTCGCCCTGATTTCTTTCGAACGGCGCGACACGAACTTGGCCGCGGTGTTACATCGAGGCGAACACGTCGCACACGCTGAACGACACCTCAGTGAAATGATTCGGGAGTTACTCGACGAAGCGGCAAAAGCAGGCGCGATTCGTCGCGACGTCGCTGCGGGCGAGCTTGCTGCGTACTGCCTTCATGCTCTAGCGGCTGCGAGCAGCCTTTCGTCCAAGGCAGCGGTGCGTCGCTTGGTCGGCGTTACCCTCGCTGGCTTGAAAATTCGATGAGGCTTGCTCATCACCAGCATATTCGTCGCGTTCGCTTCTATCGCTGCTGATCGGTCACAGCGAATCGAGCAATCACATCGGGAAGATGTGGCCGGCGCCGCACCGCGGTGGGGCTGCTTGAAGATCCAGAATTTTCTGTCAGGCCGGCCTTGCGAGCCGTGCGGCCAGTTGCTCTTCACAATCGTTCATGAGGAATAGCGTCAGTCCTCCCGTGGCAATCTACAGTGCCAGCCCGTGCCGCGACGAACGCAGCGCTGTACGAGCGCAGCTCCGCCAGCGAGCCGCTGAACCGGTCCTCGTCCATGCCCGCGGTGCCCGGGATGCCGGCTATGGTGGCCTTGTCCGTAAATTGCCAGAACGTCCACTTCGACCAACCGTGGACCGCAGCCGGCGAGCGCGCGCCCCAATTGGCAACCCACAGATCGGCTTTCGAGGCGATCTCCGAGACGCCGGGCAAGGCGTTCCAGAAGCTCGGGGACGTGTACACGATCGGACGGCCGACACTGGCCGTTACGACGTCCAACCAGGCACCCACGCTCGCCGCAATCTGCGCAAGGGGGATGCCGTTGACGACTTCCACGTCGAGCACCGGAGGCAGCTCTCCCGGGTCACGAAGCTGAGCGAGAAAGAACCGCGCTTGCGAAGCCGCGTCCTGCTTTGGGCGAAAGAAGTGGTACGCCCCACGAAGCAAGTTGGCCTGCTTCGCGCGTGCCCAATGATCGGCGAACGAATGATCGAGCAGCGTCGTGCCTTCGGTCGCCTTGATGAATGCGAACGCGATGCCTGAAGCGGCTACCTTCGTCCAATCTACCGTCGGTTGATAACCGGAGAGGTCGATCCCCTCGGCGGCGGGCGCATCGACGGCAGGACGAATGGGCACATACAGCGTGACGCCGCGATGCTCGAGATGGTTCTGAAAATCTGGCGAGTGCCATTCGACGCGCGCGAGCACATCCAGCCGATCGAAGGCCTTCGTCACCGTCGTGAACATGGGGTACTTGCCCGGGTCCCGTAGAATCTGGACGGCCCACGCGGTCATCGACGGGGTAACGGCCAGCTGCTGCATCAGTCGGTAGCCGACGGGGATCGGCGGGTTGTTGGGCATCGCGTCACCTACGCCGAGCACGCGGACGCGCACCTCGCTCGCCCCGGCCCAGCCGTGGGCGACAATAAATTAGAGGAGCTGGGTCTCCCAAGAATACCAAGCGCGATGCGACGGCACGCGAGGTGACACCAGAACACACACGAATCCGTCGACGCGACTTGGCGAACACGCTCGCGGTTCTCGAGCGCGGGTGTGCCCAGGCAACATCTTCTTAGGGTGGCGGGATCAGAGCACGACTCTGGCGAACGTCGTGTTCGCGCTCTGATCCCCTGCCCCGCCGGTTAGCCTTCGTCGAGGTGGGTCGGCGCCGGTTCACACGCATCGCGAATGTCCGCGATGCACTCCAGCCGCTCGGCCTTGCACGCAAGCCGAGCCATGCTCGCCAGCACGCCGGCCGAGTGGGTCTTCACGATGGCTGCCACCTGCCGCAGCAGCTCCGGGCCGGCCGTGGCCGGCAGTTCCCCTACCCTGTCGCCGAGCGCTGCGGCGATCAGCCGCAAATTCTCCGCCCCGGCATACAGTTCCCCCGTGGTTTTCCGCACTTGATATTGGATCGAGTCCGTATTCAGCGATAGCGTCGCGTCCGTCATGGAAGCTAACTCCTTCCGTGGCCGGGGTCCGGCTGTTACCAGCAGCGCGGGCCCCACCTCTGTGGTTACTTTTTTGGTTTAGGTCGTTTGGGTTTCGTCCCCTGCTCAGCCTCAACACCTAGCTGCGCCGCATACGCGCGCACGGCGCGCCGCACGATGTCGGAGCGCTTGAGCCGTTCGAATTGCTCGAGCGCGTCGAGAATCGCCAGATCGTCGGGCGGGAATTTGACGCAGACGGTGGTGGTCAGGTCGACCATGGGATGGAAGACATTGTATTACCAAATTTTCCATGGGCAAGCGCATTCTGAGGAGGCGAACCCCCGAACGTTGTCGAGAATTCGCGGAGCTCACATGAACTGCGAGCCGCTGCGGTCGCGCCGCCGCTGGCGCGCTCCCGAACCTGCCGTTGGCCCTTGCGTGCGCTACGCACTTGGTCATGGCTCGCGCGCGCGTTCGGCGATACCTTGTTGGCGGCAACTGCAAGTCAGATCTGGAAGGTAGCGACGTGGCCCGATCGAACACGCCAAAATTCGCCTCGCGACAGCAGCCAGTGAAGGAGGCTGGGGAGCTCGAGAGCCGCGCCGGCAATTGCTTCGAAGGGCAGGCGCATCGTGGCTGACACCGAACTGGACCTGCCGTCCTTGGTGGCCGCTGTCCTGAGCGTGCACGAGCGCTGCGCCGCCCAGGCCAGTCGTGCTGTAAATATAAACCTCACGCTCCGGAATTGGCTGATCGGCGCCTACCTACACGAGTACGAGCTCCGCGGTGCGGACCGAGCGCGCTACGGCGACGGGCTGTTCACTGAGCTGGCCGACCAGCTCTCGAAGGCCAACGTCAGCAACTGCGGAAAACGGCAGCTTTACCGCTACGCGCGCTTCTACAAGCTGTACCCCGAGATAGTGGGTACGCTGTCCCCACTATTGGCGAGCGTGGCCCCCGCCGGCTTGGAGAAAGTGGGTACACCGTCCCCACTATCGCGCACCAACCCAAAAGAGCTGATCAGCAAGCTTTCTTACAGCCACATTGAACAGCTGGTCGAGCTCGAGGAGGACGCCGAGCGCGGCTTCTACGAGGCCGAGGCGCTGCGGACCGGCTGGTCCGTTCGCGAGCTCAAGCGCCAAATCGGAGCGCTCTACTTCCAACGCTCGGGCCTGTCGAAGGATCCGGAGCAGCTGGCCGAGCTCACGAGAGCCAGCGCTGAATCGGCGTCCCCTGCGCTCAGCATTCGCGATCCGTACATCTTCGAATTCCTGGGCGTGAAGGCCAAGGAGGTGATGGCCGAATCCGACCTTGAAGATGCATTGCTCGACAAGCTGCAAGAGTTCCTGCTCGAGCTCGGGCACGGCTTCTGCTTCGAAGCACGACAGAAGCGCATCTTGATCGGCGACACGCACGGCTTCGTCGACCTAGTCTTCTACCACCGCATCCTGAAGTGCCACGTCTTGCTTGAGCTCAAGGTTGCCGCCTTCAGCCACGAGCACCTCGGCCAGCTCAACACTTACGTCAGCTGGTACAAGCGCAACATGATGACGCCCGGCGACAACCCGCCCGTTGGGCTCTTGCTCTGCACGCGCAAGGATCACACGCTCGTGGAGTACGCTCTGGCTGATCTGCCGAACCAACTTTTCGTTTCGAAGTATCAGCTCGAGCTGCCGAGCAAGGAGCAGATCCGGGAGTTTATGGATGCGCAGATTGGCGCCGCTGAAGGCAGCGAATGATGATCGCCGCCCCCGTCCAACCTATCGCCCACGACGAACCCTCCGGCTCGAGCGACGCAGTCGAACAGAGTTTCCCGATGAGCATCCACCAATTTCCTGCGGTCCACCTCGAAGCCGGATACGAAAACGTCGTTGCGGCTTGCCCGCACTGCACGACTAGAAATATCTACAACCGGGCGGAGGACATCGGAAGCTTCCGCGCGATCGCGAATCGGCGAGTGACCTGTGCAGCGTGTCAGGGCGGGTTCGACATATGCGGGGATCTCATCAACCCCGCATTTGAGACGCTGTTGCTCGACAGCTGCGACTTCCTAAAAGAGAAACGCCACATGCAGGCGGTGCTGAGTGCGACAACGGCCTACGAGCTATTCTTCAGTCACTTCCTTCGCGTTGAACTCGTGTACCGCCCTTCGCGCCGTGATCATTTAACCCAGCGGGATGACATCGCATGGCTGAACGCAACAGCGACGAGCCTGCGAGACAAGACAGCGCGCTGCACATTCGCGCCGATGCGCCGCATTTTCTTGCGACTGGCGATAGACGGTGCGCGGCCCGCGACGCTGTCTGCCGCTGAAGCGTGCATCGCAAACATCCAAGTCAAGCCCCCCGCGATCGACCGTTCGGAGATTGAGCGGCTCGCAGACGAGCCGTTTCGCAAGCTCTTGCTCGCCGTCCACGACGCAACGATCGCGGATCTTCGAAACAACATCGTCCACAAGACTGCCTACCGCCCGCTACTCGGTGAGACCAAAGCGGCGGTCGACGACGCCTACCACGCGATCTTCGGGCTCTCACACCATTTCGACTTGCAGGACGACGATTACCATCTCAACGAGCCCCCGCATCGACTGTAAAGTTGGTGCCGCGCATGGCCCGATCAACTGGACCACTCGGACAGCCTGAAGCCGAGTCGCTGTGCTAGCGTTCCCTTTGGGCGACCAGCCCAAGGTCTTGCACATGAGGTTGTAGGCCCTGATTCAAGCCTTGCCACACGCAATGGGGCCTTCGGCATGACCCGTGAGACCGGTACCGAGCAGACAGAGGACGCGCTTCGCAAACTGTCTGCTCGTCTGTCGGCACTTCTAGATACCGACCCAGCGGAGGCGGTGCGTCAAGCGAGGGCTCTCGATCCGTCGTCGCCTAACCGCCTCACGGCTATCGCCCTCCGCGCGCCAATCCTCGTGGATGGCGGTGCTGCATGTCGGGATCAGGGCGCGATCGAACAAGGTCTAGAATTGTTTCGCGAGCTGCATGGGGCGCGCCCCAATCCGCACGTCGCCTACAATTTGGCGAACGCACTCGCTGCGGTTGTTGGAGAGCCCGCACACGGGTTGCAGTGGCTCGATCATCAGGAGCTCACCCGCGCCCAGCGGGCCGAGGCCCGCCGCTTATATTGGGGTGTCGCTCGGAGCGACGAAGCGCTCCCGCAGATCCGGACGCAGGCCTGGACAAACCTCGCCAATCAGCTCTCGAAAGGTTACCGACTTGGCGAAGCGCACGACGCGCGACTCGAAGCGCTTGGCATCGATCCTTCGAACGGAGTGGCTGCTGGCTCTGCAGCTCGCGACCTCATCTGGTTGTACAACCAAGGGGGATGTTCCGATCTGACGAGAATCGAAGTCGTCATGCTCGCGAAGATAGCAAAGCAGCATCGAGACCGCGTACGGGAGTACGCCGGCGAAGCTGCAGCAAATAACCTCGCCGAGCTTGCGGATGCCCTGGGCGACGCTCCCGCTCGATCGCCCCACAGCGATCCGTTCGTTCGCTGGGTCGAGCGCGAACGACTAACCCTCGCCCCTGCCGTCGAGCTCGTCGATCCTGCGCTGGGCAAGCTCGACTGGCTCATGCTGCCGGCGATCAGGGAACGCGAGGCCGGTCCGAAAGCTGCAACGCCACCCCCGGTCTTCGCCATGTTCAACGCGATGAAAGCGGACTTCATCCTCGCCCGTGACCTCGCGTGGAGAGCGACCGACAACGGGGCTTGGCCAACGACCGGTCGTTTCGCTGACACGCTCGACTTCGCCACGTACGGCCCGGATGCATCCGCCCTGATCTTAGCTCACCGCACCGCCCTGGACCTCCTGGACAAGGTGGCCGTGACAGCGAATCACTACTTCGAGATCGGTCAGGCACCAAACAAGGTTTCCTTCGGACGGCTGTGGCGTAAGAACGGCGCTACGCACTTGGGCGTATGCCCGCTTGTGCCGCCCGTTGAGAAGGCAATCCGAAGGGGCGCAAGCGCCTTGTACGGCCTCGCGGAGCTAGCGGACGACTACGACGCCGAAGGCGGCATTCTTCGGTCGCAAAAGGACCTACGAAACGCTGGAACACACCGCTTCGTAGTACTACACGACATCGGCGACTTGGCCGACATCCGCTCAGCACCCGCGGTAGAGCACTACCGGCGTGAAGTGTTCGCCAATGAGGTCATGCGCGCGCTAAGGGTCGGGCGGTCAGCCTTGCAGATGCTCGCCCTCGCCATCAGGCAGAATGAGCACATTCTGAAACACGGTGAAGAGGGCCACATCGGGACGATGATCGTGCCCGACCACGATTGGGTTCGGGGACGCGAAGAAAACCAGGAATAACCGAGCACGCCCCTCCTCTGTCCGGCGTCTAGGGGCACGCGATACCACAACCGAAGAAAGCGTCTTTTAGGCTCAACGACGTCGCGGGCTAGAGTCCCGCGTTACGACCCAGATTGGCGTAACCGGGGACAGCTAACGCTGTGGCGCGGACCCTTAAAGCAGGGTCAGATCCCGATCGGGGACGCAGCTCATGTGCTTCACGTCGATGCGCTTGCGGCCGAGAAAGGTCCAATCACAAGATAGACCGAGCTGGTGCGGCGGCGGCTCAACCTGGATCTGACTTCCTCCATAGTGCGTCACGTAGTGGTGATGTTGACGTTCGAACGCGTGCGAAGCTGATGGGATCGGCGAAACGTACGGCGGCAGCGTCGGAGCGTCGAAAGGTATGGCCCCTAGGACATACCCGAAGAGCATCGACGCCGCGAGGGTATTGCTCGGGGCGTAGTCGGTTAGCGGAAACTGAGCGCCCGGATTGGTCACGATCTTGAATTCGTGGCCCAGCGCGATATCAACCCCATTCGCACAAACCTGCGTCCTGAAGAGGAAGACTCCGCATATACTCGGGTGCCGATCGAGACCGCTCTCCCGCGTGTAAGCCACGGCCATCGCCATCGAGATTTCTTCGGGTACGCGCATCGCAACGATCGCACCCTCGTCCGAGGAAGCGCTTGGAAAATGCTCACTGAGATTGGCGCATGCCTCGTCGATCTTGTCACAAAAACGTTTCTGGCGGTCGTCGTGCGAATGCACGAAAACGCTAACGCCGAGCGAAACTCGTTCTGTGCTGAATTGTGCATTGTGCAACCGGCGGAGCGGAAATGCGGTCACGTTCCACGCGCCAGCGGACATTGTCGAAACCCCGCGGCAATTCAAGGTTTGATAGCCGCGCGCAAAATTGACAAGTTGGCTGGCGGCAGGAAGCGTAGCTTTGCCTTCGGACGATTGCATCGCGAGATGCAACGCCGAACCTGGAAGCAAGCTCTCGCGCAAAGAGGCGAAAGCTTGCCGCGCGCTCGACCGCAACAACGAGTCGTATTGGCTTGGGGCGAGGGCTTTGCAGCTGACTCGCAAACGCTTTCCAGATGGAACCGCGACGGTTAGATCGTAGCCTGGCTCACTGGGGGGCGGCAAATGCACTTGCTGCTGTTCTGTAGCAAACATCGAGGCGAGTAGAATTTCGAACGCCGAACCTCGCGCACCACTCAAATCGTGCCCGCGCATTCTTCGTGCATGATCCTCTAGCCAAAATTTTGACGACGCCCCGCGTATGCCAGCAAGAGCACGACCGAACGTCAGCAATTCACAAGAGGCCGCCCAATCGAGCCGATCCCAAAGCTGGACCAATGGGTTCGACTGGTTTACGGGATCGCTCAGCCAGGCTTGCCCCAAGAAGTCTTGCAGCGCGCCGAGCCACGTCAATTTGTCCTTATTGGCAATGCCCTGCGCAGGGTCATGGCGCCCCTTCATGAGCCCCGGTTGCTGATCCGGCTGAATGGGCAATGGCGGTCCTTGCGGCCTTCGGCTACGCGACATGCGAGTGACCTTACAATTTTAGACGTGATGGTCGGTGAATCTGCTCGGCCTGCCGATCCCGTGCGGTCGCTCTTCTGCTCCTCGCGCCGCACCTGCGGAGATCTTCACCGGGAGTGACCGTGCGCCCGCGTCGAAGCAACTAGCACAGAAAGGCGATAGATCCACTTTAGCTATTGAGTCGCGATGCTTGCGATCTCGATGTTAAAAAATCGCGCCTTCTTTTTGAATCGACTCGTAGCGACGCCGTCCGAAAGCAACACAGCCAGCGTGCCTGCGGGAAAGGACTTCATCAAATCCGCAAGCGAGTCGAGTAAGCGCGAGTCGAGCTCTTCGCCTTCGATCTGCACCGCTCTCACGACCAAATCTTCGACCGACGTGCTTGCGACCCGCGATACGTAAAAGTCCGCAACGCCGTGCGAACGCGCGTCGCTGAGTACGTACTGTGGCGCCATCTCGCGACTCTTGAGCCACAGATGCACTCGGTCCTCAAAGTCGAACCAACTCGTCTCTGATGGTTGCTGAAGTTGGCCACCGAAAAGAATCATTGAGGCACTGCGGCTCCTGTAGATCACGTCCTTCTGCAAGTTGCCCCGCCGATGCTCCCGGATGAACGTGTAACCGTCTGGCACTGCGTAGCCAGCGCGCTTGGCATATGCGACTTGTCGTTCCGTGCGGCCCTTTACCCGTCGGAAGTGAGCGGAAACGGTGTGAGCTCGCCGCTCTTGAAGGTTAAGCTCGGCTCGGGCACCCTTGACGTTAGCCTTTGACGTATAGCGCGTCCGCGGAAGATAGACGGTGACGAGACCCGTTTTTTTCGGCTTGGTTGTCGCAGCAGGAGGAGTCTTCCGAACGCTAGTCCCAAACGTTTGGCGACGATCCTCCTGAACCAGGAAGTCGCGCACGAGAGCCGCGAAGATAAGCTCAACGGCAGCGCGTCTGCGATCGGCGGCTGTTTGATCCTCGCGCCCCCCGTCATCGTCACCATCAAAGTGGATGTCGAACCAATTTACGTGCGCGGTTCGGTTCGCGAGGCGAATCTCCACGCATACGTAGGTGCCTACCCGCGTCCACCAAAGCGCTTGGATAATGTCTCCGAAGTCGAAGAGCTGCGCGTGAGTAAACGCGCCCATCTCCAACTCCACCATGGCGCCGTGGGGGATGCTCCACTTGCGGTCGGTCGCCGCTTCGCTAAGCAGCTCGCCTATCAGCGTTTCGGCTTCGGCTACATCGTCTACGGTGTCCGAGTCGATCGTCGCCACGCCATAGAAGTCGTCGGGCAGGGCTGTTCCGTCGACCATATGCCCAATATTGAAGGGCGGCTCGCCCAGCTGCGCAAGCCCGTTCCAGACGTCGGCGCCATGTCCCTCCGGATGCGACGCACGTACACGAGCGTTGGCCGCGGTCAGCGCGTCGAGCTCGAGCACAGTTGTGCGTACTAGGCCGGTCGCACTCTCAATCCAAGCGAAACGCGTTCCGAACTTTGTGACCGCGGGGCTAAATAAGACCAGTCCTTGCAGCGATTGATCAACATCGGAAAGCGCGGAGCGGTAGCCTTCACGCGCCAGCTGCGCAGCCAAAGTCTCGATCAACTCCGGGACGCTTTGACACCTCCACTTCGCCAGCTCGGGAGCATAGTCGTCTTCGAGGTCTCTTCCGTCGTCAAGCAAGTCGCTCAGCTGCCTCGCCCAGCTTTCCTGAACCCAGGTCCCTGTTAGCCCAAGCTCTATATCGACAACGTCGGGGCGCGGCCAATAAGGTATGTACGCCTCCACTTTCTCGATCATGTTGCGCAACTTGCCCTGCACCTCGGGCACCCGACTTACATCGATCAAAAAGGTGAACGAACCTTCGGCAAGAGAAACGAGAATGGCAACAGCTCCAGCAAGGAAATCGCGGGCCTCATCACACGTCAGGGGGACGACGTTGGTGAGCGGATTACCTTCGAAATCGTGCGGCGAAATGTAGGCCGTTGCCCCGAACGACGAAAAATGAAACTTCGGTACGAATTCTGACGGATGGAAGTCAGTGGAAACGGCGGCTAAATTGGCCGCGACGCACAGCCTCGATCCGGGTAATTTTTCCAGCACACGATCTGGGCGATGTCGAAACGTTCCGACCAGCTCTGGGTCGGTCTCCTGCGAGCTGACTATACTGTTCCGCTCTTCTGCCGGAACACGGTGAAGGACCCCCAGTCGCGCTCTCCAGCGAAGATCCTTTCGCAACACCTCGTTCGGAGACTCCGTTGTGTCAGTACTCACGGTTCGTTCCACCCTGCCCGTACAGCACGTCAGTTGCTAGTGCTCCGGCAAGCTTTATCTCACAGGAACCGTCCAGAATGCTTCCGAAGTCAGATCCTTGCCCGCTTGCGCCGCCCCCTGCTCGGAACTCCCGCGCGCGCGAGCCCTGGGAGCGACTGTTGAGCGCTGGGTGACGGCGCCTGAGCGCGCGCCTTCCGCAGAGTCATGTTCGTGTGACCCGGGGCCGGGTAGCTCAATCCTTGCCCAGCGATGAGCTGCTCGGCAGTTAGAACTTGGATTCGCGGGTGTTTGGTCCCCCACGGGGAATTGTAGGATCCAGCGCTCGAAGCCTCACGAATGATTTCCCGAGTGGGTTCATTGAGCGTCAGCAGCGCCCCCATCACCGCCCCCTGATGCTCCTCACGTTCCAGAACTCCTCGAAGGTCCCTGACATGCGCGGGTGCGATCTTGCCGGCCTTCACGGAAAGTACGATCTGCTTGAGCGTCTTCGATTGTGGCTCGTCTTGGAACACAAGGCGACCATCAATGCCCCGATCCTTGCCCTTCCTGCGCTCCGCAGGGCGGCCGAGGATGCGACCAACAAACCACCATTGAAATTGGTAAGGGTTCTCGCTTGCCAGCTGCGCGGCGGCGGCCAGTGACGTCGGTTCGCCGATCACTTCGTACGCGGCGCCACCGCGGAAAGCCGCCTCCATGCGATACTTGATCAGGCCGATCGCGAGGTGCGTGATGTCGATGCCGATCCACTTCCTGTTGAGACGCTCGGCGACGGCGACCGCGGTCCCGCAACCACAGAACGGATCAAGCACGATATCACCGGGGTTGCTGCTGGCGTTCACGACTCGCTCGAGCAGCGCCTCGGGCTTTTGAGTCGGATAGCCAAGGCGCTCCTTTGCAACCGGCGCGATGATGCCAATGTCCCAAACATCGCCCATGGGCACACCGAGCGACTCCTCGTCGAGCGTGCTGGACCTCTGGCGATGCCCATCCTTGAAGACCGCGTTTTGCTTCTTGGTGCCCCACGTTTGGACGGTGCTAGGCGCGAGTTCATCGTAGAGCTTGTTGAACGTAGCGTGCCCGTCCGGGTGTTTCGTATAGCGAAGTAGCACATCATGCACTCGCTGAAAGTCCCGCGAGACCGCCGGCATACGACGGTAGCGCCAGATGACCTCATTTCGAAAGCACGTCCCACCGAAGCAAGCGTCTAGAAGAATTTTCAAGTAGTGGCTCGCCCGCGAGTCGCAGTGCAGGTAGAGCGTCCCCGTCGACTTGAGCACCCGATGCAGCTCTTGCAGCCGAGGCGACATCATCGCTAGGTATGCGAGCAAGTCGCACTCTCCCAAGATTGACCGGAGCGCAACCATCGTCTGCGCAAGGTCACCGCCGGCAGAAACTACCTCGTGAAAGCTCTCCTCGGCCTCAGGCCCCCAGAACCAGGTGTCCTTGAAGGCTTGGACCTGCTCTTCGGACTTTGAGCCAGACTCGTTGCGAAAGAAAATGTTGTAGTTCTTGCCGCTCTGGAACGGGGGGTCGAGATAGATTAGATCGACCGACTCGTTGCCGACGTGCCGACGCAGTACGTCGAGGTTGTCCCCGTAAAAAAGCTGGTTCAAGCAATAGCGATGATTCCAGACTAGCAGTGCAGGGGCCAATTTCTGGGCGTACTCGCCCGAACCGCCCAAAAGTCCTGGAAGATACTACTCGGCCCGCGTTCGCTGTCCCGGTGCCGGCCAATTACGCGCAGCCGCACTGGTCGAGACGTCCACGTCAGCATAGGCCTTCCCTAGCGGGCAGCGCCAGGTCCAGATTTGCCGCTCTCGCGATATTAAATAGCGATCACGCCTGAAGTCGGCATCCTTATCAGCGACCGGGCACCCCTCAAGATACGCGTGGTACCCGGTCACCATACGTGTGTCTTCAGTGGCTGCGCAGCGCCCGGCGAACGCGTGCCGGCCTTTGTTGTTAGAGGCACTCCTCGAGTTCCATATGGATCGTCCCATCGAGCTCGGACACCGGCGTAGTGCCGCCGGAGATCGCCTGTGAGTTCACCGCCACCGCGTCCGAGCCGACGACCTGATTGGCTCGCGCGCGCAGCTTGATGCTCGGGGGAGGCGTCGCGTCGCTGATGCCGAGCGCGCTGCCCAGCACCAGCGGAAGCCAGACCTGCATCTGACGCGCTTCCACCTGATCGGTCAGCGTCGAGTTGATAGCGTGCACATTTTTCGCGCGGTTCGTGTAGGTCGTCCCGCCGTCGATCGATACGTCGAGATACAGCACGACTTCGCCACCCGGGCTTGTCGCGGTGTTCCGCACGTCGAGGGCGAGATTGGCGCGATAGTGAAGAGCCTCTTTTGGCGCATCGAGCGTGAGCACGAGCGCTGGCGGTGCGCCGAAGCCGTTCACACCAATGACGTCAGGCACGGTGGGTATGGATTCCGAGCCGCCCATCGTGCTCGATGCTTCTGTGAGCCGGATGCGAGCGCCCGGGCCGGGCGTCGCTCCTTTGCCGATGATGGGGCCGGAAGGTGAGAGCCGAATCGGGGAATCAGTCATTTCAGTGTCCTCCATTTGGTTGCTGTTGGTTCGACAAGGGCAACGACGCCCCCGCGGATCTGCCCTTTGGTTCCGGCTCAAGGGCGCGCGCCTGCTCGAGCCGGTCAATCGTCTCGTCATCCGGCCAGAGCGCGCCCTTTTTGATGTGCCCCACCGGGAGTGGGCACAGGTGGACGCCGCCGAGATTCATGGACAGCCGGTAGTCCTCTGCAATCCAGGCGCCTTTGTCGGGACCGCACCACGTGAACGCGCGGCAATATCTTCCGTTCACTTCGAACGGTTCCGAACGCTGCTCGAGCTCGAGGAGCAGGTCGCGCGGGATTGCGACGCACCCCAAACCGACAAGCCACAGGCCTGGGTGCTGGGCCCAACGCGACGCTGCGACCTTGGCACTGAGCGTGGCGTAGACCGCCGAGCACGCGCGGCCGAGTGCGCGGGCCTTGTCGACGAGCGCTTGTGCAGTCTCGGCGGGCACGTCCATGTCGTCGTCGAGCATCAGCACGATGTCGCGGTCTGGGTATTCGCGGAGCTTTTCGCAGGCCCACGAAAGTGCACGACAACGCGCGAAGGCGACATCAGCGGAACCCGTTTCCATGAGCAGCATCGCGCCGAGCCTGCCGAGATTTTGCAGCGTGGTCTTGGTCTGCTTTTCGAGGTCGCGATTGGAGCTCATGACGATCAGCGTGTTTTTCATTTGCTGATGTTTCCCATGCAGACTGGCGTAGGTAGCGCCGGGGTCGCGTCGGTCGCGGCAATGCGCTGTCCTGAGATCGCCTGCTGGATATCGACCCACACGGCACGGAAGGCGGCGAGACTGGCGTTCAGCTGCTCCGCTGACAGGTCCTTCGCCCCGCTGTTTGCGGCGGCCGCCGCCGAAAGCGCAGCTCGAGCACGGGCTATGAGCTCTCTCGCGGCAGCCGCCTGCATGCTGTCGAGTTTGAGCGAAGGGAGCAATGCCTCGGCGACGCTCACGGCATTGCCAGCGTCCGCGATGAATACGGCCGCCTGTGCGAAGTGAGGGTCAGAGCTCGCGAACGCGCCGCACGCGGGAAGTACCCAACAGGCCAAGAAGAGGGCGGCTGCAGCGAGCGGCGGCACGCTGGGGGGCTCTGGCTTGTCGCCGCCTTTGCGCTTGTTGGCTGGCGCTGGCACTTCGGGGTCGTTGTGTGGCGAGCTCAAGCCGGGGGAGACGAGCGCAAGCGGGATCGCGCCAACGATCAGCAAGGCCTGGGCGAAGTCCAACCAGGTCTTTACCGGCTCGAAAGCGTTGACCGCCGCGGGCAGTCCCGCCACGAGCGACGGAAGCCAGGTCTGAACGACCTTCGGGAAGAACGTCCAATAGGGCTTCGTGAACGGCGCGAGCCGACTCGCGGCCATGATGATCGCGACAATGACTGCCGAGATCGCGACGGGACTGAATGTAGCGACTATCTGCTGTTGCATTTGAATTCTCCTGTTCGTTGTGAAATCGACACCCGAAAGTTTCGAGCGTTGGGAATTGGGCTTGCTGCGCGATCGCAAGGCCCGAGAGTTCGAGCCGATCGGAGCGCGGAGCGGTTAGAACGGCACATGGTCGTCTCCCCCGCCCGCCGCCTCGCGCTGGTATTCCTTGACGAGCCGCTTGATCTCGCGTGCCGCTTCCTGTTCCTGCATCGCGTAGATCTCGCCCGGGTTTTCCTCCGCCCATTCCAAGAAGGCCTCGCTCCTGGTTCTGCGGTCGGTGCCCTTGATGTTGCGGCGAACCTTGTTGAACACACCCACAAGCTCGGGCGGAATGTCGCGGCGCACCGCGTCGTCCGATTCGGACTCGCGCTCACGACCTGTGTTGCGTACGCGACCGATTGGCTTTGAGCCCACGCGCGTAGAGCGCTTACCCGTTGTGCGCTGCAGCTTGTCGAGGTGCCGCTCCTCGTGGATCTCACGGGCGCGGGCGTTCACGACCTCAGTGCCTTCGCGGCGAGCGCGTTCGCGCCGAACCCCGCAGACATTGCGCAGCTTTTCTCGGGCCTTTCGGCACTGGAGCCGGATGCGATCGATCGAGTCGCGCCTAGCCTCGCGTGCGGCTTTGAGCAGCACGCCGAGCTCGGTCAGGCGCTGCACGACCTTGGCACGCCGTTCGTGCTCAATTTCGCGCATGAGGCGCTTCCTATCGAGGCCCGATCGCATCGCGTCATCCCCTCAATTGGAGTGGCTCGGTGGCTTCTTGAGGGACTCGTAGTCAACCTCGTACCATTCGACGAACTCCGCGGAGCACGCCAATGCGGCATCGTGCCGTGCCTTTGTCGGGAAGATCACATTCCAGCGATCACCCGGACTCCCGAACTCGCGCAGGTACCTTTTCGCAGCCGTGGTCAGGAGCGCGGCGAACGCCTTTGGCGCGAGCGCCGCGTTGTAGACGCCGCGGTCCTTCTTTTTCGCGAGCGCGCCGAAGATGAGCATCTTCTGGCGATACAGAGGCTCATCGTTGTCCACAAAAAGCAGCAGTTCTGACGTTTCCGGACTCATGACTTTGCCCTCGGCTCTCGGTGCAATGCGCGCACGAGTGCCGTTACAGCTTGGCGACGCGCCGAACTGCGATCTCAGATTGGTTGTCGGTAGCGAAGCCTTCGATATCGGCTCCGCAGTCACTCAGTACGTGCCCGCCGTCACTCCTGCGGGATCCTTGCCCAACGCTTTCCGTTCCACTGATACAGCTCCGACCGGTAGAAGGTCTGAACGCCCGCTTTGGTTGTCGTCGCCGGCTGCAGGTCGAAGGCGTAGCCCAAGGCATCCATGTTGCTCAGGTACTTGGGCTTGGCCCATTGATACTGGGCCCCGAGGTAGCCTTTGGGTCCGTAACGTTGCGCGGTAACGCGAACCGCGTACCAAGCAGGATGGTCAGTAAGGTCAAGGATCGACATGGAGTAGTGGAAAGCGGATCAACGCGCGTGATTTTGAAATCGCCGAAACGCGAGCATGTTCTCGAAGCTCTTCTCGGTGACGACGGGTTCGGCGTGGTGATGATTGCGTTTGACGACGTGATGCCCCGAGCGGCCCTTTTTGGAGCGGTGGGTCGTGGCACTGTCCTTGTGCGGCTCTGGATGCTGGCCGCGCTCGGCCGCGCGACGGCGCTTGATGGCGCGGAGCAGCGAAAACGAGTGTGCCTCCGGCTTGGCGTGCGTGGTGTGACGCTTGGCGAGCTTGGAGCCTCTGGCGCGCGCTACGTGGCTCGCGGCTTTGTGCGGCGTGGCGCGCTTGCTCGAGCGAGCCTTCTTGCGGTGCTTCTTCTTCGGCATGGGCGTGTCCTTCGAGGTTACGAGCGTAGGATTTCTGGTTTCCGGTCTTGTTCGCCCTGCTCCACATCGCGGTACTGTGAGTACAGCGCGAGGAGGAGGGCGCGATTGGTGTCGCCGAGCGAAGCGAACACGGCGGTGATTTCGCGTTCGCTGAGCCCCTTCAGGAACTTCCGCACCGCGAGCTGCCGAGCCATGACTTCCGCGGCGTCGGCGCCCGAGGCGCTGAACGCGCGATGGAGCTCCGCGAGCCCAATTTGATTAGCCCCAGACAAGCAGCCCAGAACGCCCGAAATCTCGGTCTCGCTGAGATTGGCGAAGAAGCGCCGAATCGCGGCGTCTTGCGGGTCGGTCGTTTCTATCCGTTTCACCTCCTGGCCAGCGCCGGAGCCGAGGAACTTGGTCGCGAAGATGGGTAACAGCGCGGTCGCCACACCCATGAGTTCGTCGAGCCGTCTTGCCCGCATGAGTTCCTTGGCTTCGTCGACTCGCCGTTCGTGCTCCCGATCCAGCAGTGACTGATACTTCTCGGTCATCGACCAATTGAGCTCCTCGGCCTTCACTCGGCACGCCCGCTCACGTTCGAGGTCCGTCGCGAGTTTTCCGAGCAACGAGTCACCAGCGCTCATCAGCAGCCGATGCACGTTCTCGTCGTGACGCATGTAGTGGGAGATCACGCCTTTCTCGGTCGCGGGCTCGGAGTCCTCCCCGAAGCGTGCGGGCTGAAACGTGGCCTTCACCAGGAATGCATGCTGGCTCTCGTGCATCGGCTCCGTGCCGCGGTACGCGTACACAACGTAGCGTTGCGGCTGGCCGCTGGTGCGTGACTGCGCGTCGCGTTCGGCCGCGTCTTGGATTTCTTGCGCGAGCTCCTGAGGCGCATGCCCTGAATCGGCGTCGTTTCTCCAAATATCGAGCCGCTCGGCATGCTCCGACTCGATTTTGTGAATGAGCTCGAAGCGGGTGATGGTTCCCGCTTCGGTGAGATCGGCCAAGTGCTTGGTGAGCCACTTGACGAAGGTGGGCGAAGGAAAGCTCATGTTCCCCTCCTCGCCTGCCAGACCAGTAACGCCACGGCACCGAGCGCAGCGAGCGGCAGCCACAGCAGATTGAACAGCCCACTCGCAACGGTATCGGCGGCATTGCTCACCACCTCACCGGCCTTATCGCCGGATGTTTGCTCGCGAGGCGCGTCCATCGTCGGCGTCTGCGCGGCGTCGAGCATCCAGTCCGCGCCGATGGGGCATTGGGCGCTACTGGTAAGCTGCATCGCCGCGCCGGTACGCACCGGCCAGGGCATGTCTGTTTGCTGGCCTCGGTAAGCGAAGGTCACCTCGAGCCACACCACCTCGCCGGGGGCGACGGACGGTGAAACTCCGGGTAGCTCCTCGCGACGACGCGCGGGATTGTCGAGCGACAACCGGTCCTTCGAGATACGCTCGAGCTTGATGAGATCGGCCGTGGCACTCCGCGTAGTGCCTTTGAAGACCAGCGCCGGGTCGAGCACCGTGCCTTCGAACCACTTCACAAACACTGCTGCGAGCGTGTTTTTGAGGTCGTCCGGGGTCGGGTTGTCGCGCGTGGTGCGCACGAGCACCCAGCGGTTCACCTTCCCCGGGAAAAGCGGGACACGATTTTGCTTCCGCCATTCATCGACATCGACGCCCGGGCAGCCAAGGTCACCGAACGAGGTCATGCGGCCTCCGACAACTGGTCGAGTGCCATTTTCCGAATCACGGCCAGTGCATCCTGCATCTGTTCATCGGTGCCGACCTGCACGGTGGCGCGCCCGCTCTTGAGATCGACGACGAACTGCACGCCGTCCTCGCGAAACACCTCGAGCGTGTCGTTGCTGTAACGCGTGAGCTCGTAGCGCTTGCCGGCAAGCGTCAATGTGTGATGGCGAACCACGTCCTTACCAGTCAGGATGGCGACCAAAGCGACAGCTGCCGCCGCAATGAGGGCTGTCTTAAAGATCATGCGGCCCTCCACCGTAGGTGGTCGAACCGCCATGGCGGGCCCCCAGCCGGCGCGGGCTATCGGCTGCGTGGGCGGCGGAGCGTTCCGATGAAGATCGCGGCCGCGACGGCAAGGACGCCGAACGCCGCCCCCGAGCCGCCGCGTGCACTAAAGGGCGAAACTCATCGAACAGCGACACTAAAGCGCTCTTGTAGACGGCGGGGTTCCCCGTGAAGTACTTCGGGGCGGTGGCGAGTGCATCGACGAAGCCGTTCGGATCTTCGGTCTGGAGCCCGTTCCACCAATGCGGACGGCTTTGCAGGACCTTGATGTAATCGGCAGCACCGTCGGCGGCATTCGTGTACGCGCGGAAGTTGCAATGCGGGTCCGGCGGATTGAAGAACTGCTCGACGCCCCGTTCTACTTCCGAGCATCGGAATTGAGTAATGAGCGGATAGTCGAGGGCAGCTTTCGCGTTCCCGAAGTTGAAGTTGTGAATTTTCCGCCATCGCCCGGTCTCAAAGGCCGTCTGCGCCAGCAGCAACGCGAGCACACGCGCGGTGGGGAATCCGCCCGTCACGCGGGCATAGGCCTCGCCCAGCGCGCGCGATGCGTCCTGCTGACTGAGCGGGGTCAGTCGGTTCTCGACAATCATAGGAACCTCGCCACTACCAGGCTCACGACCGCCGCCGCGCGCGAGTCCATCGTTGGGAAGTCGCTACCGAGCTTCACGCGCACCGTGCCTGCCTTGCCGAGGTACTCCCGGACTGCGCTCGCCTTTTCGGTCAGGCGCGCCTTCACGTCCGGCGGAAGCGCTTCGAAGCAGTGCTGGAGCTGCGCGCGAGTCATGGCCGGCGCGGCCTCAGCAGATGGGTCGGCGAGGAGACGGGCACAGACGGCGCAGCTCGTCTTGCTTTTGCCGCTGACTGCGCTTGCAACCATTGGCCGGGCACGATTTTTCCGTATTTCGTCACCAGTAGCCCAGGCGTCCAGTCCTCCGCTTTCGGCTTCCCAACCAGCGACTGCACGCGGCTGCGGTGCGCCATCACGTGCGAGAAGATGCTCGCCGTCTTGCGAGCGCCGAGGTCCCCACGCTGAGCACGTTGCGCGATTTCCCTGAGCTTATTGCGCACGGTCACCGCCTTACGCAGCGTGTCAGCGACTTGCGGAGCCTGCGAGCGCAGCAGCATCTTTTCCGCGGCAGTTCCGGACGAGAGGACCTCTCTCGCTTGGTTCTTGACTGCATTCGCCTTGTCGAGCGCCGCCAACGCCGCATTGGCCGTCGCGTACGCAGCCGCTGCTGGAAGGCCCACAGGCGGAAAAACAACTGCCGCCGCGCCGATCGCAGCCCCGGTAAGCTTGCTCTGCACGACCGACTTCACGGCGCTGGCTACGTCGCCGAGAAGCTTCGATTTCCCGACCTTCTTGACCGCCTTGAAGAAGCTGCCCGGAAACCCGCCGATGTGAACCCCATGCTTCCGACGGTAGTGGTCGTGGAGCGCGCGCATGATCGGACGCAAGTCGACTTCGGCCGAAATTGTCTTCGGCGCCGCGCCCGCGGTTTGCACGTGCACCACGGCCTTGAACATCGGGCCCTCACGCCAGAAGCGACCACGAACGCTGACTCCTGCGGGCGCAATTCGAAGCTGCACCGTGTCGCGCGGAGTGGCGTCATGGTCGGCGCCAAACCCGATTGCGCGCGCGAGCGACTCTCGCGATTCGAACGTGGAGATTGCTGGGAAATAGGATTGGGACATCGGAAACTCCGACTCAAGCGAGCGACGCCTTGAGAGCGCTCTGACGCAGCCGTTCAGCCCGGTCCGTCTTGCCGACCTGATCGGCTTCGAGCGCGAGGGTCTGGATGTTGGAGCGGTAGGTGGTGAGGTCGCGCTGCCCGGCCCCCTTCTTCCAGTAGAAAGGCGGTGGGACGTCGGCCACGTACCGACCGATGTGCTCAGCAGTCGTCGGCCCGTAGTTGCCGTCCGAAGTGAGGCCCTCCTGCGACTGAAACCGCGTAACGAGGCCCTTGTCCTCCTTGAAGCGCGCTTTCGGCACGCTGCCGTAACGGTCGAGCAAGTCATTCAGGCTGCTCGATAGCGCTTCAGCCAGGATCTGAGCCTTCGACTTCTCCTGGGCGGGCGCTTGCGGCTGCGGACTGCTTGGCACAGGAATCGGTGCCGGCGGAGTTGCAGTGACCGTGATTGGGAACGTTGCCGTTGGCGGCGAGCTCGACACAGGCGTCGCGGGTATCGCGGGCGAAGGAAACGGAGCTGCGCTCGGCGGCAGCGTGCTGGGAGTCGACGCCACAATGCCCGGGGATTTAAACTCGCTGTCGATGTCGTGCATGGTCCGTGCAGCATCCAGCATCGTCCGGATCTGCTGTGCCTTCGCCTGCACCTGATCTGCCGTCGTGTTGAAGCCACGGTTACGCAATTCGGTCGCGAGCGTGTCCAGCGCGCCGGGGTCGCCCTGAAGCTGTAGTTGACGAGCAACCTGAAGTGCCAAGTCAGCCGGCATGCCCGGGTCGAGCGCAGCATTGGGATGGTCCTGCACTGGTGGCGGCGGAACGCTCGCCGCCGCGTCCTTTGCCCGTCTTTTCAGTTCGTCCGCCGCTTCCTGAAAGCCCGCCTTCTCCAGCACGAAGGCCGTGCTCGTTAAGACCGGGGGCGTGCCATTTTGGATTGCGTCAGCCACCATCTTTTGCAGTTCGGGCGAGAGCACCGCCGCCTGCGCGCTGGGCGATGACGGCGCGCTCGGGACGATGCCTGGCGAGCTCACTCGACTGGGGGAGGCAACGAGACCTTGCGAGCGCTCCCGCAACGCGGTGGCTTGCACGCGCAGCAAGCGGGGCTGTTCTCGGAATCCCTGGGCCTCCAGCTGGGAAGCTGCCTGATCGAGCGTGCTGGGGTCGTTCGTCGCCTGCGCTTGCCCGGCCAGCTGCTTCAGGTTGTCGGGTAACTGATCAAAGACATTTTGAGAACGCTGCCGAAGCGCCGTTGCCTGGACGCGCAGCAGGTGAGCCGGGTCGCTGAACCCGCGAAGCTCTAGCTGGGTAGCCATTTGCTCCAGCATGTCGGGGTTGTTGGTGGCCTGGGCCTGTCCGGCGAGCTGCCGCAAATTGTCCGGCAGCTGGTCGAAGGGATTCTTCGGCGACGAGCCCCCGCTCGAGCTCGGGCTTGCGCCCGCAGCCGACGACAACAGAAAAATCAGACCGCCACCGATGGCGAGTGGAACGAATAGCTTTCCAATCATGACGACATCCCAGTCAGCACCTGCGTGCGTTGCCAATCACATCCCGAGCAACCTCGAAGGATCCTCAATGCGCCCGTCGCCACGGCGAACGACGACGTGGTAGAGCCTGCGTTCACCGTTGCGACGCCAAGTGATTCGAATCGTTGCCTTCTCGCCTGCCTCTTGGAGTTCCGCCACGCGCCACGGCGCGAGGTCATCGCAATCAGCCCAACCGCGACTCAGAATCAGTGGAATAGCGGCGAATTCTTCAGGTCTTCCATCAGGCGGCTCCTGCTGATAGCGAACGCCGGACTGATAGAGGGCGGGCACGTGATGCGCGCGAAGAAAGAGCCGGTTGACCACTACGAGCGCATCGAGAATCGGCTTGATGAAGAGGCCGAGAAACCGGCTCCGCTTCAACAAGGGAAACTCGCCGAGGCTCACCAACACTTCCATCGCGCACTGCTTGTTCGACGAGGCCTACGCCTGCACCACGGTGCCGACGACGCCTGCGGAGAATTCGATCGATGCGCCGGTCTTATTCCGAACGGACACGGACATCTGGTTACCGATTTCGGCAGTCTTGAAGTGCACGTGAGTATCGATCGACACCTCCGTGAACAGTGCCGCGGGCACTTCACCACCGCTCACGAGCTGCGAGGTGTTGCCGACCTTGACGTCCTGCACGCCGAAGTCGAAGGCGATGTCGCTCGGAATCACGAGGCGCTCGGGCCGGAACATGTCCTGCGGAGCCGCCGGGATGTTACTCGTCGAACCAGCGAGCACCGTGGTGGGCTGAAAACCCAACGGAAACCGACGCCGTTTGGTAAGCTCCCGTTGCCGGATCGCGACCGCTCCTGGATCGACTTTCCGGTACTCGGTCAGCCTGCTCGCTGCCTTCTGCAACGCACTCGCCTTTCGGTGATGCCCGCGGCGAGCAGCACCGATGGACAGCGCGTGGAGCAAATCCTCGTCACCGATTTCGTCCGCCTCGCCGACGATCTCCGATGTGCCCATACCCGCCACGAGATCGAGCTCGGCGCCAATCTCGCCGAAGTCGTCGTCGTCACCCATGATCTCTTCCCACTTGGCCATGTGCTCTCTCCTGCTGATCTGAACGACGCGTCGCGAGCCAAACTCGAGACGCACGAAACCACTCGCGAGCTCTCGCTCGCTGACTACCCACCCTCGTCGTCGAACGTGCTACGTCAGAGCGACTTGCGCAACGCCGCAGCCAGCTCGTTGTCCGACATGGCCGCGCCGATCGAAGGATAGTTGTGCGAGATCGGCCCGGTCAGCTCGGGGAGCCCTGCCCAGAACTTGTTTGCCTTCCTGCCAGCTTGGGCGTGCTTGCGGAAGTACATCGCTGTCGCGCCGCTCAGCACGCCGTTCGAAAAGTTCAGCACGTCCTCATCCGCTCGCCCGAACATGTCGAAAAACGCGAGCCCGACCCCCGTAAGCCCCATCGCAAAGTCTGCGGGAATGCTCGTGCGCGGAATGAAGAAGTTCGCGTCGGCATCCTCGAAGCGCCCATGCAAGAAGCCCACGAGCGCAGCGCCCAGGCTGCTCTCCGCGACGACCTTCGCCTCATTGAGCTTTTGGCGCACCTCGATCTTGCGCTTCTCCTCGCGCGTCTCGAAGCTCTGCAATTTGGTCGCGACCTTCTGCATCGCGGTGTCGCTGATGAACGGCATGTGAACTCTCCTCGAGTTGGAGAGTGCGGTCAGCTTGAGAAGGAGCCCAAGAGATCACATCGGCAATTCGACGTCCTTGCCGCGTTTTGGCCGTATTCTCACGGAAGATCTCCATTGCCAGCCTCGGCACTTTCGCCCCTCGTTACCGCATCGCCGAGAGTAACCCGTCAGCTCTCCTTGGCGCGCCAGCAGTGTCGCCGTGTCGCCTTCGGATGCGCTTGCTTGCGGGCGTGGTGAGAGCTCGCCCGCGTTCGGCTTCGTCGATCGCAAACGCTCAAATCACAGTTCGATCAACACTTGGCGTAGGGCATCACGAACCTTGCCCACAACGCGGGGCTCATCTCGATCTTCGTACGTAAAACCCCGGTTCGACAACGAGCATGCGACCAGGTCGTCGCCATCGCGCCACTCAATCTCGGCAGCGACCATTTGTCCCTTCCACTGACTGATGAGAGAGCGTGCGTCCTTTCTCGCGTCGCTGCCGCTTGTCACGACGACGGCGGCGCTCGTGGTCGCGGAGAGAACCAGGCCAGACATCTCCATACTCTTCACTCTCAGCTTTCCCACGCGGTGCTCGATTGCTTGCAACCAGGGAGCAACGGGCGGATAGACGGGTTCGATCGCGATCTGGTGGTCAGTGGCGGCGCCAACGCTTCCAACAAAAGCTTTAGTCGATCGCGGTGGATCTACGAGTTCGAGTCCCGGAGCATCTCCCGAAATGTGAAAGGAGACGGTTTGGTACTCGACACGGGTAAAGCGCTGCACCTTCCCGAACGGATCCTCGACAACGGTTTCGTAGTCGAACCGCTCGATAAATTCACCGCTCGCTTCCTGCTTGGTCGAGCGCAGAATCCTGAAACCGGCCCCTGAGCGCTCGCTGTACGGATGAGCGCGGAGCTTCCCGAACAATCCCGGGAGCGACAACCCGCCCGACGCGATCGTGCACCAACGTACGCGCCGCTTCACCTGCCGGACTCCAACTTCGACGACACCTCGTCGTAAGCGGCGCGAGCTGCCTCCTCTACGACGCCAAGAAGCGCGTTGCGTTCACCAACATCAGGCTTGCGGTGCGGTGGGTTATCGCCTGGCGAATGAGGATCCTTGACGGAGCGCACGTGATACCGAAACCCTCGCGAATCCACCGGGTCGTGGAACCAAGCTTCGAGCGATGCCTCCGCGCCGTCTTTGTGTTTTCGCAACCATGTGATTCGACTGATGAAGTAGCCCTGCGCCATCAGATCAATATAGATTTTGGTGGTGAGGATATTGCTTCCTTCGAGGCTTGCGTTTCGCAGCTCGGCGGTGAGCTTTTTGGCCACCTTAGGATGCTTATTCGGGGCTTCGTCGTCATCGTCATCGCTCTCTTCATCCTCGTCCGCACGATCTTCAAATCGGTTCACGCGAACGTCGGTAACTTCGCTGGTGCGATCGGCGCTCGACCGCGCAAGGATCCCTAAGAAGAAGTCTGTCCGGACTTTTGGGTCGTTGCTCCCCGATAGGTCGATTGCGCGCGGTTCGGGCGGTTCGCTACCTGCGGGGGTCAGTTGCGCGATCATTGCGGCGACATAGGCTTCAGCCTTCGCGTTTGGCGTCGCCCGTACCTGTAGCTTTCCGTCGACGTGGCGCAACTCGATGACGACCTCTTTGGCTCGTTTCTGCTGCAGCCGAGTGCGTGAAGGATCCAGCTGCGTGTATTCCACAGTTACAATAACAGCACCGTTCTTGTTGACAACCTGAACCGCCTCGTCGTGCTTGGCGCTTCGATCCACCCTTACCTTCCTCGCAGCTGCAACGATATCGGCACTGACGTAGGTTCCATTGAATTCGTATGTAGTCGAAGGCATCTGCCGCTCGGCGGGCGCGGCTTCGTCTAGCAACTTGTCCAGTTCGACCCTCGCGTACGAAGCAAGTGAGACGTACGCGATCAGATCTTCGCGTGAATCCTTGTGCGAGAGCACGATTCCGCGGTTGAATGCGAGGCGCCGCAGATACGGAGGACTAAAGACGGCCTCCGACTCGAATAAGTCGCGCATGTCTTTGTTATCTGCAAACAGTAGCGACGAGTGCGTTCGAGCGTTATTCACGGCGCATTCCGATCTCGGTTTCGCTGAACATCAGTTTGACGTGCGTCACGGGCTGATACTTTACGCGTTGCAGCTTCTCGGTGACTTCCTTGAGCCCGAGAAGCCTGGCCACATAGTTGGCTTTCGCAGTCTCGAGCTGCACCGCGGCGTGTTCGCTCGGGAAGACGAACCTCAGGAAGATGTGGCTGTCGTCGTTCAGAAGTTGGTACCTAAAGAGGTAATCGATCAAGTACTCGTGCTCGGCGGCGGTCTCGCCAGAGCCATCGAGGTAGATGTGGTAATGAGTGTCAGGCCGCTGACCTGCGACACCTGTCAGTTTCAAAATTTGCCACGGTCCCAGCAAAGCCTCGAGGGGCAGGGCATCGTGGTGGGTGGCTGGGTGCCCAATCAGATTGGGGAAGAAGAACGTCTTCTCGTGGTTGCGAACTGCGGAATGCGCGTGCGTGAGTACCATGTCATTCGCGATCGTCAGCAGGTACGCCATTCGGTCCGGGCCGATGATGAACATGCGGCAGCCCTTCGCGATCTCGAGCGCGTCTGGTGCAACCGCCGCAACCAGCTTGCGAAACTTCGCGGGCAGGTAGTCATTGTCGTGGTTGAAGACAAAAACTAAGCCCACCGTCTGCCCCGTTTCGCCTTGGTAGTAGAGCGACTGGAACTCGGGAGATTGATTTGCGCATTCCACGCTGTGCGACATGCTCCTGAGCGCCACAGCCATGTCGACTCGGTCGAGCGTGGTCTTGGAGTACGCCTTGAAGTCCGCGTTCACGAACACGCGCTCTCCCTTGTATGGGTCCTCGTAGTAATACACCGCGTCCGTCGGGTGAGTCTTCTTGGGTGGGCTGTCCTCACCTATCGTCATCTTCTTGCGCTTGGTTGCTTGCTTTTCACCATGCGTCGAAACACAGCCCCAATTCTTGTTCCTTGGGCCGCGCATTTTCCAACCGAACCGCTCGAAGATCTCGGCGAACGCGAGCTCACCAGCCCGCGCCGTGTTTGCAGTCTCACTCATACTTCCTCGTATAAATCCCGTGTTCCAGAAACACGCGAGAGTGCACGACTCAGCGGTCACCCGCAACCGCGCTCGCCCGAAGGCGGATGTAGAAATGACTATTGCGCCAAGGCGCGCCGCCGCTTCACCGAGCACCGGACAGCGATTTTCGCGAAACTTCCAGTGCGGATGGCGGAGTCTGCCAGGGAGCGCCTTCTCAGCTTCTCATCTTCGAGGCCGGCCGCACGATGAGTCTCGTGCGTGCGTGTACGTTGCTGGGCCGAAGTCCGCAAAATACTCGTCATCACGCTACTCGCCGCTTCGCCGCAAAGTCGTCCAGGCGTCGTCGATCGAGCACCGCGTCCGCAGCTGATTGAACCGCTGCGCTTCGGTCAGGCGAATGCCAACCGAAACCGATGCAGTCGGCGTCGGCGACGGTCAGTACGATCGATCATTTCGATTTTGACTAGCGCTCGTCATTGCCGTTTCGCAGCACGAATCGGGCTCGTCGGGGAGCTCACGGTCAGAATCCGGTTTCCTTGAGATTGCACCATCCGTTGTGTCACTGCTGTCGACATGAGGATCTACCGACTGAGTCAGGCGGAGTTCCGGGCGTGGCGCGATCACGACGCCCGCATGGAGCTCACGAAGCGCATTTTTACCGAGCACGGCCTCTCGCAAATCCGCACCCCGAGCGGGCGCGTCTTGGGCACGGCGCGTCAAACGAGCGAGCGCGTGCCGATCGAACAGACGAAGTTTCGTGCGGCGCACCACGCCGTGCGCCCTGGCGAGTGTATGTGCAGGGAGTGGCAGAAGCCTGTCGGCAAGGAGGACGAGCATCACCCGATTTGCGTAAACAAGTCGGCTTGGGAATCTCAGCAGCTCCACGATCCCGATGCGCCGCGCGACCGCGTCGTCGTGTCGGTAACCGCCGCGCATGAGCCCGAGCCCGCGGACTCGACGGCGCCCACGGAGCGCCCTCCGCCGCCGGACGTCGCGGTACCCGCAGCGCCGTCCCCCGCCGCCGTTGGCGCGCCCCCTGCCCCCGTCATTCCGGAGCCTCAGGGCTGCGCCTGCCACGTTTGGTCTGGCGGGGTTGCCGGTCACCACCACCCCCTTTGCCAGTTCCGGAGCCCCTGGGAGCGCGAGCACGGCGTTGCGACGCTCGAGCTCATAGACCTGGAAACCGGCGAGGTAGCACGCGAGGCATCCGCCGAAGAAGCAGCAGCTAGCAAGCGGAAGGAGCCGGAAGACGGGGTCGGCGCGATCGAGCTCAGTGACGGCAAGCTCTACTATGTGAGGGCGGGATGAGCGACATCATCCCGATCCCGCTCGACCGCATCGTTCCAAATCCGAAGCAGGTCCGGAAAACGTTCCGGCGCATAGACGAGCTAGCGGGGTCGATCGAACACTACGGCTTGCTTCACAACCTGGTCGTGTTGCCTCACGCTGAACCGGGGTACTACCAGATCGTTGCCGGTGAACGCCGCTACCGCGCTCTGACGCTGCTGGCTAAGGAAGGGCGCTTACCATCGACCGAAGTCAGTTGCTTGGTCATTTCAGGTGACGGCGCCTTCGCCAATGTCGTCGAGAACCTCGTGCGCGAGGACGTGCCGTTGTGGGAAGTCGGCCGGACGTACCTTGGCTTTTACGAGTCAGGCTTCACTCAAGCCGAAATCGCGGCCAGGATCGGAAAGTCGCAGGGGCACGTCTCGACGGCCATGATTTTGGCGCGAAACCTCGCGCCGGCGGTCGTCGTCCGACTAGCGCAGCTGCCCCCGAATACCGTCCCCATTCAGCGCCTACTGCGCATCACGACGCTGGTCGACGATGAGGACGAGCCGGATGAGGAGGCGCAGTGCCGGCTGTTTCAGCAAATGCTCGACCTGCCGGTTCGGCGGGGCCGGCGGGCCGCGCGGCCGCGCACGCAGAAGGAGGCCTTGTGGTTACGCTTCCAGCGCCTACGCCAGGGCAAGGTCGGCAACCGCGTTGACCCTGTGTATCAAAGCTTCCTCGATTCCCTCGTCAAATACCTAGCCGGCGAGACCAAGGGGCTGGTTCCGTGATCCCGCACTTTCGCCTGAACACACCGCTCACGCGCGCCTGGGCCGTGAACCGCGAGGCCAGGCATAAGCTTGCCCGTTGGCTCGCGCATCAGTTCGCGAAGACCGGAGTCGCGGTGTGTACCGACGAGCTCTCGGTGGTTGCCTGGGTCAACCCACTGGCGCAGCTGAAGTTCGCCGTGCCGCCTTTCCAAAAGATCGAACGACATCAGTGCGTGAACAATCCCTCGTGGCTCGACTGCGAATGCCGACGATGGTTCGATCCAGAAAGCGGCGGAAACTGGGGAAAACGCAATTCAGCGGCGCACCACCCTCTCTGTATTTTCGACGAGAAGGCGCTGCGGCGCTGGCGCGAATTCGAGTTGCCGCAAAAGGTTCAGGAACAAGCCGAGCGCGGCGGGTTCCTCGGTGAACCCGTCGTTCAATAGGAGAACGCGCGCCGTGGGCGCTGGGTTTCGCGCGAGCCTGGGAAGTAATCGAGCAATCCGGGCGTTCGACGACGACAGAGCGGGAAGTCGGCTTTCGGATACCCGGCGGTTTTCGCCGCCCGATGATTCGGCGTCGATATCGTCGTGGACTGCGAACGGTCTCTGACCACTATCGAAGAGCCAAGGCGCTGAGGGCACGCGTCGTCTTACTCAACACTCAACAAGGGACGAGAGAGGTTGTTCAGTGTCATGCCGAACATCACCCGCAGCGTTTACCAGCGTGGTGATGACTGCACTAACAACGCAGCGCTTACGACGCTCGTGCACGACATCGATCGAGCAACGCTTCGCGCACGGGCAATCGCAACTATCTGCAACAAGATCACTTGCGCAGATTGCGCACTAGAACATACTGCAACTCCGAACGCAGAGGTTGTGGGGTTTCCGAATGGAAGACGCAGCGGTGTATCTGTGGAGTGGGGTTCTCGGAACGCGTGCAGACGCACCGCCGTGCTGGAGTCAAGCGGCGGCGCTGACACACCGCGCCATTGCCGTTCGTCGAGGCCAGGCAGGGGCATCCCCATGAGCACGATAGACCTCATTACCCGCGCAGAAGCGGCGGCGCGGCTGCGAATCGCGCCCCGCACGTTCGATGCTCACGTGCGGCCCGACTTGACGCCTGTGCGGATTGGTCGCCGTCTGTTGTTCCGGCGTGATGAGGTCGATCGATGGGTAGAAGAGCACGGGGATGGAAGTTGCGTCAGCGGGCGCCCGGCCACGCTTTCTCGGTTCGCTTCACCTGGGCTGGCGTCGAGTACGAGCCGTCTACCGGAACCGCCGATCCCGAACTCGCTGCGCGTGAGGCGGCCCGCATCTACGCCGACGTGGTGTCTCGCGAGCCCAAGCCCAAGCACCGTACCAAGTCGGGTACGCGGCTCGAGGAGTTGATCGAGAAATGGCTCGTCTCGATCTTAGCAACGCACGACCCGAAGACGGTCAAGACTTGGAAGCTCTACGCCGAGAGTCATTGGCTTCCGTTCTTCGACGCACTCCACAACATCAACGACGTGATGGCGCTCGAGTACCGCGACGCGCGCTTGCGCGTGGTGCTCGCCACCACGGTCCGCAAAGAATTGACGGCGCTCCGTTCGTTCATCGGCTGGATGGGCTCACACGGTCACCTGGAACGACCGGTGGTAGTCGCGGGGGTTCCCAAACGCTCAACGGGCACCAAGCACACGCAGCGTCGTCGGTCGGCCGCCATCGAGCTCAGTCCGGCAGAGGCCCTCGCGATCATCAAGGCCTTGCCCGAATGGTCGAAGTCCAAGAAGGTTGCGCCGTTCCCGATTCGAGCCCGATTCGTCGTGGCCTACGAGACCAGTCTCCGGCCCGAGACCCTAGATCTGCTGAGCTGTCCGGAGCACTACAGCCCGGGGCGCGACTATCTCGACATCCCGCCGACGCTGGACAAGAACCGATGGGACCGAGCCGTCCCGCTCACTGCTGCCGCCAAGGCGGCCCTAGAAGCCGTTTGCCCGACCGAGGACGGTCTGATTTTCGGCAAGCACGACTATCGCGACCAGATGCGCAAGGCGACCAAAGGCTTGCCTCCGCACAAGAAGAAGCTCTTCACGAGCGTGCACCTCAGGTCGGCCAGGATCACGCACCTGCTGGAAGCGACCGGCAACTTGCCCGGGACGCAGTTCATGGCCGGCCACAAGCACACCACGACGACGGCTCGCTACGTGAAGCCGTCGCTGCGGGCGGCGGAGGCGATGCTTGGGCAAATCGCCAAGCCCGCGCGGAAGGCGCGGGCGAAGTAAGGTCGTTGTGCTCGGGAGAGGACTTGAACCTCCATGCCAGTTACGGCGCCAGCACCTCAAGCTGGTGTGTCTGCCAATTCCACCACCCGAGCAGGGTTTCCGGGAGACTCGGTGAAAGTATCCGGGAGAGTGGGTCTTTTAGTCGAGGATTTTGTATGTTGTCACTAGCACCTCAAGCTAGTGCGTCTGCCAGTTCCGCCACCTTCGCGAAGTGGTCTCGTATCGGTCGTGCTGAGGATTTAGTGCGCCGGTCACCGGGGTGGGCTCGGGCGATTTGCCCGGCCGCCTGGGGACCGCGAAGGGGTGAGGGTCTACATCAGGCGGGGCGAGGGGCGCAAGCCCAGAAGCGCCGCGTCGGCCTGAAAACGGCCGGACGGATGGGCCGCGGACGCCGGAGGGCTGGTGCCGCCGGGCTTTAGGGTGCGCTGCGCGGCAGCGTGGCGGAGCCCGGAGCGGCAGACGGGCTCAAGTGAGCGCCCAGAACCTCGATCACCTCGCCCATTTCGAAGGGCTTACGGACCCAGGCGGTCACGCGATCGATCACTTCTTCCGGCATGCCGCTGGCGACGCCGCTGATCAAGATGATGGGGATATTCGGACAGACCGCCTGCAGGCGGTCGAAAGCCACGGACACATCCCCGGACAGGGGCGAGAGGTCGACGAGGGCAGCATCGAACGGGCCGGCGTTTTCGAGCGCATGGCTGAACTCTTCGCGGGAGCCGGCGATCACGACCTCCGCGCCGCGGGCACCGAGGGCGAGCTCGACCAAGGAGCAGACCGCGGCGTCATCCTCCACCACGAGGACGCGGGCACCGCGCACCAGGGACTTGGCCTGGCCCGACGGGCGCACGCTCGAGCGCGCTTCCGCGATCGGCCAGCGCAGCTCGAAACAGGCGCCAGGGTTCGCGCGCGCGACGCGCAGCTCACCACCGTGCTTGCGCGCGAGACTCGCTGAGTGACGCAGGCCCACGCCAGCACCACCACGACGCGTGGACTGCGGAGCGCTGAGCAGAGTAGCGACACGCTCGGGATCGATGCCCGGGCCTTCATCAGCGACGGAGAACAACACGCTGCTGCCGATGTCACGCACGCTGAGCACGACTTCCGAACCTTCCGGCGAGAAATCGATCGCGTTGAGCAGCAAGTTGGTCAGGATTTGCAGCGCGGCGCTGGCGTGCCGCACGAGCGCGTGACCGGGCTCTTCCGAATCAACCAGCACGCGCACGGATCGGAGGCCGGCCTGCGGAGTGACACCGAGCGCGGCGGCGTTCAGCACCGAGCGCGCCGAGCGTTGCTCGTTCTCACGCTCGGGCACCTCGGCACCGATGGCGGCGCGTGCGATTTGATGACCCAGATGGGCGTGCAGGCGGGCCACTTCAACGGCCTCACGCGCCGCTTGAGGGTCGGTGCGCGAAGTTGCGACGTCCAACCAGCCGAGCACGACGGTCAGGGCGTTCGATACTTCGTGCAGAGCGCCAGCCAAATCGGCATCGCGCATCACACCGCTGGGGGGCGGAACGCTCACGGGGGATCCCGAACGCTTCACGCGAAAACTCTATTATGAGCGGAGAACAATCGCCAGTTCTTTCCCAAAGGGAATGCTCAGAGATCGATTTCCAGTGCAGCCGTAGGGCGTGACGGCGTTCGCGTGAGCGGACCCAACCTACGGCAGAGGGGCATTCACCGTAGTTGGAATCAGGATCTCGAATGAGCCGTCGTTGTTCGAACGTGTCTCTGCGACCTGCAAAACCGAGTCAGCTTTGCTGGAGTCGTCGACGTAGCGCCCTTTGGAGAGATAGATGTACGCGCGCAGCAGGGCGTTGGGCACGGTTGGCTTCGGATCAGCACCGGGCGTGCTTACCGTTCCACTGTACGCGATCGGCGCCGGGGTCGCCTTTCCGTCCAAGGTAGGCCCTGCGCTCGTCGGACCGACGCTCACGCCGGGGAACAGCAACCAACCAAAGCCCGTGCTGGCCGACGGACGCACCGTGACGTCGAATGTCCCTGGGTCGGCACGGACGCCAACGAAGCCGCCATCTTTGTCGACGACACCGGTGGACGCTCGCGGAACATAGAGCGACTTACACAACTCACTTTCGAGGGCTGCGCCCTGACAAAGCGCGGGCGAGTTGGGCAAGAGTTGCCTCAGCACGTTCGACTTCAAGCTTGCGGGAGAAGGCGCCGCCTCGACGAGGGCAGTGGCCATCCCGGTATTCGAGGAGTCCGTGGCCACGCCATTGATGGGAAGCGAAGCGCCCAAGCTCACGACCCTCCCTGCTTGCACACTCGGACTACTCGGAACGACCCACTCTTGGGTGACTGCGGCCAGCATGGAATCGGGATCGAGATTGCCCGCCGCCGAGTTGCTCAATTCCGTACTGGGTACCGCCGCCACCAGGTAGGTGCCGGGTAGCACGTCGACGGTGAACTGACCGTCACTCCCCACTGGCACGGAGCGCACGAAGGAGGCCGGGATGCCCGGGTCCATGCCCGCGATTTTGGTGGCGGCTAGTGTCACGGTAGCTGCAACCGGCCGCGGCGTGGACTGCGCGGCCACCTGCCCCTGCAACGTGACCGAGCCGGGCAACGACAAGTTACTCAGCGTGCCAGAGTTCGCGTGGACCAAGCTCAGGCCGCTGCGCTCCAGCAAGATCGTCGGAGCCGTCACGTTGTCGGGGGGCGAAAGGCGCACGAGCTCGCCGGCTGCTTTATCGACGGTTTCGCCGATCACCACGGGAAAGTACGAGATCGTGGCGAGGTAATCTTTGCCGCGCAGCGCGAGCGGCACGCGATTGGAGATCACGCGGCCGGAAACCGGGTCGACCATGTCTGCGTGCCAGCCATCGAGCATGTGGTCACCGGACGGCCAAGACACGTCGAGATCGAATGTGCTCGGGTCGGGTAACTCGATTCGGAGTGTGCCACCGTTGGGGTGTTGGGCACGCCGCAGCTGAGGCGGAACCGGGCACGATTCGTCCGCTTGGCTCCCGGGCTCCACGTAGATGTCGTAGTCGCCCGGCGGAACGTTCACGGAGAACGCGAAATAGCTATCCTTGACGACCTGGCTCTTCACGACCGCGTACGGCGAATAGAGGCCGAGTGAAGTCGAGCTAGGCACGAAGGTGACGAAGGCAGAGATGCTGGAATCGTCAGTGTTCACGTAAGTGCCGCCCGAGTCGTTGAGGAACTTGGGGCCACACGCCTTGGTGTTATCACTCACCCGAACCTGACCCACGATCTGTGAGACGAGATCCAAGTCGATCGTCAGCGGCGAACCTGCGCTGGGCAGAGCGATGTCCGGCTTGAGGAACTGGGTGCCGGCGTTCAGGCTACCGTCGGCGGGCGGCGTGACCTCCAGCAAGATCGTGTGAATGTCCCCCACACGACTGCGACATTGTCCGCTCACGCAGCTGCCACCCCCGCACTCGGCGTCGCCAGTACAGCTGTTTTGCGCGACGCTGCTGGGCGCTTGGTCGACGGTGGCCACGTTGCAGGCCGCGAGCAGTAAGCCCCAGCCACCGAGCGCGACGGTCCGACGGAACCGCTGGCTCATAACGACGGCAGCTCCGCCTGCGGGCAGTTGGTCAGCGTATTGAACGCGTTGTTCGGTGGATTCACATTGATCCACCAGCTGACGATGGCTGCGTCGTCCCCCGCTCGGTCGGGGAGTAAGTGATTGGTGTCTTGAGGATTGAAGCTGCTGCGGTGAGCAACGATGATCGAGAAGACGTGACAGCCGTCGCTAGAAGTCGTGGTGGGGTTCCACTTGAACTGAATGTTGCGCGCGTTGTCGTACGTCGACGCGGTGATGTTTTGAGGCAGATAAGGCTTTTCCGCTCGCCCCGCCCCGTAGTCGATGAACGACACCGCGCTCAGGTCCTCACCCGCATCCTCCGAGCGCACGGGAATAGTGAAGATGATGAAACCGCCTACTGGGGCGCTCGCTGGGGTCCAAACCACGATGTCGGTGGTCGCCGGGGATGCTTTGTATACCTCCAGCAACGGACGAGTCCGAATTGGCTCCCGGTACTCCGGCGGGTCGGCGACGATACAGCCGGTCGATGCGCACATGATCGCCAAGGCACGTAGCGATCGCCATGCCAGCCCGGAAATTGCCGGGATCCACCGGTCCAACCGCGACCGCCGTGACACCCGTGTCGCGGACACCGCCCGCTCTCGCGCTGCGCGCCCCATCAGCATCACCGCCTCAAAACCGAGTATTGCCCAGCCGGGGTGAAAATTGCCAGCGCGTCTCGGCGTACTCGGGGCTGAGCGCGAGCGTGAGGAGGCTGCGCAGCGAGGGCGCGCTGCGGCTGAGCTCGGCGAGCGCGTTCGGCGTGCGCAATTCCTCGCGGGTCACGCCGTCGTCCGCGGCGGCTTCGTTCAAGGCGACGCTCAGGTCGCCAGCGACGAACAGGCCGGCGCGACGCACCGCGACACGCGACGCAGCGAGCGCGGCGTCGTAATCGAGCTGCTCGGGGCGATCACACAGCTCGCGCAAGCGGCGCTGGAAGCGGGCCGGGATGCTCTCCCAGAGCACCTCTGCCAGGTTCAACACGCCGCCCGACTTGGTTTGGCGCGGCGGGCCGAACGCGAAGCCCAAGCCCTTGAGCACGGCGCGCGCTTGCGACTCGGGCGAGCCGAACAAGAGCGCGTATTGCGGGATCGAAGCCGCTAGCATGGCACCGAGGTGGAAGCGTAGCTCCGGCGTATCGTGACGCACGTCCCCGGACAAAATCACGGCCGGGGGCGAGAGCAGCGCCAAGTTCACGGTGATGGCGCCCGAGGTACGCCGCTGGAAGAGCGGGGTCCGGGTGAGGGCGAGCGCGCGCGCCGCCCCCGCATACACCCTCGCCAGCGGCGAGGCCGAAGTGAGCGGCACGCGCTCGAGACCCGTGACGCCGTAGGTGCTCGCGTCGCGCCGGAACACGTGCTCGGCCCCTTCCCAAACGATGGCCAGCGCCTCTTGCACGGGGCCGATGCTGTCGCGGAACAACATGGCGCGCACCGCGTCGGGTTGTTCCACTTGATCGGCGAGCGGCGGCGGCTCGATGCGCTGCCGACCCGGCACCAAGATGGCCAGCACGTGCTCGACGGCACGCGCGTAGGTCATGTTGCGGTCGGCGAGCGCCGCCTCGTGCAACTTGCCCACCGCCCAAGCGTCGCCGGGCGCGAGCAGCGCCACGCGCCGGCACACCATGACCAAATCTTGAGTGCGGCTGGTGCGGTTCTCGAGCTCCTTCACGAGCTCGACGCCGGCTTCGAGCGAGCCGTCGCTGAGGGCTTGGAAGAGCGCGGACTCGCCGGCGCTCGCGGCCGGGAAATAGCCGCTCTGACGCAGCGGGTCGGCCTGCCTCGGTGACGGCGGCTGCGGCGCGCTGATGACCACGGGCTGACGCACGCTCTGCACCGGCTGCGGGCGAATGCTTTGCACGCGCGGCGGCGGAGCCGAGACCTCTTCCACCGCCGGCGGCGCGACCGAGTAACGACCGGACACGTTCGGCCGGGCGTTGGCCAGCGCGGGCGGCGTCGGTTTATCGTACGTGGGGCTAGGCGGTGGTTTGCTCTCGGCCTCGCCGATCGACGGGACGTCGCGCACGGGTAGCGGCGTGGCGGTGGGCGTCGTGGCCCAACGCTCTTCGATCGGGGTCGGGCGCTGCGATTCGCGGCTACCCCGGAGCGGCGGCGAACTGGGGCGCTCCGCGACCTCGGCCGCGACCATCGCCGCGGCGCGGATCGAGCCCGACGACAGCAGGGTGCGCGGCGCGAGCGGCGGGGGCGGGGGCGTCGCGCCGAGGCCGCGCTCGGTGAGCACGTTCGATTCGTTCGCGTCCGCGGATAGCAAGGTGGAGGTCTGTGCCCGCTCGGGGCGGTGGCGCAGACTTTCCATGCGCGCCTGATCGCGGGTCTCGGGCTCGCTCATCGCGATTGCCAAGTAGCCCCGCGCGCGATCGCTATTTTCTAGGTGGAAAGCGACCTCGGCTGCGCGCAGCGCGACCTTGCCGCGGGTGCGCAGGCCGTGCAGATCACCGCCCAGTGCGACGTCGAACAGACTCAGGGCTTCGGCGGGGCTGCGCTCGGCGCGCCGCTCGGCCAAGCCGAGCGCAATCAGCGGTCGCTCGCCGAGCTCGTTCGCCATTCGATCCAGCTCGGCCTCCCCCGCCCCTTTGCCGGCGGCGACATCGAGCGACTCGGCGAGCAGAAACGTGCACAGCTCACTCTGTTCGGGCGTGAGCTGGGTGCGAATGCCGCGCAGCTCGGCGACCGTGACGCGTGCGTCGGCGGCGTCGCCCGCACCCTGGCTGCGGTATTCGAGCTCGCGCGCCATGAGCTGCGCCGTGCCAGATTCGGGCGCGATGCGCGCGGCGCGCGTCGCGAGCGCGAGGGCGAGATCGGGGCGGGCCCCGGCGAGCCAAGCGCGCGCGCCTTCCACGAGCCAATCGGCGCGTTGTTGCTCGGCCGCGGTGGAAGCCGTCGCCAGCTCATCCAGCGCTTCAGCCAAGGCTTGCGGGCTGCCGCGACGGCGTTCGACCTCCACCGCGAGCTCGAGCAGCTTGGGCGACTGAGCCCAAGCGCCCATGCCCTCGAGCACACGCCGCGCCGAGTCGACGTCTCCGCCGTTCAAATACGATTCGCAGGCGCGCCGCGAGAGGTCCGCCGCTTCCGAGCGGTCTTGAGCGATCGCGCTGGCGCGCAGCCAAAGTGGAGCCGCGCGCAGCGGCGCGTCCAAGCGCTCGTGTAGATCGGCCAGCACACGCAGCACGCTCAGGTGATCGCCCGTGGAGGCAGTGAGGGCTTCCAGCTCGGCGCGCGCTTCGTCGGCGCGCCCTAGGCGCTGCTCGAGCACCGACGCGCGGCGCAAGCGAATGCGGCGCACGTCGTCGACCATGTTGGATAGCGAGGCGCGCCGCGCGAGCAGCGTGGCCAATGCCTCGTAGTCCCCATTCTTTTCGACGTTGCGCTCGAGCGCGGCCAGGGCGCCCGTGTCGTTCGGATCGAGCTCCAAGACCTCGTTCCACCGCACGAGCGCGTTCACTTCGTCGCCTTGGTCCGCGAGCAAAGTCGCCACTTGGCGCAGCAACGACAGGCGATCGGCCGGCTCACGCGTGGCGTCCGCCAAGCGACCCAGTGCCTCCACTTGTCGCTGTTTGTCGCCCGTCTGGCGAGACAGATCGACGATGTCGCCGAGCAAGCTCAGATCGCCGGGCCGCCCCAGCGAGAGCGGGCCGAGCAGCTGCAGCGCGGCCTCTGGATCCCCACGCGCACCAATCAGCGTCGCGAGCTCGGCGGTCAAGCGCGCGCGCGTGTCGGGATCCAAATCATCGGAGCTGAGCTCGGCCTCGAGTGCCAGCTCGAGGTCGTCGCGGCGCCCCGTGCGCCGCAGCACGTCACACAACCGGTCGAAGATGCGCAGCCGCGCGCTGTCGCTGAGTCCTTCGATGGCCCGCGCTCGGCCGAGGGCCAAGATCGACGCTTCTGGATCCTGCGCGGCGTCCGCGGCGTCTGCAATCGCCAGCAGCGCATCGACGCGTTCGCGCGCCGGGATCGCGTCCAGCACGGCTTCGAGCAACTCGGGGTCGCCGAGCGCGCGCGCGCTGGCCTCGGCGCGGCGCACGAGGCTGGTATTCTCGGGCTCCTTCTTGGCCGCGGCCACGAGCAGCTTGCCCTCGGAAGCGGCGTCACCGAGCGCGGCGGCGATGCGCGCGCCGAGATCCAAAACCGTGGGCCCCGCGCCGCCGAACTTTTGACCGGCGAGATCGACCAGGCTGGTCACGAAGCCCGAGCCGCCCGCGCCGACCGCCGACAGGCTGGTCGCGTAGGCGAACATTTGCGAAAACTCCTCGAGATCCCCGTCGCACTGCACGGCGCGGGAGAGCGCCGCGACAGCGAGCCCCGCCGAGCCAAACGTCTCGAGCGCGCCAATCGCGCAGGCGATCGCGATGCGCGCGCCTTCGGGGCCGTCGATTTTGGGCAAGAGCAGCGTCACGGCTTTCTCGAAGCGCAGCTCGAGCATCTCGCGGTCGTCGATCGAGGTAGCGAGCAGGGCGCGCAGTGCATCCGACAAAGACTGCACGAGCTCGACCTCGGGCCGAACCGAGAGCGCGCGCAGCAGCACCTCCACGCGTTGGCGCTTGCCCTCTTCGCTCGAGCCCGCGAACAAGGCCGCCCGACGCAGCCATCCCGCGCGAGCCTCGGGCGTGTGATGCTTGAGCGCGACGCGCTCGATGGCTCGCACGACCTCCGCGCTTTGCTGCGAGCGTTCGGCGAGCCGCGCCATGATCACGAACGCCACGCCCTCGGAAGGCACGGCCTCGAACGCGCGCACGGCGTGCGACAGCGCGTTCTCGATCACGTTGCGCTTCTCGAGCTGACGCGCGGCGCGGTAGTGCACCGCGCGTTCGCCGTATGGCCCGAGCGCCGCGTCGGACAACCGATGATAGAGCTTCTCGAGCGCCGGCACTTGCTCGTCGCTCGCGGTGCGCTCGGCCACGGCCAGCACGTCCGTGCGCGACGGATCGAGCTCTAGCGCCTGCGAGGCGACGCGGAATGCGTCATCGTTCTTGCCGGCAGCGAGGGCGACCGTGGACGCAATCGCCAGCACGCGCGCCGCCTCCTTTGGTTTGGGGCGGCGCGCGGCCAGGTCGAGCAGCGCGCTCAACGCGCCGTCGGGGCCGGCGAAAGACACCAAATCACTGGCGAAGCACTCGACCCCGCGCTCGGGGTTGAGCGCCGCTGCACGCTCCCAGGCCCGCACGGCACGCGGCACGTCCGCCGCCAAGTCGAAATAAGCGGCACCGACCTCGCGCCAGGCGAGCGCAGTGCCCGCTTGGTCGGCATCGACCGACCCGCTCAGGGCTTCGGCGCGCGCCTCGAGGATCGCAAGCTCGCCGTCGGAGCTCTTGGTCGGCGGAGCAACGGCGAGCTCATCGAGCACCGCCTGCGCTTTGGCGCCTTCGCGCACCGCGCGCAGCAGCGCACGGGCCGAGCCATCCGCGTCCCCCGCGACCCGGCGCCGGCGCGCCAAATCGAGCAGCAAATCCGTGCGCTCTTCGCCAGCGGAGCCCGCCGCCAAAAAACGCTCGATGGCCGCGATCGCCAGGCCTCGCTCGCCCGTCGTGTCAGCGACGGCGATCACCGCTTGCCGCAGCGACGCCGAGCGCGGTCCCACGACGTCCAGTGCCCGCCGCGCAAGCCCGCTCGCGCGGCTCGGATCGAGCCGCGCAAGCTCCCGCAACGCGACGTCCAAAAGCTCGGACAGCCCGCCGAGCGGCTCCGGTTGCGACAACAACCAGGCCAGCGCGTCGGCCAAACGCGAGCCGTCTCCCGCGCGAGTCACGCGCTCGAGGCGCGATTTGGCGGCCTCCAGATCACCGGGGCGGAGCGCGATCAAGCGCTGGGTAAACGCCATCGACAACAGCGGCTCACCGAGGGCTTCGTAGGTGCGAGCCAGCGCCCGGCACAGCTCGGCGCGCGGCACGATCACGCCCATGGCGCGCTCCATGGCCTCCGCGCCCCAACGATCCGAGGTGACGAGCCCCACCCGCGCGCGCGCCGCGACGGGCCGCGCGAGCGAAGGATCGGCGTGACACGCCTGATCGGCAGCTTGACGGGCAGCGGGTAGATCGCCCGCATCGAGCAGCTCTTCTGCAGCCACGCTGCTCAGCGTGGCGCGGAACGCGGGCGCAAGCTGCGCTGCGGCGCGCAACAGCGCGCGGGCGTGCAACGCCGGCAGGCCGCGCTGAGCCGCAAGCAGCAGCGCCAAGCTCCAAGCGCCCGCGTGCGAGCCCGATTCCTCGACCAGCGGCGTGAGCTCACTCAGCGCGCCGTCCAGATCACCGCGGCGCCGACGCACGGTCGAGCGCATGAGGGCGAGCCGCGCGCGCTCCACGCTTGAGCTCGCGCGTGCGCTCAACCGCGTCAGCTCCGCTTCGAGCTCGGCCAGGCGCCCTTTGCGCAGCAGGACGCGCTCGAGCGCGGTTTGATAGCTTCGATCCCCGGGGACTAGCTGACACAGCTCGCTCAGCACCTCGACCAGACGCTCGGCGCGCTCGGGCTGCCCGCCCAAGAGCGTGGCCAGGCGCGCCAAGTGCTCGACGCGATCGCTCTCGGGTGCGCGGAGTAGCTCGGCCTCGGCGTTCACGAAGGCCTCGCCTTGTGCCGCCACGCGCGGCGCGAGGCGCTCGCTCGCCGCGCGCAGGCCCTCGTCGGCCTCGGTTCGAAGCAGGCGCTCCACGGCCCAGCTCGCCAAGCTCGGATCGGACAGGCGCTCCTCGGCCAAGACGCTGAGCTCGCGCAAGCAGGCGTTGCGGTCTGGCCCCGCGACCCCCTCCCCGATGCGAATCAACGCTTCGACGAGCGGCCCGTGATCGCGCGTGGAGCTCGCGTGATTGCGGAGCAGCAGCTTGGCCTCGGCGTTGCCCGGCTCGGCAACGGCCGCATCGATGAAGGCTTCCACCGCGCGATCCGGACGACCGAGCGGCCCCGCATACAGGCGTCCGAGGGCCAGGCCGACACGCGCCCGCTCGCGTCCAGCGAGCACGTCACACGCCAGCTCCAGGCGAGCGGCCAAGAGCTCGTGTAACCCCGTTCGCTCGAGCAGCTCGTCGAAGCCGAGCTCCGCGTCGAGCGGGCGGGCGTCTTTACGCTCGATCGCCGACAGCACACTCTTCAAGTCGAGCTCTGCGTCCGAGCGCGCGTCGAAAGCCGCACCGAGCGCGCGCGGCAGATCGCCATCGGCGATCGCCGAGCGCACGCGTTGCAAATGCACCTCGCGCCCCGCCGGACCGAGCGCACGCGCGTGCTCGCGGTACACTTCGTCGGCCGCACCAGCGCGGCTGCGCAGCGTGAGGATGTGCGCGAGGCGCGCTGCGGCGGGCGCGAACTCGGGCGCCATCTCGTACGCGCGCAATAGATTCTCGAACGCGCTGGAACGCTCGCCCAAGCGATCGCGTCGCTCGGCTGCGTCCAAATAGGCATGTGCGGCGACCGGACCGCTCACGACCTGCGGTGCCCAGGCACCAATTGCGCCAAGCAATTCCAACGCTTGCGATTCTGCCGGGCTGTCCGCCGCGGCGAGCGTCAACGCCTCGCGCTGCCCCTCGGCATCGCCCGCGCGACCGAGCAAGACGGCCAAACGCAAATGCAGCGCCGAGGCATCGGAGCCGTGTCGACCGTTGAGCAAGGGGCGCAGCGTGATCGCCGCGAGCGACGGCTCGCCGAGGCTCGCGAACCATCCGGCGAGCTCCTCACGCAAGACGGGATCCTCACCGAGCAAGAGCGAGCGGCGCGCGTAGCGCGTGGCGAGCTCGAGCTCGGTGCCGCGCGCAGCCAGCGCGCGCGACAACGACGATGCCGCGACGCGCTCACGCTCGCCATCGCCCGCGGTGCTCGCCGCGGTCAGCCGAGCAGTGAGCGCAGCGAGCTCCGCGCGCGGCCCCGTGCGATGCGGCACCGGCATGTCGAGCTCGTAGCGTTGCAGCGCGAGCGACGCCGCCGAGCGTGGGCCCTCGTGTGGGCCCCACTCGGGGGGCGGCAACGTGCGATGCTTGGGTCGCTCGGTGCGGAGGGCACCAGGCCGATCCCCGGGCGCGCCCGGTACAGGTTCGGGCGCAGCTTGCGCGTCACTGGACAGTTCGTCGTTCATCGCGTGCGTGGGACCCCGGACCGGCAGCCCCACGCCACAATATAGCGAAACCCGAAGGAGTCCCGCCTTCTCGGCAACGAACGTGGCAGAGGGGCGCTTATAGAGGCGCCGTGCATGGCGCGACGGTGTCGCGCAGACGCCCACCGTCGACCGAAAATCCGCCTGCATGGCAAACGGCGCTAAGGGCCTTGTACCCGGCATCCATAGCGGATTACGCTCCCCGGGCCGCGCCGGGCTCCCGGGCGGCGGAGGCATTTTCATGCGACGTTCGACTCGATTTGCGCCCTTTTCCCGTATTGCCCTGTTGGCCGCCCTCGGCGCTCTGGGCGTCACCGCGTTCTCGTCCAAAGCGGACGCAGCCGAGCCGGTGAAACCCGCCGCTCCGGCTGCCGCAAGCCCCGCCCCAACGGCCAAGGCGGTCGCCGCGCCGAAAGCGCCCGTCGCTCCGCCAGGAGCCCTGGCCAAGGGCCCGACCAGCACCGCGCCCGCCGCCCCGCCGCCCCCTGACAAGAAGACCAAAGATGCCGCGCGCAAAGCCTACGGTGAAGGCGAAAAAGCCTACGCCGCCAATGATTTTGCCGCCGCTTACGCCGGCTACTCCAAAGCGAACGAGCTCATCCCGTCCGCGCATGCCGCGTACTGGGCCGCCAAGTCGCTCGATCAAGCCGGCAAATCGGAAGACGCAATCAAGGGCTACGAAGCACTCCTGGCCGATCCCGGCTCGACCAAAATCGGTGAGGACAAGCTCGCCGACGCACACACCCGCTTGGCCACGCTGAAGGCCGCCCAGGTCGGTGAAGTGACCGTCACTGCCGCTGCTCCCGGCACGCTCCTGTTGGTCGATGGCGCCGCGCACCCCGGTCCGCTCCCCGCGACCCTCAAGCTCGCCCCCGGCCCGCACAAGCTGACGCTCACTGCCGAGGGTTACGACGCGAAAGAGATCGATCTGCAGGTCACCGCCGGCACGAAGGTCGAACAGAACGTGGAGCTTGCGCCGCACGCCGCGCCCCCGCCTCCGCCGCCTCCGGTTCCGGAAGTCGCGCCCACGCCGCCTCCGCCGCCTCCGCCCGAGAAACACAGCAAAGTGCCAGCCTACGTCACGCTGGGCATTGCCACCGGCGGAGCCATCGTGGGCACCATCTTCGGCGTCAAAGCGTTGCAGGCCAAGAGCGACTACGACAGCGACCCGACCACGAAGCACGCCGATGACACCGAGCGCAACGCGCTCATCGCCGACATGGCCTTCGGCGTCGCCGTCACCCTCGGCGTCACCGGCATCGTCCTACTGACGAGCAGCGACGACGCCCCGGAAGCCCCGAAGACCGCCAAGCTGCACCAGCCAGCCAAGCGTACGTTCAACGTGCTCCCCTACGTCGGCAAAGAAAGCGGCGGAGCCGCCGCCCGCTTCACGTTCTAAGCACGAGCGCGCATCGAAACGCTCCGTTTGGCGAAGCCAGACGGAGCGTTTTCGTTTTGTGCGCTGTGTCACCGTGGTATCGGCCCAGCCCGTTGCGGTGCGAGCCTGCTCGCCGCGGTGACGACCTGCCCGCGCTGAGGGGCCTGCTCACCACGGTGACGAGCGCCCCTGCCGAGGTTGCGCCCGGCGCCTAGTTCAGCGTCAGAAATAGCGTTCGGGCCCGAACGCTATTTCTCAGCACGCAACGAGTCTCCGGCGACGCGAGGGATCTGAGCATCAGGGAGCGACGCGCCGCGAGCTCACGCGCCACGCAACGGGGTGCGTTGCCGCACCCGCGAGCGCCCAAACCTCAGTGCTGATTTTTGGGTTAGCGGGCGCGGCGCGGCGAGCCGCGGGCGCAAAGCTCGGAGGCGGCTCAGCTGAAGCGTTTGCTGATCGCGTCCATCACGTCACCATACTTGGGCGGCAACATCACGGGCGGGTTGGCGAGCGTGGATTTGACGCCGGGCAAGCTGCCTTCGTGGTAGCCGACCTTGAACTCGGTGAACTTGAGGCCGTTCGCGGTGGAGACGCAGACCACGCGCTCGTTCTTGGGGATCACGCCGCGGGTGACGAGCTTTTCCAGGACCGCGAGCGCGACGGCAGTGTGCGGGCAGGTGTACATGCCTGTGCGATCGGCGCGCGCGGCGGCGTCACTCAGCTCTTGCTCGCTCGCTTGTTCGACGATGCCGTTCATCTCTTCCAGCGCGACCATGGCGCGCGGCGCGCTCACCGGGTTGCCGATCTGAATGGCCGTGGCTTGAGTCGGCTTGGCGGTCATGGGCGTGACCTCGCGCTTGCCCGCCGTCCAGGCGCGGTACATGGGGTTCGCGTTTTCGGCTTGGGCGACCACGAGCCGCGGGTAGCGCGAGATGATGCCGAGCTCGCGCATCATCTTGAAGCCCGCGTACATCGCCGAAGCGTTGCCCAGGTTGCCGCTGGGCAGGATGATCCAGTCCGGGATCTGCCAGTCGAACTGCTGCACGATCTCGATGCCGACCGTCTTTTGGCCTTCGAGGCGGAGCGGGTTCATCGAGTTGGCGAGGTAGACCTGACCTTCGGCGGCCAGCTGCTGCACGATTTCCATGCAGCCGTCGAAATCCGTATCCAGGCCGAGCACGAGCGCGCCGTGGGCCACGGGCTGCACGAGCTGAGCGGTGGATACCTTATTGCGTGGCAAGAGCACGACTACGGGCAGGCCCGCCGCTGCACCGAACGCCGCGAGCGACGCGCTCGTGTCACCAGTGGACGCGCAAGCAATCGCCTTGACCTTGAGGCCTTCTTGAATCGCTTGGCGGACCACGCTGACCAGCACGGTCATGCCCAGATCTTTGAAAGAGCCGCTGTGGCTATTGCCACACAGCTTGACCCACAGATCGTTGACGCCGATTTCGCGACCGTAGCGCTCGGCCCAGAATAGATTGGTGCCGCCTTCGTACATCGAGACGATGAGATCATCCGGGATTTGCGGCATGACCCACTCACGCTTGCCCCACACGCCGGAGCCGTACGGCCATTGGTTGTGCCGATAGCGATCGTCGAACAGCTTCATCCACGCCGGACCGCTGCGGTCCTTCAACGCTTCGATGTCATGCACGACTTGCAGGAGCCCGTTGCACTTCGGACAGCGATAGATGGGCCTAGTGACCGGCCACGAGCCTTCGCAGCCATTGAAACAACGGAATTCAGAGGAGTACGGCACGGCGGGACTATAGCCGCTTCACGGCGCCTGGCCCGGCCTTTTTGGTGACCCCCAAATCGTCATAAAAAGTGCCATATTTCCGTCCTTTCGGGCACCCTTCGGGCGCGATTTCCGGAGCGCGCTTTGCGCCGTGACGAGCCTGTCGTACGCGGGCCGCATGACCGCCTCTTTTGCGCTCGTGCTCGACCCGAGCGCGACCGATCCAGCTCGCGTGGTGGCGGGCTTGCCGCTCGCGCTGCGCCTCGCTCTCGATGCTCAACAAGGCGGGGCAGCGTGTGTCGTCGTGCCGAACGAATCGAGCGCCGTGCGCGCCGCGCTGGTCGATTCACGGCTGCGCATTCCGGTGACCGACGCTGCACCGAGCGAGCTGCGCGTGCTGCGCGTGCCCGCGAATTACGTCGTACACCGCGGTCTGTTCAAGAGCATCGCCACGCGCGACGCCGAAGATCCGAGCGCGCCACGAGAGCGCGATCTAGCGAAAGACGTGATTGCGTACGATGCGCCGTATTCGTTCGCGCCGCTCGCGGTGAGCGACGCGGCGAGCGCGCGGCAAGCCGAGCAGCGGCTGTTTCATGCGCTGCGCAAGCCGCAAGACGGCTGGACCTCGCGTTACCTCAACCGTTACATCTCGCTCGCGATCTCGCGGGTGTTGGTGAAGACACCGCTAAGGCCCAATCAGGTTTCGGTCGCGATTTTGGGCGTAGGCATCGCAGGCGCGTGGTTCGCGGCCCAAGGTGGGTACGGCAATTTGCTGCTCGGCGCGTTCCTGTTCCAAGCCCAAAGCGTGCTCGACGGCTGCGACGGCGAGATGAGCCGTGTCACCCACCGCGGCTCGCACACCGGCGAATGGCTGGACACCGTGGGCGACGATTTGACCAACTACGGTTTTTTCACGGGCGCGGCCATCGGCCTGTACCGGGTCACGCACAATCCGCTGTACCTCGCGGCTGGCGCAGTCACCGTCATCTCGGGCTTGATCGGCAGTGGGCTAGAGTACCGCTATCTGATCAAGATCGGCTCGGGCGATCTGTTGAAATATCCGCTCAGCCAAGGCCAAGGTACTGGCAAGCTCGCGTTCATTCAGCCGCTGTTCAAGCGGGATACGTTCGTCTTTTTGACGCTGTGCGCGGCCGCGTTGTCGTGCGTGGGCCCGATGCTGTGCGTGTTCGCCGCGGGCGCGGTGGGCGTCTTGATCGCGGTGCTGCGGACCGAATTCCGCCTGGCACGCGAAGCACGAGCGAGCGAGACCCGCACGTGAACCCCCGCCGTGCCACGAGCGCAGTCGTGGCGCTGCTGACTTCGTTGCTCGGCTCGCGCGCCTTTGCGCAGTTGCCCGCGGACGGTGAGCCGATCCGCACCAATGGTTACGGCATCGATCTGTTTCAAGGCCCGGTGCTCGCCAGCACGCGCGTGATTGGCCTGGCCGGTGCCTACGTCGCGATCGGAGAAGGCATCGAGGGGGACACCCAAAATCCGGCTGCGCCTGCCATGCGCGTGCCCTGGTCCAACTCGCACGTCGACTATGATCTCGGGTTTGGCGTCACGTTCCCGTCTTCCCTCAAAAACTCGGACTTTTTCAACTCGGGGCGGCGCACCGACCTGCCCAAGGGCACGACGGGCGGCTTCGTGTTTTTGAACTTGGCCGGGAACCTGCAGTTCGGCAAATGGGGCCTGGGCGCCACCACCGACCTTCAAACGTACTCCCTGAACCGCAACACCACGAGCGACGCGGACAAGCTCGACGACCAATTGGTCGCGAGCATCACGCTCACGCAAATCCAACTTGCGCGCGCCTTCGCGGACGGGCAAGTCATCGTGGGGATCGGGGATCGCATCGCGACATTGGCGGTGAACAAGGGCAACTCGACCTCACAGCAGGACTTGTTCAACTCGGTCGGCAATGGCTACGAAGCTGGCTTCGTGGTGCGCCCGAACGACTATCAGTTCCGAATCGGCGGCGCATTCCGCACCGGCGTGACCACGCGCACCTCGAAAGACTCCGAGAGCCTGCTCTATCCGGGTGATTCCGTGAACGAGCTCTACTTGCCAGCACGCGTCACGGTGCCCTGGGACTTGGACCTCGGCCTGGCGATTCAACTCGGACCGCGGCCGCTCAATCCGCGCTGGGTCGACCCTTCCGTGGAGCTCGAGCGGGTGAAGCGCTTTTTGCGTTGGCGCGAGCTCGAGCGTGATCGGCGGCGGCGCGCCGAGCTGTACCGCGTCTCGACGCTGCACGGGGACGTGAACGCCGCGGCGCGCGCCCTGGACGAAGAATTTGCGCTCGAAAGCGCGCTCGATGAGGCGACTCGTGAGCGCGCCGAGGCAGATCTCGACGCCGAAATTCGGCGCCGATTGCGCGAGTATCGACGCTTTCACGTGCTGCTCCTGAGCTCGCTCGTGATCAGCGGCTCGGTCAGGGACGCAGTGGGCGTCGAGTCGTTCTTGGAGCGTACGGCCCAGCACTCGGGCGCATCGCTCAGCTACTCACCGCGCTTCGCGATCGAGACGGAGACCGTACCCAACTGGCTCAGACTACGGGCGGGCTCGTATTACGAGCCCAGTCGCTTCCCGAGCAATCAAAAGGGCGGGCGCGGGCACGGCACGATCGGGTTCGACGCCAAGCTGCTACCCTTCGATGGCTTCGGGCTATTTCACGAGGGCACGGTCTGGCGCGTGAGCGGCTCGCTGGACGCCGCGCGCAACTATTTCGGCTGGTCCATCGCAATTGGAGTTTGGCATTGAAGCAGCTGCTAAGAAAAACGCCGTGGTCAATCGTGCTCGCGTTGGTCTGTCTGACCGGCTGCGCGAAAAAAGAGCCCAAGCCCCTGCGCACCGAGCCTTGGCTCGCCCACCCCGCGCCGACCGCTTCGGCCGCGCTCGACGGTGGAGACGCGGCGTTGCCCATCACGCGCTACACGCTCAGCGAGCAGAGCGTGATTCGCCTGGAAGTCCCGTCGAAGCTCGGTGCGCTGCGCGGCACGCTGAGCCGAGTGTCGGGTGAGCTCCGCGTCGTGCTCGGTGATCTCTCACAGAGCCGCGGCCAAGTGCGCGCCGATCTGAGCTCGCTCCGGTTCGAAGGGCCTGACGCGAACGACGCGAACGCGCGCGCACGCGCTGCGCTCGAGCTCCTCGATGCTGGCACCGGACCGAGCGCGAGCTTCGACTTGAGCGAGCTATCCGACGTTTCACCGGCGCAGCTCGAGCCAGCTCCCGAGTCCGACGCGGGCCGCCCGTTCACTCGCCGAACGCGCTTGAACGCAGTCGGAAACCTGCTCTTGCACGGCTTTCGCGTGGTGCGCCGAGCCGCAGTGGAGGTGGAATTCGGCTTCGACTCCGACCGCAGCGTGCCCGCCAGGCTCATGATCCGGAGCCGCACGCCGTTCGTAGTCTCGTTAGAAACCCACGCTATCCGAGCACTTCGGCCCGAAAGCGAACGAAAGCCAAAGGCCAAGGCCGCGTCGTTGGTCGACGAAATTCGTGTAAGTGTCGAACTCTACGGGACAATATCCGGGTAGCGCGGGTCTTTTTTGAAACCGTCTGAGGCGCCGCTCGTATCAGTAGTGCTCGCACTCGAGTCACCCGGCGCGGCTAGCGTTCCGCACACAGCCTCGCTACTTCTACTCATCCCCCCCTACGCTCGCTCGCAGCGTGCGTTTCGTCAGGAGCCCCAAACCAATGTCGCAAAAACTCAGCTTCAGCTCGATCGCCGCCACCCTCGCCGCCCTCAGTGCCACCGGCTTGATCGCCTGTGGTGGTGAAACCACGCCGCCCGCTGCGAGCGCCGCTGACGCGAAAGAAGTGCCTGCCGCTGCCGCCCCGGGCGCCGAGACCTCGGCCGCCACCGCGAAGATGGAAGAGGCAAAGCCGGCGGACGCACCCGCTGCCGCAGCTGCGCCTGTCGCGCCGGAAGCACCCAAGGCAGACGCCGCTCCCGCTGCCCCCCCAGCCGCTCCGGCTCCCGCCACTGACAAGCCCAAGACGGCAGGCAAGAAGAAGACGGCCGGCGCGAAGGCGGGCTGCGGCGCAGGCACCTGCGGCAACTGAGCTCGCGAGGCTGAGCGCTCCGCTAGGGCCTCTGCACATGAACCCCGCGCCGCAGCAAGAAACGGAAGAGGGCGGCAAGCGCCGCCCGTTGGCGGGGGTGGGCTTGGGGCTTCGTTGGGATTTCCTCGAAGAGGTGCTGGACGGTCCGGATTGTGACGTCGCCTTCTTCGAGGTCTCGCCCGAGAACTACCTCGGGCGCGGCGGGTACTACCCGAGCGCGCTCGAGCGCATCGCCGAGCGCTACCCGATCGTGACCCACGGGCTCACGCTTTCGATCGGCGCGATCGACGAGCCCGAGCCCAGTTACTTGCGCGCGCTGCGCGAAGAAGTATCGCGGCTGCACTCGCCCTGGCACTCCGATCATTTGTGCTTCTCCACGGCCGGAAAGCGGGTCCTGCACGAGCTGCTGCCGTTGAAGTTCAGTGAGGAAAACGTCGCGCGCGTGGCCGAGCGTGCGCGGCGCATGGAGGCCCTGCTCGAGCGGCCGTTCGCGCTAGAAAACATCACCTATTACGTACATCCAGGCGCGCCCGAGATGTCGGAGCTCACGTTCTTGCAGCGGGTGCTCGAGCAAAGCAACGCGCGGCTGCTCTTGGACGTGAACAACGTGTACGTGAACGCGCAGAACCACGGCTTCGATCCGCGAGCGTTCATCTCCGGGCTACCGCTCGAGCGCGTCGTGCAGATCCACGTCGCCGGTCACCAGACGCTCGAGTCCGGCTTGCTGCTCGATACTCACGGACAACCCGTGGCCGATCCGGTGCTCGAGCTCTTGGAGTGGACGCTGCAGCGCACGGGTCCCGTGCCCGTGCTGCTCGAGCGCGATAACGACGTGCCCGAGCTGAGCGAGCTGCTGGCCGAGGTCGCCGTGCTGCGTCAGATCCAGACGCGAGCGGCGGCACACCACGCTGCGCGCAGGGGCGATGCAAAGCGCACTTGAAAGTGCCCTGGCCGAGCTCACGCTGGGCGCCGAAATCGCGCCCAGCGACGAAGCCGGCATCGCCGCTTGGCTCGCGCGCCATCGCGTCGAAGGGGACGACGGTCGAGCCCTGACCCGTGATTTCCCGCGCCTGCTCGTGTACCGCAAGCTCGTGCGCGGCAACTTGCAAAGCGCGCTCCGCGCTACCATTCCGCGCACCGTTTCGCGTTTGGAAGCGCGCTTCGCGCTCGACTTCGATGCCTTCTTGCTCGAACGGCCACCCGTGACGCATGTCCTGCGCGACGTGACGCCGAGCTTCCTCGAGTTCGCGCTGCCGCGCTGGGCTGCGGATGGCAGCGTACCGGCCTATCTCGCCGATCTGGCGCGCCACGAGGCGCTCCAGGTCGAAGTCGCATCTCAGCTCGCGTTGCCCAAAAACCACGTGCCGCCCGAGCTCTCGCTGGAGCAGGGCGTCGAGCTCATCGCAGCCGTGCGGCTAGTGCACTACGCGTGGGCCGTGCATCGCTTGCCGGAAAGTGAGCAAAGCCGCGAGCTGCCGGAGGCGTGCGAGACCGATCTTTTGGTGTATCGCAGCCCGGAGCATGATGTGCGCTACCTGGAGCTCGGGCCGTTTGCCGCGGCGCTGCTCAGTGGGCTCCACAGCGACCGGCTGAGCCTCGAGGCGGCCCTGAAACGCGCTGCAGAGCACGTCGGTTCAGCGCTCGACGACGAGCTTTTGAGCCGGGCGGCGCGCTTGCTCGCGGATTTGGCCGAACGTGGCGCGCTGCTCGGAAAGAGCAGCTCCGGACCGGCCGAAGCCAATTTAGTCCCCAAAGCCGGCATTGTTGCCTAGGCTCAGCTTGCTTCGACACTACCCATCATGACTACTCGCGACCCACTCAGCATCGTCGGTATCACCATCGCCGAAAAGTATCGCATCGAGCGCTTGGTGGGCGAAGGCGGCTTCGCGGTCGTGTACCGCGCCCAGCACACGATCTGGAATCAGCCGGTCGCGATCAAGTTCTTCAACGGCTTGTCCGCGGCACCGATCGATCAACGCGAAGAATTCAAGAACCAGTTCATCCAGGAGGGAGCGCTGCTCACCGAGCTGAGCAGTCAAACCGCGAGCATCGTCCAAGCGCGTGACGTCGGCACGTACACGACGCCGGACGGGCAATGGATGCCGTACATGGTGCTGGAGTGGCTGGACGGCCAAGCGCTCGACACGCTGCTCGAGCGTGAGCGCGCCGCAGGCACCGGGCCCTGGGATGTGGAACAAGTCGTCACCTTGCTCGCCCAGGTCGCCAACGCGCTCGACGTCGCGCATGGCAAGGGCGTCGCTCATCGCGACATCAAGCCCGCCAACATTTTCGTGTTGGGCGAGCAGCCACGCCTGAGCGCCACGCTGAAGGTCTTGGATTTCGGCGTGGCCAAGATGATGAGCGACAACACCCAGCTCAAGGCAGCGATGGCCAAGACGGGCATGAACATCACCTCGTTCACGCCGCAATATGGCGCGCCCGAGCAGTTCAGCCGCAGCTACGGCGCAACAGGGCCGTGGACGGACGTCTATGCGCTCGCGCTGGTGGCGATCGAGATGCTCACCGGCAAACCCGCGCTCGATGGCGACGACATCGTGCAGCTCGCGTTCTCCACGGGCAACACGGAGCGCCGCCCCACGCCGCGCAACCAAGGGGTGGCGGTCTCGGACGCCGTCGAGGCGGTGTTCGACAAGGCCCTGGCCATCAACCCGCACGATCGCTTCGCGCGCGCGCGGGAGTTCTGGAGCGCGCTCGAGCAAGCCTACGGCGGCTTCTTGAACGAGCCGGGTTACCGCGCCTCGCTGCTCGGCACCGATCTGGGGGCTCGCGCCACGCAGTACGCTACCGGACCCAACCTACCGCTGACCCGGCGGGGCTCGCAACCGAACATCGCCAGTACGAGTAGCCCGTCCACCATGACGCCCAGCTCGGCGCAGACCTCGGGCAGCAAGACCGGTCTATTCGTGGGGTTGGGCGTCGCGTTCGTTGGGCTCGGCGTCGCGGGCGCTTTGCTGCTCGGCGGCAAGCACTCGGATGGCGACGCGAAGCCGGCGGCCAGCGCTCCGGCAGCGGCGGCTGCCACCGTGGCCTCTGCCGCGCCGTCGGCGTCCGCCGCTGCGCCCATCACCTGCCCTGAGGAAATGGTGCAAATCCCCGCCGGCCAATTCTTCATGGGCTCGGACATCAAAGACGCGGCCGACAACGAGAAGCCTTCGCACAACGTGAGCGTGGGCTCGGTGTGCATGGATTTGTACGAGGTCACGGCCAAGAAATACAAAGCCTGCTCGGACGCTGGGAAATGCCGCCGCGCGCCCACGGAGGTGGAATGGCCGAAGATCACCGCAGCCGATCGCGAAAAGTATTCGCCCTTGTGCACGGGCGCCGACCCAGAAAAAGTCGATCATCCGATCACCTGCGTGACCTGGGAGATGGCCGACAACTATTGCAAAGTCAACGGCGGGCGCTTGCCCACCGAGGCCGAATGGGAATTCGCCACTCGCGGTCCGGACGGCCGTGTCTACCCGTGGGGTGATGATCCCCCGACCGCACAGCACTTGAACGCGTGCGACGCGCAGTGTTTGGCTTGGGGCAAGGCGCACAAGGTCGAGCTCACTGCGCTCGAAAAGGGCGACGACGGCTACGCCACGACGGCGCCGGTCGGCAAATTCCCCGCCGGCCGTTCACGCTTCGGTCCGTTTGACGTGGTCGGCAACGTCGCGGAGTGGGTCGCCGATTGGTACGGCGACTACACGGCCGACGCAGCGCGAAATCCGACGGGGCCCGCCAAGGGCGAAAAACGAGTGATTCGCGGTGGCGCGTGGAACGCGGGCTTCGAGACTTGGTTGCACCCGAGCTTTCGCTATGCGCAGGTACCGACCGCACAAAGTTACGGCACCGGCTTCCGTTGCGTGAAAGACCTCGCGAAATAAAGCGCGCCCGAAACCGAGACCGAAAACGAGTCTCGGGCGGCGAGCAAGCCGACACGCGCCGGCAAACGAGACGAAAGCGCCGAAAAACGCGGCGAAAAACGCGATTTCGAAGCGTTGGCCCTTCTCAGGCCTCCGATAAAGGGCGATGATCAGGTATGGGTTCGGGTCCTCTCGATCACCCGCGCTTGCTCGAAATCGAGGAGCGCCTCGATCGAGCCGAGATCGATGCCGCGCAGCGTTTGCTGGCCGAGCTCGGGGATCTGCAAGTACACCGGGTCGCGATCACCTATTTCGCCACGCGGCTCTTGTATCAACGCGGGCGCCTCGACGCCGCGGGGGTCGTCGAACGGTTGCGCGAGTTGGTGCAGATCGAGCCGGAGTTTCCGCAAGCGACGGCGATGCTCAACGCAGCCGAGCGCGGCACGCTGCGCCCGGACCGCGATGGATTTTTGCGCGCCACGATGGATCCCGGGCCGCTCAACGTGGCCCCGCACGAGGCGCCGACGCAGCCCCCGTTGCGGTTCATCGCGCCGGACAAAAAAGAGTCCAGTGCCCCGACCATCGAGCTCGGTGCGGAAGAGGTAGACACCGATCACGACCAGCTGATCCTCGAGACGCCGCTCACACCGTTGACCGCGCCGGTCGAACCGAAGCTCAAGGCCGAGCTTCGGCGCAGCTTGAGTATGCCGGAAATTCCGCGTGCCCCGATGCTGCCCCGCTTCACGGCCCCCACCAACGCGGCCCCGAGCTACGCGCCCGGCGCGCGCAGCGCGTCGCTACAGTTCGAGCTCGAGCTGCAGCTGCCCGAGGCTCCGGATGACTCGCGGCGCGACACGATTCGCCAAAACGAGCCTGCGCCGCCGTCTTCGACCAAAAACTCGGGCCTGCCGCCTACCGAACGCGACCCCCCCGCTACGGAGCGCGAGCAAGAGCCCCGAACCGAACGCGAACCGTCGGTCATTCGACGTGAGCGTGAACGCGAACGCGAACGCGAGCTTCCGTCGCAACCCGAGCCGGACACCGAACGCGATTTCAAGAGCGTCGCGCCGGAAGTGTTCGTGCGTGCGCACGGGCCCGAGTCCATGCTCGAGCGCGCGCGCACGCTTTGGGATCAGGGCGTGCACGATCGAGCATTGGCACACGTGGAACGGTTGGAGCACGCGCCGCTCTTGGATCCCGAGCTGCGCGCCGAATGCGCGCGCTTCTTGGTCGAAGCCGGCGAGCCCGAGCGCGCCGTGCTGCAAGCGCGCCACGCCATCCAAGACGACCCGGCGTCGGCGCTCGTGCAACTAACGCTCGCCTGGGCGTTGGTTCGCGCCGCGCGCCGCGCACCGAACCACGAGACGATTGACGAGGCCGAGGGCGTGCTGTCTCGTCTGCGCGTGAAGCCCGGGCCAATGCCGGCGCTCGCTCAAGCCCTACGCGCCTCGGTGCTCTCCGAAAAAGGCGATCCGGAGCGCGCGATCACGACGGCCAAGCTGGCGCTGAAATTGGACCCGCTCGTGCTCGACGCCGAAGCAGCAATCAGCCTGGCCGCAGCCAGGCTCGGGCGCATGGACGAGGCGCAAGCCGCCTGGGAACGCCTGCACGAGCTCTCGGCCGAAGAAGCGGAACGCTTGTGCGATCGCCTGCAACAGCTCGGCGTCGCGCTGCGCGATGTGGAGGCGGTACCCTCGCGCAGCGCGAGCTCCGCGGTCCGGCTGTGGGACAAGGTCGAGGTCGAGCTGTTCGCCGGCGAGCAGCGCCTGGCGATCGCCGCGTTCGAGCGGGGCGCAGCGCGCGAGCTGCGTGGCCTGGTGGGCGAGAGCGCAACCGACGCCATCCCGCTGCTTGCCACGATGGCCGCCGCGTTCTTCACCACCGAGCCCGTGTGGCGGCATTTCGCGCCCTTCGATCTGTCGCTCGGCAGCATCGCGCGCATCGAAGCCGTGCTGGACGTGATGTACGGGCGTGCCCCGCGCCACGCGCTGGCCGCAGCCGCCTATCCCGCGCAGGTCATGCTCGCGAGCTACGTCGGCGAATGCTTGCGCCAAGGCTACGGGGGAACCTGGGTGGGCTCGCTCGCCGATCCCGAGACCGTATTCGTGGACGCCGCGCACACCCGGTTTGCCCCATTTCACGAGCTGCGTTTGCGCCTGGAGCACGGCAAGGCACTGCTCTTCGAGGGCGCCGAGGGTCGGCAAGGCCGGGTGAGTGGCGCGCCGATCAGCATGCCCGTCGCGCCGCCAGCGCCGTGGGATCCTGCGCGCTGGCCAAGCCCGCGCATGCTCCCGCGGCTCGGCTTGGCCTTTTCGCAATCCGTAGTGGAGCTGTACTGCGCCGAGTTCGGCGGCGGCCCGCTCGATCGCTCGGCAGTCGGGCTGCATTCGCTCGACAGCTACGTGGCGCTGATCGCGCCGACGCAAGGCCGCACCGCCGTCGGTGCGCGCTGGGTCGAGCGTGCCTCGGTGTTGATCGGGGCCTACCTCGGTGAAGTCTTGCGCGAAGCGGTGGGCGCGGCCTGGCGCGACGTGATCGGCGCGCCGATTGGCCCCGAGAGCTACACGCTGCTGCTCCCCGACGGCGGCGCGACCAACCCCGTGACGCGCGCTTACGACCGGCTCAGTGGGCGCAGCGCCGAGCAACTGAGCTTGTACGCCGCGCAACTGATCGACGAGCTAGAGCTCTGAGCTCACCGAAGCGCGGCGCTCACGGGCTGATGTAAACCAGGGTCCCGCCGCGCAGGCTCATCGCGCCGTGCCAGGCCTGCGGCACGGGCGGATCGGTCCAATGAAACAACCAGCGCGAATCACTGGGCGATAGATTGACGCAGCCGTGGCTGTGGGGCGTCCCGAACGTGTCGTGCCAGTACGCGGCGTGGAAGGCGAAGCCTTCGCTGAAGTACTGCACGTAGGGCACGTCGCGCAAATCGAACTCGTCACCGACCTCGTCGCTGTCCATCGTGGCGGTGACGTGCTTCGTGTGGATCAAGAATTGGCCGCGCACGGTGGAGTGCGTGGTCTTCGGATCGCCGAGCCCGTCCGCGCCCGTCGACACGAGCGTGACGTACACCGGCTTGTCGCCCTCGTAGGCGACCATGCTCTGCTTCAGGATCGAGACGTGGATCCAGGTGCGGCCGGGCTTCACCCAACCCGGGCGCTGCGCCATCTTGTCGACCCGCACCAAGTTCTCGTCGCGCAGCCAATCCCCCGACGTCGTCTCGAGGTAGGTCAAGCCAGAGAGCGTGCGCGAACGACCGGTGATGGGCAGCGCCTCACGGAAGCCGAGCGGGCGCGCGATGCTGAGGCCGGCCGTGGGGCTACCCGAGTACAGGAATGCATTTTTGGCGCGCACGAACACCACCGGCAAGCTCACGCTGTCGCTCAGGGCGATACCGTGAAAGGTGCTGGCCACGACCGGTTTCATGCGGTCGAGCGGCAAGAGTGACATATCGGTCGAAAGCCCGAAGCGACGCCCGCCGTGATCGTAAATCGCGAGCAGCGCGAACGAGCTGTCGGGCACTGCGCGACCCGTGGTGAGCTTGTTCGATTCGTGGGCGTAGCCGAACGGCGTCGGCGCTTGCCCGCCGCCAGCCAGAAATGCAGGCAGCGGATCACTGATCGCGTTGCGCCAGGCGAAGGCGTTGTTGGCCTCCAAGTGCCGCGCGAGCTCGACCTCTTGTTGCTGTTGCTCGGGCTTGCTCGGCAAGCGCGTGTAGAACGGCGGCGTCGGGTACAACGAGCGCGCGTACACGTACGGCATGGGCGCCATGCGGTCGGGTCGCACGCGCGAGAACTGCGCGACCGGGTGGTTGGGATCGAGCGTGGCGCTCGGCCCGACACACACGTAGCCTTCGGGCATCACTCGATAGAAGCCGAGCTTGCAGCCTTCATGGCCCGCGGGCTCGGCATCGCGACGCACTTGGGCGCCGGCGCGCAGGTAACCTACCTTCCGCGACTTGAAGCTCGGACGCTCGTAGATCAACGTCTCTCGGCCGATCGCGACCAGCAAGTGGCTCGGGTCGACGATGGGCTCCAGATCACGCTGCGTGCTCGGCAGCGGCTCGTCGTCCTGGTCGTCACTCGTGTCGTCTTCGGCAGTGGCTGGCGCCGGCCCAGCTTCGTTCGCGGGTACCGGCTCGGTCAGCGCCGTCGAGGCAGGAGCTTGGGGCTCGGCCGCCGGTACGACGGCCGCGGGCGCGTTCGGGACAGGCGCTGCCGGGGCGGGGATCGTCACGGTCGCAATCGGCGCAGCGGCCACTTTTTGACCCGGATCTAGGCCGAGGCGCGCCAATTCACCGGCTGAGCAGGACGAAAAAGCGCCCATGCCCAAAGCCACGACAGACAAAAGGCGCGCGGTTGGCATCACCCCTGGCTTATCGAAGCCGAGCCGCGCGGGCCAAGTTTTCCAAGCCAAAAACCTCGCAAAACCCGCCCGAATTCGAGCAATCGAAGGCGGCGTGGTACCTTTTTGGATGGCAGCAGAATCATTGGAGGCACTGAGCGCACTCGGGACGCAGCTCAGCCAAGACGAGCAGCTGATTCGGTCCGGCGTGCGGCGCTTCGTCGCCGAGCGCTACTTGCCCCGCGCGGGCCAGCTCTTCGAAGACGAGGCCTTCCCTCGGGATTTGATCCCCGCTCTGGCCGAGCTCGGCGTGCTCGGCGCGAGCATCCAGGGTTACGGCTGCGCTGGCATGAGCCCGGTGCAGTACGGCCTCGTTTTGCAAGAGCTCGAGTACGGAGACAGTGGACTACGCAGCTTCGTGAGTGTGCAGGGCTCGCTCGCCATGTACGCCATTTCGGCCTTCGGGGACGAGGCGCAGAAGCAACGCTTCTTACCGCGCATGGCCCGCGGCGAGTGCATCGGCTGCTTCGGATTGACCGAGCCCGACAGCGGCTCGGACCCCGCCTCGATGAAGACCCACGCGCGCCGCGACGGCTCGGACTACGTCCTCAGCGGCACTAAAATGTGGATCACGAACGCGCCCTTCGCCGATGTGGCCGTAGTCTGGGCCAAGCTCGACGAGCAAGCGGAGTCGGTCTCGGGCTTCCTGGTCGAGCGCGGGATGAAGGGCTTCGAGACGCCGCGCATTCAAGGCAAAATGAGCCTGCGCGCCAGCGAGACCGGGGAGATCGTGCTGGACGAATGCCGCGTGCCCGCCGAAAATCTCTTGCCGGGCAAGCGAGGCTTGGGCGCGCCGCTGCGCTGCCTGAACGAGGCGCGCTTCGGTATCTCCTGGGGCGCGCTCGGCGCCGCCAAGGCGTGCTTCGAATCCGCGCTGTCCTACACGGGCGAACGCGTGCAATTCGGGGTGCCGCTTTCGTCGAAGCAGCTGGTGCAAGCCGAGCTCGTACACATGGCCTCCGAGATCGTGAAGGGCGATCTCATGGCCCTTCACTTCGGACGCTTGAAGGAGCAACAGGGCAAGCTCTTGCCCGAGCAAGTTTCGTTGTGCAAGCGCAACAACGTCGCGGTCGCGCTCGACTGCGCGCGTCGCTCGCGAGCGCTGCTCGGCGCCAACGGCATCTTGCTCGAGTACCCGGCGATCCGCCACCTACTGAACTTGGAGAGCGTGTACACCTACGAGGGCACGCACGAGATCCATACGCTGGTGTTGGGCAAAGCCCTGACCGGGCGCAACGCTTTCTGAGCTTAGAGATCGGGCACGGGCGGCCGCGCTTTCAAGCCCATTCCGACGATGAACACCTCGGTGCTCACGGAACGCGTGCCCTCGGGCTTGATCACTTGGCAGCGCTCGTAGCGCTCGCCCGCGACCTTGCGCGCGGCTTGGAAATCATTGCTCATGAAGATCTTGGCCACGAAATGCGAGCCTGTTTTGCCGAGCGCGAGGGCCACGTCTAGCGCGCGCATGCACAGCTCGAAGCTATAGGCCTGATCGCGAACTTTGGAGCCCGAAGTATTGGGCGCCATGTCGCTCAGCACCACGTCGTACGGCGCGAACTCACTCAGCACCTCGGTCTCGATCGTCAGGGCGTCGCCCGAGGCAACCTTCACGTTGGGCGCAAAGCGCTGCGTGATCTCTTGCAGGTCGATGGCAAGCACCCGCCCGCTTGGCCCCACCTTCTGACTGGCGTACAGCGACCAAGATCCCGGCGCGGCCCCCAAGTCGAGCACCTTCTGCCCGCCTTTGAAGAGCTTCACCCGCTGATCGATCTCCTCGAGCTTGAACACGCTGCGCGCCGGGTAGCCCGCGGCCTTGGCGTGACGCGTGCGGGCGTCGGGCTTTTCATAGGGGTTGCCCTTGCGACCGCTCATTTGACCGTGATTAGCATGCTCTTGGCGGGAAACGGCCCGCTCGGCCCGGGCGGACAATCCAGCGCCGAAGGCAGATCCTTGAGCTGGCTGATTTCGCGCCCCGCAGCGCGCGCGGCCTCGTGCGCGATTTTGCGAAATGCGAGCGGCGAGGTCTTGCGGTGGTTGGTGACGGCGAGAACCCGTCCGCCCGGCTCGAGAACGGCGAACACTCGCTCGAGCGCGCCCTGATAGCCGTCGGCGACGCGGAACGTCTTGCCCTTGCCGGAGGTGGAGAAGCTCGGCGGGTCCAGGATCACGACCCCGAATTTCTCGCCGCGCTTGGCCGCTCGCGTGAGCCACTCGAGCGCGTCGGTCTGCACGAAGGCATGGGCCTCGGGATCGAGCCCATTGAGCGTGAAGTTCTCGCGCCCGCGAGCCAAGGCGTGCCCCGACAGGTCCACGCTGGTGACGCGCTCCGCGGAGGCCAGCGCGGCGTACACGCTGAACGAGCAGGTGTACGAAAAGAGGTTCAGCACTTTGCGGCCACCGCACAGGGCCGCCATGCGCGTTCGGTTGTCACGCTGATCGAGGAACAAGCCGCATGACAGGCCTTCGTCCAGCATCACGCCGAACTTCGCGTGGCCCTCCTGCACGACGAGCGGCGAGGGAGCGGGCTCGCCGGCGATGGGCGCCTTGGGGGCGAGCTCTGCGTGCGCTTCACGGCGCAGGTCCGCACGAGCGCGCTGCTTCGAGTACACGCCGCGTGCGCCGAGCTCGAGCAATAGATCCGCGAGCTCTTGCCGGCGATCGCTGGCTTCGTCGCTGGACAGCGAGAGCACGGCGTAATCGCCGTAGCGATCGACGCACACCCCGGGCAGGGCATCGCCCAGGTCGTTCACGATTCGGAACGTGTCCGTCGCGGACAACAGCGGCTCGCGCAGACACCCCGCGTCGGCCAATGCCTCGCGGAGACGCACGGCCGATCCGAGCGCCGGAACGCGCGCGTGAAGCGCGTCGGCGAAGGACGCGGGCACCGGCGCGTGACCGCGAACGGCGGGTTTCGCGAACACCAGATCGCGCGCATGCAAAAACAGCCGCTCCGCCGCAATGCCGCCGTAGCTCTCGTCCCCGACGATCGGCGCGCCCGCGTGCGAAAGGTGCACGCGCAACTGATGAGTGCGCCCCGTCTCCGGGCGCAGCTCGACGAGCGCACGCTCGCGCACACGTTCCAGGACCCGGTAGCGCGTCAGCGCGTGCTGACCGCCGCTCTTGACGACTCGCGTGCGTCCCTTCACCGTTTCGAGCCGCTGCTCGATGGTACCCGAGTCACGCAGCGCGCCCTTGCCCGCACCGAGCGTGACCACGGCGACGTACGCGCGTTCGACCGAGTGCCCCGCCATTTGCTCGGCGATCGCCGGGTTCTGCGCCGCGTCGCGCGTGAACGCGAGCACCCCGGAGGTTCCGACGTCCAAGCGCTGGTGCACGCCCAGGTAATCGCCCTCGCCGCGCGCTCGCAGCATGCGCTTCAAGCGCGACACGAGATCCCCCGCCAAAAGCTCGTCCCCGCCGTGCACGACGATGCCGGGCGGCTTGTCCACGAGCAACAAGCCGCCCTGATCGTGCAAGATCCGCTCGGCGCGGAAGGCGGGAAACAGCCGTTCGAAAGACATGCGGAGCTCACGAAACTGACGAGCCCCACCGAATGCAGGATTCGGCAGGGCTCGGATGAGCGAGGCTCGCGAGAGCCGAGCGAGACTTACTTCGCGGCCGGCTTGCCGCCGCGCTTCTTGACCGCGCCGCGCACGAACACGAGGCCGTCACGCGAGCCCGGAACGCCACCGTGAATCAAGATCAGGTTCTTGTCGGCGATGACTCGGACGATCTTCTGGCTGAGCACGCTGCGCGTCTTGTTGCCGTGCTGGCCCGGCATCTTCATGCCCTTCTTGACGCGACCCGGAGTCATGTTGGTACCGATGGAACCACCATGGCGGCGGTATTCGTGCGTACCGTGGGTACGGACGTTACCGGCAAAGTGATGGCGGCGCATGACGCCGGTGAAGCCGCGGCCCTTGGTCGTGCCCTGCACGTCCACGAACTGACCGACCTCGAACAGCTGATCGACCTTCAGGTCCGAGCCCACTTCGACGGAAGCGGCGAACTCAGCCGAGCAACGCAGCTCCTTCAGCACGCGGCGCGGCGTGACGTTGGCTTTCTTGAACGAGCCAGCCAGGGCCTTGCTGGTGTGCTTCTCTTTGCGCTCACCCGAGCCGACGATGATGGCATCGTAGCCATCCTTCTCTTGGGTGCGCTTACCGACGACGGAGATGTTCGACTCGATCACGGTGACGGGGACGACGCTGCCGTCCTCCGTGAAGATCTGAGTCATGCCGATCTTGCGTCCGATGACGCCCGGGAACTGGTTCATGGTGACAGTGGCTTTCTGTAGTAAGTGGCGGGGCCGTTAGCTCACACGATGGCGAGCAACGGCGCCGCGTTACGGCAAGCTCGTGCCAAACGAGGCGGACGAGGTTGCATTCTCGATTCAGGCCCGGCGGATTAGCCTCCCGGGCCTGTCCCGTCAAGGCAAGATAGGCCAAACGGGGCGACGCACGTTCAGATTCGCTTGACGGCGGGTTCTCGGGATGCATAATCCCGCGCCCCTACCCCAGTTACCTAGCTCTCACGATCGGCACAGACACCATGGCGACCCTTTCGATTATCCAGGCCCTCGAATCTGCCGCGCTCCGCTCGGATCTGCCGGAGTTTCGCGTGGGCGACACGGTCTCCGTGCACTACAAGATCGTGGAAGGCGACAAGCTCCGCGTCCAGGTGTTCAAGGGCGTCGTGATCAAGCGCCACCGCGCCGGCCTGCAGTCGACCTTCACCGTCCGCAAGGTGAGCTTCAACATCGGCGTCGAGCGCATGTTCTTGCTCCACTCACCCCGCATCGAGAAGCTGGAAGTGACATCGAAGGGCGTGGTTCGCCGCGGCCGCCTCTACTACTTGCGCGATTTGACCGGCAAGGCCGCCCGCATTCAGGACGAGAAGGACCGCTGAGCCCAGCGCGCTCGGCAACGAGCGCGCCCCCAGCCTACGCGCCTACGTCGCGTAACCCCCGAACACGGGGCTGAATCGGCCATTCAGCCCCGTTTTTGCGTTTCCCGTTCGGGGCGAGTCGAATCGGCACGCAGACAGCACGACTGCTCGGTGTTTCCGAACGCTTCCGCCCGCCTTTAACTGCGTAGTGTGCGGTAAAACGGGTATGCTCGCGGCGCTTGGCCGCGCGCGTGTGCGGGGCACAGCTCGAGCTCGGGAGTTTTCACATGATCGTGTGCACGCGGTGCGGCGCGTCGAACCAGCCCACCAGCAAGTTTTGCCTGTCCTGCGGCAATCCGCTCGCCGCGGCAGCCCCCCCGCCCGCATACGGCGCTCCCCCGGCGCCCCCGCCACCGCCGCCGGCGCCCGCATGGGGTGCGCCTCCGCCGGCAGCTCCCGCCCCAGCTGCGTACGCCCCGCCCCCTGCTCAGCCCTGGCAGCAGGCGGGACCTCCTGCGCCGGCGCCTGGGTATGGTCCGCCGGCCGGGCCCCCGCCCGCTGCCTGGCCCGCGCCCCCGCCTGATCCCGGTGCGTTCGCGCCCGCGCCGGCCCGCTTTGGGTCTCCCGAGGGCATGAATCCATTCGGAGCCACGGTCGGGCCGGATTTCTCGGCCGCCGCGCCCCCGCCCGGGTACGGTGCGCCCCCGCCCGCTCCGCCGGCCAACTACGGTCCACCCCCGGCGGGCTATCCCGCCCCGCCGCCCGCGGCCTACGCGCCGCCCGGTTACGCGCCGCCCGCTCCACCGCCGCCGGCGGCATATAGCCCTCCGCCGGCGCCAGCCGCACCGCAGTGGTCGCCGCCAGGTGCCGCCGCCCCGTCCGCCGCCGCCGTGCCCTCGCGCCAAAGCGGGGGCGCGCACTCTCACGATCCGTCGGCGTTCGCCGCTACCTCACCGCCCCCCACGACCGACGAGCACGAGGCGCAGATCCGCCGCGCGAGCCAAGCCCCAGTCGGATCCAATCCGTCCGCGCCCCCGATGGCGGGCTCGGTGTCGGCAGTTGCTGTGCTCGGCCCGGGTCGCGATCCCGAGCTCGTCGAGCCCGGCGCGATCCGAGCGCTCGCGGGCTTCCTCGTCAGCTACGACCAAGGCGAGCTCGGTGTGTTTTGGCCCCTCTATCAAGGTCAGAACGTGCTTGGGCGCAAAGGCGCAGCAGCTGGGCTAGACATCGAGATCGACAGTCCGACCACGTCCTCACGGCACGCCACGGTGTACGCCTCGGCGCGCCCCGGACGACTCAAGATCGAAGATTCGGGCAGCACCAACGGTACGTTCCAAAACGAAGCACCCATCGAACGAGGCAAGAAGGTGGAGCTTCGCGACAACGACACGCTGCGCTTCGGTGGCTTCAACGTCATCGTCAAAATCATCTAGTTTTTTCTGGTTTCTCCGACGAACCTCGTCAACACGGCTACACGAAATAGGGCAGTGATGCAGCTTTCACTCAACTCTCGGTCCAAGAACCGCGCGCTCCTGGCATTGGTCTTTCTGCTCGTCGGCTGGCTCGCCGCGTCGCGTGCAAGCGCTTCCCCGGGCGCGAAGATCCTGCGCGTCGATCCGCGCGCCGCTCAGGAAAACGGCAACCCGATCCTGACCACGGTCGTAGAAGTCTCGCAAAGCAAGCGCGTCAGCGACGGCATCGCCGAGTGCGGCGCGCTCACCGGCAATGGCCAGTTCGACTGCATGAGCGCGGCGCTCGAGAAGCCGTTCGCGCTGTACACCCCGTTTCCCTTCCCCGCGCAGAACGCCATCTTCACCGTCACGGTCGACGGCAGCGACGTGCCTGCCAAGTTCGTGAGTGACGCGGCTTGGGGCGACAGCTTGCAGCAGCCCGGCGTGGGCACCGCGTGGCTCATCTTGGTCGACGCCGATCGGCGCATGGGCAAAAGCTTCACCGACGCGCGCCAGCTCGCCCAGCAGTTCGTGGCCAGCATGGGCGCGAATGACATCGTGAACGTGATGTTCTTCAACGACCGTCAGGTCGTGAAAGACTCCAAGTGGGTGAGCGCCGCGCAGAAGGCGCGCGCCACCAGCCTGATCAACGCCACCACCGACACCTTCGTGTCGTCCGGCCGCAATCGCTCGCTGCTCACGATCATCAAGACCGCCGCGACCGACGGGTTCGGGGCCCTGGGCAACGTCGGTGACGACGTCGCCGTGCCGCTGCATCAAGCGATGATCGTGCTTTCCGACGGCTACGGCGGCGCGGACCCTTCGACCACCGGCCCGGGCGCGCTGCAGCTCCAGCAGTACCTCACCGGCGGTCGCTTCCCGGAAGACAATACCGCGCTGCCCAAGGCCCCGGTGCCCGTGATCAGCGTTTGGTACCCGCCAGGCGTGGTCGATGAATTCCGGCAGAACTCGCTCGAGTTCATGCAGAACATGGCCAACACCGACATCGGCGGGTTCTTCACCGTGATGCGCGAAGGCGGCGGCTCGCGCTCGAACGCGATCGTGGCCACGGTGCGCCAGCGCTTTTCGAAGATGCACATCGTGAAGTGGCTCGCCTCGTGCGTGGCGCCGTCGGTGACGCAGAGCTTCAAGCTCGTGTTCAACAACGTGAAGCCGCCGATCTTGGGCGACAACACGTTCAAAGACGTCCCGGTCGGCATCGATCCCACGACCTGGCCGCTGAACGTGAACGTCCAGTACACCCAGGACATGGCCAAATCGCAGGGCGGTGTGTACCCCGGCGGTTCATTCAAGGTGTACGGGGACTTCTGCTGGGGCGGCGAGAAAGACCGCGCCGAGGTGTACTTCTTACCCTCCGGGCAACCGCTTCCCACGGCCCTCGCCGGCACCGACATCGACCAGGCCAAGCGCACCCAGCAACAGCTGATCGCGATGGGCATGAAGGGCGCGTCGGTCGAAGCGAGCGACACCTTCGCGAGCTTCACCGCGCCCGACAAAGACAAGATCCTGGCCGGCTCGGGTGATCAGGCCGTGGTGCGCTTGGTCGTGTACGACAACAAGGCGCACCGCACGAGCGGCGTCACCTCGACCAGCATCATCCAACTCAAGGGCACGACTCAGCCACTGCCGATTTTGCTCATCCTGAGTGGCTTGCTCGGGCTCGTCGTGATCGCCCTGCTGATCATCGTGATCGTGCGCAGCGGTGGGAAGAAGCGCGGCGGTGGTGGGGGCGGCGGCTCGGCCCCGGTCGTCGCCGGTGGCGGCTATGGCGCGCCCCCCGGTGGCTACGGTGGTCCTCCCGGCGGCGGCTACGGCGCGCCCCCCGGGCAAGGCTACGGCGGCCCGCCCCCCGGAGGCGGCTACGGCGGTCCCCCGCGCCAAGGCTCGGCCGCGGTCAGCCCGGAGCTGATGTACGGCGGCGCCGCGCCGGGCGCGCTGTTCGGCGGCCAAGCCCCCGCCCCCCAAGCTCCGCCGCCCAACCCGTACGGCTCGAGCGCGTCGAGCGCGCTCTTGCAGTGCTCGGCCGGCGTGTTCACCGTGCTCCAAGGACAGGAAATGCGTGCCGGGCGCGACGCAGCTCAGTGCGGCATCGCGCTTGCCGAGCCGCGCATCTCTGCCGTGCACGCCACGTTCAAGCTCGAGAGCGGCCAGCTCATCGTGCGCGACGAGCACAGCAACAACGGTACACTGGTGAACAACAACCGGCTCTCCCCCGGCGTTTGGGCGCCGGTGCCGAATGGCTCCGTGGTCCGCCTCGGCCCCGTCGAGTTCACCGCGCGCGTTCAGTAAGGCGCTGCGGCCGCCAGCGCTACGTCTGCCCTCCCCCGCGCGCTGAGCACGAATCAGCGCGCGCGAGCCGGCATGCAAGCACCATCGGCGCTGTTCGAGGTGCGGTGCGCGTCTTGGGATCGCCCCATCCCAAGCTCGAACCGCGCAGACGCGCGCAGTCAACCACGACCGTCAATCGTCGAGACTCGGCCGAACGCCCCTCCCGCACGCGAAGCTCTCGCATGCGCGAAGCTCTCGCATGCGCGAGGCTCTCCCACACGCGAAGCTCTCCCACGCGCGAAACCCTCCCACGCGCGAAACCCTCCCACGCACGAAACCCTCCCACGCGCGCGACCTTCCCCCGCGCGCGACCTTCCCCCGCGCGAAGCCATGTCCGACTTCGGACATTGGAATCATCGAAAACAGGGCCTGCTCCCTCAAAAGCCCGAGCATTTTCGAGACCGAGCTGATTCGCCGGCGCAAAAGCCATGTCCGATTTCGGACATCCCAATTGATTCGCAAAGCCGCCGGAGCTCCGACTGCGTCGCGCTCCGCCACTGACTGCTCCGTCAAAGGGGGCGCGGTTGGGCAACGCCCTCTCCTTTCGACCTGGGGCAGAGTTTTGGAATGGGGGCGCTCGCGATCCAGCCACGCACCTCGAAGAAGCGCCCGATCCACGCCCTGGAACCTGGAACCGGTTCCAGTTTCGTAGTACGACCGACAGATGGCCTACTCGACCGTGGTTCGCGCGCTGCCGCTCGCGCTGGCGTTGCTCTCGCTCAATTGCGTCCGAAAGATTCAGGCCAGCGTGCCCGGCGCTCAAGATCGCAGCGTGTCCGCCACTTGCGGCAACGGCGCGACGTTCCGGGACAAGCCGTACACTTGGGAGAACAACCAGTGGGGCTCGGGCAAAGAGCATTCGTCTTATCAGCAGTGCCTGCTCGAGCGCGACGTCAACGGTGAGACCCAGCACGGCTGGTCCTGGATTTGGCCCGGCACCGACACCTCCGTGTTCGCCTATCCCGAGATCATCTTTGGCTGGAAGCCGTGGACGGGCGGAAAGTCGTCGGACAAGCGCTTTCCGATGAGGCTCAGCGACATGCAGCACCTCAAGATCCAATACGAGGTCGAAACCGAGGCCAACGGCAGCTACAACTTGGCGCCCGAGGTTTGGATCATCAGCCACCGCTCGGGCGCGGGCGCGGCCGATCCCAAGCTGATCACGGCGGAGATCATGTTTTGGCAAGAAGCCGCCGGTGAAGCGCGCCCCGCCGGCGAGGTCGTGGATCGGCCCGAAGTGGGCGGCTTGACGTACGAGCTGTGGCAGAAGGATCACGCGGGCGACAACGGCACTGGCGGTTGGCGCCTGCTCTCGTTCAAAACGCCGACCACGATGCGCGCGGGCACGGTCCCGGTGGACGACTTGCTGCGCTACTTGCTCAAGAAGGGCTTGATCGCGCCGCAGGAGTACATCGCGACCGTCGAGTTCGGCAACGAGATCTCGGGCGGTAGCGGCACGACATGGGTCAAGAAGTTCGCGGTCGAAGTTTCACCTTGAAGCGTTCGCCGCACCGCCCGCGACCGGGAGCGGCAAGTAGTCGCACTTTTTAGCCGCCTAGCGACGTCGGTCCGGCCCGTTTCCGACCTTACTGTTTTCCGGAGCCCTTTGGGCTAACGTCCCCGGGAGTCATGATCCCCGGTTTCGGCAAGGCTAGCATCCTCATCGGCAGTGCTCCGCACTGTGACATTCGGCTGGGCGCGCCCGGCGTCGCACCGGAGCACGCGCGGCTCGAGCACCGCGGTGGCGGAAGCTTGGTGTTCATCGACAACGGCGCGGGTCCGTCGTTCGCCAATGGCGCGCCGCTGGCACCGGGTGCCAGCGCCCCGTTCGACTTTCACACCGAGTTTGCGGTCGGCCAAGCGCCGGTGCCCAAGGCGCATCCCGCGATCACCCTGATGCTGCTCGAGCGCGGCAAAGCGCCGTTCACGCCCGGGCAGCTGGTGTTCGGGCGCGATCCGGCGCGCTCGAACATCGCGGTCCATCACCCGAATGTCTCGAGCCACCACGCGACGTTCACGCTGAATCCGCTCACGGTCACCGATCACAACTCCACCAGCGGCACGTGGCTGAACCAACAGCGCTTGCCCCCCAACCAAGCGACGCCGATGGACGCGCGCGGCTTCGTCGCGCTCGGTCCAGTAGCGGTGCCGGTGGATCTCGTCCTGCACCTGGCCGGAATATTCGGCGGCGCCCCGGCCGCTGCCGGTGCGGTTCCGCAGCCGGGCACAGCGCTCGCGCCGCAGCACCCAGGTGAGCCCGCACCTGCCGGCGCTGACCGCGCTTCGAGCCCGACGCCGCGGCCAAAGCACAAGACCGTCGTCGGCCAGATCCGCGCTTCGGATCCAAAAGGCGGCACACGCACCATCGGCCGCACGCCGGAGAACGACATCCAGATCCCGCACCCGCAGGTCTCGAGCCGGCACGCGATGCTGCACGTCGTGGGCGGCCAGCTGTTCATCGAGGACAAGGGCAGCGCCAACGGGACCTACGTGCGGGGCGCGCGCATCCCGGCCAACCAGCGCGTCCCGGTGCAAAACGGCGAGAAGGTCCTGATCGGGCCGATGCCGCTCCTGCTCCAGTCGGACGGCGGCGAGATTGCGGTCGTGGTCGAGGACGCGGCGCACTGGGAAGGTCGCCCGCTGTACGAGATCGAAGCTTGGGATCTGCTGATGCAGGTGCCCGATCGCGACAACCCCGGCGAGCTGAAGACGCTGCTCGACCACGTGAGCTTCAAGGCCCTGCCCGGCGATCTGATCGCGCTCATGGGTCCAAGCGGCGCGGGCAAGACCACGCTCTTGCTCACCCTCAACGGCTACCTGCCACCCACCGCGGGCCAGGTGCGGATCAACGGCGAAGATCTGTACGCGATCTACGACGCGCTACGCGGCTCGATCGGTTACGTGCCGCAGGACGACATCGTGCACCCGGAGCTCACGGTGTTCGAGGCCGTGCGCTACAGCGCCAAGTTCCGGCTGCCGCCAGACTATTCGGAGGACGAGATCGAGCGGCGCGTGAACACCACGCTGGGGCAGCTCGGCCTGGAAAACGTCGCGCATTTGCAGATCGGTAAGCCCGAAAAGAAGGTGCTCTCTGGCGGTCAGCGCAAGCGCGTGAACATCGCCATGGAGCTCGTCACGGACCCCGTGATCATGTTCTTGGACGAGCCGACCAGCGGTCTGGCCGCGGACGACACGGCGGCCTTGGTGCAGCTCTTGAGCGAGCTCGCCAAACAAACCGGCAAGACCATCATCACCACGATTCATCAACCGGCGAAGGAAGAGTTCGAGAAGTTCAACCTCGCGTTGATCCTCGGCCCGGGCGGCTTGCTCACCTTCTACGGCTCACCGAAAGACGGCTATCGCTTCTTCGGCTCCTGGCTCGAGCGGCAAGGCAAACCGAACACCGTCGACAATCCACGCGACATGTTCGACATGCTGAACCTGCGTGAGCGCCCGATCTTCGAGGCGATGCGCGCACAGAACCCGAGCGCGCCGCGCTACGCCGCGCGCGCCCAAGGCGCTCGCGAATGGAACGCGGAGTACCTGAACCCGCAAAACCCGGTCTTCCAAAAGATGTTCTCGGGTCGGCGCGCCGTCGGCACACCGACCGATCAGCGCGGGGTGCCGGGTGGCCGCGGGGACACGAGTGGCCAATTTTGGCTTTTGTTCAGCCGTTACTTCAAGATCAAGATGCGGGACGTGGGGGGCACCGCGATCATGCTCTTGCAGGCGCCGATCATCGGCGTGCTCTTGGCGTTGGTGTTCGGCGGTCAGAAAGACGCCATCCCGTATTGGTGCTTGGGCGCCCTGCAGGAGCTCGCGCGCAAGTCGGGCGGCGTCGGCGACGGCTTGACCCAAACCCTGAACAGCATGCAGACCACGCCCGATCACGCGGCCTCGATCTTCTTCGTGGTGGTCGCCGCGGTTTGGTTCGGCACCAGCAATGCGGCGCGCGAGATCGTGAGCGAGCGGGCGATTTACATGCGCGAGCGCATGGTGAACCTGAGCCTGTTCAACTACATCTTCTCCAAGTTCGTGCTCTTGAGCCTGTTCTGCGTGATCCAATGCGCGATCTTGCTCGCGATCGTCTTCTTCTCGCTCGGCTGGTCTGGCGGCATCGTGGCGTTCCTGATCGAGCTCGGCACGCTGACGGTCATGGCCATGAACTCGGTGGCCATCGGCCTGTTGCTCAGCACCATGGTGGCAAGCGGTGAGGCCGCGATGGCGCTCACGCCGATCGCGCTCATTCCACAGGTCGTCTTGGGCGGCCTGATGGTGCCCATGACCACCAACTCATTGCTCGAGCTGCCGATGTACCTGATGCCCGCGCGCTGGGGCTTCGAAGGCTTGGTCGCCCAAGAGCGCTTGGCGATCTTGAACGACCCGGCCTGGGTGATCGACATCAAGAAGCCGGACCTGACCAGCGTCGAGAACTTCATCACCGCCGGTCGCTTCCGGTGCGCAGAAGCGCAAATCGCGAGCAGCGATTTCATGGGCGCTTGGGGCTTCCACAATTACAACCTCATTTGGCTGCCGCCCGCTGTTTTAGCGGGGATGATGCTGCTCACGCTGATCGTGATCCTGATGATCCTCAAGCGCCGGGACGCGATCTGAGGCGCAGCATGCGCAGCGCGCCTTGGGTCGGTGTCGCGCTACCCCTCGCGTTCGGCGTGTGCGCGCTCGGGCTCGCCACGCACGGTCACGGCGCAGAGCCAACGAACGGCGTCGCGCCGTCGCCCGCGGCGGTATTGGACGCCGGCAGCGACGCGCCGGCCGCCCCAACTCATCCGCCAGTCACGCCTCCGCCGTATGCCCTGGTGGACGCAGGGTGGGACCGCCCGATCCGCGTCTTGCCTTCGGCAGAGCCGAGCCGGCGCGTGCTCGTGTATCTACACGGTTACTGCGGGGACGTGAACGCGGTGGGCGCGTTCGTGCCCGCCGCCGCAGCGCACGGAACGTTGATCGCGCTGCTCGGCGATCAACCGTGCCCGAAGGACAAGCCGGGACGTTTCAAATGGAGCACTGACGCGCACGCCTTGGACCAGCGCATTCAGCGCGCCATCCGGCTCGTCAACCGCGCCCAAAAGCTGGACCTGGACGCGCACGACATCACCCTGTTCGGTTATTCGCAGGGCGCCGTGCGCGCCGAATCGCTGGCTCGCTATTATGCGCAGCGCTACCCGCGCGTGATCCTGGGTGGGCCGCCGCGCCGCCCCAAGCCCGAGCATTTCAAGCACGTGCGGCGGATCGCCGTCCTCGGTGGCGAGCTGGAAGACACCACCGACATGCTGGGCGGCGCGGACGACCTGATCGCGGCCGGCTTTCAGGCGCGCTTCTTCTTGCTGCCGGGCGTGGATCACGGCGACTTCGGCGGCGAGCTCGCGGGTAACCGCGCGCTGAGCGAGATCTTCGCGTTCGTCTCGGATACCGGGCCGCTCGTTGCTCCCGCTCCGGAACCGCAGATCGCTCGATAGGCGCCGCTCGACTCGCAATTTGAGACAGCGCGCCGGCCGCTTGCCTCGCGGGTCACGGCAATGGGCTCCAGGTCAGATTTCGTGGCCCGGCCTGGCTGCCCCGGGTTACCGGGTCGAGGTCGGCTGATGTGCGCAGCCTTCTGGCAATCAAGGCCCCTAGCGTCTACTCTGCGGCCCCGATGGGAATGACCGTGGTCTGTCAGGCCTGTGGCGCGCGAAGGACGCTGCCCTCGTCGCTCTATGACAGCCGCGTGCGCGGCCGAATGGTCAATATTCCCTGCAAAAACTGCGGCGCGGCCATCCTGGTCGACGGCACCGTGCCGCCACCCGCCGGAGCCGATGCCGACGTGGAGCTGCCGCCGGTCGTCATCCCCAAGGCACCCTCGATCCCCGACGTCGAGCCAAAGACCGACCCCACCGACGGTCTGGCCCCGCCCCGCGAGAAACAAATCAGTCACGTGGACGGGCCGATTTCGGAGCGCGGGCCGAGCGCGCGCATCGGCCGCTACGCGCTGTTCGAGCAATTCGCCGTCGGCGGGATGGCCACCGTGCACTTCGGCCGGCTCGACGGCGCGGGCGGCTTCTCGCGTGTGGTCGCGATCAAGCGGCTCCTGCCGCACCTGGTCGCCAACCGCGAGTTCACGGACATGCTCTTGAACGAGGCGCGCTTGGCCGCGCGCGTTCGCCACCCGAACGTCGTCGCCACGCTGGACGTGGTGGCCTCCAAGGGCGACGTGCTGCTCGTGCTCGACTACGTCGAGGGCGAAGCGCTCAGCACGCTGTGCCGCGCACAAGCCAAGCAAAAGCGAGACTTGATCCCGATCCCGATCGCCGTCGGCATCATGCAGGACGTGCTGCATGGGTTGCTCGCGATCCACGAAGCCACCGATGAAAAAGGCCGCGCCCTGGATCTGGTGCATCGCGACGTGTCGCCGCCCAACGTGCTGGTCGGCGTCGACGGCGTCGCGCGCGTGCTCGATTTCGGCATCGCCAAAGCCCTGCAGCACCTCGACGACTCCGTGACCGGTCGGCGCATGGGCAAGATGGGCTACATGTCGCCCGAGCAAATCCGCGACGAGCGGCTCACGCAGCGCTCGGACGTGTTCTCCGCCGGCATCGTGCTTTGGGAGCTGCTCTGCATGCGCCGGCTGTTTCCCGCCGACCAACCCGAGGAGCGCATGGAGAGCATCCTGCGCGGCGACTACCCGCGGCCCAGCTCACTGGGCCCCGACCTGAGCCCCGAGCTCGACGCCATCGTGATGAAAGCCCTCGAGCGCTCGCCCGACGCGCGCTTCGCCACCGTGCGCGAGTTTTCGGCGGCGCTCGAGCCCATGGTCGCCGCGTCACGCCGCGAGATCAGCCAATGGGTCACCGACCTTGCCAGCGGGGCGCTCGCCGAGCGCACGCGTATGGTCGCCCGGCTCGAGAATTGGTCCGAAGGCCCGCAAATTCCGCTCAGCTCGAGCCCCTTTGCCTCCGAAATCCCACTCCCGTTCAGCGCCCCGGTCGAGCCAAAGCCGGAACCGGGGCCCGATCACATCGCGACCGCTTTGCGCACGAACCTCGGCGCCAACGAAGCCTCGCTCGCGAAAGCCGCGGCGCAACGCCCGGCGCGCTCGAACAATTTCGTGTGGGTCGTGCTGGCGATCGTCGCGGCGCTCGTCGTCGGTTACATCGCGCACCGCTGACCTGCAGCGCTTCGTCGCTCAACGCTGAGGCTGCAATCGCGCAGCGCAGGGAGAATTTTTGGCATTGCCGCTCGATTTTTGCCTGCGATCAGCGCTGTGGAAGCGGTCAGGGCCAAGCAAAAGCCAAGCTCACCCCTTTGTCAGGGATAGCCACCGGCTCGCCCGCTTCCTAGTGCCGCCCGCACGAATGCCGGCTGAGCGTCCCTTTCCCCAACGCCGCCCCTCTTTTAAAAAGTCGTGATGAGAAGAAGCATGAATTCGCCGAAAATCAGGGTTTTATCTGCGCTCGGTTGTGCCGGCCTGTCACTGCTCGCGGGGACCGCACACGCCGCCGAGTACTACGTGTCTCCGACGGGCAGCGACACGGCCGCCGGCAGCATGGCGGCACCGTTTGCGTCGATCCAGAAGGCGGGCAGCGTGGCCGCGGCGGGCGACACGGTGTGGCTGCGAGCCGGCACGTATTACAACACCGCGCAGATCACGATCTCGAAGAGCGGGCAATCCGACACGAACAACATCAAGTTCTGGGCGTACCCGAGCGAGGTGCCGATCCTCGATTGCTCGAAGTACAAGACGTCGAACCCCGCCGTCGACATGCCGTGCATCTTGATCACGGGTAGCTGGTTGCACTTTCGCGGGCTCGAAGTCGCCAATGGTCCCGTCGGCGCCAGTGGCGCCCACTCGATCGACATGATCCGCGTCAAGAACGCGCAGCATGACACCTTCGAGCTGTTGAACATTCATCACGGCTTCGGCCCGGGGTTGTTCTTCGATGGCGGCACGGGCGGGCACCTCGTGCTCAATTGCGATTCGCACGACAACTACGACAAGGACGGCAGCCAGGGCGACGGCCAGAACGGCGACGGCTTTGGTGTGCACTACCAGACGACGGGCCCGAGCACCGTGATCCGCGGTTGCCGCGCCTGGTTGGACTCCGACGACGGCTACGACTTGATCGGCCAAGAGGTGTCGGTCCACGTCGAAAACAGCTTCGCCGTGCAGAACGGCTACGCCAACGGCGGGTCGACCTCACCCGCCGACGGCAACGGCAACGGCTTCAAGATGGGCAGCAGCCAGGTCACCGCTTGCCGACATCTGATTCAAAACAACGTCGCCTGGAAGAACAAAGCCGCCGGCTTTTATGCCAACCATTCCTCGGGCGGGAACACTTGGTACAACAACACGGCGTACATGAACAACACGGCGTACAACATGCTCGCCAGCAGCTTCGACTCGAGTGGCAACGTCACCGGGACGATCGTGCTGTCGGGAGCCAAAGCGCACATCATGCGCAACAACATCGGCTTTCCGAACAAGAACAGCAACATGAGTGGCGTCGATTCCATGAACAACACTTGGGATCTCAACATCGCCGAAGCGGCGAGTGACTTCGTGAGCACGAGCGACGCGGGCTGCTTGGGTCCGCGTCAGGCAGACGGCAGCATGCCCGCCGCCTGCAACTTCATGAAGCTCAAGGCCGGCAGCCCACTGATCGACAAAGGCAAAGACGTGGGGCTCCCCTTCGTGGGCTCGGCTCCCGATCTCGGCGCTTACGAGTACGGCGCGGTGGCTCCACCCGCAGGTGGCGCGGGCGGAGCGCCAGGCGGCGGAGCAGGTGCACCGAGCTCCGCGGGCGCGGCGGGCGCTGGAATCGCGGGCGGCAACCCGGGCGGCGGAGCGGGCGGCGCGGCCGGCGCACCGGGCAATGTCAGCGCTGGCGCGAGCGGCTCACCCATTGCCAACGCGGGCAGCGCAGGCGCAAACGCGGCGGCAGGTTCAGCGCCAGTCAATGGCGGAGCAACCGGCAACGGCACGGCTGGTCAGTCGGCACTCGCGGGAGACGGCGCAACCCCCGCTGACGGCAGCACCGACAGTGGCTGCAATTGCCTCATCGCGAACGGCGCACGTCCGGGTGATCAGCGCGCGCGCTGGTTCGGCTTAGTCGCGGCCCTGGCCGCGGTGTTGACCGTTCGCACTCGCCGTCGCCAGAGCAACCGCCGCTCCTAAGCGTCACCTCGCCACTCAAACGAGCCGAAGTCTGTGGTTGTTGCTGGGAGGCGGCGTCCGGCCTAAAGGTGCCGCCGTTCGCAGGCACACCCCCCGTGCGAGCCGGCGGGATCGCAGCCGCCCCCTCCGCCCAGGGCCCATTGTGTGGGAAAAAATAGTGTTCGGGTCCACGGGTCCAAACACTATTCGGGACGGAACGTGAGCGCGCGCCGCGATTGCGCGCGACCGGCGCTCGAGCGGTGGCTGGGCGCTCGTTGGGCATGCAACGCAACTCGCCGAGCGCCAGCGGTGCTCGAATGACGGGAGGCGTTGGCGCGCCGCGGCGGCCGGAGGCCGACGCTTGGGGAGCCCGGGCGCGCGCAGCGCGAAAGCGCGAGCACGCCCGACGCTCCATTGACGCGAACGGCGCGGGGCAGCCGGAGAACCTTACCAGCCGCCCTCGTCCTTCTTTTTCTTTGCGGCAGGTGCCGGGGCAGCGGGCGCGGCGGCAGCGGGCGCAGCGGCCGCGGGCTCAGTGGTGGGAGCCGCGGCGGGGGCGGCGGCGGCGGGCGGTTCTGCGCCGGCCTTGTCGCTGGTGGGCGGCGACGCGGTTGCGGGCTCCGGCGCTGCTTCGGGCTCTTTCTTGGGGCAGCCCGAGACGAGACCAACCACGGTGAGCAACGAAAGCGCGCGTGCCAGATCGACGAATCGCATACCGATAATCCTCCGCGGGAGAGACCAGCACGCCCGAACCGGGTTGAAAAGCGAAAACGCAGCGGGCCCGTGGTATAGCCGTGGCTTGGGCGATGTTGGGCGATGGCGCGCAAGCGGTATCTGATCATCGGTGACGGCGCGGCCGGGCTGACGGCCGCGGCCAGTCTTCGTGTTGCGGATCCCGAGGCGGTGATCGGCGTCTTCAGTGACGAGCCCGTGCCGGGTTACTACCGAGCCGCACTGACCAACTATTTGCTCGGCGAGCTGCGCGAAGATCAGTTGTTCGCCGTCGCGCCCGACTTTTACCAGACGTACGGCATCCATCGCATTTTCGCGCGCGTCGTGGCGGTGGACGTGGCGCGCTCTGGCGTGTGGTGCAGCACGAGCCCCGAGCCTGCGGGCTATGATCAACTGCTCGTTGCGGCCGGCGCGCGGGCGCGGGCGCCGAGCTTCGAGGGCGCGCATTTGCCGGGCGTGCTCACCTTGCGCACGATCGCCGATGCGCGGCAGGTTTACGACGCGGTTCGTTTGCGTGGGCTGAAAACGGCGGTGGTGCTCGGCGGCGGCGCGCTCGGGTTGGAGTGGGCTCACGCGCTGCTCGAGCACGGCGTGAAGGTAACGCTGATCGAGCGCGCGTCCCGCTTCTTGCCCGGCGCTCTGGACGAGGTCGCCTCCGATTTGCTCGCTACGCGCTTACGCAAAGCGGGCATCGACGTGCTCCTGAACGACGAAGTGCGCGCGGTTCATCCGGGTCCAAACGGCGTCGCGGGCGTCACCCTCGCCTCCGGGCGTGGCGTCGCTTGTGAGCTGGTTGCGGCCGCGCTCGGCGTGCAGCCCAATACCGAGTTCCTGGCCAATACCGGGATTCGCTTGGCGGCCAACGGCGCGGTCGCGGTCGATCAGCGCATGCAAAGCTCGCTTGCCGGCGTGTGGGCGGCGGGCGACGTCGCGAGCGTCAACGGTGAGTGGCTGGCCCTTTGGGAGCCAGCGCGTTTGCAAGCCCGGGTCGCGGCCCAAAACATGCGCGGCGGCCAAGCCGAGCACCGCCCGGGCGCGCACTACTTCGCCACTCGCCTGTTCGATCTGGATTTTGCACGCATTGGACACATCGAGCGCAAAGACGGAACGACCGAGCTCATCGATTTCCCGCGTGGCACGGGCCAAATCGCGTATCGAAAGCTGGTGTTCGCGGGCAACGTCTTGGTCGGAGCGTTGATGATCGGCGAGCGCGCCCTGCGCGTGCGAGCCATTGGCCGCAACATGAAGCGCCTGATCGACGCTGCCGTGGACGTGAGCGAGATCAAGCATCGCTTGCTCGAGCCGAGCTTCGACGTGGAGGCATGGCTCGAGCGCAAGCGCTTGGTCGAGCGCCCGCCGCCGCCGCGCAAGACCACGGTGTTCGTGGAAGCCAAAATCAAGCGCACGCAGGCGATCAGCCTGGGCAGTGCGCTGGCCACGGGTGCCATGTCGGAGTTCACTCCGTCCAAAACGACGGGCGGCACCGTGGCGATTCAAAGCTCGGTCATGCCCGCCCAAAGCGGCATGACCACGGCCATCCCCAGCGGCCCGCGGCGCACCAAGATGTTGTCTATCGGGCTACATGCCGAAGCCGCACCGGAAGCTCGCAGTAGCCTCGCGCCGATCGACGACGCGCGGCTCGAGCTACAAGGGCACACGTTTCCGATCGTGCTGCCGGTGACCAACTTGGGTCAATCCCCCGAGTGCCAGATCCCGCTCCGGGATCCCACGTTGAGCGCCTTTCACGCGCAGCTGGTCCGTCACGCCGCCGGCCTTTACGTGCGTGACCTCGGGAGCAGCAGCGGCACTTGGGTCAATGGCCAGAGCTTGTTCGGGCCGCACCCCCTACGCGATGGGGACCGCCTGCGGCTCGGCCAACTGGAGCTCGTCTTTCGCTGCAGCGCCCTACCCCGGCAAGCGCCCGGCGTGCAGCAAAAGAGCCTCGCTGGTCCGCGCCTCGAGGTACGTTCGGGCGGCGCGCTCGGCCTGAGCTTTGCGCTCGGAGCGAACCCCGTGCTGCTCGGTAGTGACCCCGAGTGCGGCATTCGGTTGACCGACCCCAGTATCGGCGGGCGGCACGCCGAGCTGCGCTTCGCGGGCCATGCACACGCGGTAATGGACCTCGGGAGCCCGAGCGGGAGCTTCGCGCGAGGCGCGCGCCTCGCGCCAAACCAGCCCGCGCTGCTCAGCGAAGGGGACTGGCTGCGCTTCGGTGCGGTCGACGTCCTGTACAGCAGCGCCGCGCGTGCCGACGTGTTGGCCGATCTGCGTCCGAGCGCGCGGCTATTCGTCACTTCTGGCACTGACGCGGGCAAATCGGCCAGCGTGGGCGAGCGGTTGCTCGTGGGCGGGGATCCGGGCTCGGGCCTGCAATTGACGAGCGTGTCCGGGCCGCAGCTGGAGCTAGCGACGCACCAGGGCAAATTCTGGATTCGGGACTTGAGCGGCGGGCGCGCGTTTCGCGCAGGCTCGCCGCTCGCGCGCGACTTTAGCGAGATTCAGCATGGCGACCTGTTGTTGCTCGCGGGCACCGTCATGTTGCGCTTCGAGGAGGGCACATGAACGACGCCGAACAGCGGCTGCGCGTGCGTGTCGAGGCCGAGTCGATGGCCTGCATCGGCTGCAACGATTGCCTGCTCGCCTGCCCGATCACGCAATCCAAAAGCGTGACCATCGGTGAGCTCAACGCGGCCATTTTTCTGCCCACCATCGAGCACCGGCATGTCGCGGATTTCGTGACCGCATGCACGCAATGCAAGCAATGCGTACCGGCTTGCCCTGCGGATTTGAATCGCGCCGAAATGGTGTTGTTCAACAAGCTCAAAGTCGAAAATAGCGTGGCTGACTTCCAGCTCTCGCTGCAAGCCCGCACCACCACCTTCCCCTCGGGCATCTCGCTGGACGGGCTCGCGCAAAAACTGACTTCGCTCGAGCTGTTTGCGGGCGCCAATGCACCGGCGCTGCGCCGGCTGATCTTGAAGTCGACGCTGCGGCTGCTCGTGCCGGGTGAAGAGCTGTGCCAAGAGGGCGAGTTCCACGAGCGGCTGTGCGTCGTGCTCGAGGGGTCGCTCGAGCAAACGTCGCGCGGGCCGCGCGGCGAGCGGATCCATATCCTCGTCATCGGGCCCGGGGCTTTCTTCGGCGAAATGGGGGTTTTGGCCGATGCGGCAGAGCCGTTCGGCGTCGCCGCACGCGAGCGCTCGGTCGTGCTCGAGGCGCCCAAGGTGGCCGTGCTGGCGCTGATGGAGCTGTGTCCCGACTTCGGCGACGCGCTGCAGTCGCTGTACGCACGGCGCGCGTTGTTCAGCTACGCCAGGCAACCGCGCGGCCTCGGGGCGCTGCCCGAAGCCGCGCTCGAAGAACTGCTCGCGGGGGCCGAGCTGGTGCTCGTGCCGGCTGGGTCCGTGCTGTTCAGCGTCGGTGAAGCGCCGCGTGATTTCTATTTGGTGCGCAACGGCTTCTTGCGCGCGCGACGCGACGCAGCGACGGGTCCCTTGGTGCTGACTTATTTCCGCGAGGGCAACGTGTTCGGCGTGCTCGGCTTGCTGCACCGCGACGCCGCCCACCGCTACACGGTCGAGGCCGTGAGCCGCGCGGAGGTGATCCGCATTCCGGGCGCACTGCTGGGCCAAGTCTTGGCGCGCCACCCGGGCGCCTATGGTCCCCTCCTGAGTGGCTTCGAAGCCGAGCAATTGGCGCGCACGCTGGACGTGGGCTCACTGCCGCCCCCACCGATGGGCGTGGACGCCGAGGGCAGCCCAGCGCGGCTCTCGCTGCCCACCCACGGCCCTTCGCGCTTCGGCGAAGAAACGCGCGCGCCGCTCGCTGCCGGCGTGCTGATGGAAGCCGGGCTGGCCAGCGGCCGTGAAGTGCTGGTCATCGACCAAGAGCGCTGCACCAGCTGCGGCAACTGCATCGATGCTTGCGAGCGGCGCCACGGCTATAGCCGGTTGCAGCTGCGCGGCATTCAAGTCGATACCTACCTGTTCCCGACCGCCTGCCGCCACTGCAGCGACCCGGCGTGCTTGATGTGCAGCGTGAACGGGATCGTGCGCTTACCCAGCGGTGAAATCAAAATCATCAAAGACAACTGCATCGGCTGCGGCGCCTGCGCCGAGCGTTGTCCGTATGGCAACATCAGCATGCACCCCGTGGTGCCCGACAAACCCGGCTTTTTTCCGAGCTTGTTCGACTTCCTCGCTGGCGCCGGCAAACGCGCGCGTAAAGAGGCGCACGACGCCCTCGATCCCAAAGTGCCGCGCATCGCCGTGAAGTGTGATCTGTGTGCGGGGCATCACGACTACGCATGCGTCACGGCCTGTCCAGTGGCAGCCGCGTTTCGTGTCGACCCGGGTCGCGTCGTCGTCGATCCCAATCGAGGGCTTTGACTTTGGCAGCGACCGGTCTCACTCGTCGGCTGCGTTGGTTCGAACGGCACTGGCCCTGGCTCACGAGCTCGCTGTTGGCGGCTCTGCTCAGCGCCGCGGTCGTCGCGCTGCTCGACCGAGGGCTGCTCTCGGACTACGAGCTCTTCCCGAGCATCACGCGCGGCTACACGTTCACGGGCGTGCTCCTCGGCCTGAGCTCGCTCGCGCTTTGCTTTCTCGCCTTCTTCTATTCATTGCGCAAGCGCGGCTTGCAAGAGCGGCTGCCGTTCGGCCGCGGCACCATGACCGCGTGGCTCTGGGCACACGTTTACTTCGGCGTGCTTGCGCTGTGCACGGCCGCGCTGCACGCCGGCTACGGGTTGGTCTCGCTCGAGTTTTCGGCCGGGAAGCTGGCCTTTTTCTCGCTTTTCGCAGTCGTGGTCACCGGGCTCGTGTGGCGCGTCATTTACTCCGTCGTGCCCCGCCTGGCCGCGCACGAGGTCGGTAATTATTCGGCAGGCACCAGCCAAGCGCGCGCCGAGACGCTATCGATCGAAATCGACAAGCTGACCGCAGGCGGTTCGCCGCGCTTCCACGAGCTCAAGGCCTGGGCGCTCGGCGGTACTCCGAGCGACATCCAGATCCGGCAAGCCGCGGCCAGCTTGCCGAGCGAAGAGCAGCAGCGCTTCATCGACGTGACCGCGCTCTCGGTCGTGCGCGCACAAGCCTTGGAGCGTGCTCGGAAGCAAGCCCGCTATGGTCGGCTATTGCAGGGCTTGCGCATCGCGCACGTGCCGTTCAGCTTGCTGTTCCTGGCCGCCGTGCCCGCGCATTTGCTGTTTGCTTATGACGTGCCCGCGCGCAGCTTGCCGCTCGGCGCGGTCTCGGGCAGCAGCTTGGGTGGCTTCGAGAGCGCCGAAAAGTGCGCGGACTGCCACGCGCGAACGGTCGGCGAATGGCGGCGCTCGATGCACTCACACGCCATGACTAGCCCGGTAATGGTGGCGCAGAACAATCAGGTCTTGGCCAAGGTCTTGGCTCAAGCGGCCTACCCCGACCCCAAGCGCATCTGCATCAATTGCCACGGCCCGATCGGTGCGGCGTTGACCAGCGGCAGCACCTTGCCGCTCAGCGCCGACTCGCCGTTCGCCGAGACCCCGCTGCTCAATGAGGGCATTTCGTGCGCGGTTTGCCATCAATGGAATGGCACGCCCGAGACCGCCAGCGCGGGTTTGACCCGTTTTCAAGACGGCCTCGAGCCAGGGCACCTTTATTTCGGCGCGCTGAATGATCCGGTCGGTAACTCGTTCCATCACAGTGAAGCGACACCCGTCTTCAAGCAGCCGGAGCAGCTGTGTCGCAATTGCCACTCCGTGCAATACGACAAGAACGGCGATGGCCAATTGCACCGCGGCACCGATCTCGTCTTGCAGACCTTGTTCGATGAATGGGCAGACTATCGCAAAGCCGGCGGCACTGCGGATTGCGTCAACTGCCACATGCCGCTGGTCAACGACACGCGCGCCGCGGAGCACGCGCTGGTCCCGTTCGAGCAGGACAAGGCCGCGCCCGTTCGGCAAGTGCACGACCACTCGTTCGTGGGCGCCGATTACCCGCTCGACGACCGGGCCGCGCGCGAAGTGTTGCGCCCCGCGCGCGAGGCTTTGCTGCGGAGCAGCGGCACGCTGACATTGGTACCGGGCTCACTCACGGCGTCGGCGAATGCGCTGAGCTTCGCGCTCCAAGTGAGCAACACCGGGACCGGTCACAACCTGCCGGGCGGCTTCGCGTTCGTGCGCCAGATGTGGCTAGAAATCACGCTCTTGGACGGCGCGGGGCGTGCGCTTGCAGGCTCGGGCCTACTTGCCTCTACCGGTGATGATCTATGCGACAGCTCGATCATCGACGACCCACAGAATCCGGTGCGCCCGATGCTCAAGGGGTGCACGAAGAGCGATCCGCTGCTCGTCAATTTTCAGCAGATGCTGCTCGACGACACGCTGCCCAAGCACGGCGCGCAGGGCGAAGCCTTGCTCGATCGCCGCGGCGAGCCGCTGCTCGAGCGCGCCCCGAACGGCCGAGAGAGCGTGATTCAGACGCTCAACGCTGGCCCCGTGTCGCGCGTACGTCCCTTCGATCACAAGCCCACGGCCGCCCTCGGTCCTGGCGAGAGCCACGCCTTTCCCTACAGCTTTCCGATCAGCGCCGGAGGCGTGCCCAAGACCTTGAGAGCTCGCCTCTTGTTCCGCGCCAGCCCACCCTACTTCTTGCGCGCGCTCGGCTTGCCTGCCCTGGTCGACGGCCTCGAGGTGAACGAGATGGCTCACCTCGAGGTCGGCATTCCGTAATTTTTGGGGCGCTCGCGATCCAGCAAAGCAGCTCGCAGCGTGCTGAGTCGCCGTGCACCGCGGTCGCTCAGAACGTCCCGCCCAGCGCCAAATAGGGCAACGGGATGAACGCGCCCGCGCCGAAGATCGGCGATAACCCGACCCTCAGCATGAAACCACCATCGGGCGGCTGCAAGCGGTAGCCGAAGACCAGATTGCCGAGCAGTAGAGTGGCCGTGTCGTTGGTTTTCGAGTCGGAGAACGCAAAGCTATTCGCGCCGGCGCTGGCATGAACGATGGTCACGCCGCCCCCCATCTCGAACATGTTCTTCTTCGAGCCGATGCCGAGGTAGGTAACCGTCAGTGGCACAGTGATCAGGCTAGCGTGGCTTTCCGAGGAGCCGGCGCGAGCCGAGACGCCCAGGTAGCTGAAGCCGACCCGACCCGCGAAGTCCCCGAAATTGCGGTCGTAGTTGAGCGAATAAAGAATGCCCGGTCCGAGGCCCTCGATGTAAATCGAGTTATTGGCGGTGCGTTCGGTGGGCGCCTGTGGTCCGTAATAACCGGGAGGCGGCGGTGGATAACCGCCAGGCGGAGGCGGTGGATAACCGCCAGGCGGAGGCGGAGGTAGGGCTGGATCGGCTGGCGCGGCCCCCTCACCCGCGCCCGACGCCGATTGCGCGCTCACCACGCTAGTCGCAAACACCCCGAACATCGTCACCACGATTGACGCAACGAAACACCCACTTCGCATATCGCCCCTTTGCTGCGCCGACACGACGCTAAGCCTAATACCGTATCACCGGTCTCAGAGCAGGTCTACGCTCGTGCCGCCCGGGGGCTTCCTCACGTTCGCGACGCCGATCCGCTCCAAATGAGCGAGAACCTGAAGGACACAGGCTTCGTCCCAGGCGTCGCCCGTGACTTGGAGCCCCACAGGCATGCCGTTTCGGTCGACCCCAACCGGGGCCACGCCGGCCGGCGTTCCGGTCACGTTGGCCAGAAACGCAAACCGGCATAACGAATCGAGCAACGGTGGATCGATGAAGCCCGTCCGCGCTTCTTCGTCACTGACGGTTGGTGCGCCGAGGGCGGTGGCGGGCATCGCCAGCACGTCGACCTGGCGGAGCACCTCGGCGAGCTCCAGGCGCAGCGCGGAACGAACACGTTGTGCGTCAACGTAGTCGTCCGGCCGAAAGGTCTCGAGGCCGGCCAAAAACAGCTGCATGTCTTGACCCAGCTCATCCATATGCCGCGCGCGGATTTCGGTCATGGCCGTGAACGCTTCCACGCCAATCGTCAAATAGCCGATGGGCGCGGCGTAGCGCGCAAGGCGCAACTTCACGGGCACCAGGATCGCGCCCTCGCGCTCTAGAGCGTCCAGCGCTTGCCGACCCGGACCCGACACGTCGTCGTCGAGCGCGGCCCAATCGTCCTCGTCGATTCCAATGCGCAAACCGCGCACGCCGCGCCCGAGCGCGTGCGTGTAGGCGCCCCGCGCGCTGGGCAGCGCCACGGCCGATGCCGGATCTCCTGCGTCCGCACCCGCGGCGTGCTCGAGGAACAACGCCAGATCGTGGGCGCTCGTCCCAATCGGACCGAGGTGCACGACGGAGGTCGCCCCGGGCAAGCCGTGCCCGGTCTGCGGCACACGGCCGTAGGTCGGCTTCAAGCCGAATACGCCGCACAATGCAGCCGGAATGCGAATCGAGCCACCGCCATCGCAGCCGAGCGAGAGCGGCGTCACGCCGGTCGCTACGGCCACGGCCGAGCCGCTGGAGCTGCCTCCGGGCAAGCGCCGCGGATCGTGGGGGTTCCTCGGCATGTGACGATTGGCATTGCCGCCCATGGGCGAGAGCCCAAATTCGGTCATCGGCGTTTGACCGATGACGACGGCGCCGGCCGCGCGCAGGCGCGCCACGGCGACTGCGTCGGCGCTGGCTAGGCCGCGTTGCAAACAATTGGAGCCCATGCGTGTCACGAAGCCGCGCGTGTCGACCTCTTCTTTGACCGCAATCGGAACGCCCTCGAGCGCACTGCGCGCACGACCCTCAGCGAGGCGTTGTGCGGAATCACGCGCTGCAACGAGCGCCTGCTCGTCATCGTAGCCGCAGAGCGGACCGACGGTGGGCGCGCGCGCGGCCAGTACGCGCGCGTGCGCGAGCGCCCGCGTCACGACGTCTACCGGGTTGGCAGCTCCCCTTCGATAGTGATCGGCAAAGCTTTGCACCGAGTGCGGCCAGCCCGTTGCGTTTTGGACGCCGAGCCCGAGCCCCAGAGACGCGCGTTCATGATGCGTTCGTGCGGAAATGGGCGCGTAGGAAAACGGCAGAGAAGCTCGCTCTTCGTGCCCGAGCGCCCGCAGCGCGTCGATCCCGAGCTGAGCCCGAAAAAGCCGGGCCAGAGGCGCGCGAGCCGGCGTCTTGCGGACCGCAGTCACGAGCGCGCTCAGGGTGCGGCCCGAAATTCGGCCCAAGGGAAGAGTCAACATGGCGGCGCCCATCTAGCACCGCTCGGGCAACTCCCGAAAGCGTCTTCGAAGCGTTACTTTCGTCGCTCATTCGTGGCTCGTGCCGGTAAGGTTTCGCACGCATTGCGCGAGCCTCAGATTCTCGATTCGAGAGCGATTTTCAAGCCGCTTCGCCAAAGGCTCCGACGCTGGCAAAGGAACGCACGTGGCCCCCGAGAGAGTCCTTTGAAGTCGCGAAAAGGATTGGTAGTAAAGCCATGTGTCCAATTCGGCCAAGTACAACATCCCCGTCGACGAACTCGCGCTGAACTCGAACTCGATTCGCGATAGCTTCGTCAATCATGTGCAGCACACGCTGGGCAAACACCCGAGCGCGGCCACGAAGCTCGATCACTTCGTCGCGACGGCCCGCTTGGCCCGCGATCGCATGTTCGATCGCTGGACGCGCACTTGGCAGAAGCGCGAGCGCCAACAACCGAAGATCGTCTACTACCTTTCGCTCGAGTTCTTGATCGGACGCCTGTTGGAGGACGGCCTGGTCAATCTCGGCGTGCTCGAAGAAACGCGCACCGCCCTCGCCGAGCTCGGGATCGATCTGCAGCAAGTGCTCGACCAAGAGCCAGATGCAGGCCTCGGCAACGGCGGCCTCGGCCGCCTCGCGGCATGTTTTCTAGATTCCATGGCCACGCTGGGCATCTCCGGCATGGGCTACGGCCTGCGCTACGACTACGGCATCTTTCGCCAAGACATCGTGGGCGGCATGCAGCAGGAGTCGCCCGACCAGTGGCTGCAGTACGGCAGCCCCTGGGAAGTCGCGCGCCCCGAGCGCATGTACAAGGTGCGCTTCGGCGGCCGCGTGATTCAATACACGGGCAGCTCCGGCCGCCTAGTGCACGAGTGGGTGGATACGCACGACGTCCTCGCCATGGCTTATGACGTGCCGGTCCCCGGCTACAAGAACCACGTCGTCAACACGCTGCGCCTGTGGTCCGCCAAAGCCACGCGTGACTTCGACATCGCTTGGTTCAACCGTGGTGATTACATCAAATCGGTGGAGGAAAAGAGCGCGACCGAGAACATCACCCGCGTCCTGTACCCGAATGATTCACAGCCCGCTGGCAAAGAGCTGCGCCTGAGCCAGGAGTTTTTCTTGGTCTCGGCCACCCTGCAAGACGTGCTCAGCCGTCACCTCCGCTACCACGCGGATCTGTACAACTTGCATGAGCAAGCGATCTTCCAGATGAACGACACCCACCCGGCCCTGGCCGTGGCGGAGCTGATGCGCCTCCTGGTAGATGAGTACGCGATGCCTTGGGACCACGCCTGGGCGCTGGTCAAGCGCTGCTGCGCGTACACGAATCACACCATCTTGCCGGAGGCGCTCGAGCGCTGGCCCGTGTGGTTGATGGAGAAGCTGCTGCCCCGCCACCTGCAGATCATCTACGACATCAACGCGCAATTTTTGGCCGAGGTGAAGAAGAAGTTCCCCGGTGACGACGAGCGCCTGCGCCGGATGTCGATCATCGAAGAAGGCGGGGAGAAGCGCGTCCAGATGGCCAACCTGGCCGTGATCGGCAGCACGCGCGTGAACGGCGTCTCCGCCCTGCACTCGCAGCTTTTGCGCGAGCAGCTGTTCCGCGATTTCTACGAGTTCGACGGTGCCAAGTTCTTGAACGAGACCAACGGCGTGACCCCGCGCCGTTGGCTCCTCAAGTGCAACCCCGGTCTATCGAAGCTCATCACCAACCGTATCGGCCCCGGCTGGGAGATCGATCTGGATCAGTTGCAGCGGCTCACCCCGTACGCTACGGATCCGGAGTTCCAAGCAGAGTGGCAAACGATCAAGCGCGCGAACAAGCAGCGCTTGGCAGCGGTGCTGAAGCAACGCTTCCAGATGGAGCTCGAGCCGAGCCACATGATCGACTCGCAGGTGAAGCGCATCCACGAGTACAAGCGGCAACTGCTCAACATCCTGAACGTCATCTCGCTGTACCTGTCGTACAAGAGCAAGCCGCCCTTCGACGTCACGCCGCGCACGTTCCTGTTCGCGGGCAAGGCCGCGCCTGGCTACGACATGGCCAAGCGCATCATTCATTTGATCAATTCCGTGGCGCAGGTCGTCAATTCGGACGTGAACGTGCGCCAGCATCTGCGCGTGCTCTTCGTGCCGAATTACAGCGTTTCATTGGCGGAAGTGATCGTGCCCGCGACCGACGTCTCGGAGCAGATCTCGACGGCCGGCACGGAGGCTTCCGGCACCGGCAACATGAAGTTCGCGATGAACGGCGCGCTCACCGTGGGCACGCTCGACGGCGCCAATATCGAGATCAAGGACGCCGTGAGCGAGGCCAACATGTTCTTGTTCGGTCTCACCACCGAGCAAGTCCATCAAACCAAGGCCAAGGGCTACGACCCGATGCAGATCTACTACGGGGACCAGCTGCTCCGCACCGCGCTAGACGCCGTGAGCAGCGGCATGTTCTCCCCGGACGATCCGAATCGCTTCAAGCCGATCGTCGATTCGCTGCTCTACGGCGGCGATACGTACTTGGTTTTGGCGGATTTTCTCAGCTACGTGCACTGCCAACGCAGCGTCGAAGCCGCCTACCACGACCAAGCCGGCTGGACCCGCCGGGCGATCCTCAACGTCGCCAACATGGGCGTGTTCTCGAGCGACCGCACTATCTTGAGCTACGCGCGGGACATCTGGGGCGTGTACGTGCCGCCCCCCGGCGCGCCGCGCTCGCAGGTCCCTCCCCCGCGGGAAGTCGCGCCGCTGTCGGTCAAGTCGACGGCTGAGTGAACGATTTCCCGCCGCTGCGGCTGCCCGCGTGTCGCCTCGCCGCCGTGCCGCGGGGCAACGCGCGGGGCTGATCTCGCTCACTCGTTATCCCAGATGTCGAGCTCGTGGCAGCGGGCGACCACCGCGGCCACGAAGTCGCGGACCTGCGCGTCCGGTCGCGCGCGCCGAGCGTATACCGCGAACACCGCCTCGGTGGCGCGCGCCTCGGGCAGGACCTCGACGAGCTCGCCGGACGCGATTCGAGGGCGGGCCAAGAAGGCGTTCAGCCGCGCCACGCCGAGGCCGCGGAGGACGAGATCGAGGGCGAGGCGTTGGCTATCCACCGCGTAGCGCGGGGATACGGTCACGCGCGGCGCGGTGAGCTTCGAGTGCAGCGGAAGCACGAAGGGCTCCAGCGTCGAGCCGACGCGGATCCACGGAAGTGCGCGCGCGCGATCGTCGGCTGCCATTGCCCTTTCCAGCAGGGGTGCGCTGCGCGCCACGCAGATCATCGAGAGCCGCCCGAGGCGCCGCGCGTTGAGGGACGTCGAGTCTTCGAGGGGGCCGCGCCGGAGCGCGACGTCGACGCGGTCGTCGAAGAGGTCCGAGTACGCGTGGCTCAGGAGCACCTGCACGCGCGTCGTGGGGTGACGCTCGGCCATCGCGGCCAGCACGTCGGGCAACACCACGTCCGCGAACAGCGGCGAAACCGCCACCGCAAAGCTTCGCCCTGCTTCGCCTGCCGCCCGTTCGAGGGCGCCGAGCGCGTCGCGCGCGGTTTTGGCGTGCGCGACCAGGCGCTCGCCGAAGCTCGTGATTGCGAGCGTCCGCCCGTGGCGCAAGAACAGCGACTGACCGAGGCGCTCCTCTAGCTCGGCGAGCCGCCGGCTCAACGTCGAGCGCGCAAGCCCCAGCTCGCTCGCCGCGCGACGAAGGTTCGTGTCGTCCGCGAACGCGGCGAGCAAACGCAAGTCTTCTGCGGAGATTACCGGCTGGGTCACTTCGGGACAAGCTGTCCCACGCGACCTAGATTGTCAATTCGCGCGCCGGTCATCATGGTGCTCCCGTACCCAGCGAGCGCATCGCTCGCTGCGACAGGAGATGATGATCATGGCAAAGCTCTACACTGCACACGTGGACGTTCGCAGCGGCCGCGATGGCTCGATTCGCTCGGAGGACGGGCTCCTCGACGCCCGCTTGGCGTTTCCAAAGTCGTTGGGAGGCGACGGCTTGGGCACGAACCCCGAGCAGCTCTTCGCCGCGGGCTACGCGGCATGCTTCGGCAGCACGCTTTCGGCACTCGCCAAGGCCGGCGGCACGCCGATCCGCGATGTCGCAATCGCGTCGGAGGTGGACATGCTGCACGACCAAGGCACGTTCGACCTCGCGCTGCGCCTGACGGTCAGCGCGGCGGGGGCCGACCGGCAACGGCTCGAGGCGCTCATCGAACAGGCCAAAGAGGCGTGCCCGTACTCACGGGCCACGCGCAACTCGCTCTCCACGACGATCTCCGTGGCTGAAGGGATCCACTGATGGCATCGCTCGCCAGGCAGCGGATCGTAGTAGTCGGCGGGGCCTCGGGGATTGGCCTCGCCGTCGCGCGCGCTGCCGACGCGCTCGGTGCGCGCGTCACAATCATGGACCTCTCGCCCGACAAGTTGTCGGCGCTCGGCGCTAGCCTGCCCCGCGTAGAGACACGCGTGGTAGACGTGATGCAAGAGGCCATGGTCGTGGAGGCCTTCGCCAGCTTCGAGGCGGTTGACCACGTCTACGTCTCGGCCGGCACCACCAGACTCGGGAGCATACTCGAAGGCGCCGTCGACGAGCAGCTCGCGCCGCTCGTGCTTCGCCTATGGGGAAGCGTCTTCGTCACGCGCGCTGCAGCCAAAAAGGTGAGACCAGGCGGCTCGTTCACCTTCACCGGCGGCGTCTCGACCGACCGTCCTGTGGCCGGTGCATGGGTGTCGAGCGTCGCGACGGCCGCCGCCGAGCAGCTCGCCCGCGCGATGGCCCTCGAGCTCGCGCCGGTGCGGTTCAACGCGGTCGCCCCCGGCTGGACCGACACGCCGATGTGGGACGCTGTCCTCGGCGCGAACAAGTCCGCGGTGTTCGCATCGGTCAGCGAAAAGCTGCCGACGCGCCGCCTCTCTACCGCCGACGAGGTCGCCGAGGCCGTCCTCTTCTTGATGCGCAACGAAGCGCTCACCGCCGAGATCGTTCACGTCGACGGCGGCGGTCGCCTCGTCTGAGCGCAATCGTGGACGGCGAACGCCGCGCGACCGCGTCGTCCAAATCACTTCTTCAGCGCATGTCGCGCTCGATGCCCGGAGGCGAGTGGTGGAAGAGCTCGAAATGTCGAATGCGGCGGTGGGGCCAAAGGCCTCAGCACCAAGTTAGCTTTTCGGTATGGGCGACTCCAGCCTGGCATTCCCGACTTGCCCGATAGCTTTGCGGCTGAGTTGAACACCGAGCAGCGGCGCAACCAATCAATCGAAGCGCGGGAAATGCCGCAAACCGTCGCCTCGCGACAAGAAAAAAGCGATCGGGCTGCCGCGACATCCCTGCCTCACCCAGGCAGCGCGCCCCGCGTCGGCGCAGCGCGCCGGCGTCAATATGCGCCGCTGGGTTGGCTCCTATCACTGTTGTCGATTCCAGCAATGCTAACGGACAACACCGATCGGGAATCCGTTGTTCGAGCATGGCGTCACTCGGGGTCCCGTCAGCCTGCTCGCGGCTTGACTCGACCACGAAGCAGGCGCGTATAGTCTGAATGCTCGAGACGTTCATTGCGGCTCAACGTGAAGAGATCATTGCTCGTGCGAAAAAACGAGCGACGAGTAGGACGACTGCGACGCAGCAGCTTCCAGACGGAGTCCCGGTCTTTCTGGGTCAACTCGTTGCGGCCCTGCGCTTGGCTGACTCGACCGACAAGATCAACCACGACGAGATTCGCCAGAGTGCCGGCAAGGAGGGCGAAGCTGCGTTCAAGATCGGGCTCAACATCGAGGAAGTCGTTCACGTATACGGCGATGTCTGTCAGACGATTACCGAACTGGCCGTCGAGCGAGACGTGCAGGTTCCTACCGCTGAATTCCGTGTGATGAACCTGTGTTTGGATGACGCAATTGCGCAGGCTGTGACGCAGTTTGCTACTCACAGCCTGGGTTCGAGCGAAACTCAACGAATCGACCGCCTGGGCATGATCGCCAACGAGCTTCGCGCGCACCTCGCCACTGCGACCAAGTCATTTGCATTCATCAAGGGCGGCCAAGTCGCTCCGGGCGGCACCACGGCCATGGTTCTCGACCGTAGCCTCACAGCCCTGAGCACTCTGATCGAGCACGCGCTCACCGATGCCCCCCCGAAGCCACGCTCGTAGCACGGGTGCTCATTTGGCACCCGCGGCAGTGGGCTTCGCTCCCATCGTGTCAGGATCGGCCACTGAGCTCCCGCCGGCGCGTATACAATATCTACACAGGCACAGAGCTTGGGGCGAAGTCGGCTACCTCACTGCGGAAATGCCGCGATCTTTTAGTTAGACAAAAAGTGGACAATACGTTCTTGGTGGTTGACGGACCATGAACAGAATCTATGCATGCAGCGGCCGCTACCCGTCCGCTGCCTCTGAAGGAGATCCATGAAATTCATCGTCAGCCTCATCGCCGTCACCCCCCTGCTCGTCGCCGCGTGCGGTCAGCCAATGCCTCCGAAGACCGCCGAGGAAGCGAACACCGTGGACATGGTTGCCCAATCAGACATCGTTGACACCGCAAACGCGGCGGGACAGTTCAAGACGCTGCTCGCGGCGGTAAAGGCCGCCGACCTCGAAGCGACGCTCCGTGGCTCCGGTCCGTTTACCGTCTTCGCGCCGACGGACGAGGCCTTCGCCAAGCTGCCGGCCGGAACCCTCGACTCTCTGCTCAAGCCCGAGAACAAGGCTAAGCTCCAGGCGATCCTCACCTACCACGTGGTGTCCGGAAAAGTGATGTCGACCGAGGCGGTCAAGCTCACCTCGGCCAAAACTGTCGAAGGTAAGTTGCTCAAGCTCGACGCTTCCAGTGGAGCGTTGCAGGTGAACGGCGCGAACGTCGTCAAGGCCGACATCGTCGCTTCGAACGGCGTGATTCACGTCATCGACGCCGTATTGCTCCCGGAATGATCGGGTCAGCTGCCAATCGGGTTTCGCGCAGGCAGTCATGGACGCAAACACGAGGAAGAGCACGGTAAGGGCGCGCTAGGGGTGCCGTTTACGCTTCCACGACTCGCGATTCTTGGCCAACTGGGCACCACGTTGCCATTGGTCGGACTCGTCTGGTTAGTGCAGGTTGTCTCCTACCCGCAGTTCACGATGCACTAGCAAGCGGCTCTTCAGAGGCGGTGCAGCGCAGGTTGGTCGCCAGCAACTGGTTGCGAACCGTCGTCTGGACATGCCGATCCGAAGGATGTGCTTTTCTCCGGCGCCAATTCGACCCGTTGCGGGACCTCGGGTAGCCCTAACACTACTTAGTCAGTTCTTGAGCAGGAGCAGATCACGATCGGCGCGAGCGGACACGAGTAAACGAGACAGCCGGCGGGACCGGGCGCCTGCTGCCTCGACAGTCGGAGGTGACGCGGGACGTCCGGGCTCGCTGCACGGCCAATATTCAACGGCCGCCGCGGCCTCTCTATCTCGGGACGGAAGTGACCAAGTAGTACTAAAACGCGACGTCGAAGGCGACGTCACCGGTGACGCCGGTCTGATACGCCGAGACGCGTCGTTCGAAGAAGTTCGTGACCTCTTGTACGTCTTGCAGTGCCATGAACGAAAATGGATTCTTCGTTCCGTAGCGCTTGTCGAAGCCGAGCGTCACTAGGCGCTGGTCCGCGCAATACTCCAAGTAGCGCTTCACTTCGGGCACCGACAGACCGGCAATTCCGCCGCCCAGCAAGTCCTCGGCGAACTGAACCTCGCAGCCAATGGCCTCGTCGAGCATGGCGTGAACGTCTGCCCGGAATTGATCGTCGACCAACTCCGGCTCCTCTTCCCGAACCGTACGCACGACCTCGAATGCGAACGCCATGTGAGCGCTCTCGTCGCGAAACACCCAATTGGTCCCTGCGGCAAGGCCGTGCAGGAGCCCACGTGAACGGAGGAAATACACGTACGCGAATGCGCCGAAGAAGAACAGGCCCTCGATGCACGCAGCAAAGCAGATCAGATTGAGTAAGAACCGTCGGCGATCCGCCAAAGTTTCGAGCCGCCCCACACTCTCGATCGAGTCCAGGTACTTGTTGCAGAACTCGGCCTTGCGCCGAATCGAAGGAATGTTCTCGACCGCCGCAAACGCGCGCGAGCGATCCTCGGGGTCCGGGACGTATGTGTCGAGCAGGGTGAGGTAGAACTGCACGTGCAGCGCTTCCTCGTACAACTGGCGCGACAAGTACATGCGCGCTTCGGGCGCGTTGATGTGCTTGTACAAGTTGAGCACCAAGTTGTTGGCGACGATCGAGTCCCCCGTCGCGAAGAACGCGACCAAGCGGTGCACCAGGTGTCGCTCGGGCTCACCCATGCGCTGGGTGAGATCGCCCACGTCGGTCGAGAAGTCGACCTCCTCCACCGACCAGGTGTTCTTGATCGCGGCCCGGTACATCTCGAAGAAGCTGGGGTACGCCATGGGCCTCAGCGTGAGGCACAGGCCGGGATCGAGGATTCGGTTTGGCCGTGCAGAGCTGCTCATTGGCAGGCCTCGCAGCTTTCCGGGTTCTCGAGCGAGCAAGCGACGGCCGCCGAGTCATCGCTCGGTCCCACCGCGGGCGGCACGGGCGTGTAGCCGTGGACGGCGTGCGGGTCACCTTCGGGGTTGCGCGGCGGCAAGCCGCTGGGCGACGGCGAATCGACCGTGGCCTTGGCGATCCGAGTCGCGGGCCGCGAGCGCAGGTAGTACGTCGTCTTGAGCCCCTTCTTCCAGGCATAGAAATACATGCTGGAAAGCTGACCAATGTTGGGGTTCTCGATGAACAGGTTCAGCGACTGGCTCTGATCGATGAACGCGCCGCGGTCGGCGGCCATGTCGATCAACGAGCGCATCGGCACTTCCCAGGCCGTTCGGTACACGGCACGCACGGCTTCGGGCAGCTCATCGAGGCCCTGTACCGAGCCTTCGGCCATCTTCAGCCGCGAGCGTACGTTGTCGTTCCACAAGCCGCGCGCCTTGAGCTCGCTTACCAAGTACCGGTTCAGCTGCAGGAAATCGCCCGACAGCGTCTCACGCTTGAACAGGTTGGAGACCTGAGGCTCGATGCACTCGTAGCAGCCCGCGATCGACGCGATCGTCGCGGTGGGCGCGATTGCGACGAGCAGCGAGTTACGCAGACCGTGCGTCTTCACTTGCTCACGGAGCGCGTTCCACCGTTCGCTAGTCGGCGTCGCGCCCTCCCAGGAGTCGAACTGCAGCTCGCCGCGCGCAGACCGCGTCTCGGAGAATGCTGGATGAGCACCCTTGCTGACGGCCAGCTCCGCGGACGTAGACAGCGCGTGAAAGTAGATCTCTTCGGAGATGCGCTTCGATAGCTCGCGCGACTCGGGCGCGTCGAAGGGCAACTTCATTTGGAAGAATACGTCCTGCAGGCCCATCAGACCGAGGCCCACCGGGCGCCAGCGCAGGTTCGAGGCCTTGGCTTCTGCGATCGGATAGAAGTTCAAATCGATCACGCGATCGAGCTGGCGAACGGCGGTGCGCACCGTGTCCGCGAGCTTCTCGAAGTCGAAGCTCACGCGACCGTCGGCCTCGATGCGCGTGTGGCGACCGAGGTTGATCGAGCCCAGGTTGCAGACCGCAGTCTCGCCAGAGGAAGTGACCTCGAGGATCTCGGTGCACAGGTTGGACAGGTGGACCGCGCGCCCCGGCAAGGCCGTCTGGTTGCAAGCGCGGTTCGACTTGTCCTTGAACGTCATCCAGCCGTTTCCGGTCTGAGCCAGCGTGCGCATCATACGCGCGTAGAGATCGCGCGCTTTGACGGTCTTCGAAGCGAGCCCTTGGCGCTCCGCCTGTTCGTAGGCGCGCTCGAATTCCGCCCCGTACAAATCGGGCAGGTTGGGCACCGCTTTCGGGTCGAACAAGCTGAAATCCTGATCGGCTTCGACGCGGCGCATGAATAAATCACTCACCCAGTTGGCCAGGTTCAGGTTGTGGGTGCGGCTGGCTTCTTCGCCCGTGTTGTCGCGCAGCTCGAGGAAGGCCTCGATGTCCGCGTGCCAGGTCTCAAGGTACACCGCGCAGGCGCCCTTGCGTTTGCCGCCTTGATTGACCGCCGAAACCGAGGCATCGAGCGTCTTCAGCCAAGGCACGATGCCGTTCGATTTGCCGTTGGTGCTCTCGATCAGCGAGCCGCGCGAGCGCACGCGGTGATAGGCCAAGCCGATGCCTCCCGAGAACTTCGAGAGCAGCGCGATGTCCGTGTAGCTCTTGTAGATCTTCTCCAGGTGGTCGTCGGGCGAATCGAGCAAGAAGCAGCTCGAGAGCTGCTCGTGCTTCATGCCCGAGTTGAAAAGCGTCGGCGAGCTCGGCAAATACTCGAGCGTGGAGAACAGACGGTACATCTCCAGGGCGTCGCCCACGCTCTCCGACAGCGCGCAGGCGATGCGCATGAAGAACTGCTGCGGCGTCTCGACCACGAGCCGCGTCTTCGGGTGCTTGAGCAAGTAACGGTCGTACAGGGTGCGCAGGCCGAAGTATTCGAACTCGCGATCGCGCTCCGGCGCGATCGAATCGTTCAATTTGCGGGCGTTTTTCAGGGTAAAATCGTACAAGCGCTGGTTCACCAAGCCCAAGTCGTAGGCTTGCGAGACGGCTTGCGAGAAGGCGTGGATCTCCTGGCCTCGCACTTCCTTCTCGATGTAGCCAGAGAGCAAGCGTGCAGCGAGCTTGGCGTATTGCGGCTCTTCAACGATCAAACCTGCCGCCGTCTGAATCGAGAGCTGGTCGAGCTCGCGCGTCGAAGCACCGTCGTAAAGCCCGCTGATCGTCTTCATGGCCACGCGCAGGGCGTCCACGTCCGGCAAGCCCGCGCAGCAGCGGTTCACCGCGCGCACGATCTTGTTGACGTTGACCGGCTCGCTGCCGCCATTCCGTTTCCGAACGCGCATGGTCGTCTGCGGATAGGAAGCGGAGTCGACGTCGGACTGCGAGGGCGCGAACGGCAACGTGCCGTTCGAAGACGTGATCGAGGGGCTCAACATGATGTTCTTTCTCCGCGGTCAGGGAGCGGGATCCACCGCTCCGGAATCGAGAGCCACGCCCTGAAGACGACGAGGCGACCGAGCGCACGACAGCAGTCGCACGACGGATCGACCCGACGGCCTCCCGCGAGGCTTTCGAGGTCAACCAACGCCAAATGTCGCCCTCGTTGTGAGGACTCTTGGCGCTGGGTGTTGGCAGGTCTTCGGGCTGACGAGCATTCCGGATCAGGCCGGGCTTCCTACTGCCCATTGCTTCCCAGCCGCCCGCCCTCTGGTTACAGAGAGGGGTCAGCCAGTGCCACCGTGGGGGTCGTTCTCGCTTACCGCTGCGGGGCAGCCCCGGCATTCAACCGGGTTCCCATTTTCAGCCTGTGCGAATGCGCAGGCACCAACACGAATCCCTTCATATTGGGGTAGAGGGCGATCGTCAACCCCAATATCTTGGGGTACCAGCTAAACCATGGAAGGATTTAGGGAATCACTTGCGCAGTGACCGTAGGGCCAGTGCCGCACCTCTGAGCAGGCCTCACGGCCAAGCTCAGAGACACTTCCAACATGAGGGGCGGGTGTGGTTGCAGCCGCCTCTGCCGGGGGGCAGGCTCTCCTCAACGAGGGCCCTTGCGGGCTACGCGCGAACGCCTACTGCACTCCCTACGATTGCTCGAACCTGGAGAAACCGGATGTCCCTGCTCGACTCGCTGAAGAAGTACACCACCGTAGTAGCCGATACCGGCGACATCGAGGCCATCGGCAAAGCCAAGCCGCAAGACGCGACCACGAACCCGTCGCTGTTGCTCAAGTCCGCGCAGCAGCCGCAATACAAGCACCTGGTCGAAGAGGCGCTTGGCTATTCGAAGAAGCAACCGGGCAACGAGGCCGCTCAGACCGAGGCCTTCATGGACAAGCTGTTCGTGAACTTCGGCATCGAGATCTTGAAGTTGATCCCAGGCCGCGTTTCGACCGAGGTCGATGCGAGCTTCAGCTTCGACACCAGCGGCAGCATCGACAAGGCGCGCAACTTCATCAAGCTGTACGAGGCAGCGGGGGTTGATCGAAAGCGCGTGTTGATCAAGCTCGGTTCCACTTGGGAGGGCATCAAAGCCGCCGAACAGCTGGAAAAAGAGGGCATCCACACGAACCTCACGCTGCTCTTCAGCTTTGCCCAAGCCGTCGCCTGCGCCGAGGCCAAGGTCACGCTCATCTCGCCCTTCGTCGGCCGCATCTACGACTGGTACAAGAAGTCGAAGGGCGTGCAGGACATCGCGCGCGCCGAAGATCCCGGCGTGGCCAGCGTCGTCCGCATCTACAACTATTACAAGAAGCACGGCTACAAGACGCAGGTCATGGGCGCGAGCTTCCGCAAGGCCGATCAGATCATCGATCTGGCCGGTTGCGATCTGCTCACCATCAGCCCCGAGCTGATCAGCGAGCTTGCCTCCAAAGACGGCGAGCTGGAGCCGAAGCTCACCGCCAAGACCGCTGCGGCCGCCGACGCGCCGTTGATTCACCTCGACGAGAAGACGTACCGCTTCGAGCACAACCAGGATCAAATGGCGGTCGAGAAGCTGAGCGAAGGCATTCGCGGCTTCTATTCCGACGCGCGTAAGCTCGAGAAATACGCGCGCGACCTGGCTTCGAAAGCCAGCGCCGCCTGAGCTTCTCTAAAACCACCGTAGCTGCTATTTTTCAGTAGCTGCGGCACTTCCCAACCCCGGAGCGTGCAGCGTTCCGGGGTTGTTCGTTTTTGGAGCCGGTTCTAGTTGCTTCTCGTTGCTGCCCCCGGAACCCCACTGCTACGGGTGATCGACCGCGCACTGCACGGTCACTATCGAAACGGAAACATCGCAAAATGTTGGTCGAGACGCTGACTGCCGAGCTCGAGCGCTTGTTCGAGTTGCCTGACCTGACCCGATTCAGCCGCGAGGCATTGGGCTTCGAGCCCGAGGACATTGGCGGAGTCGCCACGCGCGCCTCGTTCGCGCGCGCGCTGGCCCAGCAGGCCGTCGCGAGCGAAGCGGTGGACGCGCTGCTGGACGCAGTGGCTCTCGATCGCCGAGGCTTACCGAGCTCGCTGGAGAGCGTGCGCGATCGCTCCGGTACCAGCGACGAGCTCGCGCCCGGCGATTCAATCGGCGACTACATGATCATCGGCAAGCTCGGCTCGGGGCCTTGGGCCACGGTGTACCGCGTGCGCCGCGGGGGAGCCGAGCTGCGCCTCAAAGCATTGCATCCGCGGGTCGCCGCACGTCGCTCCGACGCTCATCGCTTCCTCACCGCGTCTCGGCTCGCGGCGCACGTGGAGCACCCGGGGCTACCGAGCGAGGTGCGCGCCGGCGCGCTGGACGATGCAGGTGAGTACATCGGCATTGCGCACCCGATCGCCGAGGGTGAGACGATCGCGACCTTGCTCCAGCGCCGCGGCGCGCGACACTTCAACGAAGTCTTGCCGCTGCTCTGGGCGGTGGCCGAAGCGCTGGCGCCGCTGCACGCGGCAGGTCTCGTGCACGGCTCGCTGCACGCGGGCAACGTGCTGGTGGTAGATCCGACGCCAAGCGCACCCAAAGTGGTCCTGCTCGATCCGGGCTCGCATTTCCTGCGGCCGGCGCTGTCGCTGAACGGCGGCCAAAACGGCAAGGCCGAGGCCTTCTTACTCGCCAGCTCGCCGGAGCAGTTCCGCGGTCAGACGCCGAGCGCAGCAAGCGACGTGTACGCGCTCGGCGTGCTGATGTACCAGCTGCTGAGCGGCAAGCCGCCGTTCTCGGGCCCGCACGCGGTCGACACCCTGCTCGGTCATTTGACGCAGAACGCCGAGCCGTTGAGCTTCGTGGCGGCGGGCAACGGCGTGACCCCCGCCGTTGAAACGTTCGTGCGCAGCTTGCTCGAGAAAAATCGCGAGCAGCGACCGCGCGACGCGAGCGAAGCCCTCGAAGGGCTACGTCGGATCTGGCGTGCCTCGACGCGCCCCCCCACCTGGGTCACGGACGAGCGTTTGCCCGAGATGTTCGAGGCGTTGGCGCTGAACCCCGGCGACGAAAATGCCGCCGCCGCCCTCGAGTCGGGCGTGGATCTCGGTGCGGACCCGGCGCGCTTGGCCGATGGTTTTTACGAAGTTGCCAAGAGCCTACAGGGCCGGCGTGAGCCGAACTTGGAGCGCGCGATGAAGAAGCACTTGGCGCGCGCGGCCCGCCTGTACGAAGCCGCGGCCCGCCACGACAGCGCCGAGGAAGTGTACGCCGGTCTGGTCGAGCTCGACCCGGAGGACCGCAGCGCGGCGCAGGCGCTCGTGCGCGTGAAGAAGACGCTCGGCAAGTACGAAGAGCTGATCGAGACCCTGCTCGAGCGCAGCGAGAGCAGCGAGAACGCGAGTGATCGCGCCGAGCATTGGTCGGAGATCGGCCAGCTCTACGAAAACGAGCTGAAGGACAAGGAACAAGCACTGCTGGCGTACGCGCAGGCGTTCTGCGAGGATCCGCAAAACGACAGCAGCGTGAGCGCGGTGGAACGCTTGGCTGGCACGCGCTACCCGGCGTGGGAAGAGGTGCTCGGTCGCTGCATCGAAGCCGTGGAGGGGGACCTCGGCACGGCCGAGCGCCATGCGCTGCTGTTCCAAATGGGCCGCTGGTATGCCGAAAAAGTGATGCGCCCCGATCTGGCGCTGCCCTGGCTCACCCAGCTCGTGGCAGCCGAGCCGAATCACGATCGCGCGCTGCTCGTGCTGGCTCAGATCTACAAGAAGGCTCAACAGTGGGCTGAGTATGGCCAAGTGCTGCTGCGGCGTGCCGACGTTGCTGCGCCCAACTTCGCGCGCGATTTGAGAGTCGAAGCGGCCGAGGTGCTCTCTTCACGCCTCGGTAACGCGAGCGCCGCTCGCGAGCTGTACGCCTCGGTGCTGGAAGAGGATCCGAGCCACGCCAAAGCGAGCGCCGGCCAGGTCGCCTTGCTCGAAGCCGCGGGCGACGCGGCAGGCGCACTCGCCGTACGTCAAGCCCGCGCCAAGACGCTGCGCGGCGACGAACGGCACCAAGTCTTGTGCGAAGTCGCCGAGGCCTACGACGTCGACCTGGACAAGCTCGAAGCCGCCGAGAAAACGTACCGCGAGGTGCTCAGCGAGAACCCGCGCTTCATCGACGCGCTGCGCGGTTTGGATCGCGTGCTCACGCGCGCTGGCCGCTACCGTGAGCTGCTCGACGTGCTGCGCTCGCAGATCGACCTGGCAGTGACGGCCCGCCAAAAGATCACGCTCTACGAGCGGATCGCCGGTATCTACGACGAAGAATACCTGGACCACGAGCGCGCGGCCGAAGCGCTCGAAGCGTTGCTCGAGCTCGATCCAGAGCATCAAGATGCGGGCCGTGAGCTGGCCCGTCATTTCCGCGCCATGGACCGCTATGAGGAATTGGCCGAGCTGTACCAGCGCCAAGCAAACAGCGGCAAAGTCGAGCGCCAGGTGGAGACCGGGCTCGCCCTCGGCCGCGTGCTATCCGAAAGTCTGAAGCAGCCCGACCGTGCGATTGCCGCTTACGAGCGAGTGCTGGAGCTTGCACCCAGCCATGCCACTGCGCTCGACGCCTTGGCCACGTTGCGCGCCGTCGTCGGCGACGCGCAGAGCGCGTTGGCCGCCATCGACGAGCTGAGCGAGAAAGCGACCACAGCGGCCGCGAAGGCCGAGCTGGAAGTGCGTGCCGCACAAGTGCTCGAAGGGCGCGGCGATACTGCGGGCGCGTTGCGGCGTTACAAGCTCGCCGCCGAGCTGACCCCAGAGGATCCAGCCGCGCGCCGACGCCTGGTCAAAAAATACGTCGAGCACGGCAACCACTCCGCTGCGGTGGAGCTCTTGGAAGAAGAGATCCAAGTCGCCAAGAGCGAGCGCGAGCGGGCCAAGTTGGCCGGCGAGATGGCGCTCATATGCTACAAAAACCTGCAGGATTTGGGGCGTGCCGTGGCCACCGCCCAGCTCGCCCTGCACATCGATCCATCCAATCCCGATGCCCTGCGCGTGCTCGGCTACACCGCACACGCGGAGAAGCGCTACGTCGAAGCCGCCCGTCGCCTGGAGCCCGTGCTGGGGCAGCTGGACGGCGTTGGCGCGGACGAAGCGCGAGAGATCGCGTTCCTATACGTGGATTCCTTGGCGCGCGGCGGCTCTGCCGACAAGGCGCTCAGTCAAGTCGGCAGCTTGATGACTTGGTTCGAGGACGACGCGGTGGCGCTGCTACGCATTGCCGAGGTAGCGGCCGAGCACGGCAGCCCCGAGCAGACCCTCTGGCTGTGTGAGCTGCTGCTCGGCGGCATGCGCTCCATGCTCTCGCCCAAGGAGGAATCGGAAGCAGAGCTGCGCAATGGCGAAGCGTTGGCCAAGCTCGGCCGCAACGAGGAAGCGCGCGCGTCGTTGACCCGCGCCTCCGAGCTGGATGCGTCGGCCATGGCGCCGCTGCGCGCCCTGTCTCGCGTGCTGGGCGCGGAAGGCAAGCCGCAGCAACAGATGGACATCCTGTACCGTGAGCTTGCGCTGTCCGAAGGTGACCGAAAGGTGGAAATCTTGCTGGAAATGGGCGACATCGCCGCCGGAAAGCTTTCGGACTCCGAGTACGCGGCCAAGAGCTACCTGTTGGCCCTCAGCGAGCGCCCGAACGATCGCACGATTTTGACCAAGCTGATGCAGCTGTACGGTGCCGAGAAGGACTGGCCGCAGCTGATCCAGGTCATCACCAGGCTGGCCGAGGTCGTCGACGAGCCGAAGCACAAGGCCAAGTACCTGCACACGGCATCGATGATCGCCTCTCGCGAGCTGTCCGATCTGCAGCTCGCGTCCAAGCTGCTCGGGCAGGCGCTGGAGCACGACCCGGACCGGGCGCCAGCAATCGACGAAGCGCTGAGCATGTACCAGCGCCTGAAGAACTACGACGGCGTGAAGAACGTGCTCAAGCTGCGCATCGCCAGCGCCCAACGCGCGGGCGACACCGAGCGGCTGTTGCAGTCGCTCGGCGAGCTCGCCGAGGTGTACGAGCGCTTCCTCGGCCGGCGCGACCAGGCCGTGGCCGTGTACGAATCGGCATTGCAAGTGGATCCCGAGAGCACGCGCTTCCAAGAGAAGCTCGCCAAGCTTTACGCCGATGATCCGGTCGCCCACTTCGACAAGGCGGTCGAAACGTTGGGCAACTGGATCGAGCGTGACCCGTACCAAACCGCGCCTTACAAGATGCTGCGCAAGGTGTACACGGACGCGCGGCAAGCGGACGCCGCGTGGTGCACGTGCCAGGCGCTGCACGTGCTGGGTCAAGCCGAGCCGGACGAAGAGCGCTTTTTCGATCGCATGCGCAGCGAAGAACCGGCGGATGTCAGCGAACCCGCATCGCCGGACGACTGGCTGCTGGCTGCCATGCCCGAATCGAGCGAGCCGTTCCTGACCGAGCTGTTTGCGCTGATTCAGCCGTTCGTCGTCGCCGCGCGAGCGCGCCCTTTGGGCTCTTTCCAACTCTCGGCAGACCACCAGATCGACATGGACCGGTACCCCTATGGCGTCGTGTTCGCCGTGAATGCGGGGGCGCGTTCATTGTCCACCGCCGAGCCGCGCATGTATCAAAACCCCGCGGCGCCCTCGTGCGTCACGTTCCTGTCGACCTCGCCGCCATCGTTGCTGCTCGGCGCGCGCGCGTTCACCGAGGACGTGACCCCGGTTGCCGCGGCGTTCCTGGCCGGGCGTCACCTCGCCTATTACTTGCCCGGGCTTTACGTGCGCCAACTCTTGCCCAACATGGTTGCCCTCAAGGCCTGGCTGTTCGCGGCGATTCGCTTGGTGAAGCCGAAGTTCCCGGTGGCGCCGGATTTAGAGGCATCGGTGGCGGAGGCTTCGCGCGCCCTGGGTGAGCTCGCGACGGGCGCACGGCTCGACCAACTCACGCACGTGGTCACCAAGTTGCTGCAAGACGGCGCGTCGCTCGATCTCAAACGCTGGGTGCAAGACGTGGATCTCGCGGCCGACGCCATCGGCTTCGTGCTCAGCAACGATCTGGAGGTCGCCATCGAGCGCGTCCGCGCCTTGCCCCAAGATCCGGGCTCCCCGGCGCAGGCGACGCGCATCGAACGCTTGATCGCGTATGCCGTCAGCGCACGCTACATGACCGTTCGCGAGCACCTCGGCATCCGCCTCGACGGCGGCTGATCACCCGCCCGCGCCGATCGTGATCTGCTCCTGCTCAAGAACTGATTAAGTCGTACTGAGCGCGCGCGAAGCAGTACTGCCGCATGCGAGTTCAACCGACGTTGGCACGATCAGATCGCGATCGAACGAATGAGATGGAGCCTTACAAGGAGCTAACCGGCCAGGCGCGTGCGATCCTTCAGCAAAGCGCGGGCGGCGTAGCGATCAGCAGCCGAATCTCCGCAAACGTAGGTCTGCAATCGCGCGCCGCAGGCGCCGCGCGTCCTTCTCCTACGCGTCCAGTCGCGCGACGCCTCGACTACTTCGGCACCACGAAGTGACAGCTGCCGTCGCAGTTGGAAGCGCCATCGCACTGCTCGCCTTGGCTCGATTGTACGTAGCCATCACCGCAGTACGGCGCCTTGGTGCACGAGGTGGAGCACTTGCCTTCGCCGTACGGATTGGACTCGTTCTTACCGTCGCCGAGGTCGCACTGCTCGGGGCCGTTCTTCTTGCCGTCGCCGCAGTAGCCGGCAAAGCCGCAGGTCGTGGTGCAGGTGCCGTAGGCGCCGTTATCCACGCCGTCGTCGCAGGTTTCGCCGGCGTCCACGATACCGTTGCCGCAGGTGTTCTTGCAGTGCTTGTCGCAAGCGCTGCCAGCGGTACCGTTCTTATTGCCCAGGTCGCATTGCTCCGGCGCCTTGACCACGCCATCGCCGCAGGAGGCGAGCGGCACGTAGGACTTGCAGTCCGAGGTACAAGAGCCGGGCTGGCCACTGTTCACCCCGTCGTCACAGCCTTCGCCGAACGACGTATCGACCTTCTTGTTGCCGCAGAAGGGCGCCGGCAAGCAGTGGGTGTTGCACAGGTTCTTGCCGTAGGAGGTGGAGCTATTGGCATTGCCCAAGTCACACACCTCACCCGCCGTGCTTTGTATGGCGCCGTCACCGCAGTACGGGCCGAGCACGCAACCCGGCGCGCAATACCCGTAACTGCCGTCGTTCTTGCCGTCGTCGCACTGCTCGGTGCCGTTTTTCACGCCGTCACCGCACTTCGGACCGAGCGTGCAGTTGGCGTTGCACTTACCGTAGCCGCCGGTGTTGTTGGCGGAGCCGTCATCGCAAGACTCACCTGCGTCGATCGTGCCGTTGCCGCATTTGAGCTTGCAGTCGCTCTGACACGCGCTGGTGGTGGTGCCGTTCTTGTTGCCGTCGTCGCAAGTCTCGCCCGAACCGGCTTGCACCACGCCGTCACCGCAGCGCGGCCCGAGCTGACAGCCTGCGGAGCAGAAGCCGTAGCCCTTGCCGTTGTTGGCACCCTGGTCGCAAGCTTCACCGTTCGCGCCGTCGACCTTGGAGTCGCCGCAATAGGGCGCGAATAGACAGCCCGGGCCGCACACCTTGCTGCTGCCGCCGTAGGTGGTCAGGTTCGTTCCGTCGTCGCACTGCTCGGGGCCGTTGACGGTGGCGTCGCCGCAGTTGGCCGGCAGCGTGCAGTCGGACTTGCAGGTGCCGTAGGCGCCGGTGTTCTTGGCCGTGCCGAGATCACACGCCTCGTCTTTGGTGACGATGCCGTCGCCGCAGACCGGCGTGCACACGCTGCGCGGGGCGTTGAAGCCGCGCAACGTGAGCTTGTAGTTCGAGCCGGTGACGTGCCGTTCGGCTTGGAACAAGGCGATTTCGTAGACCGTGCCCACGGTCAGCGGCACGTTGATGGTCGAGCAATTGAGGGTGCCATTGACCGCGTCTTGGGTGCAAAGTTGCGAATTTGCGCCCTGCAGCTTGATCGTGCCCGGAAGCTCACCGTGAATGCCGCCGAGGTCGACGACCAACTGGCCGTTGACGAACACCCACACGTCGTCGTCGCCGCGGAACTCGAGCTTCTCGGTGCCGTCGCCCACATAGGCGAACCAGTACCGGAGCTCGCTCGTGAAGTGATAGTTGTGACCGTAGGTCGAGTAGTTGCCGTAGCCCTTGTTGTCGAGCGGGAAGAACGCGGAGCTGTAGAACTCGTACGCTGCGTCTGCAGATACGTAGGGCAAGGACAACGTGCTCACGATCGACTGGTTGACGTTCGCGGTGTCGACATACCAGGTGTGGAACGCGCTGGTGATGGCCGCATTGGTCGTCAGCGTGGCCGCGGCCGCCGCGTTGTTGGCGCCGTTCAGGGTGTAGCCGCCGTAAGCCGTGTTGTACGCGGGCTTGCCGTCTGTGCCGAGCGCGGGGAGCGGGATGTTCGGACGACGAATACCGCTCACCGGATCGATCTCGAACTGCGGCGCGGGGTCGCCGGCGGGGACCGTGGAACCGGAGCTGCCCGCCGGATTGTGATTCGGCTTGAAGTCGCGATAAATGATGGGCAAGACCAGTGGGTCGGGCAAAGCCGGCAGCTTCGGCGTGCAAGTGAAGCCAGCCTCTTTCGCGCACAGGTGATCGCACCCGTCACCGTCGATGGTGTTGCCGTCGTCGCATTGCTCGGTGCCGAAGATCATGCCGTCGCCGCATTGCGCGGTGCAGCCGTAGACGCCGGCGGTGTAGCCGCACTTGGGCTCGTTGGTGCAGCTGGGCGAGCAGCCGTCGAAGGGCGTGGTGTTGCCACCGTCGCACTGCTCGGTGCCTTCGGTCTTGCCGTCACCGCACGTGGTCTTGCTGCACTTATCGACGTTCTTGGGCGTGCCCGTCGGGTTCGGATCGCACTTGTAGCCCGCCTCGAGCTGGCAGGTCGCGGAACAGCCGTCGTTCGGGGCCACGCCCCCGTCGTCACAGGCTTCGAAGCCAGCGCGGATGCCGTCGCCGCACTTGGTGGCGTGGCAAACGCCGCCCGCCGGGCAAGTCCAACCCGGCTCGACTTGGCAAGTAGCGGAGCAACCGTCGAGCGGTGAGCCATCGACGACGTTCCCGTCGTCACAGGTCTCGGCTCCGGTGACCTTCTTGTCGCCGCACACCACGGTCGACTTACATTTCATCCCCGGCGTGGGACAGGTGAAGTTGGCTTCGGTCACGCACTGTGACGAGCAGCCATCCGAGCCCACGGCGTTGCCGTCGTCACAGGTCTCGCCGAGGGAGGCGCTGACCTTTCCGTCGCCGCACGACTCGATCACTTGGCACAAGGCGCCGGCGTTCGGGCACGTGTAGCCCGCGTCCACGAGGCAGCCCGTGCAACCGTCCTTGTCTGTCGGGTTGCCGTCGTCGCAGTACTCGCCTTGGGCAGCGTTCAGCACGCCATCGCCACAGGTGCCGGCGTTGACCTTGGTGCACTTGCCGCCCACGCCGGATGCCGTTGGGCAATTGTAGCCGGGCTCGGTGCTCTTGCAGTCCGCGGCGCAGCCGTCGTTGCTCACGGTATTGCCGTCGTCGCACGCTTCGTCGCCCACGACCTTGCTGTCGCCGCAGACGATGGTCGAAACGCAGGGCGAACCGGGCGTTGGACAGGTGTAAAAGCTCTCGATTGCGCAGAAAGCGTCGCAGCCATCACCAATCTTGGTGTTGCCGTCGTCGCACTGCTCTTTCTCGTTCAAGGTGCCGTTGCCGCACGCGATCACGGTGTCGAGCGTGCACGGCTTGCCCGGCTCCGGGCAGCTGTAGCCGTCAGTGACCGTGCAGGTGTCGGTGCAACCATCGGTCGAGAGCAGGTTGCCGTCGTCACACGCCTCGTTCGCGGTCTGGATTCCGTCGCCGCACTTCGTCGTGCTGACGGGCATGCACACCGAGCCACTCTTGCTCGACTCACAACCGTAGCCGTCTTCGATTTGGCAGCTGCCGTCGCAACCGTCTTTGGCTTTGGCGTTGCCGTCGTCACAGCTCTCGGCGCCAGCGACGACACCATCACCACAGACGATGGTGGAGGTGCACGGTTTGCCCGGCGTCTTACACTCGTAGTCCTTTTGGACTTTGCAGTCTGCGCTGCAGCCGTCACCAGCAGTGTGATTGCCGTCATCACAGCCCTCACCTGCATCGACCACGCCGTCGCCGCACACGGCGGGCTCGGGGGTGCCACAGGAGGCGCCGTTACAACCGCCGTCGCCCATGGGGCCCGTGTCGCCCGTGCCGCCGTCGGCGCCGACATTGAGCGCGTTGCCGCTATTGCCGCTGCCGCCCGTACCCGCCGATGTGCTGCCGCCTTGCTCGCCTGGCGTGACATCACCCGGCGTCTGAACTTCGGGTGTGGACCCACAGCGGACGAGAGCCACTACCAGCGCAAACAACCCAACGGCATACCCAGCACGATTCGACATGAGTTCCTCGGTCCGGCCTGGCGCGCAGAGGACGCAGCGCTCAGCTCACAAGCTTCTGAACGTAACACTCAGAAAAGATCGGCGTCAACGCGTCCCATTCATGTGGACGACGTTCCGTTTCGATCACTCGCACTCGGCCCGCGCTCTTCGCCGTGACGCTTTTGTCGCGGCGTCGCGGCGTCGCGGCGTCGCGGCGTCGCGTTGGCCCGCTTATCGCGCGTGCGATGCAAACCGCGCATGCGGTGTAACCACGCACGTTGTCGCATTCGTGCTCACCTCAGCGTCGCCCAGTGTGCGCGCGAGCGCGGAGTGCGCGGTCCGCGACAGTGCTGCGCGAATTGCGCAGAGCTATGCAGCGCTGCGCGCGCACAGCGCCGCGCCGCGCCGCGCCGTCACGCGCGGCACCGATACGGAATGGCTTCGGAATGCCTTTGGTCGTCGCCAGCAGCGTCAGCGCGCCGCTGGCTCGATTGACCGAAAACGTCGTCACTGAGCGATCGAATGTGGATGCTTGCCGGCCTTCATGACTTGCGTCGGGGGCCGCAACGCGCCCGATTCGGAGATCGCGAACACGGCCACGGTACCGCCGGCGTAGTTCGCCACGAAGGCCGCTCTGCCCGAGCGATCGATGGACACGTACACCGGCCCCTCACCTCCGGACTCGACGCAGCCGATCTGACGCAACCGACCGCCGTCTTCGTGCGCCACTTCGAACGAGCGCGCGGCGGCACCGTGCTCGTCGATCGCATAGGCGAGCGGGCGCTGCGGGTGAAAAGCCACGAACGAGGGACATTTCCCGGCGTCAGTCTCGGCGCGCGGCAGCAGCTTGCCGGTGGCGGGGTCCACAGCGAAGACCAGGACCGCGCCTGACCCGCTGGCCACGTACACCACCTCTCGGCTCCGCTCGCTCACCACCGCTGGATCCTCCAGCGAATGAAGTTAGCGCCGGGCGGGCCTGTGCGGTTTTGCCAAACTTCTCGGATCGTTATCGAAAATCTACGGTTTGGCCGGTTCGGCTTTCGCCTTCTTGATCCACTCGTTAATCTCGCCCTCAATCACTCCCAGGGCTTGGCTCTTGAATGGCCGCAGCAGGAACGGCACGTCGATGTCCAGGTCGATGCTGCGATCGAGCACCTCCAGGGAGCCGTTGAGGGCCATGCCCTTCACCTTGAACCCAATTTCAGCGCGATTCGGGCTCTTCCAGGTGACCTGCGGGCTGTAGTTCGCATACTTCTGCGCGTAGGCGGCGAGCGCGGATTCAGCGACTTTCTTGGCGCGTTCCTGGCCGAGATCGTGGGGGACGGAGTGCTTCATGGGTCCTCGTGGCCGAGTGCTTCGGTCCGCTCGTACTTAACTCAACTGAGAGTCGAAGACCAACTCCTTGAGCGCGAGAAAACGCGGCAAATTTGCGACGTTAGCGAGAGAGCGACCCGTGGCACTGGAATTTGGGTCCTCCGGGCTCAGCTCGCCCGCGAAGGGCGCTCAGCGACGCCCCTTGAAGCCCATCATATTCTGCACGGCGGACTCGCTCTCCTCGGCGATTTGGTCCTGCTCACGAGCGACGTCCGCGCAGGCCTCGCACAGCTTCTTGGTTTTGCCCCCCACCTTCACGGTCTGGAGCTCGTCACTATCTTCACCGCATCCTTTGCATGTCGCCATCGGCCGAATCCTATCGAAATCCGCCGCGCATTTGAACTCTCTTCCCGTGCCCGTGCCCGTGCCCGATCTTCCCTTCGGATCTTTTGTTGGTCGCCTCGCGACCGGCACGCGTGCGCCAGTGCGGAGTGGCGTTGGGGCTCCGCGGTCCGCTTCCGGTCACGGGCACCGGGCTCAGAAACTGCGCGGCTCGATCGCCAAGTCAGCGACCACACCGAAATGGTCCGAAGGCCAAACCCGCTGCGGCCCACTGAGCTCCGGCGCGCTAAAGGCGAGCTCGGCATGCATGGGCTCGCCGCGGAATTGCCGATCCGGGCCGCGCACGAAGATGTAGTCGATGCGCCGAGAGGGCTCCCGAGCTTTGACGGCGTAGTCGTTCACGCGGTCGTACGTGTAGCCGGGCCCCTCACCCGCGAACACCCAGGCGTCCGCGAAGTACACTGTCTTGCCGTCGATGGCGCACAGCCCGTTCAAGAAACGGATTTCGTCCGCGTCGGGCGCCGCGTTGAAGTCACCCATCAACACGGGAGGTAAGTGCGGACCGCCGATCGGCGACAGCTCGGCAATGCGCTCGGCGATGAACGCCACTTGGCGTTGCCGAACCGCGCCGTGGTGGAACTTCCAGTTCAGGTGGGTGACGAACACGGGCAGACTTCCGTGAGGGGTCGCGCACAGCGCATACAGCAGGGATCGGGTCTCGCCGCTCTCGCTGCCGGGCAATGCAAAGCTCCGCTGCTCGACGATGGGCGAGCGCGAAAGCACGGCATTTCCGAATTTCAGGCCGTTCCCATAGTCACTGGCCACGCTGTAAGCGATATGAAAGCCGAGCCCCTCGGCGATCTCGGTCGCTTGGTCGTTGTGCACGGTGAGCGGCGCGTCTTGCGCCGAGGCCGGTTGAAAGCGCAGCACCTCTTGCAGGCCGACCACCTCCGGCGAAAGGCGCTCGAGCTCACGCCGAATGAGCGGCAAGCGGGCGAGCCATGGGCCAGCTTTGTTCCACACGTTGATCGTCGCGACACGCAGCACCGTCATTGCTTCTCGCTTCTCGCTACTCGGTTACCTGGCTCCGTTGACTCGAGGCTGAGAATAGCCCAGCTTTTTGGGTACGTCTTGAAGCGTTCGCTGAGCTAGGACTAAGGTGCGCGTCACATGCTGATTGGCGTCGATTTCGGAGGCACTCAGGTCAAGGCGGGCATCGTCGAAAATGGCGATGTCGTGCGCTCGACGGCCACGCCGACGCGCGCCGGCTCGAGTGCAACCGAGGTGCTGGACACGATCGCAAGCACGGTGCTCGCGCTGTCCAACAAGCCCGATGCCGTGGGCGTCGCGATTCCGGGCGAGGTGAATTCGGAGGGGCGTTGCTGGCGGCTGCCCAACGTGCCCGGCTTCGAAGGCGTACACATCGCCGAAGAGCTGGCGCGGCGCTTGCGCTGCCCGATCGCCGTCGAGAACGACGCCACGACCGCCGCGCTCGGTGAGCGGCTGCACGGGCACGGCCGAGAGCACCCGAGCTTCTTGATGATGACGCTCGGTACCGGCATCGGCGGCGGGCTGGTGCTCGGCCATCAGCTGTACCCGGGCGCCAATGGCTTCGCGGCCGAGGTCGGGCACATGAAGGTGGACTCGTCGGCGGACGCGCCGCTGTGTGCTTGTGGCCAGCGCGGCTGCGTGGAGACGTTCGCGGGCACGCGCGCGCTGCTCCGCGAGTACGCGCGGCACGGTGGTCAAGCCACTGAAGTGTTGCCGATCGCGGTCAGCGCGCGCCGCGGCGAAGCCGCCGGCGTGAAAACGTTCGAGATGATGGGCACGGCCCTGGGTCGCCTGCTGGCGAACATCCAAAACCTGCTCGACCTCAACGCGGTCGTGTTCTCGGGCGGAATTTCGGCGTCTTTCGATCTGCTCGAGCCCTTCGTGCGCAATGCGCTGCGAGCGCAGGCGTTCGCGCCTCCCTTGGCCGAGGTTCCGCTGCTCGTGAGCGAGCTCGGCGAACGCGCGGGCGTCATTGGCGCGGCCCACCTGACCACGCTCTAGAAGCCATGAAAGCCGTTCTCGTCTCCGAGCCGGGTGGCGTCGATCGGCTGCAAGTACTCGAGCTGCCCGATCCCGAGCCGGGCCCCGGCGAAATCGCGATCGAGATTCACGCGGCAGCGCTCAACCGCGCGGATCTCTTGCAGCGCCGTGGGCTCTACCCGCCGCCCCCGGGGGTCACGGACATTTTGGGCATGGAATGCGCAGGCGTGGTCAGCGCGCTGGGGCCAGGGTGCACCGGGGCGCTGCGCGTCGGCGAGCGCGTGATGGCGTTGCTCGGCGGGGGCGGCTACGCCGAGCGCGTGGTCGTGCCGGAAGGCATGGCCATGAAGGTCCCCCACGCGCTCAGCTTCGAACAAGCTGCGGCCGTGCCGGAGGCGTTCCTCACGGCGCGTGAGGTTTTGTTTTCGGCAGGGCGTTTGCTGCCGACGGAGTCGGTGTTGATTCACGCGGCGGCGGGCGGCGTCGGCAGCGCCGCGCTGCAGCTCGCACATCACGCGGGCGCACGCGTGTTCGCGACGGCGAGCGGCAGGAAATGCGAATGGCTACGCGGCCTGGGCGCGGACACCGTGATCGACTACAAGACCGAGGACTTCGCAGCCGTGATCCAGGAGCGAACGAACGGCCGCGGCGTGGACGTTATTTTGGACTTCATCGGCGCGGCGTACGCCGAGAAGCACGGCGCGTGCTTGGCCACCCTCGGTCGGCAGGTGCTGATTGGCGTGCTGGGCGGTGCGCAAGCGAGCGTGAACTTCGGGCGCATGCTGCAGAAACGGCAGAGCCTGATTGGCGTCGTGATGCGCTCGCGTTCCAGCTTGGAGAAGGTGGAGCTCACGCGCGAGTTCGTGCGCACGACCTTGCCGCTCTTGGCCGACGGTCGGGTCAAGCCGCTGGTCGACAGCGTGTTCCCGCTGAGCGACGTGGCGCTCGCACACGAGCGCATGGAAGCGAACCACAATCAGGGAAAGATCGTGCTCAAGGTGCGCTGAGCGCGCGGCTCGCTGAGCACCTGCCCGCCCTTGGAGGTGCGGCGTGCGCCCGGCGAGCGCCCCAAAAAAGCGACCCGCGCTGGCGGCTCAGCCGAGCTTGGCGCGGATGCGAATCAAGCCGGGGCCCGGCTTGACGCGAGCTTGGCAGGCGAGGCGCGTACTGCCGTCACCCCCGAGGATGTCGAGCAGCTCTTCTTCTTGCTCTTCGGGGGGCGCCAGTAAGTCTTCACCCTCCAGGATTTCGATGTGGCAAGTGCCACAGCTGGCCGAGCGGCACGAGAACGGGATGGGCGCGAACGCCTGGTCGCAGATGTCGACGAGCTCACCGCCTTTTTCGACGTCGATGGTCTTTGCGGCGCCAATGCTGTTGGCCAGGAACTCGATCTTCGGCACGCATGGGCCATAGCGAAGACCCAGCGCCCTTTCAACGGGGAAACCCGATGTAGGCGTCTAGATCCGTCATGGCTCCGGATAATTCCGACAAACCCCGAGAAATAAGGCGCGTTCCGCTCGCTTGCGAGATGTGGTTTGCTGCGGGCGATGACGGATCAGGGCGAAGATCCCTTCGATTGGGTCGGCGCCACGCTGGACGGCAAGTACCAGGTCGACGCCGTGGTCGGCCGGGGCGGCTTCGGCGTCGTGTACCGCGCGCATCACCTGGGCTTCAACGAAAAGGTCGCGGTCAAGTGCCTGCGCATTCCGCGGACGTTGCAGGCCGGCGCACGGGACGAGTTCGAGCGCAACTTCCTGGCCGAAGGGCGGCTCTTGCATCAGCTGTCGCGCTCGACGGCGGGTATCGTGCAGGCGCTGGACGTGGGCGCGGTGGTGTCGCCGAACAAGACGTGGACGCCGTTCATCGTGCTCGAGTGGCTCGACGGGCAATCGCTCGACGCAAACTTCACGGAGCGTCGCAACGCGGGTACCGGTGGACGCTCACTGAAGGCGGCGGTCGAGCTCTTGGACAGCGCGGCGCGCGCGCTGGCATTGGCGCACGAGCAAGGCATCGCGCACCGCGACATCAAGCCCGCCAATTTGTTCTTGGCCGAGGTCGGCGGACGAAAAACGTTGAAGGTGCTCGATTTCGGCATCGCCAAGGTAGTCACCGAGTCGGAGAGCTTCACCAAAGCCTTCGAAGAGACGGGGGCCTCGCTGCAAGCGTTCACCGCGCGCTACGGCTCGCCCGAGCAGTTCAGTCGCCGCTACGGCGCGACCGGGCCGTGGAGTGACGTGTTCTCGCTGGCGTTGGTGTTGATCGAAGCGGTCACGGGACGCAGCGCGCTCGAGGGTGTGGACGCGGCGCAGTTGTTCATCGCCGCAGCCGACACCACGCGCCGCCCTACCCTACGCGCGCAGGGCGTGGAAGTGGGTGATGCCATCGAGGCCGTGCTCGATCACGCGCTCGCGGTCGATCCCAAAGAGCGCTACGCGAACGCCGGTCAGTTTTGGGATGCGCTGCTCTCGGCCATCGCCGAGAGCGGCGATCTGCCGCTTTCGTTGCCCAGCTCGAGCATCGGCATGGCCGGCAGCAGCGGGCGTTATCAAGCCTCGAATCCGGATAGCGTAACGCGGGTCGATGGCGCGGCGATCTCGGCGCCGGGCTCGGCGACGGAGTTGACGAGCAGCACACCGCTGCCCGATCCGTCCGCGCGCGCCAATCGCCCGCGCGCGAGTGGGCACGCTTGGCAACGCTTTGCCGCCGCGGGCGTGTTGCTCGTTCTTTTTTTGGTGGGGCTCACGCTGTGGCTCGCTCGGAGTCCCACGTTCACCGCGCAGGGCGTCAGCGCGAGCAGTGCGCCTTCCGCCAGCGCGCTCCCCGCCGAAGCAGCGAGCACACCCGCGAGCGCAGCGGGCGCGGCGAGCCTGCTCTTTCACCCGGACGCAGGCCTCGGCAAGCCGGTGCTTGGCTTCGCGGGCTTGCCAGCGCGTGACGTGCCGGCGGGGCTCGTGTCCGCGGACGGAGCGTGGCTCGATAAATTCAGCGTGCTGCGTCGTGACGACAATCAGGGCCTCGAGTACACGCAAGCCTTCGCGCGCTGCGCGGACACCGGGAAAACGTTGTGCACCGAAGCGCAATGGCAGCGCGCCTGTGACAGTTTCCCAGAAGTGGGCGAAGCCGCGTCGTGGACCGAGAGCTTGGAGGACGGGCACGTCGTCATTCGCGGCGGCGGCTCGTGTAAGGCCCGCAAACTAGTGAGCGAGACCGACAAAGATCCACAGCGCATCGGCCTGTGCTGCGACCGAGCCGTGGCCATGACCTCGAGCTCGATGCAAAAGAATTTCCTGTCTTCGACGGCGGGCATCGTGCTCAAGCTGGAGCGCGCGCTCAATCAGCGCAGCATCGACAATTTTCTGGATTTGTCCGAAGATCACGTGACGTTGAACGAGCACCCGCGCGACAAGCCGGGTCTCAAGGGGCTGCTCACGCAATCATTCGCGGCGGCCCGCGATCTCGTGATCGTGAACGACACGTGCGACATCTCGGTGTCCGCGAAAAAGGTCGTGAGCAAGCGCTCTCGGCGCGTGAAAAAGACCAGCTACGAGACCACGGGCTGGACCGCCGCCTGCCAGCAAACGCGGCATCGCGACGGCAAAGCGGTGAGCGCGAAGAGCACGTATGAGTTTTCGGCCGTGAGCAAGCTGCGCGGGATTGCGGACAGCGAAGCACACTCGACCGGGGAGTGAGGGGCCCCGCTGGCGAGCTCGGCGAGCGTTGGCCAGCTAGCAACGACGCGAGCCGACGCTAACCGCCCAACCGCGATTCGTTTTGGCACAGCTCGCCCAAATTATCGGGGCAAGCGATGCGCACGTGAAAGTGGTCGTCGTGCACGCTGCGGCCCGCTGGTTGCTTCAAGAGCAGCGCGACGTCATCGACGTAGCGCGCGAAGCGCGGGTCTTTGCGGCCGTATTCGATCAACCGCCAGCGCAAGCCGGTAGAGACGAAAATGTGTACCAGGCCAGCGCGATTGTCGGTGACCCAGGAGCGCAAGAGCACCCAATTGCGGTAGTCGTCGAAATAGACGCCTGCTTCCCAGCGCGAGCGGCCGTTGGGATCGAAGGGCGTGAAATGCTCCCGCACCACGGGTCGGCCCGCCGCGTCGCGCAGATAAAAGCCGACGTCGGCGTCGCGCCCGCTCTGGTGACTCACGTGCCCGCTGAGCGGGCCGCCATCGCGCCGCGAGAGATCGCCTACCATCATCAGCGAGCCCTTCTCGATGCGCGCGACCTCACGTGCGCTGCGCTCGAGCATCAAGACCAGCGCGGGGTGGGCATAGATGTTGTCTTTGCTGCTCTCTTTGACCTGTAAAAACTCGGAGGTTTTGAGTTTTTTGGCGCGCAGCTGAAAGCCGTCGTTGGGATAACCCACGGTCAGGCTCATCAGCGAGAACGGCGCGCCCAGGAAACGGCGCGGCAAATCATGACCCGTCCCAGCGCTAGCGCTGGGCGTGAGCGCGGAAAGCGCGCTGCCGAGCGCCAAGATTACGCCCGCCGTGCGAGCCCAATTTCGCGGCCGAAGCATGGTACGGGCTGTATCACGCAGCTCCGAGACTCAGCAAAATTCTGGCGTTTTGCTTACGGAAGCGGGCTCAAGGGAGCGCGCCTTCGAGCGCGACGTGAAAACGCCGCCCAGGCAGCGGATAACCGATGAAGTCGAAGCGGTGCGCGTCGAGCACGTCGTCCACCGCGGCGCGCATCGAAAACTCGGTGGCGCGCCCAAAGGCCCAAGAGGCGCCCAGATCGAGCGCGCTCGACGCCGGCAAAACCAGGAGCCCAGCCGGATCGGCGAAACGCGAGCTGCGATGGGTAAAGCGTGCGTCGAGCCCCGCGCGACCGAGCCACGGCAAGCCAGGAGCCGCGAAGCCCTCGATGAACGCGCTGCCAGCGAGGCGGGACTGATAGGGGATCAAGTCGTTGCTCAGGTTGCGACTCGCGGTGGTGTCCCGCGGATCGAGCACCGTGAGCGCGAAAGACGCGCGCGCGTGCGCGGGCCACTCCGCGCCCGCTTCGAGCTCAGCGCCCAAAATGCGCGCGCTGGCTACGTTGTACGGTTGCACGGCGCCCAGGGACGAACGCCGATATGCGATCAGCTCCGACACGCGGCGCACGAAACCGAACGCATCGAGATACGCCCAGATGGGTCCGAGCGGCGCTTCCCAACGCGCCCCAACGTCCCAAGACAGCCCGCGCTCTGGAACGAGCGCGGAGCTGCCTCGGACGACCGCCGATATCCCGTACAGCTCACCCAACGTGGGCACTCGCGCGTAGCGGCCCACATTCGATCGCAGCTCGAAAGCCCGGGCCCGTTGCCGCACGCTCAAGCGCGCCTCGGGGGTGAGGTCGGCACAGCCGTCCGCGCGCTCTGGGCCGTGCGTCGAGTCGCACGTGGCCACGGCAACCGCCGTCACTTCGGTGTGGGCGTTCGGCGTGAGCGAAAGCCCGACGCGGCCGGAAGCCGTACCACGCCGCGCACGTAGAGCGCTAGCGCCGTCGAGCGCTAGCCGCTCGAGCTCGAGATTGGCACCCAAGAGCGCGCGCAAGCGCGCACCACCGAACGAGACGCGCGCGCTCTGCCCGAAGCGCGTGCCCTGTGAGTCGAGGCGCGGCACGAGCAAGCCGAGCTCACGCTGGGGATCGGTCAAACGCAGGCGCGCGGAGGTAGCTTGGCTGCTCAGCACTACCTCACAGCCGAGCTCGGATCCGCAGGGGACATGCGCAGTCAGCCCCGCCAGCTCACGCTTGCTCTCCGCGCGCGCGGAGAGCGCAGGCACTGCCGCCAAGCCAGTCACGCCTTGCTCGCGCTCGTAGGCATTGAGCACGGTCGTCAGCCGAGCGCCGCGCAGACCGAGCGAGGTGCGCCCGATCGCCCACGCGTCGTGCTCGCTGTAGTCCGCGTTGGGCCGGTCGCGGGTGCGATCGTCGTTGCTGGCGGAGGTGCCGGCGTTGTCGAGATAGGGGTAGTCGTTTTGCGCTCGCGCGCTGCGGAACGCGACCAGCGCGGCGTCGCCCTCGTGAGCCACTTCGCCGCCCAGCCACGCGGCGCGTTCGCCAAAGCTTCCGACCTCGCCCCCGGCGCGCACGCGGTTCGCGCGTGGCAAACGCGGCTCGAAGTAGACCGCGCCACCAATGCCCAGACGATCGGCGGTGGCCGGCGCGTTGCCCCGGTAGATCTCGGCGCGGCCCAGCATCCAGAGCGGGATCAACGACAGATCCGCGCTGCCCGTCACGTCGTCGTTCAAGCGAATTCCGGCCAGGTAGATCGGAGTCTGAGCGCTGGTTGCGCCGCGCACCGATGCCGTCGAGAGATCGGCCGCACCCCCGGATTCCGACACCTGAACGCCGGGCAGATGGCTCAGCACGCTCGCTGCGCTCGCTCCGGGGCGCGCCAAGTCTCGCTCCACGATGCGAGTCGACGCCAGGGCGGACTCGCGCGCGGGGCGCGTGGGTTGGTGACCCACGACCAGCACCTCGGACTCGGCCGCTGGCTCGGCCGAAACGGGAGCCGCGCAGCAGACGCCCGCGGCGAGCACGCACAGGGCCGGAACGCGCACGCTCAAAAAACTCGCTGCGTGTCGATGAGCAGCGTCACCGGACCGTCGTTCTCGAGTGACACCCGCATCTGAGTGCGAAAGCGCCCGGTCTCGACGTGCGCGCCGCGCGCGCGGCACTCAGCACAAAATTGTTCGAACAGGGCTTCGGCGCGCGCCGGTTCGAGCGCCTGCGTGAAGCTCGGACGCCTGCCCTTGCGCACGTCTCCGTAGAGCGTGAATTGCGAAACGGCCAGTACGCTACCACCCACCTCGAGCACGCCCAAGTTCATCTTCTCGGCGTCGTCCTCGAAGATGCGCAAGCCGACGACTTTGTCCGCCAGCGTGGCAGCTTGCGCCTCGTCGTCTTCACGCCCCACTCCGACGAAGACACAGATGCCACGTTCGATGCGCCCAACCACGGCTCCGTCGACAGACACCTGTGCCTGATTGACCCGCTGCACGACCGCTCGCATGTCCGCCGGAGGCTTGCACTCGCCTGCGCTGCGGTTCAAGCGTAGAGATACGGACATGGCGCAAAGTCCCCGGCCCGAGACCCCCAGCGCGCTGGAGTCATCCGGCAGCCCCGTGCCGCCGTGGGCGCGGCACTTGGTGCGCCTGTTGGACGACGGGTTCACCATCCCGGGGACGCGGATCGGCGTTGGTTTGGACGCTTTGCTCGGCTTCTTTTTTCCGACTCTGGGCGATGCCGCGACCGGCCTGGGCTCGCTCGCGCTGCTCGTGCTGGCCTTTCAGATGCGCGTCCCCAAAGTGGTCGTGCTACGCGTGGTGTTCAACATCGCGATCGACGTTTTGATCGGCTGTATCCCAATCGCGGGCGACGCGTTCGATCTGTTTTGGCGCTCGAACCGCCGTAATCTCGAGCTGTTGCGGCGCTACGAGCACGACCCGCGGCGGCGCCCCGACCTCGCCGACTACCTGATCGTCGTCCTGGGCTTTGCGCTGGTGCTCGCCGCGGTAGTCCTTCCGCTCGTCCTCGGGGTCGCGCTGCTGCGCCTGATCTGGCGTCACATTTGACCCCCTGACGGAGTTTCACCCGCACGCGGGGAGCTGAGTTATGCTCGGCGTTCGAGATGCAGCCCGCGAGTGACCCTCCGCGCGATCTTTTCGTCGGCCAGGTGCTGGAGAGCGCCTATCAGCCGGGCGTCTCCTTTCGGCTCGAGAAGAAGCTCGGTGAGGGCGGAACCGCTGCAGCCTACCTGGCGCGCCGCACCACGCCCGCGGGTGAATCCGAGGCCGTGATCAAGATCATCTTGCCCCAGATCGCGGCTGACTCGGACGAGCGCGCGCTCACGATCATCAAGAAGGAAGCCGTCGCGCTCGGTCGCCTGAACGAGCGGGTGCCGCCCACGCCGTTCGTGGTGCGGCTGCTGGACACGGGCTCGGTGCCATTTCGTTCGCACGGGCGGCTGCTGCAGCTGCCCTTCATCGCCCTCGAATACGTGCACGGCGGCGCCGAGGGCACCACGGTCGAAGAGCGCGTCGACTACTCGCTGAAGGCAACGGGCTTCTCGTTCGATCCGCAGCGCGCGGCGCGGCTGATTCAATCGCTCGCCAAGGGCTTGGACGAGATCCACGCCGTAGGCGTCGTGCATCGCGACTTGAGCCCAGGCAACGTGCTGTGCTGCGGCTCGGGTGAGTCGGAGCTGTTCAAGATTTCCGACTTTGGCATCGCGCGCCCCGCCGGGCTCTCGGTCACGTTCGGCAACGTGCTGGTCGGCACGCCGGGGTATTTGGCGCCCGAGCAAATCGTGTCGCAGGGCGACAGCATCAGCGCCGCGACGGACATCTTCAGCTTTGCCGCGATCATTTACTTCGTTCTCAGCGGCGATCCGCTGTTCCCCGCGCGCACCCCCATTCAAGCCCTGATGATGGCGCGCGAGCCCACGCGGCGCACGTTGCTCGAAGCCCCGACCCTGCCCTACGAGCTACGCGAACGCGAAGCGGCGTGCCAAGCCATCGACTTGGCAATCGCGCGCGCCACTGCGCTCGATCCCAAGCAGCGCCCGCAAACCGCGCAACGCTTCGCGGAAAGCTTGTTGCCTTGGCTCACGCCGGAGGCAGGCCCTTCCCGCCCCAGCCGGCGCTGGATCTCGAGTATGGACCCGCTGCGCTCGCGCGAGCTCGTGATCGAGACCAACTGGATGGTCCGTCACCCGCCGGGGGACGATCGCCTCGTGCTCGACGTAGCGTGGAATGCGGCAGGCCACGCGCTCGCCACCACCACGCGCGGCCTGGGCTATTGGGACGGCACGCGCTGGTGCGATCTGCCGAGCGATGGCCTGCCTCCGCCCGGCTCGCTGCGCGTCGTCGAACGGTTGACGCCGGCGACCTGGGTCGTGGGCGGCGCCAATGGGCAGCTGTTCGAATACTCGCGCGATGGCGTGCGCGAGCTGCTGCGCGGGCCCGATCGGGAGGTGACGTTCACGGCCCTCACCGCGGGCTTCGAAGACTTGGCCGTCGTGCTCGGAACCAAGCCGGGCTCGCCGCCCTTGCTTTACGGCTTGGTTGGCAAGCACTGGCTACGCGCCCTGCCCGTCAGCGACGCCGCGATGATCACGAGCCTATCGCGCATCGACGACGAACGCTGGCTGGTCATCGGCCGCGGTCAGGACGGGCGCCCATACGCCGCCTACTACCGCCCCCTCGACTGGCAGCTCGAGCGTCTGCCCGTACCCGAAGGCCGCGTACTGCTGAGCAGCGCGAGCCGCCCCGAGCGCCAAACTGCGATGGCCGTCGGCATCGGCGGCGCGTGCCTCGAGATCGAAAGCGGCGCACCCAACCCGCGCACGCTCGCCGATCGCCCCGATCTCAGCTGCGTCTCGCTCGATACTCTGGGCCGCTACTGGGCCGCCGGCCCCGGCCGCGTCTGGTCGCGCCGCCCCAGCGGCGAATGGTCCTGCGTCTGGGAGCACGCCGCCTGGCAACCGCCCTTCGTCAGCATCATGGCCGAAATCGGCACGGTGATCGCCATGACGGTAGATGGCGCCGTCCTCGAGTGCCGCTCGACGTTGTTAGACAAAACCTATCCCGCGATGTGACGCCGTCTCCCGGGCACGGGCACGGGCACGATCTTCCTCTCTATTTGATTTGGGGCTGCCCCTCACGGAGAGCGGCGTGGACGGCCCGCGCGCTGCGCGCGCGGGGTTCCCCTTACGTCGGCCGCAGCGGCCGCCGCGGGGAACCAACGACGGGGTGCGTTGCTTGGCGTAGCGCGGGCGACTGAGTGCGTGGTGTTGCTCCCGCATCGGGAGTGACGGGGGAGAGGGAGAGCAACAGGAGAGGAGAGAGACACGCGGAGCGTGAGGCGCGCGGAGTGTGAGGGGCCGGCGCGTTGCGGCGGGTCGTTTTCGAGCCCTCGCCGAGGGAGTGTTGGGGCGACGGACGAGGTTTGGGCGGCTCGGTGTGCGTACGACTTCGTTGAGTCCGCGCTCTGAGGGGCGCGGTGATTACGACGTGGGGAGGCGTTGCGAATTCGACGAAGTCGTCCGCTTTAGAAGAGGGGCGGGCTTGTTGAGGGTGTCGAATTATCTTGACGGGGATCTCGGTGAGGATCAGCAAGGGCAGCCGAGGGATGCGAAGTCTCGAGCGCCTTGGCGCTCGGTTTGGGCGTGATCGGGCGATCGGGACATCGATCGCCTCGAGAGCCATTTTGGGCCTAGTAACGGCTCTGCAAGCCTCGTGCGGGCTCGAAAATTCGCGTGATATGCAGAAGCCATGAACGATCGATATCGGCTAGGTGGGCTCGCTGACGATCAACTCTTGGCGGGTCTGTCTGCGCTCGTGAAGCGCGACAATGATTCGCTGTCGGATTTGCTCGCGCACTTGGCGGAGATTGAAGAGCGCGAGCTGTGCGTGGCGCTTGGGTATTCGTCTTTGTTCGCGTATTGCACGGAGGCGTTGGGCTTCTGCAAGTCGTCGGCGGGTCGGCGCATTGCGGCGGCACGGGTGTGTCGGGATTTTCCGGAGGCGTTCAGGCGCGTGGCACAAGGCGGGCTACAGCTCTCGGTATTGTGCGCGCTGCGTCCGCGTTTGAACGCGGAGAACGCGAGCGAGCTTTTCGCGGTGTGCAGCGGGAAGAGCTACGAGCAGGTCGAGCTGTTGCTCGCGGCGCGCTTTCCGAAACCGGATGTGCGCGATTTGATTCGTCGCTTGCCGGTGCCCGCGGTGGACGCTTGCAATATCGCTCCCCATGTTGGGAGTGACCCGAGCGAGGTAGAGCCTATGCACGTAGCGCCCCGGCAGATTGAGCTTTCGCCCGCCCAGCGCGGCGCCGTCAAGCCGCTGTCGGCGGATCGATTTAGCGTGAATTTCACGGCGGATACCGAGTTTCAAGCCTTGCTGGAGCAGGTGCGGGCACTGCTCAGTCACTCGGAGCCCAAGGGCGAGCTCCTGAACGTGATGAAGCGCGGGCTCGAGGCGCTGCGTAGTGACTTGCTCAAGAGGCGGTTCGGAGTGGGCCGGAAGCCGCGGCGCATCCGATTGAGAACGAATGAGTCTGCTTCGAAGGCTGCGGACAGGTCGCCGTTGAAGCGTTCACGTCACGTGGCAGCGGCCGTGGCGCGTGAGGTGTACGTTCGGGACGAGGGCCAGTGCACGTTCTGCGCGGGCGCTGGTCGGCGTTGCGGCGAGCGGCGGTTGTTGCAGCTCGATCACGTGGTGCCGTATGCCGAGGGTGGGCGGGCAACGTCCGGCAATTTGCGATTGCGATGCAGGGCGCACAATCTGCATACGGCGCGTGCTCATTTCGGCCGCGCGCAGGTGAGTGCTGCGGGTGAATAGGCGCGAGCAGCAAGGATGGACTCGTCTGCCGAGACGGCGACGGCTGAACCCGGCAATTGATCACCGAGCTGTGCAAAGGCGTCTCACTGAAGCGCACCCGCAATTTGGGGGCTTGCATCAAATCACGAGTCTGGTTTCGGACTTTGCGTTTTTCCGCCAAGTGACTTTTGACCTTAAATTCCGCGCGAAAGCTCGATCGCATAGCGACGAATGTTTGAATCCGAAACTCGGTTCCGGACTTGGATTCTTGCGCGGAGGGCGTCGCTTGGCACCGGCGGCGGGCAGCGACGCGCAGTTCGCGCCCTGAGTGGTACGGCACACGGGGACCGGTTCGAGAGAGTGAGGTGCGGCGCGCGCCCTGGGAGCGCCCACCTGCAGGAGATCGGGGCACGTCTACGGGCGCGGAGAGCGGGGGAATACGGCGCGGCCTAAGCCATGAATCTGATGGTGCGTTCGACGACGGCGCCGCCCGGGGGCTCGCCTTGTTCGGCCTGCTTCAGGAGGCGCCAGATGTGGGGGCCCAAGAAGTCGAGATCGGTCGATAGGTACTGTTCGCCGCCGAAGCGGCGGATGTTGTCGGCTTGGGCGCGCAAGATGCGGGCGTCTTGGCCGAAGATGCGTAGCGCGAAGGGCTCGAGCACCCGCGCGACGGCGCGTGACGGGAAACGGGTGTGGAATTCGACAACGGCATACATGCGAGTGCGAAAGTCACTCTCTGGGGTACACAGGGAGGTGACCAAAAAGTGCACGTCGCTGCCCATGCGGTACTCGACTTGCGCGACCGAGGGCAGGATGAAACGATCCCAATGTTCGATCACGCCGCCGCTCGGCGACAGCACGCGTCCGGCGATTCCGCTCGGGCGCGGTTCGCCTTCGTACTGCACTTCGACGCGATCGGCAAAGCGGCGCACGGTGGCGCTGATTTGGTTTTGCTTGCCGCCGCGGAACAAGCCGCGATGCAAGAAGGCGGTGTGCGGCACATCGAGCGCGTTTTCGATCGTGGCGTGTAGCGTGGATTCGGTCTCGACCTCACGCACCACCCGCGCGTAGCCAGAGCCCGGGCTTTGCAGCGCAAACGGCGCGCCCTCCGGCTCGCTATCGAGCTCCGGGCATACCCACACGAAGCCGTCTTGCTCACGCACTGCGGCGGCCGGAGCGCGGCGTTCGCGAGCCCCGCTCTCGAGCAGGCCGGGGATGTGAACGCAGCGGCCGGAACCTTCGAATTGCCAGCCGTGATACACGCACTCCAACCGACCACCTTGAACTACACGGCCCAGCGAGAGCGGCACGTTGCGGTGCGGGCAGCGATCCAAGAGCGCCGCCGCTTTTCCGGCCTTGTCGCGGAATAAAACCAGCGGCACGCCGAGCACGTTGCGCGCGAGCGGCTTGCTCGACAGGTCTTCGCTCTGACACGCGACGTACCAAAATCGCCCGAGCCGAGCCACGGAGACATGGCCCTTGGTCTCGGGCGGATTCAATTTCTCGTGTTGCATCTCGCGCTCTCGGAAAACCGGATCATAGGCCGGATCGGCAGAGGTTGCAGCTCCCGGTCTGGCCCCGCATATTGTGCAGTAGCAAGGAGGTTCTCGTGGTCGACAAGAAGACGGTCAGCTTCATGCGTTCTCTGTGCATGGGTCAAATCGAAGAGGACGTGATTCTGCCGTTCCCGACCATTCCGGAGAGCGAGAAAGAGACGCTGCACGGCGTCTTCGCCTCACTCGAGCAGCTGCTCCGGCCGCACGAGGAGGATTTTCGTCATTGGGACCGCGCCGGTGAATTTCCGCCCGAGTTCGTGGAAGAGCTGAAGTCCGGCGGCCTGTTTGCGTTCGTGATTCCGGAGGAGCACGGCGGTCTCGCTTTCGGCAGCAGCGCCTATTCGCGCGCGCTGCAGCAAGTCGCTCAGTACGACGCATCGGTTGCCGTCACCGTGGGTGCGCACAGCTCGATCGGCATGCGCGGTCTGCTCTTGTTCGGCAACGACGAGCAGAAGGCGCGCTACATGCCGAAGCTCGCCACGGGCGAGATGATCGCCGCATTCTGTCTCACCGAGCCAGGCGCGGGCTCGGACGCTGCCTCGATCAAGACCAGTGCCGTGAGAGACGGGGACGACTGGATCCTGAACGGCAACAAGCTCTGGATCACGAACGGCGGAATCGCGGACTTTTTCACGGTATTCGCCAAAACGGGCGTGGACGGCGAACGCGGCAAGATCAGCGCCTTCATCGTGACTCGTGACATGGCCGGGGTGAGCAACGGCCCCCACGAAGACAAAATGGGCATTCGCGCGAGCTCCACTACGACCATGCATTTCGAGAACGTGCGCGTTCCGAAAGAGAACCTGCTCGGCGAGGTCGGCAAGGGCTTCAAGATCGCGATGACGATTTTGAATTCGGGGCGCACGGGCCTCGGCGGCGGCAGCGTGGGCGGCATGAAGAAGCTGATCGCCCTCAGTGCCAAGCAAGCCAAAGAGCGCGTACAGTTCGGCAAGCCCATCTCCGACTTCGGCCTGATCAAGCAGAAAGTCGGGCAAATGGTGGTGGATTGCTACGCCACGGAGGCCGTCGTCAGCATGGTCGCAGGCCTCAACGACGGCGGCTACGAGGACTACGCCGTCGAAGCCGCGATCAGCAAGGTGTTCGCGGCAGAAGCGCTCGGCCGCACGGCAGACGAAGCCTTACAAATCGCCGGCGGCAACGGCTACATGTGCGAGTACCCGTACGAGCGTGTGGTGCGGGACAGCCGCATCAACCGCATCTTCGAGGGCACGAACGACATCTTGCGCTTGTTCATCGCCCTCAATGCCATGAATGACGTCGGCCAGAATTTGCGTGAGCTCTCGAAGTCGCTCGAAGGTGTGTTCACCGATCCGATGAAGGGGTTCGGCGTCGTCTCGGAGTACACGCGGCGCCGCGTGTCGCTCGCCACCGGCTATAGCCGCCAAGGCACGACGTTCACCAAGCTCGACCCCAGCCTGAAGGCCGTAGCCACGATTTTCGAGGATGCCACGCGCGATTTGGCGACGGCATCCGATCGCATTTTGCGCAAACATGGCCGGGCGATCATCGACAAACAATTCGCGACTCGCCGTCTGGCGGACATGATGATCGATCTGTTCGTGCTGGCTTCGGTCATCAGCCGCGTCGACTCGAGCACGCGCCGCGTCGGTACCGACAAGGCCAAGAAAGAACTGGAAATCGCCACCGTTTTCGCGCGTCAGGCCCAACGCCGGATCGAGACCAACTTGGACGAGATCGACAACAACGTGGACGAGTCCATCAAATCGCTGGCCGACCAAGCATTCGAGGTCGAGAAGTTCAGCTGGGACACCCTGTAAATCGGCCTTTTTTCGGGGCGATTGCCGGCGCCGCGCACAGCTGGCTGACAGCGCGCCCCTGATTTCTGTAGAATACGCGGCTCGGTTGGCCCTGCCGCCGGGCCGAGCCGCGCCAGATGACCAGAGCCAAATCGAAGCAGATCGTGACATCCCGGGAAAGCCCCAGCGCGCGGCGCAAGGCACCGGCCAAACCCGCTCCAGCGACGGCCAAGGCCGTCCCTGCGAAGCCCGTCATCGCCAAGGCGGCCGCGGCAAAGGCTGCCAGCGCCAAGCCGGTCGCGGCAAAGGCTGCAGCCGCGGGCGCAAAGCTGGCGAGCGCGAACGCCGCGCTCGCGAAGTCCGTTACTGCGAAGCCCGCACCGACGAAAGCCTCGCCGCTCAAATCGCCGCCGACAAAAGCGGTCCCCGTCGTTGCCAAGCCCGTCGCCGCCAAGCCCGTCGCTACCAAACCCGCGCCTGTGCGTCTCGACACGCCCGCCAAGATCCGCCCCATCGAGCAAGCCGTCGGGGTGAGCAGCGATGCGGTCGCGCGTCGCACTGGCAAATCTTGGGCGCAGTGGTTCGCGTTGTTGGACGCAGCTGGTGCCGCCGAGCTCGATCACAAGGGCATCGTGGCAGTGCTCGCACAACGACACGGTGTTGGCCCGTGGTGGCAGCAAATGGTGACCGTCGCCTATGAGCAAGCCCGCGGTAAGAACGGCAACCAAGCGGCCGATGATGGCTTCCAGGTGGACGTCGTGAAGACCTTGGAGCTGCCCCTGGCCAAGCTATACCGCTTCTGGTCGGAGCCCGCCGAACGCAACAAGTGGCTCGCCGACGATCGCTTTTCAATCCACAAGGCCACCGCGTCGAAGTCGATTCGCGCGCGCTGGGGCCGCGGCGTGAGCCGCATCGACGTGGACTTCTGTGAGAAGGGCCCCTCGAAGTCCCAGGTCACCGTGCAGCACAACCGCATCGAAACCTCCGATGCGGCCGAGCAGATGAAGGCCTATTGGGCCAAAAAGATCAGCGCGCTCGAAGCGATGATCACGCGCGCCTGACTCCATTTGGCTAGTCGCCAAACGCGCCCCGCAACGCGCCGCTCGCCCGCGCCGAACCCAGTCCAAGACCTTCCCGCCTTCCCTTTAGGCTCTCTCGCTCGCTGATCCTTGCTTGAGCGACTATTTGACAACGGGCGGCGGCTCCGGCGGCTTCTCGTCGGGCTGAACGCAGGAGGATAGGTCGAAGAGCATGAACTCGAGCGCCTTCTCTTGAGGCGTAAGCGGGTTCTTGGCGCAGCCCGTGGGGAACGCAGTCTTCGTGGTATCGCCGCTGCCGGTCGACACGTGCAGATCGCTGAACACCATGCGCCCACATTCAGCGCCCGCTACGGGCGTGTTCATGGAGAAGTACTGCACGGTGGGCGTGGGCGTGCTGAGCTCGGAGTCTTGCGCGTAGATCCACTGCTGAGCGCCCGGACCCGCGGCGTAGCTCACGGGATCCGGAGCCATGATCGCTTTGGGCAGCACCGCGTCGATACTGTGCTCGGCGCCCTGGATGATCAATTCGCCGGGCACGACCGACGCGCCGACGTTGGTCAGCCATTGGCTGAAGCTGACGCCCTTTGGGAAGCTCACGTCGATCTTCGCGGTCAGCGGGTTCACGAAGCCGTGCGCGCCGGACGAGAATTTGACGACTTGCGGGTACCACAGCGGATCGGTTGCCGTCTCGGCCTCGGTGCGGATCCAAGCATTGTGCCAGTGCGAGCCGAAGATGCGCCCGCCGTGGTCGGCGTACGCCCGCACGTTGAGATACGCCGGGTCGTCGACGGCGAGCTTGGACTCACCGGTGCAGGAGAGCAGCATCAAGTCGTACTTCTCGAGGGCGTCCAGGCTGTCCCACAGCGCGTTGGCGTCCGGCACGTTGCTGGATGCGCCCTTCACCATCATGGTCTTGGCGGCCTTGCTGCCCCAGCGATACAAGTGCACGCGCCCGCCTTGATCGGGCGGAGTGAACTCACTGTCGTCGACACCGATGCGCCGCAGCAAACACTCGAGCGAATCCGAACCGCCAATCGCGATCGCGGTGTGCGGGATGTTGCCTTCGGCCTGCGAGCGCGGGAGACGCGTCAGATCCCTGTCGATGATGGGATTGTCAGTGCAGGCCGTGACGTGAGCCAAGCTCACCTGGCGCCGCCATTTTCCGACTTGAATCACGAGCGGTACGTTGTCACCGTCGGGCACGTCAGCGAGCTCGAAGTGACCAGCCGCGTCGCTCAAGGTCGCGGCTTGCGGCTTGCCCGAAAAATCTCCATCGCAGGTTTGACACGCTGCGCCGGTGGCGATCGGTGACAGCGCCTCACCGGGCACGAACACGACCACGTTGTACAGGGGGACCGCGCCGGCCGGATCGTACACGGTGCCGCTCACCGAAGTGTGCTGCCCATCGGGGCAATCAGCATGCATGGCCGTGTTGCCGGCGAAGCCGAGGTTGAGTCCGCCCGCGCTCGCCCCGCTTCCGCCCAAATCGAGGCTCGTTCCGCCGGCAGAGCCGTTGCCGCCCGCGGAGCCGTGAGTGCCGCTGCTCGGCGGGCTCCCCGCAGAACAGGCAGCGAGCGCGCCGCCCAGCATCAAACAAGTGACGCGCACGGAGCGCGAAGCAGGGCGTGAACGAGTCATGGGGCGGCTTCTCCTGGCCTGGTTCCCCGTTATGCGTCGCGCACCGGAATTCGATCACAGCCGAGCGAACTTGCGAGGAGCGGAGGCAACTGCCTCTATCAAATGATGCCGAGTGCGATCGATCGGCCAGGCGAAGTAGGTGTGTGGAAGTGTGCTCGGGAAAAATCCGTCGCTGCGATGATCGAACAACTCCACTGTCGCGCCATCTGCGTTGGCTGGGTACAACTCGCGCAACACGCTTGCATCATCCAGCCGCTGCGGCGCGCAAAAGCGACCCGAGAAGGTCGGCGCGAGATTGCCCGACAACCGATCGTGAAAGCTGAGCCACCCTCGTCCTTCCAGGCGGGGCCAGAGCCGCTCGCGGAACGCGGATTTGAAGCGCTCGAAATCGGCATCGCCCAACAGGAAACCGGTCTGCCCGAGCACGTTGCCGAAGACGAGCGCGCGCTCTGGATCGGCGTCGAGCAACTCGATGAGCCCGGGGCCGCCATCGAGCAGCGGCGAAATGAGCTGATCGCGTGGTTCGAGCTTCAGCTCGGGGATCCCGAGTCGACGCAGACGCCGAGTGAGCAAGAAGCCCGCAATCGGGTCCGGCTCGAGCACGGTAACGTCGCTGAAGCGGCGCAAAAAAGCGTCCGGGAACGTGTAGCCGGCGCTCGGACCAACGAGCAACGCTCGCGACGACCCCAGCTCGAGCTCCGCGAGCCAGCTCGCGAGCGAGGCCCGAAAGCCGTCCCAACGCTCGCCGGATGCCCAAGCGCGAACGTGATAGCGCAGCCCACCCGCCGGGTTGAGCCAAGCGAGAGGCATGTCAGCGCAGCACGCTCATCAAGCGTTCGCGCAGGATCTCCACGGTGAACGGCTTCTGCACGAAGCCCGCCAAGCCCTTGCCGGCGAAGCGCATCACTGCGTCTTGCTCGTTGTAGCCGCTCATCAGCAGCACGGGCACGTTCTCGTCCACGCTGCGGATCTCGCGAAACGCATCCACGCCGTCCATTTGCGGCATCGTGAGATCCATGAGCACCGCGACGAATTCTTGGGTGCGTTCTTTGAAGCGCATCACGCCCTCGCGACCATCGTTGGCCAGCACGACGTCGAAGCCGTAGCTGCCGAGGATGCGAGCCGCGACGCCACGCACCACTTCTTCGTCGTCGACCACGAGCACGGTGCCGCGGCGCTGCAACGCCGGTTGCGCTGGAGTCATGGCGAAGGCGCGCGCGTCGTGGCCTTCCATCGCCGGGAAGAGCAGCTTGATCGTCGTGCCGCGGCCGAGCTCGCTGTACACCTTGATCGCGCCTTTGTGGCCGCGCACGATGCCGAGCACCGCAGACAAGCCGAGCCCGCGACCCGTGAACTTGGTCGAGAAGAACGGGTCGAAGATTTTCGCTTGCGTGGCCGGGCCCATGCCACACCCGTTGTCGCTCACCTCCAAGAACACGTACTTGCCGTCGGCGAGCTCGGGCGCCAGAAACGTATTTCGAAGGTAATCACCCTCGGCCTGAATCGAGCCGCTGGTCACGCTGATCACGCCGGGGCGCTCACCCAGGGCCTCGGCCGCGTTGACCACCAGGTTCATCAGCACTTGCCGCATCTGCGTCGCATCCGCGTCCACCGCGGGCAGCTCATCGGCCAGATCCAGACGCAGGGTCGCGCCCTTGCCGATCGACAGCTGCAAGAGCGGCGCCGTCTGACGCGTCAGCTCACTCACGTCGAGCGGCCGCACGACGAAGCGCCCCTTGCCCGAGTAAGCGAGCAGCTGACGACACAGATCCGCCGCGCGGATCGTGACGGCCTCGATCTGATCGACGTGCTCGACCAGCGCGCTCGAAGCCGGCAGCTCGAGCCGCATCAAACTGACGTTGCCCAGAATCCCGGTCAGCAGATTGTTGAAGTCGTGCGCAATGCCGCCGGCGAGGATGCCCAAGCTCTCCAGCTTCTGCGCGTCCAGCAGCTTGCTTTCGAGTTGCCCGCGGTGGCGATCGGCCTCCACGCGCTCGGTCACGTCTCGCGCGAAGCCAGCGAGGTATTGCTCGCCTTGCACCTGCCACGGCACGAGCCGCGTGCGCCAAATGCGCTTTCCGGTCGGGAACTCCAGCTCTTCTTCGAACTCGCTCGGCGCTTGCAGCGTGACGGATTCCGTCATACGCGCCACGAGCAGCTCTGCGAGCTCGAGCGGCAGATGAGCGTCGGCACGGGAGCCCAAAACGGTCGTTCGGGGAATACCAGTCGCGCACTCCCAGGCGTCATTCACGCGTGACAACACGAACTGACCGTCTGGCTGAGCGCGGATCAAAAAACAGGGGTCACTGGAGGCCGTGAAAAATGCCTCCCACGCCTGCAGATCAGCATCACCCATGTTTGGGACTACAATGCCCGAAGCAGCTCTCGAAACCAAGCTCCTCGCGGCATCCCGCGGCATCACCGTGAAGAAATACGCGCCTCAACGCGAGACGAAACTCGGGCGTCGAATGCGGGCCCCTGACGACTTCGGACTCGGCTGAGCGCAGCCAAGCTTGGAGGATGAGCCGTGTCCGACTCTGGAGTGTTAGACAAGCCTGCAAGTCTCGCGTCCCAGCGTGTGAAGTGGAGCACAGTGTGAAGTGGAGCACACTCTCGAGGGTAGGCTGCTTCGTGCTCGCGGCCGCGTGCAGCGGGCCTCCGGTCACGGCTGGCCCGCTGTTTGGCACGGGCGTATTTCACCCACCGCCCAAGCCGGGTGACAGCATCAGCCACACCCAAATGTGTGAGTGCAAGGCGTGCGAGCCAACGAGCTGCTGTGACGGTCCGGAGGACGACCCGCCGCCCGAAGCCTGCGGTGATAGCTATGATTTCAGCGCCAATTCGAGCTGCGGCGGCATCGCTGTGCGCAGCTGCCAAAGCCGCTGCACCCGCCAAATTTGGCGCGTTCACGACGGGCAAAGCTGCGTCAGCAAGCGTCCGCTCGGCTGCTGCACGGCCGGCTAGGGGAAGGCTCGCGTTCGATTTTCGGTCACCCTTCGCCCCTGAGGGTGCTCTCTCCCTTCGGAGTTGCAATGGGTGGGGTCGCCTCGCGGCCGCTCGCGTGCGAAGAGCGGAGCGGTGCTCGGCCGCAGGTGTGAGTGTGTTCTGCTCGGAGTGCGCTGCTTACGCGCGTGAACGCACCGCCGTACACGATCAAGAGCGACGCCGCACTCTCGCCGAGCAGGCGCGTGGCTCGGGCGTCGGCCCCCTCGGCGCTGAGCCCCCACGTGGAGTCGAGCCCGAGCACCAGCAGCTCGGCCTCGGCTGCGAGGGCCGAGAGCGACTCGTGCGGCGCACGTGGGTCAGCGGTCGACGTGACGCGGTTCGGAAACTTGTCGAGCAGCGCGCGGCCGCGCTCGGTGAGGGCCGACCCTATCGAGACCAGCGACACGGCAACCGCGCTGTCGGTGAGCAAGTGCTCGACGAGCTGCAACACGGCTTGATCATTCGAGCCGCCGCAGAGCGGGGCCACGACACGCCGAGGCCCGGCCGCCTTCGAGCCGCGCGCGAACGTTCGCGAGAGCCCACGGTCGACGAGCAGCGCAACCGCGGTGGGGCTTTCGGAGAGCACACGCCCCACGGTACCGCCAAACGGATTTTGACCGAGCACGGGCCGGTGCAGGCCGAGCACCACGTAGTCCGAGCGCTTGGAGCGCGCAATCTCGCAAATGTCGTGCGCCGGCTCCGTGGAATCGAAGGAGATGAACTCGAGCGCGAGCTCCGCCGCGGTTGCCGTCTCGAATGCCGGCAAAAGCCCGTTTGGGCGCCAGTTTGCCGAGCTCAGCTCGGGTCCCAGGTAGTTCGAGGTGCGGTCGCGCGGGCGCTCGAGGTGCAAGGCCGCGCTGCCGCTGGGCCGCACGTGGCCGACGCAGGCCGCCGCGAGCAGCGCCATTGCCCGCCCCGTGAGCGCGTCACCGATGCACAGCAGCAGCCGAACTGGGCGAGCTCGAGCTGACTCGGCCTCGGGCAAGCTCGGCCGTTGAAACGAGCGGGGGGCGACCAGAGCCAAGAGTGGAGTCGTCATGATCGTGGTCACCAGCGCCATGATCACCATCATCGTGAAAATCTTCGGGGAAATGACGCCCAGGTCGAGCCCCACGTTGAGCACGATGAGCTCCATCAGGCCGCGCGTATTCATCAGCACGCCGAGCGCCGCCGAATCGCGCGTCGTCATGCCCGAGAGGCGTGCCACGGCAAAGCTTCCCCCGAACTTGCCGGCGCACGCGACGCCGATCAGGGTCAGGCAGAGCAGCCAATCGCTCGCGCCTTGTAACAGCCCCAATTGGGTGCGCAGCCCGCTGTACGCGAAGAACAGCGGTAAGAGCGCGACCACGACGAAGTCCTCCAAGCGCTCGGCCAAGGCGTGGGCATAGTCGCCTTGGCGCGGCATGATGGTGCCGAACAGGAACGCGCCGAACAGGGCATGAATGCCAATCAGCTCACTGGTGAAGGCCGAAGCGAGCAAGAGCACGAACGTGAGCGCGACCACGTTCTGCGTCAGGTTCTCGCGCGTCGTGACGCGCGCGCCCAAGCGCGCCAAGAGCGGCCGCACCAAAAAAAGCATGAAACCCGCGAAAGCCGCCGCTTCGAGGGTAATGACCAACGCGGCCGCGAGGCCCGCGGAATGCACCACCGATACGACCACGGCGAGCAAGCACCACGCCGTCACGTCGTCGGCAGCGGCGCACGCCAAAGCGATCGCTCCCAGCTCGGTTCGGATCAAGTTCCGTTCGGCCAAGATGCGAGCCAGCACCGGGAACGCAGTGATGCTCATGGCAATGCCCATGAACAAAACGAAGGACAACCGCGGCACTCCCGGCTCGGCTTGCGTGCCGAAGATTTGCACCGCCAGGAGCGCGCCCAACCCAAACGGCACGAAGATGCCGGCAGCGCTGATCGCGAAAGACGTCTTCCCGCGGCCGCGCAGCAGCTTGGGATCGAGCTCGAGCCCGATCAGGAACATGAAGAACACGAGGCCCACCTGGCTCAACAGCGACAGCCCGGGCAGGGACGGCTTCGGGAACAAACTTTGAAACGTGCCGGGAAGCACTCGCCCCAAGAGCGATGGGCCAAGCAAGATACCGGCGATCACTTCGGCGATCACCGCAGGTTGGCCGAGGCGCCGCGCCAGGCTGCCCACGAAGCGAGCCGCGACGATGATCACACAGGCTTGTAGAATCAGGAGCGGAAGCGGGCCAAGCACGCGCGCAGGCTAACTCAAATGCGATCGGGCACAAGCCTGGCCTCGAAGCCATGTGCCCGTAAATAAGCCATAAAATCAGGATCATCCAGTGATAGCGGACGCAAGTACTCGCCCAGTAGCTCGCGCTCCCAATACAGACCGCGCTGCTCGGACTCGGCGAAGCGGTAGCGATAGAAGAGCGCACGCACGTAGCGTGGCGGATGAGCGGCGAAGGGCTGCCGGGCGAACAGCGAATCTACCACGTGGTCACCGCGCAAGAGCTTCTCGACGAGATGCAGCAGCCACGGCTCTTCGCTCGCCGAGCCGAAGGCGGCGAACCACAGCTGCCAATCGAGCTTGTATTGATAGGGCGCGACGATGCACGGCCGGCGCGCGGGATCACCCGGCTTGCACGGCAGCTCGTAAGGCAGCCAGCGCGTGCCTTCGTCGAGTGACGTCGCCGACGTGCCCTCGAGGATGATTTCGTTGCGCTCACGGGTCACGCTCCCGAACGCGCCGTAGCTGTTGACGAGCGAAAATGGATCGAAGCTTGCGTTCATGTGCTGCTGCGGCGAAAGCAAGTTGAGCACGGGGTCCAAGCTCAACACCCCGATCAGCGACAGCAAGATGCCGGTCACGATGCGCCGCGGCCGCCCGAGCGGTTCTGTCGCGCTTGCCAGCGCTCGCCGGCAGCGTTTCGGCACGGCGCGCCCGAACACCGTATCGTCGAAGCAGGAGAGCGTGACCACGATCGTGAGCCAGTTCAAAAACGCCAAATTGCCGCTGGAAATGAGGGTCAATTGAAAGGCAATGATCAATGCGCCCGCGACGTGCCGAACGCGCCTCGGACCGAACACCCCGAACGGCACGATGAGCTCCACGAAGTGATTGAACAGCACGCCGGCTTGGTGCACGCCCGACGGCAAGTGATGATAGGCCGCGCTGAGCGGGTTGGGCAGCGGCTGCGTCTCGTAGTGGTAGCTCAAGCACGACAGATCGTGCCAGCAGGTATCACCCCGCAGTTTGATCAACCCGGCGCCGAACATCACTCGAAAGCTGAGCCAGCGGAGCAAGAGCAACACCGGCCAAGGAACGCTGCCTCGAAACGGCTTGGCTGACAGCGCCGGCGCCAGAAAAATCGCCAAGAATCCGGTCTCGCACAACAGAGACTCCCAGCCGTAGCCGTAAAATATTTGGCCGATGTGCACGAACGAGAGGTACAGCACCCAGAGCGCGGCCAAGAGCGGCGCATTGGCCAGGCCCAAGGCCACCGCCGCCGAAAGCAGCACGCCGAGCCAAGCACACGCGCTTAGCGTAGCGTCGCTCGAACCGAGCCAGAAAACGCTGGGCAGGCGCCAAAATCCGCTTGCGAGCGAGCCCAGCTGCTCGCGCACGTAGCTCAGAAAATCGCGCGCCGGGAGCAAGCCATCGGACCCGATCAGCGGGCGCCATTGCTGCGCCAGCGTGAGGAACGCAACCAAGTAAATCAGCCCCAAGCCGCGCAAGAACGCGAAGCGAGTGAGCCGATACCTAGCTGGCATGCATGGCAGCGTACTCCGGATTGACGACATGAATCGGGCTACCCCGTAGGATCGCGCGCACGTTCTCGACCGTGGTCACCAGCAGCCGCTGCCGCGCCGCCAAACTGGTCCAGGCAACGTGGGGCGTGATCACACAATTTTTGGCGGCCAAGAGCGGGTTGTCCGCGCTGGGTGGCTCACTCGACAAGACATCGAGCGCAGCGCCCGCCAATACGCCCGCATCGAGCGCAGCGCGCAGCGCGGCCTCGTCGATCAAGCCGCCGCGCGCGGTATTGAGCAACAAGGCCGTGGGCTTCATCAACGACAGACGCGCGCTCGACAGCAAGTGACGCGTCTCCGGGCTCAGCGGACAATTCAGCGAAATCACGTCACTTTCGCGAAGTAGCTGGTCCAAGGGCAAGCGCGCTACCGAGTCCGGCTCCGGTACGGGCACGGGCCGCCCGGGCAGGCGCGCCGCGCACACGCGCATGCCGAGCGCGCGTGCTGCATTCGCCACGCCGCGCCCGATCGCACCGTATCCGACCACGCCGAGCAATTTCCCTTCGAGCTCCAAGAGCGGACTTTGCCAATACGAAAAATCCGGCGCACGTTGCCAATCCCCAGCGTGCACCGAGGCGTCGTGTCGTCCGACGTGATGACACAGCTCGAGCAGCAGAGCGATGGTGTGCTGCACGACGCTCGCCGTGCCGTACGACGGCACGTTGCACACTGGGATGCCGCGCGCGCTCGCGACCGCCAGATCGACGCAATTGACGCCCGTGGCCAAGACGCTGATCCCTACCAGGCGCGGCAACTCGGCGAGCACCGCTGCGCTCAGCTCGGCCTTGTTCACGATCACGATTTCGGCGTCCGCGGCGCGCGCCGCGACCTCGCCTGCGCTCGAGCGATCGTGGACGGTCAATTGTCCGAGCTCGGCCAGCGGCGACCACGGGTTGTCGCCCGGATTCAAGGTGTAGCCGTCGAGCACGACGATCCGCGGGCTTGCCATGCGTGTCCGGCCTCGGCCCCTCAGCGCCGAGCTTCGCTGATCGCCGCGCGGCTCAAGAACTGCTGAAAGGCTTGGCGGTTGGCGTCGCTAGGCGCCTTTTCGTACACGTAAACGCGGGTCACCTTGTTGGCGAACAAGCACGAAACGGCCTTGTCGAAGCTACGCGCGTCCGGCGCCAAGTCACCCGCCTTGCCGCTGTCGTCGGCGATGCGTCGCACGACGGTCTGCAGCTGCTCGCACCAGCCGGGCGTTTCGGGCAGCGTGATCGGCGTCGCGCCGTCGCAGCACGACTTGCGGATGATCGCTGCCGCGGGCAGCTCGTACCAATCGAGCCCCGAGCCGCGCACGCCGGCATCACCCCGCGCCGCTTCCGGGACGGGCGCGGGGGCCGCACCCGCAGCGGCGCTCGGCGCGTGCACCAAGCGCTGCAGCTGCACGGCGAGATCGCGAAAGTCACCATCGCCACACACGAAGCCGAAGTTTTGCCCGACGTCGAACGCACCGGGATCGAAGTAAGACGCGACGCACGCATCGCGTGCCTCGGCAGCGCTCAACTTCGGGCGCTCGGGTGGCGCCACTCTCGATTGAGTGACGGTGGGGACCACGGGCTCCGGTTTCGGCGCGGGAGGCGGTGAGTCTGGCGCCACTGCCAAGTAAACCCCACCGCCACCGGCGACCGCCGCGATCAGCACCAGCGGCCAGACCGAGCGCTTACGTTCGAACGGATTGATCGAAATCCGACGCGCGATTGGTCGCGCCGGAGCGGGGAGCGTGCCTGGCATCACCGACGCGTTGGCCGCAGGATTCGCGCCCGAGGGCAGCGCTGCGGGCACAGCAGGAACTGGCTGAACGGCTGCGGCGGGTGCGGACGGCAAGGGCGGCGCAGCGACGGCCGTAGCCGCCGGCGTAGGCGCGAGCGGCGCGGGCTTCGGCGCAAGCTCGCTGCCCTCATCGTCCGGCAGCGTCGTCCCGTCGACCACGATCCCGTCCTTGTGCTCTTTGCTCAGGCCATTGGCAGAAACGATGTCCATCAAGCTGCGCGGCGCAGGGCGCGGCGGCACTTGGCGCTTTCCCGGCATGGCGCTCGGATCGCGCTCCCAGGCGTCGAGCGTCGAAACGAGCTCGGGGAGCTCGGTGACGCGCACGCGGCGCTCGTAAGCGAGCCCGCGATCCAAGATCTCTTGCAGCGCAGGCTCGTCGATCCCGAAGGCCGACAGTGGCTTGGGCCGCCCCGAGAGCATTTGCTTCAGCAACGCGTCGCGCGTGGGCGCGTTGTACGGCGCTTGGCGCGTGAGCGCGGCGTACAGCGTCGCGTGCAACGCCCAAACGTCGTCCGGCGCTGTTTCCGCTGAGCCCTTCAAGCGCTCGGGAGGGCAGAAAGCGCCAATCGCGGGAGCGACCAGCTGCGAAAGGACCGGAGCGATCGCACGGCCCGTGGGCACGGCGATCACGCTGCGCGGCGAGAGCGAGCCGTGCACCGCTCCGGCGCCGTGCAGAGCCGACAAAGCGTCGGCGAGACGCAACATCCAAGCCACCGCTTTGGACGGGTTCATCCCGCTGCGACCAAGCTCGGCGTGCAGCGTGGTTCCGGGTACGAATTCGGCGATCGCGACCCCAAAACCCGGGGCTAGCGGTTTGCCGCTCGGCAAGCTAGCGGTGTCCACGTCACGCACGACCTCGATCACCGAGGTGAGGTGGCGGTGCTTCACGCCGCGCGCGGAGTCGAGCGTCGTAAGACGCCCCGAATCCGCAGCCAAGAGCACGACGCGCCGCCCGCTGTCGTGCTCGAGCCCGACCCAGCGCTCCGCGCCTTGGCTGTTCTTGAGCAGGCCGCCAAACGCGTAGCGTCCCGCGACTGGGATTCTCGGATCTGCCATCTTCAGCTGCGGGGCGGCACGATCATGGGACCATGCACCAACCCGTGGTGCTTCGAGCGATGCTAGCACCGATGCTGCAACGAACGCCATTTGCACCCGGCCTCGGTCGAGTTGCCGCAATTTGATCCATGGTCAGATCCCGACACATGGTTGGTGGCGCTCTCTCGATAAATTACTTATTGAAGCTCAGGAAGCGGCCAGCTCGCAAGTCGGTGGCCCTCCCACCCTCGGCCGCCAACACGCCGTTGACGAGCACCAGATCGATCCCCGCCGGCGCTTGCTTGGGGTCCGCGTAAGTCGCACGATCGCTGACCGCCTCGGGGTCGAAGAGCACCAAATCAGCGAAAAAACCTTCTTGGATCGAGCCGCGCTCGCGTAGCCCGAAGCGTTCACAGGGTAGGCGCGCCATCTTGGCGACCGCCGCCTCGAGCGTGAGCAGGCCACGCCGCCGGGAGTACTCAGCGAGCACGCGCGGAAACGTCCCGTATAGGCGTGGATGTGGGCGGCCCTCGGGGTTGGGCAAGCCATCCGAACCCACCATTACCCGAGGGTGACGCAAGTTGGATTCAACGTCCGCTTCGTCCATCACGAAGGTGATGGCTACGGTGCGCTCGGCGCCAGGCAGGCCCAGGATTTTCGTCACGAGCTCGGCCAGACCGATCCCTTCCGCGGTCGCAATCTCGGTGAGGCGCCTGCCGTCGTAGGCAGGGCAACCAGGGCAGGATGCGATCTGAATCGCTTCCGCCAGCACGAGATCGATCTTGGCCAGATCGAAGTATTCGATCATCGGCCCGCTGCCGGCCACGTAGGGATACACGTCGAGCGTGACGTCGGCGCCACTTGCGTTGGCCGCATCGACACGAGCAAGTGACGCCTTGACCTTGCCCCAATTTCGGCGCCCGCCAGCCTTGTGGTGGGAGATTTGCGCGCGACAACCGACGGCAGCGGCAATGCTCAGCGTTTCTTCGACCGACTCGAGCAGACGGTCCCCCTCGCTCCGCATGTGAGTCGCGTACACCGCGGCGAACTCGGCGAGTGGCCGGGCGACCTCGATGATCTCTTCGCTGGTTGCTGCTCGCCCGGGTCGATAGATGAGGCCAGTGGACAGGCCCGCCGCGCCTTGCTCGAGCGCGCGCCGCAAGTGCTCGCGCATCTCGACAATCTCGCTGGCACTGGGCGCGCGCTCTTCGATGCCCATGACACGCGCGCGGATCGCGTTGTGCCCGACGAGTGAGACCGCGTTCAGCGCAGGGCACGCCGACGCAACGGCGCGCCCGTACGCCGTTAAGTCGGCGAAACGGTCGGCGCAGCCCGGAAACAGACTCGCGTTGCCCGGCGGCTCGGCTCCGCCTGCCAGCAACGGGGCCAAACTAAAGCCACAATTGCCGATGACCACGCTGGTGACGCCCTGCAGCAACTTGAAGGGCAAGCCCGGCGTAGTGAGCAGCGCGGCATCGTCGTGGGCATGCACATCCACGAAGCCCGGCGCGAGCGCGCGACCATCGGCGGCGATCTCGCGTCTTCCGGTTGGCCCCGGGCCCACACGGGCGATGCGGTCCCCTTGGATGTGCACGTCCGAAATTCTGGGTGGCTGGCCAGAGCCGTCCACCAGCAAGGCGTCGCGAATACTCAGATCGAAGGACATGGCTCGGGTGAGCGGCGAACGCCGCCCGAAGACCTTAGCTCAGTTGCAAAGATCCGGCAGCGCGTAGCGTTGGCCGTTCTTGATCGCGTCGCATTCGCTGGTGCAGCTCGTGTTCTCTGCCAAGCACGTCTGCGCGGTTTTGTCGTCGCTCCCCGGACAGCTAGCCGGCAATACCCAACAGGTGCCCGTGTTTCCCGGACCGACGGCGATGCAAACATTCTCCGCTTTGAAGCCGCACACGCCGCCGAGCAACGTGCACTTCTGCGCGTCCACTTCGGTGCAGGTCACGGTGGTATCCAACATTTTCGAGCACGCGCCGTTGTCCAAAGCGCTCGCGTTTTGGCGCGCCTGATGGAGCAAGCAAGCGTCGTGATACGTCACGCCATCGCAACCGCAGACCACCGCCAACTTGGTGTTACCGCAGTCACGGGGCGTGGGTGCGCAATGCCCCTCCGCCTTGGCGGCGCAGCTCGGCTTCGCGCAGTATTCGTCGTTGGCGCACGCGCCGTTGTCGACGCACGGCGCGCCTGCGCCGCCGCCCGCCCCGGCCATGGCGCCGCCTGCTCCGCCACCACCGGCGGGCGCGCCGGCACCGCCAGCGAGCGAATCACCTTCCCCTGCATGCGCTCCGCCGCCGGCTCCGCCTCCCCCGCTGCTCGGTGAGCCTGCCGTTGCAGCGCCGGCCTGTGCCGTCGCAGCGCCGGCCTGCGCCGTCGCGCCGCCGTGGGCAGCGCCGGCCTCCGAGCTCGCGCCTGCGCCACCCGTCGCGTTGCTCGCCCCGCCCGCTCCGCCGCTTTGGTGCGGCGCACCAGCGTGACTCGATGCCCCGGCATGGGCCGCTCCACCGTCAGCTCCACCGCCAGCATTCGAGGAAGGCTGGGTAAATAAGCCGTCGGCTCCGCCGCTGCCGCAGCCTGACGCCAGCGCGGCGAGCACCACTGGTCCTCCGAGAACCCAACGAGCTCGCATCCGTCTCATGACTCGCCCTCGCCAGCCGAAGCTGAAAGCAATTACCCTCATTGCTAAAGTAGCTTGAGAGTAGAACGACTGTAAAGCGACGAAACCACGAACTACAACGGCTTACCTTGTGCCACCCAAGTCTCCACGAGTTGGATGTCTTCGGGGGACAATGGGGGCAAACCGAGCGGCATGCCGCGCACCGATCGCGACGCTGCAGGCCTCACGGTCGCGGTCGCTTGCACGACGCCGTCGGTCTCGTAGTGCCGCGCGAGCAACGCTGCCACGAGGCGCGGCGTGCCATCGGCGAGCGGTTCGAACAAGCTGCGCCGCTCGCCTCGATCATCGAGGTACCCGCTCAGGATCGAAGCGTGTGAAGAGAAGCTAACGCCGCGCGGCGCAAAGCCAAAACCCCCAGTATTTCCGGGTCCGCCGTCACCGCCAGAGGCTTCGGGATCGGTGTGACAATGGTGGCACGTCCGTGAGAACACTTGACGATTCACCTCTTCGAACGATACGCGGCGCGTCAACGGCGGCAGCCGCGCGAACGGCGCTCGCTCTTCGGGAGTGAGCGGTGAATCCAAAATGTACGCCACGATGTCGGCGGCTTCTTCCGGCGCCAATCCGAAGTTAGGCATCCGAGTGTCGGCCTTCACGGCTTGGGGGTCGAGTAACCACTCGCTCAAACGTGCAGGCTGAAATCGCTCGCGAGTGAAGCGCAAGTCAGGTGCCAGAGCAGCGGCGCGAGCGGCAGCGCTGCCTTCCGGCAAGGGCGCGCCGCGCGCAAACGGCGGCACACCGCCGAAGGCGTGACATGACCCGCAACCCTTTTCATCCATGAGCTCGCGCCCGCGACGTGCATTGCCCGCGGGGCGGGCCGTTGAGCCGTGCGGCTTTGCATCCCGCACGAGGTAAGCGGCGATGTCCCTGGCCTGTTCCGCGTCGAGCGCCAAGCGGGGCATGGTGGGCGTCAGCGCGGGGCGCAGGTCGCGCGGGGCGAGCAAGTAGTCGCGAACCCAAGTCGAATCCAAGCGATCACCGAGCGCGGTGAGTGAAGGAGCTTCGCGCGCACTCGCCACGTGAGGTCGAAAGCGCGCCAGCGCCGCGGGGCTAACCGGAAAACGCCCGGTCAGGATTTGCTCGTGACAAGAGAAGCAATTTTGGGAAAGTGGCGCGCTGCCGAAGTCGGTGCCCTCGTGGCAGCGGTTGCACTCGAAGCGCTGCACGAGGTCGTGTCCGCGCGCGACGTCCCCGAGCGCAACGACCAGCGCTGCGGCCGGGGAATGCTCGGCGACTGCCGGCGGCCCTTTCGATGCGGCGGGCGAACGCGACGCCGACCGCGGCGCGACCGTGCGCTGCTCACAAGCAGCGCCCCAAAGCCCGAGCGAGACCACGAGCAAGCGAAGCCAGAGCGGGAAGCGCACGCGATGCCCCCTCAGCTCGCGCGCGGCGCGCTGGACTCGCACACCTTGCTGCCCGTCGCCATGCTCTCGCAGCGCTTCATCGCGACCTTCTGACCCGCTTCGTCGCCGCGCTCACGCCGTAGCTCGGCGAGTGCCTTGTAGCCTTGAGGCGTCGCCACCAAGTCGCGCGCGGCGAGCGATTCGAGCAGGGCGCGCGCTTCGTCGCGGCTGGACTCTCGTTTGGACAGCGCCTCGGCCAAGTCCGTAGTGAGCGCCGGGTCGTCTTTCTTGGTCGTCAATTCAGCGCGTAACGCGCTCACCGACCAGGCCAAACTCTCGCTCTGCTCGGCTTGCGTCCTGCCCTGCCAGTGACCCAAGAACTCACTCGGCACTTCTTGCTCCAGGCCGAGCTTGCCACTCGAGCGGGCGATCGACACCGCCAGCACCCGCTCGGCGCGTGCCACGAGCGGGTCTTTCTTGGCATCGAGTGTCTTGATGTGCGGCATCATGCGCACCACGAAGCCCGCCGCGGCCACGTAGTCGCCCTTGGTCATCGCTTTTTCGGCCTGAGCTACGCCGTGAATGCGAGGATCGATTTGTACCTCGGGATACCAGTCGCCCCCGCAAGCCATTGCGCTCGCCGAGCCGAGCACACTGATTGCGCACATCGCCACTGCCACCGATCGAATACCGTGCTTTGAAATCGCCATTTTGAATCATCCCTTTTCGAATCGAGCCCACTCGTTGATTCGGCTCATCGTCGACGGCCCGTGCCGTGTGACAGCGAACCGACGACAAAGTTCAACAGCAAGCTGCGCGCCAAGGGGCCCCGGCCGGAAAAAAGCCGATTTCCTGGTGCCTCGGCAAACGGCTGTGTCCCGCCGACCACGGGCGCGTGGCCGCGCGGCTCACGGCTTGCGTCGCGCGAAACGACTGCCAAGCTCAGCACCGCTACGGCCACCAAAAGTTGCGAGTGCACGAGGTAGTCGACAGTCACACGCTCGTGCGGGCTGCTTGTTCATGCAACAAACCGAAATAACGCTCTGCTAACCGCGGCCGCGCCACACTGCCACACTCGTTAGTGACGTTCTGAGTTGACATGACCGCGGACACTGAATATTCAAGCCCCACATGGCAAAGAACTCAGTGAACGATCGTATCCGTAGTCGCGTGGAAGCATTCGCCGAAGAGCTCAGCGCGTTGATTCGCGACTCCGCGATGGAAACCGTGCGTGAAGCGCTCGGTGGTGCTGCGCCCCGTCGTGGCGCACGCGGTGGCCGCCCCGCCGCCTCCACTGCTCCCGTCCGTGGCGGCCGCCGCGAAAAGGGTCAGAAGCGCGATCCGGGTGAGATCGAGCGTCTCACCGGTCGCCTGCTCGACTACATCAAAGGCAACGCCGGTCAGCGCATCGAGCAAATCGCCGCTGGCATGGGCACCGTGACCAAGGAGCTGAATCTCCCGGTCAAGAAGCTGATCGCGCAAAAGTCCCTGAAAACCAAGGGGCAAAAGCGCGCCACGCAGTATTTCGCTCGCTGATCGCAGCTGCAGTCAATGAGGGCCTGCCGAGTAGTCGGCAGGCTCTCCGCGTTTTGTAGCGCCGTATCCGGTTGAGACGTGGCCCGGTGTCGGCGCTTCGCGCTCGTTCAGAAGCTGCCGATCAGCCCGATGCGTCCGAGGCCCGCAACGGGCTGAACGCGCACGCTCGAGGCCGAGCTCGGCGAATCCGGGTAAGCAAGCCAGGTGGTAACGAGCGCGACCGCGCCGACACCCGCGCTGATGAAACCGACTTCAGACAGCGTTGTCGCGTTGTCATGATCGTTGATTGCGCCCTGAAGATCGCGACAAGCCCCGATGAGCTCGGCCCGATTGCAGGCCGAGCCGTCACCGGCGGCCACGTCGTCGATCCGTCGTTGTGCCGATACAACCCGGTCACTCGCCGAGGACGCCGACAGTTGGCCGCCAATCCCCACGCCCAGGCCAGCCAGGGTGAGCACCGATTCACCGATCAAGAAATAGACTTTGGCCGACGATGATTGCTTGTCGGAAGCGGGCGCCGGCGGCGCCCCCGGCGCTGGGCTGGACATCGAGCTGGCGGGTGCGGGCACCGCAGAAGCCGCAGGCGTGACCGGCGGCGGCGCTACCGACAATCGAGGCCGAACGGTTTCGGCTTGTGCCTCGCTCAGTTGCAGCACCTGCTCGAACGGGCGGCGCCCGGGGGCCGTGATCCGCAGCAGGTGCCGGCCGGGGTTCAGCGGCACACCGAGCGCGAGCTCGCTGGGCGGATAAGGCTTGCCGTCCACGGCAGTGGCGGGAGCGCCGAGATCGGGCGGAAGCTCGACCGTGAGCCGCGGAATGCGCCCTTTCAGGGCATCCCTCGCTGGTCCGAGCAATTTTTGAACGTCAGGCGCTTTGGCGCCCTGGCGGAGGAGCTCGCTCACTCGATCGTATTCGAGCGACGCCTCGACCAAGTGGCCTTGTTCGAGCTCACAGTGAGCAAGGTGAAAGCGAAGCCCGGGGGTATCTTTGACTGCGATGGCCTGACGCAACTTGAGCGCGGCTTCCGCCCAACGCTGCTCGCCCTCTAGAGTCACTGCGCTCTCGAAGGCTTGCTTGGCCGCTGAAATGTCGGGCGGCGGCGCGTCGGCATGAGCGGCACGGACGGCGAGGGCGGCCGCGGCCACCAGGAACGACGCGAGGGCTCGACGCTGGAACGAGCGGAAGGAGGAGAAGCTGCGGAAGGTCATTGCATTCCCGATTGAGAACAACCTGCGAAAGGTGCGCCCCGTGGCCGGATAGTCGGCTCTGGAATTTTGCGCTGTCAAGGTGTCGGCCAGCGCTCGGTTCCGATTGCGCGCGATTCAATGCCAGACGGCCCCGAGGGCAAGGAGGAGAGCGAATTTTGGCCCGCGAAGCGCGCCCGGCTTACAGGAACAGTGGAGCGTCGGCCTGCCCTCAGCCGGCCGACCGTAAACTGCTGTAGATCCCGACGAAATACGGGTTAGAACCCCGAGACCCGGGAAGAGCCCGACCCAACGCCTGATGACTGAGCTCAAAATCCGTTACTGCGTCGCGCTCTGCACCCTCCTTAGCACGTTGTACGCGCTGCCTGTGGCCGCTCGGGAAAGCGGCGAGCCGCAGCGCTTTCACGTGGTGTATGCGGGTCAGCGTTTGAGCACGATCGCCAAGCGCTACAAGGTGAGCGTCGAGGCCATCCGCAATGCCAATGGCCTGAGCAAGAATGCGCGCCTGAAGCCAGGCGAGAAGCTGACGATCCCGGGGCTCGACGACCCCGACGGCAGCCAAGCACGCACGCTGTACCCGCCGCAGCACCCGAGCGACGTCGTCACGGTACCCGCGTCGACGCGCAAGGACAAAGACAAGGACGACGACAGCGATCGCGAGTCGGACGCGGACGACGGCCCGCGCACGCACACGGTGTACGCCGGCCAACGCTTGGAGTCGATCGCCAAGCGCTACAAGATTTCGCTCGAGGCGCTGTGCGCAGCGAACGGCATCACTCGGCGCGTGAAGCTGCATGCGGGTCAGGTGCTCACCATCCCTCGCCCGGGCGATCCGATAGGAAACACAGACAACACGGACGACCCCGGTGGCAAGCACGGCAAGCTGCCGCGTCTCGGGCTGCGCAAGGGCTACCTCGACCTCTTCACGTACTCCGGTCACTTTCACGGTTACGCCGTCGACAAGAAGGGCAAGGTCACGGCTACCGCACAGAGCGAAGTGTCCAAGTTGTTCGGGGCCACTGGCACGCGCCCGCCCACCGATCCCAAGCTGATCAAGCTCTTGGCCAAGGTGAGTGACAAGTTCGGAAGCCGGCCGATTCGCATCGTGAGCGGCTACCGCACGCGCTCCTTTTTCCAGGATTCGCGGCATAAATCGAGTCACGCCGTGGACTTCAGCATCCCCGGCGTCGACAACGTGACGGTGCGTGATTACTTGCGCACGCTGGGTCCGGTGGGCGTCGGGTTCTACCCGAACTCCTCGTTCGTGCACTTGGATGTGCGGGACGCAGCCACCTACTGGGTCGACTATGCGGGTCCGGGTGAGGCGCCGCGCAGCAGCAAGACGCACGACCACGACGAAGAGGCCGAGGGCGATCTCCAAGATCCGGAAGTGAGCGAGGGGGATCGTCCAGCGCCGAGCGCCGTGCCCACGTTGGACGCTCCTGTGCCCGCCGAAGCAAGCGGCTCGATCGCGCCGAGCGCCGTCACACCCACTTCAGCGCCAGCTGCTCCGGTCGCGCCTCAGAACACGCTCAGGTAACGCGGCGGCAAGCCGACCCGCGCTTCGGCAACGATCGCGGTCGGCGCGCTCAACGTGTCGTTCTCGTCGATCGCGAAGCGCAGCACGCTGCCGCCGAGCCGCTCAGCGTCGGCCGCGAAGCACGCGCCGCAGCTCTCGGCGCAACGGACCGTGCCCAGCGTGAAGGGTGTGCGCTCCGAATGCGTCACCACGTCACTTTGTTCGCTGCGCGTATCGAGCAGCCAAAGCGTATCGGGCGCGCCGACGGCACCTGATTCGTCGAAATGACCCAAAGTGCCGAACAGGAGCCGCCCGGAAGAAACGTAGTCGAGCGAAAACCCGACGGGATCGGCCCCCCAGGTGTGAGCCGGAAAGCTCTTGCTCAAGACGGGAGTAGCGGAGAGATCGACCAGCGCGAGCCCTGAGTGATCGATCTTCGGCACGGCGGCGGCCAAGTCATCACCGGTGCAAGCCACGGCCAGCTCGCTTTCGTCTGGCGACAGCGCGACGGCATCACAGCCCCGGAGCCCGTCGAAAACCAAAGTCGAGACGACGCGGTCCATACTCGGATCGAGCTCGACCAAGCGCGAGCTCGTACCGATCGAGTAGTCGTTCGCGTAGCTCGCGAGCAGCGCGAACACGCGCCCGGCTGCCCGGATCAGGCGGCCCGGATGCGGCGAGAACTCGGGGGCTTCATCCGCCATCGCCTCGGCCAAATCGATCCGACCCGTGATGGCCGGTGAGGTTGGATCGACGATCAGCACGTCTCCGCCGCCGTCCCACGCCTGACGCCCGGGGCTCGCATTGGACTCGTAGCGAGTCACGTACCCCTTGTGCGCGTCGAGCGCCAAATAGTCCTGCGGATTGGCACGAAACCCGGTGTCGACGGCAAGCTCGGCCGCGACGCGCGCGGTCGAGAGCTGGATGAAGCGCAGCACGCCCGCCGGATAACGGTCGATCAAGGCGAGGTTCGGACCGAGCTGCGCGCTCGACGCGGGCACCACGTCCCCGCTCAGCGCCACACCGAAGCCCGAGCCTTCGGTGCTCGAGCTGGCCAGCGACGCCGACAGGACGGCACCGTTGAAGTCGAGCAACGACACGTTGCTCGACTGATAGTCCGATTCGACCACGACCAAGCCGCGCCCGCACGGCCCCGGCTGGACCGAAACGCCCTGTGTATCGGGGCTCACGCGCTGGGCGCCGCAAGCCGCCAGCACGAGCGCGCTCCCGAGCAACCCGAGCTGCCGGAAGCTCACGGACACCCCGCGTGGACAATCGAAACCGCGTCGAGATCGAAGCTCCCGTTCAAGCCCGTGATGTCCACGCGATCGGTGATGCGCACGTAGCGCGCGTGGCTGACGCCGAGATCGGCCAAATCGAATGCATCGCCGCCCGCGACTGCAGGATCCGTGGGGTCGATCGAGTTCTTGTCGGGGTTCGCGTAGACCGGATGCCAGCCGGCACAGCTGCCGAACGGCGGCGCGCTGGCGGTGCATGGAAAGCCCACGAAACTGTGGCCGTCGTCGCTCACTTCGACCGTACCGAGCTCGGCGAAGGGCTGTGGGGGATCGCTGCCTGCGACGTAGAACGGGTTTTCGAAAACGATGAAGTCGGGGCCCGGCCCATCCACGATCGCGCTCGGCGCGAAGCCGAGCGTGATCGATCCCCCATTGCCGAGCGTCACCACGTCGAGTGAGCCCTGTTCGTCGCCCAGCCCTTTGGGCGCCCCGAGCACGATGTCCGGCAAATCCGCCTGCCCAAAGTCAGGTCCAGGGCCAGGGCTGAACGACTCGACCGAGGTCGCAAAATGCGATGGGCATTGCGTCGACTCACCCAAGACGGGCGCGTCCGTCGCTGTGGAGCCGCACGCCGCGCACGGCAGAGCAACGAGAAAGCACGCAAACGCGCGCGCAAAAGGAAACCGAGACCTGACCATGGAAACTCCCGAGCGAAGCTCGCGCTCTGTGGTGGTAGACGGCGCTACGTCGACTTCCGTCGCAGCAACGCGCCCAAGGACAGGTCTTCCGACTTCCCCTCCCATCCGCGCTTCGCCTTCCGGGGCTCGCGTCGAGCGCCGTGGCTTCGTGAAACGCAGATACTCAGGGTTACGGCGGCGGCTCCGTGCCGGACTTTCACCGGACTTCCCAAGGTGGACGTTCCACCTCCCCTCCCGGGGCTCCGTAGGCGGCAGAGCCGTAGCGCGACCGGGCGGGGCAGGCAACCGCGAGCTCGGCAGGCCCCAGCGAAACAGTGACGGCTGGCGGCAAGAGCGCACACCTTCGAGGGCGCGGAGCGGGCTGAACTGTGCTTTTGTGAAGGGGCTTTGACCTCGAAGATTTTGCTGTCCGTGGGCGCTTGGTCGGTGCTGCTCGTGAGCTGGTGCGCATCGGGCTGCCATCCGCCGCCGCCGACGGTCGCAGCCGCCCCAACCGCGACCCCGGCGCCCCCGCCGCCGCCGCCACCGCCGCCGCCCAAATGCGAAGCGTTGACCGAGAACTGCACCGCCACCGAGTCGACGCTGCTCGACGTGGGCGCTCAGGGCGCAACGCTCACGCCGCCCTCGGGCTGGAAGTTCGCAAGGCTTGCCGACCGTTCGGTTGCCGTCAGCGCGGAGGGCAAGTCCTTGCTCGCGGCGACCGAAATCAACGACGGCTCGGATGCGGCGATCTTGGCGGCCCTGGAGCAGCTGACGGCTGCCTCGGCGATCGAGAAGGTGAAGTTCGAGGCGCTGAAAAAGCGCTTCAAGAAGCCGCAGATCACGGTCGACGCCCAAGACGCCAAGGTAGATCTCTGGGAGGTCAGCAAGACGACCTCGAACGGCGCCAACCCCGAGTTGCACGAGCAGGGCGCGGGCACGCTGCTCGTGTTCGTGTCGCGTGTGGCAGATGGGCGCATCATCACGGGTCTCGGCTTCGTGGTGGTCCCGGACGCCGAAGAGGACGCAGCCAAGGTGATGAGCGCCGTGCAAAGCCTGAAAGGCAAACCGTGAGCAGCCCGCAACCCTTGATGAACCCAGGGGCGATCTTGTCGGGCCGCTGGCAGATTCAGGATTTCATCGGCAACGGCGAGACGGGCGAAGTGTACGGCGTGCGCGACATGCACAGCACGGGCACCTTCGCGTTGAAGCTGTTTTGGCCGAATGCCCTGCAGCAGCCGGAGATTTGGTCGGCGCTGCAGCAGACCGCGCGCACGGCTTCGGGGCTCGGGGTCGAGGGCGTAGCACGCGCTTACGACTTCGGGATCGACGCCAACGCAGCGCGGCCATTCTTCGTTGCCGAGCGCGTGTCGTGGTCCTCGCTCGCTGACCGCGTGCGCTTGCGTGGCCCCCTGACCCCGGCGGATGTCTCGAGCGCGCTCGGCGTGCTGGCCCGAGCGCTGGACGCGGCGCACGGCGTCGGGCTCGTGCACCGTGATCTCAAACCCGAGAACGTGTTCGTCTCGCCCGAGAACGCCCACTGGGTGCGAATTACGGATTTCGGGGTCGCCTTGCTCCGTTCGGTCTCGCCGCCTCCGCCGGGCTGGGGTGGCACGCTCGGTTGGGTCGCTCCGGACGCCGCAGATCCGAACGCGCGCTCCACGCCCGCGATGGATATCTTCGCGCTCGGCCTGGTCACGTTCTTCGCGCTCACCGGTGGGCCGTTGCATCGCGCCGCGCGCGCGAACCCGATTGACCCCGGCGCTCTCTGGCAAGAGCTGATAGCTCCCCTCGATTCCGCGTCCGTGCGTGCGCGCGAGCTCGGAGCGTCCCTCGATCCCGCGTTCGACGCTTGGTTTCAACGCGCGGTCGCACCCACGCCGCAGATGCGCTTCAGCTCGGTCGGTGAAATGGCGAGCGGGTTCGAGGCCATTGCGCGCACGCTGTTCGCGCCCCAGAGCCAGAACGCAGTCGCACTTCAAGGCGTGGCTGCGGCCATCGCGCAGCCACTGATTTTTCAGCCCGAATCATTGCCGCCGCCAGCGGTCGCGCCCGTTTCGAGGCCCGAGCTGGAAGCCGCCGCGAACGCGCAGTTCGCAGCAGCGCCAGACAGTGCGCTCGGTGCGAGCGGCGGCATGGCGAAGAAGCGCAACGCCGCACCGTTGTTCATTGGCGGCGCGGTGCTCGTGTTTGCGCTCACGGGCCTGGGCGCGGTCGGGCTGTATCACCACCGACAATCAGTCGCCGAAGCCGCGGCGGCCGAAGCCGTGGCCAGTGCGTCGGCCGCAGCGTCGGCTGCCCTGGCTGCGACCGCTGCGCCGACGCCTCCCCCCGTGGCCGTGGCCGCGGCACCCAGCGGCGAAGCAAAGGCAGCCGTCGCGCCGAACGCGAGCGTTGCCGCGGCTCAGCCTGCGCCCGTCGAAACCGCTGCGCCCGGCGCGGCCGTTGCCGCCACGCCGGGAGCCGCGAAAACCGCGGCTGCGCTCGTCACGCCCAAACCCATCACCGCGGTTGCCAAGCCCGCCGCCGTCGCCAGTGCCAAGCCCGCAGTGGTTGCCAGCGCCAAGCCCGCCGCCGTCCCTAGCGCGAAACCAGCGGCGGTCACGACCGCCAAACCTGCGGCCGCGGCCGCAACGAAGCCGGTCGCGAGCGCCAAAACAACGACTCCCACCAAGAAGAAGTGCGGCAGCGTGTTCATCCCGTGCAAGTGAGCGCCGCGCGCACTCGTACGCGGGAACCTACGGCGAATGGTGAGCTGCGCTGCGTGTCTCGCGGGCGCCCCATCAGGCACCGCCCGCAACGCACCGATTCCGCTTACTTCGCCCAGCGCTCGGCGAGGGGCGTGAGCAACAGCTCGCCAAACGCGAACAGGTGATCGCAATGCGCGGCTTTGTCTTCGCCGGCGAAGCCGAGCATGTGAAAGCCTTCGCGATCGGCGCGCGAGGTGCGGATCATGCCGGGGCGCGGCCCGGGGACCTCCGTGCGATCGACGGGCAGCCCTTCCGTCTCGAGCAGGAACTCGCCGGTTTCGGTGGTGCTGGCGTACGGGGTCTGAATCGTGGAATGCGTTATCGCGAACAGCTTTTTACCGGCGATGGCTTCGTCCGCGAACAGGGTGAAGGGGGCCATGGAGATGGCGCTCACCTTGCGGAAGCCGACCGGCTCGAAGCCGACGTGCATGCCGTCCGCCAAAAGCACGGCATCCACCCGGGCTGCGTCTTTGGCGCGATCGATGATGTGCAGGATGGCGCCGTAGCCGGCGCTCCAACCGCTGAGCGCGACGCGCTTCGGCGCGGCGGCCATGGGGCACAGCTCACGCACGGCGACGGTCACGCTCTCGAGCATGTGATCGTAGGAGTTCGGGATCGAGTACGGATCTTCGTATGCACCCGAGCCGATGCCGAGGTTGTAGATGACGAGCGCGCCGTTGATGCCCGAGTGCTCGAATGCCGCTTCGACCACGGCAGGCGCGCCGTGGAAGTGAACGAGCAGGTCATAGGGCTTGGACACGGCGCGACAACCGGCGGCGAGCGAGATCACGCGGCTGCCGGGCGCAACGGCGCGCTTCGGCGTATCGAGCGCGGCGTCGAAGGTTTGCACGGGCTCGGTGAGCGACAGGCTCAGCGCATGGTCGAGATCTTTGCGTGCCGCGCTAGTGAGGCCAGCTTGCAGCGCTTCGGGCTTCGCCGGATCGGCGCCGAGCTCCGCGCCGACTTTGCCGACGACGAAGAAATAACCGAGGACGAGCGCTGCTAATATCCTCATGCGTGGATGGTTATACGGTTCGGTGTTCGCGGCTGTAAAGCGCGTTTTCTGCACCTACAGCTGGTATTTTATTAGCACTTTCAGCTTACATGTCGGGCGCACGCTGTCCGATTTGCCTTAAAAATAGCGTCAAACAGCACGCTCGCTGCGGCCAGTTTCGCCGCAGAAACAAAGAGGACACTGGAATGTTGCAGCGATATCGGACGCAAATCGCGGGTGAGTTACGCGACACCACGCGAATACAAACGATCAAGAGTCCTTACAACGGCGACATTGTGGCCGAGGTAGGTGAAGCGAGTGCGAGCGATCTCGAGCTTGCGATCGAGCACGCACATCGCGCTTTCGAATCGGGTCAGCGGCCCCCCACTCATCAGCGCGCCGAGCTGCTCGAAGGCATCGCCCACACCTTGCGAGCGAGGTCCGCCGAGCTGGCCGAGCTCATCACCCGTGAGAGTGGTAAGCCGCTACGTTACGCGCGCGCCGAAGTCGCGCGCGCGGCGCTCACCTTCACGCTCGGCGCGGGTGAAAGCCGGCGCTTGGGCGGTGAAGTGCTGCCCATCGATCAATTGCCGGGCACCGAGGGCCGGCTGTGTTTGTTCGAGCGCGTGCCGCGCGGGCCAATCGCCGCGATCTCACCCTTCAATTTCCCAATCAACTTGGTGGCGCACAAGCTCTCGCCCGCGCTGGCCGTTGGCGCGCAAACGGTGCTGAAACCGGCCCAGCAGAGCCCGCTCACGGCGCATGCGCTCGGGGAGTGGCTGCTCGAACGAGGCATGCCTGGGCATTTGCTGAGCGTGCTGCACATGCCGCCCGAGGTGGCCGAGAAGCTGGTCACGGACGAGCGCATGGCCGTGCTGTCGTTCACCGGCAGTGATGGTCTCGGGTTTCGGTTGAAGAGCATCGCCGGCAAGAAGTCGGTGTTGCTGGAGCTGGGTGGAAACGCGCCGGTCGTGATTGACGAGGGCGTCGATTTGGACGCGATCGTGCCGCGCGTTGCCGAGGCCTGCTGGGCGAACGCGGGGCAAGTGTGCATCAAGGCGCAGCGCGTGTTCGTGCACCACACCTTGTTCGCGGACTTCATGGACAAGTTCAAGACGTTCAGCGAGCGTGTCGCGTGCGGCGATCCGATGCGCGAGGACACGGTGGTCGGCCCTCTGATCGAAGCGCGGCACGTGACCCGAGTGCTCGATTGGGTGGAGGAAGCGAAGAGCGGCGGAGCGACGCTCGTGCTCGGTGGCCACGCCGAGGGCCAGGTCGTCTATCCGACGATCCTGACCCATACCTCCGACGCGATGCGCGTGTGCAAGGACGAGGTATTCGGCCCGGTGGCTGTAGTGGAGTCGGTGGCGTCCTTCGACGATGCGCTACAAGCCTGCAATCGTTCGCGCTTCGGGCTCCAGGCCGGCATTTTCACGCCCCACGTCGGGCATGCCCTGAAAGCCTTCCGAACACTGCGTTACGGCGCGGTGTTGATCAACGACACACCGATGCTGCGCGTGGACAACTATCCCTACGGCGGCATGAAGGACTCGGGCGTGGGCCGAGAAGGCGTGCGTTTCGCGGTCGAAGAGTTCACCGAGCCGAAGGTGCTGATTTTGGCGTCACCTTGAAAAAGTGAAGCAGTAGACGCGAGCCCGAAACTGCCGAGGCTCGTTTCTTTGTCCGGCTGGTACGAGCGCTTGACCCCATTTGCAGTGTATGAGACCCAGGAAGCGTCGTGAGTAAGGAGGAATCGGAGCGCGCAAGCGCAGAGGGCCATGCCTCGTCAGTGCCACCTCGCACCCCTGCGAGTGACCCGCCGCGCACCCTGCCCCCTTCGGTCCCGCCCGTAACCGACGAGATCGATACCGACTGGGGCGCGGGTGAGGACTCGGATGACGAGGTCACACGGGTCGTTCAGTCTCCGCTCTCGGTGCCACCACCAGCGGCAGTGGAGCCAGTGCCAGCGCAGCCAGTGCCAGCGCAGCCAGTGCCAGCCGCGGCTCCTGCCCACCCTGCACCCGGGCCTGCACCTGCACCTGAGGGCGCGCTGCCGGTAGCGAGTCCTGCGAGCACCGAGCCTCCGCCGGCCGCGGCTCCCGCAGCACGGGCCGTACCGCGTCGCTCGCAAACGCTGATCGGCATCTCGCCTCTTACGCGCAGCGCCCCCCCCGATCCGGTGCCCCCCGCCGAGGCGTCCGAGGTCACCACGGTCTCCCGCAGCACTGCGCCGGCAGAAGCTGCGCCTCCGCGCGCGCCGAGCGTTCACCCAGCTCCGATCCGTTCGCGCACGTTGATTGGCCTGCCCGCGCCCAAGCCGCCCACGCCCAGCTCGCCGCCGCCTGACGCCGAGTCGGTGAGTGCCACTCCATTGGCCGGGTCCGTACCCCCGCCTGCGCGCTCATCCGCGCCACCGCCGCCGCCCAATCGCATCTCGTCGCTGCCGCCGCCGCGCGCCCGCATTTCTTCTGTGCCGCCGCCGCTGCCGTCTGCGGCGTTGGCGGCGCCCAGCCCACTGCCCGCGCCGCTGTCAGCGCCGCCGAGCGCCGACGCCGGCTCCAATTCGCCGCTCAAGCCAGCGCCCGTGGCTCCGCCGGCCGTGGTCGCCTCCAACGAGCTACCGGAAGCCGGCACGGGCTTCGGTCGTTGGCTGGCGCTGCTCGGGATCGCTATCGTCGTCGTGGCGCTCATTGGCTACCGCGTGCTCGCTCGCGATCCCGCTCCTCCGCCTCCAATCGCCGCAGCGGCTGCACCAGAGCCTGTCCCTCCTGCTCCCGCTCCGATGCCGCTTCCGAGTGCTGCGGTCGCCGAACCGTCCGCGGCTGCGGTGGAAGCTCCGTCCGGGCCCGCCTCCACCGAGGCTCCGTCCGCGTCCGCCGCCACCGAAGCTCCGTCCGCGTCGGCGTCCGCGTCGGGCCCTGCGCCCGTGCCTGATCCTGCTCCGTCGGCTTCTGCTGCCGTCGAACCCGCCGCTGCGACCGGTGAATCGCACACAGTCACTTTCAAGAGCACTCCGCCGAAGGCGCGCTTTTATCACTTCGGCAAAGAGGTCGGCACCGCGCCCTTCAGCCTCGAGTTCAAGCCGGGTGAGCGTCACTCGTACGAAGTCGGGCTGCCCGGCTACATCACTCGCAAAGTCACGGTCGACGGATCGAAGCCCGAAATTACCGTCGGGCTGCGCAAAGAAACGCGCTGATTCAGCTGAAAAACCAGGGGCTTGCTTGTTCCCGTGGGGTGCGGCTGCTACGTAGCCGCCAGATTTCGCATGTCCTCCTTGGTCTCCTCAGTCGAGCGTCGGCGCACGTTCGCCATCATTGCGCACCCTGACGCCGGCAAAACCACGCTCACCGAGAAGCTGCTCTTGTTCGGCGGAGCGATCCAGCTGGCAGGCGCGGTCAAGGCGCGTGGCGAGCAACGGCGCGCGCGTTCCGATTGGATGAAGGTCGAGCGCGAGCGTGGCATCTCCGTCAGCGCCTCGGCCATGACGTTCGACTACGGCAAGCACACCTTCAACCTGGTCGACACCCCTGGTCATCAAGACTTCAGCGAAGATACGTATCGCACGCTGACCGCCGTCGACAGCGCCATCATGGTGATCGACGCGGCGCGCGGTATCGAAGAGCAAACGCTGAAGCTGTTCGAAGTGTGTCGCCTACGCAACGTGCCGATCATCACCTTCGTGAACAAGCTCGATCGTGAGGGGCGTGATCCGTTCGATCTGATGGACGAGATCGAGCAGAAACTCGCGCTCGACGTCACGCCAGCGAGCTGGCCCATCGGCATGGGGCGCCGCTTTTTGGGCTGCTACGACCTGCTTCACGATCAGCTCGTGCTCATGGATCGCGTCCGCGAGCGGCTCGGCGAACCGGGCGAGCAATGCTCGGGCTTGAACGACCCCAAGCTCGATTCCTTGCTCCCCGAAGATGCAGCGCAAACCCTGCGTCAGGAGGTCGAGATGGCCCGCGGCCTGTGTCCGGATTTCGACCTCGAGTCGTACCTCGGTGGCCACATGACCCCCGTGTTCTTCGGCAGTGCGATCAGCAGCTTCGGCGTGCGCGAGCTGCTGCACGGCATTGGCGAGCTTGCCCCCTCCCCGCGCCCGCAGCCCACGCGCGAGCGCATCGTCAGCCCCACCGAGGACAAGGTGACGGGCTTCGTGTTCAAGGTGCAGGCCAATATGGACCCGAAGCACCGCGATCGCGTGGCCTTCGTGCGCCTCTGCTCGGGTCATTTCCGGCGCGGGATGAAGCTTCTGCACACGCGCAGCGATACGCAGCTCGCCGTGCACAACCCAGTGCTGTTCTTGGCGCAAGATCGCGAGCTTGCCGAAGAAGCGTTTGCCGGTGACATCATCGGTATCCCGAACCACGGCAAGCTCGGCATTGGCGACGCGCTGACCGAGGGCGAAGATCTGCACTTCAAGGGCATCCCGAGCTTCGCCCCCGAGCTCTTGCAGCGCGTGCGTCCGACGGACCCCATGCGCGCCAAGCACCTCGGGCGCGCGCTCGAACAGCTCGCGGAAGAGGGCGCGGCGCGCATCTTCAAGCCGCGCATCGGCGGCAATTGGATCGTCGGCGTGGTCGGTGCGCTGCAGTTCGACGTGCTCGCCGATCGCATCAAGTCCGAATACGAGATCCCGGTCGTGTTCGAGCAGTCGGGCCTGTACACCGCGCGCTGGGTAGAGTGTGACGACCCGGTCGTGATGAAGAAGTTCCTGAACGGCAACGAAGGCTACATGGCCGACGATCACGCCGGCGCGCCCGTCTTCTTGGCCCGCAACTCTTGGCACTTGGAGACGACTGCCAAGGATTGGCCAGGCCTCAGGTTCTTGAAGACCAAGGAGGCCTGAGCCCGGCGCGCTCGGGCCGCGGCGCTCACTCGCCAGCGATCTTTTTCAGCCCTGGATCCTTCAGCAAGTAACTGGGGGAGAAAATGTACACCGCGGCGTTCGCGGCATCACTCACGACGGCATTCATGCCGGCCAGGGTGCCGCTCAGCTCACAGCGGGTGCGTTTGACGCTGGCGCCGTTGGACGCGGGGACATCCCAGGTTTTGAGCACTTTGTTCGGACCCAAGTCGTCACAGCTGGCCGGTGCGGGCGCCTTGGTGCTGAACATCAGGATCGTCTTGTCGGCGTCCCAGTAGCGCGCCGTGAGTGTGTTCGTGCCCGCGGTACGAGTCGCGGTACAGAAGCGATCTTTGGTCGTCGGCTTGGGCGCGCCCGCGTCCGCGTCATCACCATCACACTTGGGCGAAACCGAGGCGTGATCGGGAGCGACCCGGTTGTCACCGGCCCAGGTGACGAAGGTTTTGAGCAGGCCTGCGTTCAGAGCCAGGCGCGCCGTCTCGGCGGCCTTGGCGGCGGCTGCCGCTGACGTCTTGTCCGAAATCTCTTTGTCGAGTGCGGTCAGCGCAGCCTGGTCCTCGCAGTACTTGTACGAACGCTCGCGCCACTGGTTGGTCAACGAGGCGTCGCCCGCTGCCACCGATTTGCGCGTGCCGTCGAGCGCCTCTTGGCACTTCGTGGCGTCTTTCTCGGAGCAGCCGAAGGCAGTGACGGTCGCAGCTAGTATCAGGAGTTCCCCGAGTCTTGTTCGCATGAGGGGGCATGTAAGCCCGGCTCAGGCGATCTTTCAACCGTGAACTTTTGCGCTAGTTGCTCGTGGAATCGATCGTGATCAAATGCGCCGCAAAGCAGGAGAGCGCATTCAGGCTGCGACGCTGCCAGAGGATGGCCGGGTTCGAGAAGAACAGGATCCGATACTGCGCGCCCTCGGCCAGCTCTTGAACCTGGCTTATCCAACTGACGAAGCTCTTGAAGCAAGAGGAGTTCATGAACTCCAGCCCGCGCAGGTCGACTTTGACCTCGCCCACGTGGCTAGCAGTGGCTTGCTGATGCACGGTCGTGAGCAGCTTCTCGACGGTCTCGGTCACCCGCAGGTCGGCTGTGCCGGTCATGCGCACGACCAACGCCTGCTCGATCATGGTCACGCTGGCGTTCAGCTCGGCAGATTGAATGGGTTGGGATAGGGCACTCATGCGACACCTCGCGCGCTGACCGCGGCCTCGCTCAGCTGTACGTCCGTCTCGGCAATGACGGTCACGGTACCCCTGGTACCGCACTTCACGCTCACATCCATCTCGGCCTCCGCATGAATGCGCGCGAGCCCGAGGCCCGAGCCGTCGGTGCGGCGCGCATTGCGACGAATCACGTCCAGGTAATACAAGTTCGGATCGGCGCTGCCGCGCATCTCGGAGACGGTGTTCCGAATGTACTCGGCATCTTCCGGTGCAGCGCGGTTGCGGGTACGAATCCGAATGTGGGCAGAGCTGCCCTGCACGCTCACTTCGATGCGCACCTTGGCTTGGCCATCGCGCGCGTACTTCACGGCGTTCTCCAGCAATTCGTGTGTCGCCAGCGCGACGCGGGAGCTCGCGTCTGGATCCGCCAAGGTGCGGTCGTAAAAATCGGACACGAAGCGACGCACGATCGACACTAACTCGGGGCGTCGTTGAAAACTGAGCTCACAGAAACCGAGATCGTCGTGTTTTCTCAAACTGCCTCAATGGCGATCGAACGGCCACTGCGGCCTAACCTTAAGGGCTGGCTCGCGCAGGGTCAGAAATGACTTAACACGCGGGATCTGCAGCCGTTTGACGAAGCGATGCCCCCTAGCCCGGCGGTCCTAATCGAGCAGCCCAAAGGGCTTGGTCAGAGCTCGCCACCGGACCTGAGGGCGCTGGACACGCCATCCCTCGAGGCGGACGTGCGTGCGCTCGGCACTGCGCTGGAAGCTGCGCGCGAAGCGAGCTCGAAGGAAGAGCTGCGTCACGCGCAGAAGGTCGCGCACGACGTGATGATTCGCGCCGAACAGCACGCCTTCACCGAGGTCGCCAACGCGGTCTTCCACATCGAAGATGCGCTGACCGCCATGGCCGATGGCGAGCTCGAGGCCAACGACGCGACTTGGCGCCAGGTCGACGCGGCGTATCGCGCTGCGCGCGCGGCCTGCGAACTGCAGCTCACTCCGGTGCCCAGCTCGGAGGCGGCGCTGCCGCAGGGTCGGATCCTGGTCGTCGCGCACGACGAGCGGGTGGCCGAAGACATTGCGCGCGCGGCCTCGCGCCGCAAATACTCGGTGTCCATCGCAACCACGCCGGGGGAAGCCCGAACCATGGCCATGGACGCGGGGTTCAACGGCTTGGTCGTCGACTTCGACGACCAGAGCGCCGAGGAGGGCCGCGCCCTCGCCGCATCGCTGCGAGAAATCTCGGGCAGCCGGCATTGCCCGCTGGTCGTGATTGCACGCACGCCGAGCTATGCCCTGCGCGTTGCAGCCGCTCAAAGCCGCGCCGCCCTGGTGCTGCCCAAGCCAGTCGGTGGCGACAAGCTGATGGCTCTGCTGGAGAGCTTGGACGTACGGGACAAGCCCGAGCGGCCCCGCGTGCTCTTGCTCGGCGGTGACAACGCGGAAGCAGAACGGCTGAGCACGCTCCTCGCCGTGGTGGGGCTCACGTTGAACGCCTTCAGCGATCGCGAACAAATCGTGGAAACGCTGGACGCGACGCAACCCGCCGCGTTGCTCATCGATCGCGACCAAGAACACTCCGAGCAGGTGTGCCGCCTGGTGCGCGCCATTCCGCGCTGGCGCGATCTCCCGATCATCGTACGGGTGAATGGCGAACAGGGGCGCCTCGTCGCCTATGACGCGGGCGCCGACGACGCGCTCTCCGAAGGGGCCACCGATCGCGAGATGATCGGTCGCTTGCGGGTTCGGCTGGAGCGCACGCGGGTGTTCCGCGAGCAATCCAATCGCGACCCGCTCACTGGTTTGCTCACGCGGCGCGCGTTCACCGAGTCGATGCAGGCTCGCTTGGCCGAAGCAGAGCGCGCCAAGCGCCACCTTTCGGTGTGCTTTTTGGACATCGACCGCTTCAAGCACGTCAATGACACCTATGGGCACGCCGTAGGCGACAAGGTGCTGGCAAGCTTCGGCGCGCTGCTCGGCTCGCGCTTTCGGCTCCCCGATCTGCGCGGCCGCTGGGGCGGTGAAGAATTCGTGGTCGCCTTCTACGGTGAGTGGGCGGAGAGCTCGCGCGAGATTTTGTCGCGCGTCACGGCCGAGTTCTCGAACATGGTCTTCGACGGCGGCAACTACCCGAGCTTCCACGTCACCGTGAGCGGAGGCATCGCGACCTATCCGGTCGACGGGCATTCACTGGACGACTTGGTGCTGGTCGCCGATCAGCGTTTGTATGCCGCTAAGCTCGCCGGTCGCAACCGCATCCGGATCTGAGCATGGCCGTGCCCTCGCTGTCGCTGATTCCGAACCCGGCCACGCTGCTGCCGATGGCCGAGCGCAAGCGCATCCTCTCCAGCTCGCGCTTGAAGCTCGCCTTGACCGCGTTCATCGCGCTCTTGCTGGCTGCCTTGTGCACGTTCGTGATCTTGCTCGTATCCCACATCTTCCATTGGCTCACGCCGACGATTCGCGAAGATTTGGGCTGGAAGGTCTCGCAGGGCGCGGCGGAGGTGGCCGAGCACGCCGAAGTCGGCATGCTGCTCAAAGACGGCCCGGTGATTCGCGACTCGTTCGAGCACTATGCGACGGACAACGACGTGCAAGCCATCGTCGTCACCGACGCCAAGGGGAACGTGCTCGCGCTGCAGGGCGAGCTGCCGGGGCCGCCCGAGGCGTTCTTCAAGGGTCCGGAGCGCAAGCTGAACGTGTCCGAGAGCTTCATCTCCGCCTGGGCCGGCCGCACCGTGGAAGGCGCGCTGGTCGGGCGCGTGGCGATGATCGCGTCGACCGCGCGCTTGGAAGCCGGTGAGAACCTGAGGCAGCGCTTGCTGTGGCTGACGGGCGTGGCGGGCCTGTGTGGGCTGGCGCTGAGCTTTTCGTTCGTGACCCTGTACGTGGGGCCCGTGCTGCGCGTCACTGGCCGCGCATTCGAGGGGCTCGAGCGCGCAGCCCACGAAATGGCCAAGAAGCAGCGGCTCGAGAAAGAGCTCGAGATCGGCGCGCGGATTCAAACCTGTTTGCTACCAGGCTCGATCGATATCGCGGGCCTCGAAGTGGCGGCGCGGATGACGCCGGCCAGTGAGGTGGGAGGCGACTACTACGATGCGTTCCCCGTACCGGGCGGCGCGTTCATCGGCATCGGCGACGTCGCGGGCCACGGCCTCACCTCGGGCCTCGTGATGCTGATGGTGCAGAGCGTGATTGGTGCCCTGGGGCGGCGCTATCCGGACGCGGCGCCGCGCGATTTGGTGAGCGCGCTGAACACCGTGCTTCACGACAACATTCGCCATCGCTTGCACAACAAAGAGCACGTCACCTTCACGCTCTTCCGCTACTTCACGAACGGCACTTTCACCTTCGCCGGCGCCCACGAAGAGCTCGTGGTCTACCGCAAGCGCACGAACGAGATCGAATTCGTGGCCACGCCCGGCACCTGGCTCGGCGCCATGAAAGACATCAGCAAGTTCACCACCGACAGCGAGCTGAAGCTCGAAGCGGGCGATCTGCTGGTGCTCTATACCGACGGCGTGACCGAAGCGATGAACGAAAAGCGCGAACAATTCGGGCTCGATCGGCTCGCAGAGCTCGTCAAATCCAAGTCGGCCGAGCCCGCCGATCGCATTTGCGCTGCAATCCACGACCAAGCGTTGGCCTGGTGCAACCAAGTCGCGGACGATGACATCACGCTACTGGTCGCCCGTTACACCGGCGCATAGCTTCGAATCCGGCTTCGGGCGCCCTCAGGGCTCGAGCTGCACCTCACACTCCGCCGCTGCTGCCCCAAACGCGGCCTCCCCCCGCTGCCACGCCTGGAGCGTGGAGCGACCCGATGAGGTCCGCTCCGGCCTGGAAGTGCCGATTTCGCGCGGGCCCAACTTTCCGTCTCGCAACTTCGTTGCACACGCTGCACACGCAACTAAATCTTCGGCACGCAATGGGTCTCCGGCAAAGCCGCGAAGATGTGGTCAATCTCGAGCGCATTGCGACTTGGTCTTTTCTGCGCGAGGGGCTGCTCCGTGCGACCAGCCCTGCTCAGGAAAACGGCACGCGCGCGATCGAGCGATCGTGAGCCCGTGATCCGATGAGTAGCGCGGCGATGGCACCGAGCAAGGCGAGGAACATGTCCCATTGCGCGTCCCAGACGTCGCCCTGGGAGCCGAGGAAGGCGGTCCCGGTGTCGCCCGCGACGACGAGCGTGGTCCACCATTCGAGTAGCTCCCAGAACGCGGCGAAGGCGAACACCACGCTCACGCTCAAGAACGCGAGCCAGCCGCCGCGCTGGAGCGGCGTCTTGCGGAGCAGGATCTCGCGCGTCATGAACACCGGGAACACACCGAGCGCAACGTGCCCGATACGGTCGTAGTGGTTGCGGCTCAGATGAAACGTCTCTTTGGCCCAATTGCCGAGCGGCGTCAGTGCGTAGGTGTAACAGCCGCCATAAATCAGGATCAGCACGTGGATGAACACGCCCACGTACACCCAGTGTGAGAGCGGCATGCGACGGTAGGCGAGCCCCAGGGCGGTCACCATCAACAGGCCAGGCGTTACTTCCAAGAACCAGCTGGTGCGCCCCGCGGGCGGCGCCCAAAGCGTGGCCAAGCAAATAAACGCCAGGGCAACGAGCAGCGAAAGCGGCAGCCGCGCGTGCTGCTTGAGCGTGGGATCGAGGGCGGAAGTAGCGGCGGGAGCGGTCATTTTTGCGTCAGCGTCGAACAACCGGCCGAGGTTATGTTAGGACCCGCGCGAGTTCTACCGTGCGCACCGTCCTCGCAATCATCGCCTGTATTCAGCTGTTTCTCGTGGCCTCGCTAGGCTGGGTCGCGGTCGTGATCGTTTATTTGCCGACGTTCTGGTTCGACCAGAAGCGCATCCTGAGCGGGCGCACGCTGCGCCGCGTGGCAAAGGCGGCGATTACGTTCTCGCCGGTTTGGCGTTTCCGCATTCAGGGTGAGATCCCCAAGAATCCGGGCAAAGCCGTGTGTGTGAGCAACCACTGCTCGCACACCGACGTGTTTCTCATTTCTCACGTGCCGTGGGAGATGAAGTGGCTGGCCAAGCGCTCGCTGTTCAATATCCCGTTCATCGGCTGGAGCATGCGGCTCGTGAAAGACGTGCCCATCGATCGCGCGTCGCCCTCCGCGGCGAAATCCGCGCTCGATAAATGCGCGCGCTGGCTCGAGCAGGGCGTGCCGGTGATGATCTTCCCCGAAGGCACGCGCTCCAAGACCGGCGAGATGCAAGCCTTCAAAGACGGCGCGTTCCGGCTGGCCATCGACACGGGTGCAGACGTGCTGCCCATGGCCGTCGCGGGCACCGAGACCGCGCTCGTCAAGCATGACTGGCGCCCGAGCCCCGCCCGCGGCTTCCTCACCATTGGCAAGCCGATCTCGACTCAGGGCATGACCCACAAAGACGTGCCGCGGCTCAAGGAGCTGGCGCGCGCGCAGATCACGGCGCTGCGCGCCGAGATTTTGCCGCTCGTCGCCGCGCGCTGAGCGTCAGGGCGGAAACACGCGGTGCACGACGGCGGGCGCACCGAGAGGCCCGGATTGCGTGTCGGTCAGCACGAAAGACGTCACGATGTCTGGCACCACCGTGGTGGTAAATGTGCAAGACGACAACGGCGCCAGGAACGGCGAGATGACGTTCTTTCCGACCGTGTCGACGCCACCTCGGTTGTACAGCTTCTGGCCAGTCACGACGGTCTGACCGCTCACGTCCAGCAGCTGCGCCGAGCTCAGGAATTGATCCATTTCACTGTTGCCACCGCTCAACACGATGACGGTGCCGCCCGCGGCGACGAACGAATCGAGCACTGAGTTCGATTGCCATGCGGCTCCGACCGTCGCCATCTGCCCAGTCGGCGCGGCGCTCTGATCGTAAACCAAAAATACCTCGTACTTCGAGATACTCAGCGCGGCCGTCGCGGCGCCGAACTTGTCCAGCGCGGTGATCTTGAACGGACGAGTCACGGGGCTCATCGAGGCAAAGCCAATGGCTTGATCGACCTTGGCCCGCGCCGACGTCGGCGCGTACTCGGTATACGCCAGGATGCGGACGGTGGCGGCGTCGGACAGGAACACGGAGTTGCGCAAAAGCGTGGTTTGCGGCGTGCCAGCGGCAGCGGTTTGGTAGTCCATGCAAGCCGCGACGACGTGACCGGCCTGCGCGCCCACGCACATCCCGCCCTGACAAATCCCCGATTCGCACACGTTCCCGCAGCTACCGCAGTTGAACGGGTCGATGTTGAAGTCGACGCATTGCCCATTACACGCCGTCAGCGGTGGGTCGCAAATCAGCACGCACGTATGACCGCCGGCGCCGTCGGGCGAGCACGTCGGCGCGGCCTTCGGACACTTGTTGCCACACCCGCCGCATTGATCGGCAGTGTCGAACGTCTCGGGATCGACGCACTGCCCGTCGCACTCCACGAGCGGCGCCTTGCACTTGGCGACGCACACGTAGCTGCCCATGCCGTCGCTCGTGCACACGGGCTTGTTCGCCGGGCACTTGGTCTCGCAATCACCGCAAGCGGTCGGGCGATCGTAAGGCGGCAAGCACGCCGCGTCGCCGTCCGGGTGAGCGTCGCTCAGGTTGCCCGCGTCGTCTTCTTCACCCGCGGTGCCGCTCGAGTTGCCAGAGCCAGAATCGCCACCGGCACCCGAGTCTCCGCTCGAGCCGCCGTTACCAGACGTGCCGGCGCCGCCTTCATTGGAGCCGCCGCAAATCGCGTTGTGGCATTCCACGCCGTCATCGCACGCGCGCTTGCAGCCGCCGCAGTTGTTGGGGTCGTTCTGCGCGTCCACGCACTGGCCGTCACAGCTGACGTAGCTCGCGCTGCAATCACCGCCGACCACACCACTGCTGCCGCAAGCCGCGGGAAAGGCGAGCCCGAGCAAAGCGGCCCAAAGCGCGAGTCCCTTACTCATTTTGGAGCTCATTTCGCCTCTCCTTGCGGCGCTGCGGGCGGCGCGGGTGCAGCCGGCAGCGTAGGCGGAGCGGCGGAAGGCGGAGGCTCGTCGGGCGCGGGCGCATCCTCGGGATTGCTCGGCTTGACTGGGTTGGCCGCATTGACCGAAGGCGCACCGATCAGCGGCTTGCCATTTTCGTCCAGCTTACGAGTGACGGTGAACTCGACGCGGCGATTGAGCAAGAGCGCATACTCGCTCTTCTTGTCCACGAGTGGGCGCGTCGAACCGTAGCCAATCGAGCTCAGGCGGTCCTGCGCGATGCCTTGCTTGACCAAGAACTCCATGACGGCCCGCGCGCGATCCTCACTCAGCTTCTGGTTGAAGTTGTCCGGCCCGCGCTCGTCGGCGTGTCCCTCCACCGAGACGTGCACGTACTCCGGGTGATCGCCGACCAATTTAGCGAGGCGCTGCAAGAGCGGGTAGCTGATCTTGCGGATGATGAAGCTATTTACGTAAAAGTGCACGCGATCGTCGAGCACGATCTTGTCGCCCAAGACGCGCACTTGGTCTTCGTCCGGACAGCCGTCGGTGTCGGCATAGCCGTTCACCGTCTCGGGCTCGTTCGGGCACAAGTCCTGCGCGTCCGGGATGCCGTCTTTGTCGTTGTCTGGCTCAGGGCAGCCGTCATCGTCCTCGAAGCTGTCCTTGTCCTCCGCCACATCCGGGCATTTATCGGCCTTGTCGGCGATGCCGTCCTTGTCGTTGTCTTCGTCGGGGCAGCCGTCACCGTCCTCGAAGCCGTCTTTGTCTTCGGCCACGTCGGGGCAATGGTCCACCTTGTCGAGGATGCCGTCTTTGTCGTTGTCGTCGTCGGGACAGCCGTCCGTGTCTTGGAAGCCGTCCTTGTCCTCGGCCACGTCCGGACATTGGTCGATGTCGTCCAAGATGCCGTCGTGATCGCGATCGCCGTTCGGGTTCAACCCCGGGCCGAAGTCGTACATCACGTGGATGCCGAACAGCGCGATGTTCGCATCTTCGGGACGTAGCTCGCTGTTCGGCTGAAACACGTGCACCAGCGCAAGCATCGGACCAATGCCTTCGCGACCTTTGTGGTCCATGAAGTCGTAGCCGAGCTGCGCATCGAACATGCCGCGCGTCAGGCTATTGGTCACCGCACCGCCGAAATCCGCCGCAAGCCACAAGCCCGCCGCGCTCGGCGATTGCCCCTGATAGCCCTCACCGAACGGACGCACGCGAATGCCCAGCGCCGCCCCCGTTGCCGTCGCACTACCCCCGCGCGCAAACTTCGGATCGCTCGGCGCACTGCCCTGGCTCAACCACAACGAGCCGAGCTCGAGCTGAAGCCCAAACACCTTCCCGAACGGCAGCTCGAGCGCGCCCTGCCCCGCGACGCCCCAACCAAATTCGTCCTTCTGATAGCCACTGATGGCATGCGCGGCTTCCGCCGCGCCGTGCAATCGCAATGGCTCAGCCTGAACCTCCCGCGCCGCCAGCAAGCAACCGCAGGCGAACAAAGCCGAATAGAATCGCTGTAATCGCATCTGAAAGTCCGACGACACCAAGATACGGCTTCGTCTCAGGATGAGATAAGTGTGCGTGGCTCAGGTCAGTGGGTAGCTGTAGGTCAGCGACTCGCAGAGCACATTTTGCCGCGACGGAACCGACGGGCCGGGCGGGACGAGCGAAGCGCGCGCGCGCGATGCCGAACCAGCCGACTAGGATTTGAGTCGTGCATTTGCTGCCCCGCGGCCTGGGACGGCGGACCACGCCGTCGTGCTCGCGCTCCGCGCTGTGCGCGCCGGGCGACCCAAGCGGCGCCCGCCGGGCGCCGCGGGCCCGCCAACGACGGTGGTCGTCTTGGACGATGCGCGTGGGAGTCATTGGCTAACGCCCAACGTCGGGAGCGAAGGAGAAAGCGAGCGACGACGCGGACGCGCGGCGAGACGAGCGCGGTCGTGTAACGGCGTGGTGCGGCAGGCGGATCTGGCGCCTGCGCCGAGGGTGTGTTTGGCGCGCCGGGTGGGGTGGCTGGCGGCGCAGTGTGCGTACGATTTCGTAGAGCCCGCGTTCGTGGTGCGCGCGGGCAACGACATTCATCGGCGCGGCGGACTCCACGAGATCGTCCGCGTTAGTTTTGACTTCGATCGGGCCGCGTTCACCTTGTGCGTTCACTTTGCTTTGACATGCATTCACTTTGTGCTTGACGGTTTTGGAGGGCAGCGTGGCGAAGCAACTCGAGGGGATCGGAAAATTGCGCGTGAGCCCACGTGATTCGAGCGCTGGCGGTGCCTCGCCCGCGGACCGAGTCAAAACTCATTTCACTGCCAAGAGAGAGCGTATCGAGGCCCGTGCGAGCTAATTAAAGTGCGTGATAGGAAAGCAGAATGAACGACCGAAATCGTTTGGAGTCGATGGCAGACGACGAGCTACTGGCGGCGCTGTCGCGCATCACGCGCAAGAGCAACGAGACTACGGCCGAATTCCTGGCTCACTTGGCCGAGCTCGACACGCGAAAGCTGTTCCTCGATCTGGGCTTCTCGTCCTTGTTCGAGTACTGCACGGCCTCGCTCGGTTTGTCAGAGTCAGCAGCCGGCCGCCGCACGCTGGCGGCTCGCGTTTGCCGGCAGTACCCAGAAGGATTGGTGCTGGTAGCGAGTGGCGCGCTGCACCTCTCGGCGCTGTGCTCGCTGAAGCCGCACCTGACCTCAGAGAATGCACCGGAGCTGTTCGCGCTGTGCAGCCACAAGAGCGCACGCAAAGCGGAAGAGGCGCTCGCAGCGCGCTTCCCGAAACCCGATGTCCGCGATCTCATTCGTCGTTTGCCCACATCCGAGCGCCTCGCACCCGACGTCGGGAGCGAGGCCGATGGCGCGCACGTCGGATCGGCGGAAGCGCCGCCTCAATCGACAAATCGTGCGCAACACGACGGCTTGGAACCAGGCGCAGGGGCCAACGACCCACCGGGCCCGCCGCCTTCTGAAACGCGAGCGAGCACCTCGCCTAGTCCGAGCGACGAGGCGACGCAGCTCCGGATCTCACGATCACAGCCGCCAGCCCGCATCGAGCCGCGGGGCGCGGGCCGCTTCGGCGTGCACTTCACCGCGGACCTGGAGTTTCGGGAGCTGCTCGAGCGAGTCCGAGGGCTCGCAGCGCATCGGCTACCGAACGGCGATCTGTTGACTCTGTTGAAGCACGGGCTCGAGCTGTACGAGCGCGAGCTCGAGAAGCAGCGCTTCGGGGTGGGCAGGAAGCCGCGCGCATTTCGCGCCTCGCCCCCGAATGAAGCCGAGCGCCGCAGCCGGTCGCAGCTTGTCGATTTTCCAACGATAAGCGCGAACCGAACTGCAAAGCCGGGCGTCACCGCGCAAGAGGTGCCCGTGGCGGTGCCGCCGGCTAAAACCAAACGCGGTAGGCATTGCTCGGCCGCCGTGGCTCGCGAGGTGTTCACGCGAGACGGAAAGCGATGCACCTACGTGTCAGGAGATGGGCAACGCTGCACGGCGCAACATTTTCTGGAGCTCGACCACATCAAACCGTGGGCGCTCGGCGGCGACGAGACGACCGGTAACCTGAGGCTCCGCTGCCGGGCGCACAATCAGCGCCACGCGCAGCACTGCTTCGGCGCGGGCCAGATCGAAGCAGCGCGGGCCCGCGCGAAACAGCGCAGAAACGAGCGCATTCCATCGAGGGCCAGATGATCGTCCGCTACGAACTTCGTCTAACGTCGACTACCTTCGCGAGCTGGAGATGACGCTGGAATGAAGTTGCCGGAGTTAATTTACGGTCGTCTCGGGCAAGTAACGCGA
>JBEQTH010000017.1:0-25627 GCA_040348785.1 Myxococcales bacterium | reverse complement strand
CGCCGCTCGTATCGCCGCAGCATCAGGGCGCGACGTCGAGCGAGAACGGCGGTTTACGGTCCTGCCGCGCCATGTGTAGCGCATCGGCGACAGAGCAACCCGAAACAGGGCGAAGTTTCACCAGATCTGCGCCCGCGCCCGTGCACCAAGCCGGTACGTTAATTGCTCCCGCGAAGACATGAAGGGAACAATATCGCGGCGCGCACCTCTGCTTGCGGTGGCTGCGCTCGGACTCCTCACGTCGGGTACGACCGGTTGCCAGACGATCCAATCCAAGTACGTGGCGACTCCGCTCGACGAGCGCGGAAAAGCCGTCCCGTCCGACCGGACAAGCGGTGAAATCATCGTCAGCGGCGAAGAATGGGAAGATCTGTCGTCACCCTTGTTCGGCGCAGTCGAGGTCACGTTCGAAAATCCTTACACTCAATGGCGGCACTTACGGACGACAAGCGTTCGATTTGGTAGCGACGCGGTCGACAAAGCGGTCTACACGCCAGCAGGTGAGGACTTATGGGCGTGGCAGCAAGCTACGCTGCGTCGCAATGCAATCCGCGGTGGCAACGAGCGGCTCGCTCTTGTCGCCTTCGGGGCAGTGGGCGTGACAACTTCGCTGGCGGGTCGGGGAAGCGCAGTGGGGACAGCCGGCCACCTGCTAGCGCTCGCGAGCCTCGGTGCTCTGTTGGTCACCGACGCGACCACACCGAGTACCAGCGCGCCGACGGCCGGGCTTTTTCCCGGGGGTCACCTCCTTGACGGAGTCATCAGCGTTCCGCCTGGGCTATTCGCCAAGCGTTGGATCGTGTTCTATACCCCTCAGCCAAAAATGACTGGCTGCCTGCGCAGCCTCCAGCTTGGCTATCAGCTCGACGATGGGCAGATAAAGTACGTCCGTCTGCCGTTTCGCGATCAAGAGGCGCGATCCGAATGGCAGGCAGATACTTGTCGCGGCGCCGCACAGTAGCAGGCAGCGATGGTAGGTCGCGACTGTTTCAGTTGTAACAAGCGTACCCGGACGAGGCCGCACGTCATGGGCGCTTCGCTGTCGCATGGGCTACAAAGCGCGCGCGCAATTCGAATGATGCAAGCGCGTTCTACGCGGCCTCGTTGAGCTGGGAACACAACACGTCGTGATCGCCGGCGGCGGGCGGGAGCGTCCGACTTCGAAGCTTCCATCGGCGCCGACAGTGTTGTCTGCTTCGGGCAGTCCGGAGAGACATTCTGGCAGACATATAACTATCCACACACACTGTCGCGTTCGCCGGGAGCTTCCACGAAGTCGCGTTGGTGCGCTCGGCACGGGCGTTCCTAGCAACACCCAGTGCCGCATCTTTTGTGAACCACAATTCGAGACTTGGCGACTCTGTTAGCAGTGGTTTTGCACAAGCCCGGTTCTGGGCCGTCTTCAGGAGCTTCTCAATGTCGTCAGCCGCATCCCCCTTCTGTCGGTTGAATTATTTCCGCCAAAGCGGAGGCTTGACGCGAAGACCTGCGCTCGCGAGCTTGGGGCTCAGCGTGCTGCTCAGCTTTGGTTGCAGTGACGCGGGGACCGACGGCCCCGCGGACGGGACCGCCGGAACAGGTACCGCTGGAGTGAGTGGTGCCGGAACGAGCGCCGGCGGAATTAGCGCCGCTGGCAGTCCTGGAGGAGGCGGGACGGGCGGCATGAGCGGTGCCGTGAGCACCGGGGGAACGAACGCCGCTGGGACCGGCAACGCTGGCGCGAACAACGGCGGTTCGGGTAACCCGGGCGGAGGTGGCGGGGCCGGGGGAGCTTTCGGGATGGGCGGCGGAGCCGGCGCTGGGACAGCTGGCAGCGCGGGCATGGGCGGCGCTAGTGGCGGTGGCGCCATGAGCGCGGGGTGCAACAAGGCACCTGCAACGCTCAAGAGCGCCACCGTGAATCAGGCCACCCCCGTCAACACGCTCATGGTGGATGGCAAGAGTCGCCAGTTTCTCACGCGCTGGCCCGCCAATTACGATAACAAGAAGGCCTATCCGCTCCATATCGGGTTGCACGGAGCCAACGGCAATATCTCCGAAAATGGTCGCGACAACTTCGGCCTTTGGAGCCTTGCCGGGGACTCCACCATCTTCGTGACCCTTGCGGCCGTGGGTGGCCTTTGGTCCGCCAACACCGACCTGTCTTACGCCGACGCGGTGTTGAAACAGGTGGAAAGCGAGCTGTGCATTGACACGTCCAAGGTAGTGCTCGAGGGCTTCAGCCAGGGCGCAGCCATGTCGTGGTTCCTCACCGGCTCGCGTCCGGGCGTATTCCGCGCCGTAGTCGGACACTCGGGCGGTGGCGTGAACCCAATCCCGGCGCTCTCGCCGGTGGCCTATTGGGGCTCCCTCGGTACCGCTGAGGGCAACGGTCAAAACACCCAGACCGATCAATTCGCCAAGGCGAACGGGTGCACCATCGACACTTTGCCCCGAGCCGAGACTGGGAAACACGTGTGCACGCCTTACATGGGTTGCAAAGCCGGGTTCCCCGTGACCTGGTGCTCCTATGATGGCGGTCATGGCTTCCAAGACACGGATTCCGGATCGTCCAAGACATGGGTTCCCGACGCCGTGTGGCAGTTCCTGAAACCGATTCTCATGTAGTCTGGAGTAGCCGTCGAATCTGCCCGCCGACTAAGAGACGAGATAGAGACTGAAGACCCGGCACCCGAAGCCGGGTTTTCGCTTTTTGTGGTTCGTGACTCAGCGCCCGAGCGCCGCGCGCACGCGAGCCACCGCGGCCTCGATGTCGCGGATGATCTGCTGCCGTGCATCAGCTCTGGTGAGCTTGCCCAGACAACGGGCGGAGCCGTGAGCGACACTCGGCGAGGTACGCAAGTTGCTTGTCCGCGGCATGGATGTGATTTGGACGAAGGGTGCTTCGCTGACCGAGGTAGCGCTCCGGCTTTTGGTGGCAGTTGCGATTGGTGCGTTGATCGGCTGGGACCGAGAGCAAGCCGACAAGCCCGCGGGGCTGCGCACGCACATGTTGGTCGCGCTCGGCGCCGCGAGCTTCACCTTGCTCGGCTTCGAGGTAGGCGACCACCTCGCGCCCAACACCGGTGATCGCTTCGACCCCACGCGGGTATTGCAGGGGGTGATCGGCGGCATCGGTTTCTTGGGCGCGGGCGCGATCATTCAGAATCGCGGCCAAGTGACGGGCATCACCACCGCGGCGAGCGTTTGGGTCGCGGGCGCCCTGGGTTCCGCGGCGGGCGTGGGCGCTTACGTACTCGCCGTATTCACAGCGCTGTTCGCATTCGCGATTCTGCGCCTGTTTCGAACCAGCCCGCAGCAGGGTTGATGCTCAGACGTCGAAGTCGCCCATGTCGCCACCGTCGTCGAAGTCGTCGCCGTTGTCGGCACGGGCGCCGTCGTCTTCGTTCGCCTCTGACGATTCCGTCGCGTCAGCAGTGCCGTCACCGAAGCCACCGAGCGCGGAAAAGAAGCTTTGCGCGACCATGCTACCTACGAAACCCATGGCAAAGCTGGTGAGCAAGTTCGCGCCGAAGCCCAGCGCCCCCGAACCGAGCGAGCGCTCGAGAATCCCCGGTTGACGCACTTCGGCGCGCGTGGCGACACGTGCGAGGGCTCGTGGATCGTCCGGCGAAGTGGCAGCGATCGCATTCCTCTCGGCGGCGGGGGCGGATTGGGCGAGCTCGGCCAGCAACCGTTGCCGTTGCTCGGGGCTGAGCTTTGCGAACGCTTCGGCGTGCGCTTGCTCCAAGGTTTCCGGTGGCGCGGTGCGCAACATGTAACGATAGCGTTCCAGCGCCTGTTGCTCGCTATCGACACCGGGCGCGGGCGCGGCCCCGCGCGCTTGTCCCGGCAAGGGCCCCGGCTGCCGATCCGCATCGCTCTCCACACCCATCAAACGACCAAAAAATCCCATGCGAGCCTCCTGAAAACCGACTTTCAGTGCACAACGCACGCCAGGGCGGTCCATTCCAGAACCGAGTAATAATCGGCCATCTTGGCTATTTTTAATTCATCGTTAAGGCAACCCGCGAGTGCGCATGTGGCGAACCTGGGCGCGGAAAAGTCCGTGACCGGTGCAGCGAGGCGGGCTGCCTCACCTCCGAGTAACTCCCGCCACCCACCCGCCTTCACCCTCGAGGGTGATCGTCGTCGTCAACCGCGGGGAACGCGCGCGAAGGGCCAAGGCAATCGCGCGCGCCTGATAGGGCCTAGCCGTGCGCTGCGCTCAGGCCGGCGCGAATGGTCGGCAGCACGCCGGCGATGCCCTCGACGATGAACTGGACCGCGGTTGCCGCGAGGATCAAGCCCATCACGCGCTGCAGCACGTTCATCCCCGTTCGGCCGAGGCGGCGCTCCACCTGCGTTGCGCCGCGGAGCACCACATAGGCAATGAACGCCGTCACCGCAATCGCCCCGAACACGACGAAGTATTGCCAAGTGCGGTCAGCGCGCGAAACGAGCACCATGACCGTGGAGGTGGCGCCCGGGCCGGCCAAGATCGGGATAGCGAGCGGAAAGATCGACACGTCGGGTCGGTCCAGCCCCTCGGCTTCTTCTTCGGGCGAGGTGCGTTGGCGCGAGGGTCGCGCGCGAAGCATGTCATTGGCGAGCAAGAACAACAGCACGCCGCCCGCGATCCGAAAGGCGCCCATCGAGACGCCCAAAATTTGAAAGATAAGCGCGCCCATGGCACCGAACAACAGGAGCACGAAGCCCGCCGCTGTCGCAGCCCGAAGCGCCATGCGTCGCCGATGCTCGAGCGAATCCGAAGCCGTGATGGCAATGAAGATCGGCACCGCCGCGGGTGGGTCGACGACCAAGAGCAGCGTCGTCACCGTGGAGAGAGCGAAGGACAGGCTTTGCGCGAACACGGCGCGACTATAGTTCGTTGTTTACGGCGTCGAGCACGAGTTTCGTTCCACACGCAAAGGGTATGCGAGTTCGTTTACGAAACGGCGCATCGCGCACCTTCAACCGGGCTCGAGCAGGACAGCGAGCGAGCACGGGTCCTGCGCTCACGCCTATGATAGGCGGACAGGAGATGACAACGACACGCTCCGTTCACCGACGATCACGCTCGCTCGCCTACCGTGCCGCAATATTCGCCTTTGGCGTGACGGCTTACGCGCTGGGAGTGGGCGCGCTCGTCGCGCTCACCTCGATCGTGCTCGGCGTACTCCCGTTCACGGGCGGCCCCCTCGGCAGGTTGAGTCTCGGCGCCGCGCTCGCGCTCGATCTATGTCTGCTCGTCGTCTTCGCGCTCCAGCACAGCGTGATGGCGCGCGCTAGCTTCAAAGCGCGCTGGACCCGCATCGTCCCCGTCGCCGCCGAACGTTCGGCGTACCTGCTCGCGACGGCGCTCGCGCTCCTGCCGCTCCTTCTGCTCTGGCAGCCGATGCCCGCCGTGGTTTGGTCCGTCGAGGCCCCCGCGCTCCGCTGGCTCCTGGTCGGCGTCGCGCTCGGCGGATGGGCTTACCTGCTCGCAGCCAGCTTCGCGATCAATCACTTCGAGCTATTCGGCTTGCAACAGGTGTATCAGGCGCTTCGGGACCGACCGCTCACGCAGTCCCCGTTTCGCGTGCGCTGGATGTACCGCTTCGATCGTCACCCGATCATGACGGGGATCTTGATCGGCCTGTGGGTTACACCGACGATGGCCGTGGACCCATCTGCTGTTCGCGATCGGCATGACGGCTTACGTGTGCGTAGGCGTATACTTCGAGGAGCGCTCGCTGCGGCGCCAGTTGGGCCGACCTTACGAAGAATACTGCGAGCGCGTCCGATCGATCGTGCCAACCTTCGTGCGTCGTCACGCAGGCCCTCGACCCAACTAAGCTGGGGCGGCGACGCGGGGCGGCGCGAGGCGGCGACGGGGCGCGCCACACCGGCTCTCTCGGTCTGCGCTGCAGGACCGAGGCGACACTCGCCGAATGGTCCCCACCCGATACAAGCCACCCGGCGCCCGGTTTGCGCGCACGCGACGCTCGCCAAGGCCAGCTAACTTGGAAGAACCCCAAATCGTCGCATCGCGCAAATGAAGCACGGTGTCACCAGCCAATGGATCCCGGGATGCCTTTGAATGGTCCCACCACGTCGTCCGTGATCCAACCGCCGTAGAAACCGCCTGGTTGCGGGCGCACGCGCTCACCGTCGACGAAGCAGCCGTCCATCGACGCTGCATACACGGCCACGTAGTTGGCGAGCGCGGCGAAACCGGCAGTGGGAGCAAGGTATGTCCAGGCCTGCGCTTCAGCGACCGAGTCACCGGCGACAACGTCGAGGTACGAAGCACTGCCCTTCCATTCACAGAAACTCGAGCGCCGCGTGGGACGCAAGCTCCCGACGCTGAAGTCTGCTCTCGGCAAGTACCAAGTCGGCGGGTGCGACGTCTCGAGCAAGCGTAGCGCGCGTCGTGTGTCGCAGATGACGGAACCGCCGAAGTGGACGAGCACATGTCGGTCACTCGGAACGACGACGGGCGGCCGAGGGTAGGACCAGACCGATTCTTTTCCGGGGCTAACCGGCTCTGGCTGCGGCCTCATGTAGCGTTGCACCTTTGGACGAACGGTCGCTCGTTGGAGCTCATGTGTCGAGCTTAGCCCGGCGCGCCGCCGGTTGCGAGGTCAGGCCCGTCCTGGACCTAGCATCGCTGCTAATCGCTGCCGTGCTCTCCGACGGACGGTTGCCGCTCGACACACCCGAGCTGGGCCGCGGTCCGCGAGTCCCTGCGGGCGCCATTCGCTCGACGAGACTCGCGGTGGTTTGATTACTTCTTCGCGGCGTCGGCAGCCTTCTCGGCTTTGTCGGCGCTCCTGTCGGAGTCGGCTGCGCTGTCCTCGGCTTTGTCTGCGGCTTTGTTGGCACGGTCGGTGTTGTCTTCCGTGGCGTCCTGCGCCTCTCGAAGATCAGCGAGCGGGGTTTGCGAGATTCCAAGCGGGCGACGTTACAGCGCGCGGTGACGCTTCTGGGCTACTTGCTCACCTTCTCGCAGTGCGTCGTGCTGGGGTTGCAGATGGATCCGGAGCCGCACGTCTCGCCTTCCTTCCAGCCGTTGCGATCGGCGTTGCACAGGCGGATGACCTTGCCCTGGCATTGGCGTTCGCCGACGTCACAGGTCGGGGGCGTGCAGATGGGTTGCGTGTCGTCACACAGGGCTGGAGTTGCACAAGTCGCCTGACGCACCCAATTGCCCTCGGTGCATTTTTCGAGCGATACGTCGTTGCAGCGCACGTCGCCCGTGGTGCAAGGCGTTGGCAGGCAGCCACGCGTGGGATCGCAGGAGCCGGTGCTTGGACACTGGACTACGTCGTCCCAGCCGGTCAGGGCCTCGCGGCACTTTTGTTGGACGTTGCCCAGGCAGCGCGTGGCACCGCTCGTCGAGCAAACCGGGGGTTCACAGCGAGATTCGGTCGGGTTGCACAAGAGGTCGTTGACGCACTGGGCGACTCCTTCCCACTTCGTGCCATCACCGCGGCAACGCTCGAGGGCGGCGTTTTTGCAGCGAGACTCTCCCGGCGTGCACGTGAGCGGATCGCAGGCGGGCGCCGCCGCCGCGTTGCAGGACAGGGTCGAGCTGCACGTCGCGTTCACCACCCAAGTTCCCTGCTCGGTGCAGCGCTCGAGGTCACGGCCGCTGCACACGACTGTCCCAGCAATGCACGGAGAGCAATCCCCCTGGCTCGGGTTGCAGGTGCCCCCATTGCAGCTGACCGATGCGACGTCCCAGTCGGTGCGGTCGGCTCTGCACGGCCGAGGTGATCCGGTGTCGCAGTTGAATTGGCCGGGGATACAGCGCGGCAGCGAGCACGTGGCCGGCTTGCTTGCAGTCACTTGGGCGTTCGCTTGGTCGACGTCGCAGAGCGCGGGACTTTCGCAGATTTCGACGTCTTGCCAGGCGGTTTGACTGAGCGGACAGCGCTGCAGGTGAGCCCCGTCACAGCGCATTTGGCCGGGCGTCGGGCAACCGGGATCCAGGCAACTGGCAGCGGTGCCGTCCTCCAGAGGCGAGCACAAGGAGGCGGAGGAGCACGCTGCGCGAGCAGCGATCCAATGTTGAGCAGGATCACAGAGTTGCGGCTGTGAGCCGTTACACTGGTACGTCCCTGGCTTGCACGCAATGCAAGACGAGCTGCGCAAGTTGCACAGGTCCGGCGCGGCGCAGGTGGCGACGACGCGCCACTCATTGCCGCCCGCGCAAGTTTGGATCTGGTTGCCGAAACAGCGCGAGGTGCCGGCTTCACACGCAACGGCGAGCCGAGTCGTGTCGATCGTGAAGTCCCCAAACGCGACTTGGCAGGCAACCAAGACCAAGACGCTGAGTGGGGCCAGAGCGATGCGGGGGTTCATGGCGGCGATGCGCGGTGCTCGGGAGGGCAGCCAACCCTGCGCGATCGGGAGCGACTGTTCGAACCTGGGCTCACTGAAACGCTCCGTAGACCCCGAGCATACCGGGCCCGACGTACGGGTGAACGCCGGCTTGCTTCATCTCTCCGTCGACCGAGTCGGTCGGCTGTGTCAGCAAGAGCAACACGCCGCTCGCGGCCCCGACCAGCCCGACTCCGAATCCGACGCCAGACAAAGTGCCGAATGTGTCATAGCGCCGCTTGTCGTCGTCGTAGCGGCTTTGCTCGGCGTCGTTTTGGGCCGCGCACGAAAGCCCCCCGCAGGCAGACTTGATGTCGCTCCGTGCTTTGAGCCAAAGAATTCCCGTTGCGGTCCCTACGGCGAGGCCGACGCCCGCGACGCCGAACGATACATAAGTCAACGTGCGCCGCCCCGTGCCGCGATCCTGCGCTGCGCTCGCAGTGGAGGCGACCTTCGGTGCGGGCGCGTGCACGATCACGGGCGGTGGCTCGGGCACCGGCTGCAGATCGACGTCGAGTTGTCGCTCTTCGCCCGCCTTCAGGGGCTCCTCGAGCTCTTGAGTGATGAAGCCCGGGGCGCTCACCGCGATATGACGGCTGCCCGGTGTCTCTGGCAGTTTTTCGCCCAACCGCTCCGCGGGCAAAGGACGCCCGTCCACCTCGACGACTGGTTCGGCGGGCCCCTCGACGGTCAGCGTGAGCCACGCGACCTGCGGCTTCAGCGACTCCAGCTCACGCTGCGCGTCCTTAACGGCACGTTTCCAGACGGCGGGGGCGTTCGGTGGCACCACCTCGCGGACAATGGAATCGAACGCGGCGTACGCCTCGCCGATGCGACCCAAGCCGACCAACGCGCGCCCGTGGTCCAACACGAGCGTCGGCGCGTGCACGAGTTGATCGGCTCGCAAGAAGCGATCTTCTGCCGTCGCGTAGTCCTTCTTCTTGAGAGCGGCATAGCCTTCGCCAGCCAACGCGCGGGCCGTGGCGCGGTCAGACGCACTGTCTTCGGCGTGTGCAGGCTCAGGGCTCAGCAGCCCCACGAACGCGACGACCAGCGTCGAAACGAACCGTTGGTGACGGGTTGCGCGATTCCCGACCCGCAGCGCCACGGACGCCGGCAGGCACTTCTCTGACCCATCGTAGGAAGACATCGAGATCACCCGTATCGGCCCGACACCGAGCCGCTTGGACCACCCACCGTCTGCGTATACCCGAGCGCCGTCAGCCGCAAGATTGGCACGCCGGGGTACGTTGGGACCCCGCGCTGCAACGGGCACGGTTTTCACCAGAACACCCCTGATACGGAGAGCGAGCCAAGGCCGACTTGAAGCGAAGGGCGTGTCAGGCGCGTTTCGTGCGCGGACTCGTGAGCCGAGGATGACGACGAACCGCCGGTGAAGAGCCACAACGCGCCACCACCGAGCGTCGCGGCCGCGCCCATGGCAAAAGCCACTCCCGACGCGGTGCCGAGGCCTCGGAACTTATCGCGCTGCTGACGGTAGTCTTCGTACTCGGTCTCGGTCGTGGGCTCGCATTTGCGTCCGCCGCACGCACTCACCAACTCCGAACGGGCATTGAGCGCGAGGACGCCCGTGACGGCGCCCACGACGATCGCCGCGCCGCCAGCACTGAGCAGCACGATCGGCAGCGTGCGATCCGGGCCGGTCGGGGGGGGCGGTGCCGCCTCGACCACCACGACTCGGGGGGCTTTGGGCGGCGGAACGACGGTCACGGCGTTGGGATCGGGCTCGAGGGCGAGCTCGATCTCAGCGGTTTGCCCCTCACTCAGCGTAATTTTCCCCTCATTGGCGAGAAAGCCTTCCGCGCTTGCGGAAACGAGGTGGGGGCCAGGATTGGTCGCACGCGGGACGCCTAACGCAGCGCCCGGAACTCCTTTGCCATCGATCTGAACCGCCGGGGCTTTACCGCCATGCACGGTGATCGTGAGCCACGCCATGCGTCGATTGACGGCGACGAGCTCGGCCTGGGCCTCGACGACCGCCGCTTTCCACTGCCAAGGTGCGTTCGGAGCAACCCCCTCACGAATCACCTGCTCGTACCGCTCATGACCTTCCACGAGCTTCCCGAGTCCAACGAGTGCGCGGGCATGGTCGAGCTCCAACGTCGGGGCATGCACGAGCGAATCGGCTCGCCGAAACAGGTCTTCGGCAGTTGCGTAGTCTTTGCGCTTGAGGGCCTCGAAGCCCTTCTGAGCCAGCATTCGCGCTTGCTCACGATCTGCCGCGGTCGGCTTGGCCGTCGAGGGCTCGGCGTTTGCGCGCCCCGCAGCGAGCGACACGAGCAGGAGCGCGGCCCAGGAGCTCCGCGGGAGCCTGACGCGAGGCCTGAAATTCGGCGGACTCGAGTGCTGCACGTGGCTATTCAACTTGGTTTTCCGTTTCGGAGAAGGGCACGGATATAGTCATTTGCTCTCGCACGAACCTCGCGGCGCGCCCCGGCCAACGAAGCGCACTGGGCCAAGCCCCCTGCGAGCGTAGCAAGGCCCCTCAGCTCGCGCGCGACGAACTGGCGCGACTCGGACGGTCGGAAACCCCCATCGTGAGCTTGAACGAAATTGTGCCCCCGCGCTCCGACTTCAGGATCGAGGCGCTTTACACCGCCAACACAGTTGTGGAAACGAGCCTGCAAGCGACGAAGGCTTAGTGCGAACAGACGCGGAAAAGGCGTCAACTTTTGTGTCCTCCCGAAGCGACCCCCAGTGACCGCAAGAGCGCTTGATGCGCATCGAAGGCAATTGTAGAGAGTATCCGGTTCGGGGGTTTTGCACGCTTCGAGTGCAGCTCTGCGCAGATTGGGAAACGCGGCCGATGCTTGAATTTCGGGACGACGATCGTTTGGCATTCAGGCGCTGGCCGGCGTGGTGCCTGCTGTTTGTCTTTACGTTGTTCGGCTGCCAAGTGCTGTTCGGCCACGTCGACGTCCGCCGCAAGGCCCAGGGCGGGCCGGATAGCTGCACCGCTGGGGACTACCGCTGCAATGGTGAGTATCTCCTCACGTGTGGCTCCGCAGACACGGGCTGGATGCTCGAGGACAGCTGCGCATCGCAGGACCTGTGTGACGCGAAAGCCCAACGATGCGCCGTTTGCCGCGACGGAGATTTCCGATGCAACGGGGCAGACCGCCAACAGTGCGCGAGTGACGGTGCCAGCTGGAAAACGGTCGAGCATTGCGAGGCCGAAAATCAATGCAGTGAGTCCAGCTGCGGCACCTGCCCGACCGAGGGAGCGCTCGATTGCAGCTCGGGGTCCAAGCTCCGCGAATGTCACAACGGTGTGTGGCAAGAGCTGGACACTTGCGCCTCGGCCGCCGTGTGCAGCGCCACCATCTCTCAAGCGATGGAACTCGGCGCCACCTGGGATCGCAAATGCTCAGCCCCCACCTGCTCACCCGGCGCCTACGACTGCACTGACGCCACGCTTCGTCGCTGTCGCCTCGATCAAAGCGGATGGGACGAGGTCGATACGTGCGTCAGTGCCGCGCTGTGCGCGGCCACCGTCGCCGAAGCGAATGGCTCGGGCACGGCGCCCGACGGGGGAATGCAGGCGGACGCGGGCAGCAACGCGGGCGCCATCATCGACGCGTGCAAAATGGGCTGCCCCGCGCCGGGCGCGTACTTTTGTGACGGAGCGACCCTCGAGCAGTGCAGCGCCGACCAGGTGGGGTATCAGACGGTTGCCGTCTGCCCTGCGAACACCGAATGCGACCCGAAGGCGGGGACGTGCGGGGAGCTCTGCACGCCGGGTCACTTCCAGTGCAACGCGGCTTCGCTCCGTAAGTGCGGCCCGGACGGACACTGGAAGGCGGAGAGTGAGTGCGAGACGCCCGCGTTGTGCAACGTGAACGCGGACGGCACACAAGGCAAGTGTGACGTGTCGCCCTGCGGCTCGGAGGTCTTTCGCTGTACGGGCGCCGCGCTCGAAAAGTGTAAGGCCGACCGCACCGGTTATCAGCCCGCCGAGACCTGCGCGTCGGCGGCGCTTTGCGACGCGAAGAGTCAGCGTTGCCTCGCGCCCGTCTGCCCGGTTGCCGCGGGCTACCAATGCTTCGGTCAAGATCTCAAGCAGTGCGCCTCGGACCTCACGAAGTGGAACCCGGTGACGACCTGCCCCGTCGGCCAATACTGCGATAGTGGCGCGCAGCCCGGGTGCCTCACCTCCTGCCCCGCCAACCCACTACGCTGCAACGGAAAGGTGCTCGAGCAGTGTTCCGCAGCAACCGGGTGGGTCGCGAAAGCGACGTGCGCGACCGCCGACCTCTGCAGCTGCACGCAAACCAACCCGCCGTCCTGCGCGAAGGGCCTGTTCAAAGATGGCTGTGGGAACGCCGCGTGCGGAGGGAGCACGCTGCCGACCTACCAGTGCCAAGGCACGACGCTGCAGAAGTGCCAGGCCGGGCGCAACGGTTGGGACACCGTGAGTGACTGCGGGAGCTACATTTGGCCCCCGAATCAAAACCTTTGCTACGCCGGCACCGCGCCCGCGTACGACAATGGCTACTGCCTGACCTGCCCGGTCGCCGGTGAGCTGTCCTGCACCGGCAGCACCCTGCAGTCCTGCTCGGCCGATCGGCGGAGCTGGAATACCTCGGCGAATTGCGGCACGAACGGCTGCGTCGCCCAAACCCTCGCCGACGACTACTGCGCCGTGTGCAAAGCGGGTGACGTCCGCTGCAGCGGCGCGACCCTGCAAACCTGCCCGGATAAAGCCAAAGCGTGGACTTCGACAACCTGCAAGAGCGCGGCCCTGTGCGACGTCGCGAACCGCCAGTGCGACGTGTGCAACGCGACCGTCTGCTCGGGCACTACGTTGCAAGTTTGCAGCGCCGACGGGCAAACCGTCACGTCTTCGAGCTGCGCCACGACGGCGTTGTGCAACGCGGCGAAGGCCAAGTGCGACGCGCCGGTCTGCGCAGTCGGTCAAAAGACGTGCGACGGGGCGACGCTCAAGATCTGTAACGCCGGTCGAACGGGCTATGACGTGTTGGACACCTGCGCTTCGGCGGCCCTGTGCAACACCACGACATTCAAGTGTGATACGCAAGTCTGCGCGGCCAATCAGAAGCGGTGCAACGGCGCGCAGCTGCAGACCTGTAATGCAACCCTGACGGGTTATGATGCAGGCGTCGCGTGCGCCAGCGCAGCTCTCTGCAATTCCGTGACCCTCATGTGCGATGCGGCGACGTGCGCGGCGAACGCAACTCGCTGCAGCGGCGCCAAAGTTCAAACGTGCAGCGCAGACCTCACCCATTGGGTCGACGGCGCTACTTGCGCGAACGGGTGTTCCGGTGGTGCGTGCAACGCCTGCGGCGTGGGCGAGCATCGCTGCAGCGGTCAGAACTCGCAGGTATGCAAGAGTGACCAGTCGGGCTTCGTCAACGAAACGGCCTGCGGCACGGTGGGTTGCAACTCCACCACAGGGCTGTGCAATGCGTGCAGCGTCGGAGAAAAGCAGTGCAAGGGCTCGAATCTGCAGGTGTGCAGCGCCGACCAATCCGGCTTCGTCAATGGCACGGACTGCGGCGCCCCCGGCTGCAACGCGGTCACGAAAACCTGCAACGCCCAGGTGTGCACCCCGGGTAGCTCGGGCTGTGACGGGTTGAATCACCAGAAATGCAACGCGACCGGTACCGCGTGGACGACCGATCTGGTGTGCGTGCTGACCTGTGACCCCATGGCAGGTTGCACCGAGTGCGATCCTACGACCGCGCCGTCTTGCACCGCGAACGTCCTCAAGACGTGCAGCGCTGCCGGGCACTGGGTCACCACGGACTGCGGGACGAACGTGTGTAACCCCGCGGGTTCGTGCGACCCACCACCGCCGGGTCCTGACGGCGGCACCTAACACTACTTAGTACTACTTAGTCACTTCTTCTCGCGGTTTTGGCCAAACGGCAGCTGTTAGATTTTTGCGCAGCACCAACCCAGTCGTCCCGCGTCAATCGCGACCGTTGACGCAGCAGGCGCCCGGCCTCGCCGGCCCTCATGTTCTAGCTCGTTTCTACTCGCGACGATCGTGATCTGCTCCTGCTGAAGAACTGATCAAGTAGTGTTAGGGCTCGCGCGGAAATAACTGAACGGCGAGGCTGCCGAGACCGAAGCGAGACGGGCGCGTGAGAAGCGAGCACCGCAGGGCGGCTGAAGCCGCTCGAGGAGCACAGCGACGAGCCCGCCCGTCGCAGCGAGAGGATCGGCGGCCGCAGCTTCAGTTATTTCCACGCGAGCCCTTAGCTCAGGAGCCGCTCGCGCGCTCAACGGCGTCGATATAGGCGACGAGCGACGTCACTTGCTCCGCTTTGGCGTCGACGATCTGCCCGCTGCTGTCGAGAAGCGGCGAGAGGAGCGGCTGAATCGTGGCGATGACCTCGGGCAAGGCCAGGGCATTCTTGCGAGCCACGATCTCGTCGCGCAGTGCCGTGTCGATGCGGTTGCCATACTTTTCGACGAGCGCCTGCATCGCGGCGCGATCGCCATAGGCTTTGATGCGTTGGTGTTCGGCAAGGAGCTCGCCCGCCGCGCGGAACCAAGCGTTTGCATCCTGCACGACGAAAAATGTGTTTCCGTCGCGCTTTTCGACGGTAATTGCGCCTTTTTCGCGCATCACGCCGAGCTCGATGAAGGACGCTCGAAGATGATCTTCCTCAATCCGGTCCCCAGCTGGCACCTCTGCGAAATTCGTGAGTAGGCGCAGCGTCTTTTCGACGGGAAAGACCTTTGCGCAGCCGGCGTCCGGCAAGATTCCGACTTCAACGCTCTTGGGATCCCCGCCTAGGTAGTCGGCGACCAGGTCAGCCCTGTGCGATTGTCACCTCGCCGATCGCTTCGAGCACGTTCGCGCGCTTCACGGGAACCGGTTTCGACGGCGCGGCGCTCGCGCTACTCGCAGCCAACGGCTGCGGCGCCACAGTCGCCGTTTTCGCCGCGGGCTTCGGCGTCGTCGCAGGCGCGCACGAGATGAGCGCGCCGAGCGTCGCTGCGCGCGCGAAATGATTCATCGACCAGGCGATTCGCGCCGCGGCGTGAGCCATACTGAACAATGTACGAGGTGAACAGCGCGCTACGCCCGCGCTGGGCTGGCAAACCGCGTGCGCGCTCATGCATGACTCGGACCGACAACGAGCCCGAGCTGCAAACCAACAGGCTCACTGCTGGACGAGCTGCTGGCCCGCGTCGGGCGTTGAGGGTCTGGCGCGCAAACCGGGCAATCGGCGAGCATGCGCGGCCGTAGCGCCACGCTCCACACGAGGCAGCCACCGTGCTCGCCGATGCTCGGTTCGCCCTCAAGCTTCGCCGTGAGCGTGAGAACTCTGCGCTTTGTCCTTCTTCGGGAGATCGGCGATCAAAGCGTCCGTGGTCAGCATCAGGCTGGCGACGGAAGCCGCATTTTGCAGCGCCGTTCGAACGACCTTGACGGGATCGATGACGCCCTGGGCAAGTAAATCACCGTAGGCCCCGGTTGCCGCGTTGTAGCCGAACGTGCCGTTGCCTTCCTTGACCTTCTGAACGACGACCGAGCCTTCGAGTCCTGCATTGGCGACGATTTGTCGCAGCGGTTCTTCGATGGCGCGACGAATGATGCGCACACCGCATTCCTGGTCGGGCTCGACCTTCAGCTTGTCCAGGGACGATTGCACGCGAAGGAGCGCGACGCCCCCGCCCGGCACGATGCCTTCCTCGGCGGCGGCACGAGTCGCGTGCAGGGCGTCTTCTACACGAGCCTTCTTTTCTTTCATTTCCACTTCGGTGGCAGCACCCACTTTGATGACGGCGACGCCGCCGACCAGCTTCGCGAGGCGCTCTTGCAACTTTTCCCGATCGTAGTCGCTGCTAGTGGCCTCGATTTGGGTCCTGATTTCCTGCTGACGCCCCTTGATCTTTTCCTTGTGACCGGCACCGTCGATGATGGTCGTGTTGTCCTTGTCGATCTTGATGCGCTTGGCTTGGCCCAGATCGGTAATTTTCACGCTCTCGAGTTTCAGGCCGAGCTCTTCAGCGATGACTTGGCCGCCCGTGAGGACGGCGATGTCCTTGAGCATCTCTTTTCGGCGATCGCCGAAACCCGGTGCCTTCACCGCAGCGCAGTTCAAGGTTCCGCGCAGTTTGTTGACCACCAACGTGGCGAGCGCTTCGGATTCCACGTCCTCGGCGATGATGAGGAGCGGTCGCTGCGAACGGGCCACGGCCTCGAGCACCGGCACGAGGTCCTTCATGTTCGCCAGTTTGCGCTCGCTCAGCAAGATGTAGGGGTCCTCGAAAGAGACCTCCATCCGCTCAGAATCAGTGACGAAGTAGGGCGAAATGTAGCCGCGGTCGAACTGCATGCCCTCGACCACGTCCAATGAAGTTTCAGCGCTCTTCGCCTCTTCGACCGTGATCACGCCCTCTTTGCCGACCTTTTCCATTGCATCGGCCAGTAACTTGCCGATGGTCGTGTCGCCGTTGGCCGAGACTGTTCCAACCTGCGCGATCTCGCTGGCATTCTTCGTGGGTTTCGCGAGCGTCTTGAGCTCTTCGGTCAAAGTCGAGACGGCTCGATCGATGCCGCGCTTGATCGCCACGGGGCTATGACCTGCGGCCACGAGCTTCGTACCCTCGCGAAAAATGGCTTGAGCGAGCACGGTCGCGGTGGTGGTGCCGTCACCAGCGATGTCGCTGGTCTTCGAAGCCACCTCGCGCACCATTTGAGCGCCCATATTCTCGAATTTGTCTTCGAGCTCGATCTCCTTGGCAACACTGACGCCGTCTTTGGTGATGGTGGGTGACCCCCAGCTCTTCTCGATCACCACGTTGCGGCCTTTCGGCCCCAGCGTGACCTTCACGGCGTCCGCCAACGCATTGACGCCGGTCAAGATCGAGTTGCGTGCAGATTCCTGATAAACGATTTGCTTGGCAGACATGGTGAATCCTCCTTTCAGCGCTGCGCGACGACACCCAAGATGTCGTCCTCGCGAACGATGAGGTGCTCCTCACCGTCCAGCTTGAGCTCCGTCCCCGAATACTTTCCGAATAGCACTCGATCACCCGCCTTAACGCCGAGCGGACGGACCGTGCCGTCGTCGAGCACTTTGCCGTTGCCCACCGCGACGACCTCCCCCTCAATGGGTTTCTCCTTCGCGTTGTCCGGGATGATGATGCCCCCTTTCGTCTTCTGTTCTTCCTGCACGCGCTTGAGCAAAACTCGGTCTTGAAGCGGTCGAACTTTCGTCTTCATCTATCTTGCCTCTCTTCTGGCGAATGCCTTTCTAGGTGAGTGAGCAAAGCCGAGCCGTGGGGCGGGCACTCGGTTGCACCCAGCCTTCGGGTTCGAGCTTCGTCGATGGGTGATTGAGTCGATGCAGCAATGTCCGCCGAAATTCGGACTTTTCCTCGCTAAACACTGAGAAAAAACGTGTCAAGGGGGCCGCTCGGGCGAATTTGAACTCGCCGCAGAACGAATGGTCCGAGGCGCGTGGAATATCTTCGTCGCCCGGGTGTTTTCGTGAGCAGCCGGGCCGTGGAGGGCCGGGCAAGGAGCGCCGCTCATCGAGTGAAGCATCCTAAAAATCAATTGCCCCTGCCGACGTGAGTCGGTCAACGCCTTCGGCGTAAGTGCGGGGGGCGGCGGTGAACCGCTGCCGCCCCCCGCCATCACTCTTCTGTCCGGAGCGGGCTCGGGACTTCTTTCAAGACCATTGAAACTCGTGCCTGACCGAAAGCGGTCAGAATCGAGCAGAGCGAGAGTGAACCAATTCAAGGAGGCAAGTTGCCATGAGACAGCAAATCATCGCCCTTGCGAGTATCCTGGCCGGTGCCGCACTGATGGCGTTCGTGGCTTCTGTTCAACGCACCCCGCTGTTATGGACGAGTGCGAGCGGCAAGCCAGTGGAGCGCTTTGAGCTTGCAAAACGCCCACGGGCGGAGTCAGTCGCTGAATCGGGTCCACGCCCGTCGCGTCCAGTTTCGAGCCCTGTCGTCGATCTGCCCGAGGTTCACATCACATCGCAGAAACCGACTGCGCCACCGCGAATGAAGCACGAGCCAGACGAGCTCGAGCGCAGGCCGGACGAGCTCGCGCCTTGCTCGGAGTGGCGTGAGCTCGGCCCAGCGTACGTCGACCAAGGCACCCCGCAAGGAACCTTGCGTGTACGCAACCTGTGCTGAGCCCGCTAGGAGGCGCATCCACAGTTGGGCAACCGGAGGATCGGTCGCCTGCACCCAGTGACAACGCTCGGCGTGCAGGTGGCCGCCCTTGCCATCAAGCTACGCTTGCGGCGCTCGAGGCGAAGAAGAACACCAAGCACCAACAGAGCGTTTGCGTGAGCGCGTCGAGCAGGCCTTCGTAGAAGAGTGCGCCGCTGGCGAGCAGCAAGATGCCAGACAGCGCGTAGGTTGCAGGAATCATGATGCGACGGCCAATGCGATCGAAGAAAGGGCCGAGCAGCAACGGGCCGAGGAAATTCCCGACCGCGAACGGCAGGATGTAAAAGCCGACTCGGTCCGCGCGAACGCCGTGAAACCGCTGCAAAATCAGGCCATAAGAGAAAAGATCGCGTTGTAGAAGAACGCCTGGGCGATCATCAGCGTGATTCCGAGCGCCGTTCGCCGCGGGTAGCGGCGCAGCAGCGTGCGGGCGATGTGCGTCCAGCTCACGACGCCAGTGACGGAGACCGAAATCGCTTGGTGCTGCGGAGCTCGGTTTCCATCGGAATATTGCTCGTTCACTCGACACCCACGGGCTGGACCGCGGTCCGCGAGTCCCTGCGGGCGTTATTCGCGCGACGGGACTCGCGGTGGTTTGACTACTTCTTCGCGGCGTCGGCAGCCTTCTCGGCTTTGTCGGCACTCTTGTCAGAGTCGGCTGCGCTGTCCTCGGCTTTGTCCGCAGCTTTGTTGGCACGGTCGGTGTTTTCTTCCGTGGCGTCCTGCGCCTTCGTGGCGCGCTCCTCGGCAGCGGCTGCCTCGGGCTCCTTTGCCTCTGGCGTGTTGCCACCGCAGGCAGCGACCAGCGAGACCAAGCTCAAAACGGTGACGAAGCTAATTTTTGCGAACATCGGTTGGACTTTCTGAGTGATTGCGCGCGTTCGAATTGAACCGGATCGCGCACTAGACTGCAGGAGCTCAACGAAGGCTCGATCTATCTTGCTGCGACAAAATGGCACACCACAAACCCGTAGGAAGTGCCTTTGTCCGAAGTACGGCGAACGTGACGCTCGGTTCATTGTTCAGCGTCAGCAACGCCAAGCGCGGAAGCCGCAACATTCTCCCGATTACTGGCGGCACGACGATCGGCATGGTCGCCAGAAGTTTTGGAACGGCGGCGCGGACTATCAGCTCGCGGGCTCGTCTGGAACGCCGCTCGACGCACGATACACGCTGCCGCAGAGCAGCCATTCGCGCCGCCGAAGGCTGGGACGTTTACGGCGCGCGTCGTGCTCGAGCGCTGCGGTCAAGGTTTACCGACGAAGGTCGTGATGCTCTGCGCAGCCACGCTCGCGCTAAAGTTTGCGGCGGTCACCGTGATGGGCGACTGCGCAGCCAAGTTGTGCGCGCTATCGGTCACGTAGGGAGTCACGGTCGCTGGCCAAGACGCGCCGCTGACGAACACGGGCAGAGTCACCGCGCTCGTGCCGCTGTTGAGGACCACGATCACCACCGTGTTATCCGAGGGGTTCTTGAAGGTCGCCACCTGCAAGCTCGAGGGCTGCCCCGTTACACCGATGCGAACGTACCCCGGGCGCACGAACTTGCTGAAGTTCCCCAACCCGTAGACCCGCTTTGGCGGGTTGCTCGCGGTGCCTCCATCCATCAGCGACTGCGTCCACCAGTAAAGCCACCCGTTCACCCCGCCGCCGGTCACTGCGGCATAGATCCCGCGAGCAATGTCGAGGCCTGGCGTGATGCCCGCGCCGGTCGAGTTGTAGGTGGCCTCCGTTTCCCAGAGATGATGCGTGGAATTGGCGCCGGCCGGAGGCGCCGGTCGCGTCGTCGACTTCGAGCTGGCGTTGTCGTAGTCGTGCGTGGCAATGATCGTGACGAGTGGACTAACGGTAGCGTCGTTGAGAATCGCGTTCCCGTAGTTGTCGCCACCCCACAGATTGCTGTAGGCGTCCGGCTCCGCCGCCAATACTGCGACCGGGGGTTTGAGCGCGGCCAGCTTGGGTTGAAGCACCTTGATCCAGGCGTTCATCTGCGCCGAGTTGAAGATGCACGATTGGTAGCTGGCTACGAAATCGGGCTCATTTTGAGCCGAAATGGCGTACAGGTCCACGCCGCTCTGTTGCTTGTAATAAGCAGGGAACGCCGCCAGCACGGAGGCCCACGAGTCGTAGTCGGCAGGCAACAGGTGCCCGCCGTTATTGACGTTGTTGTTGTCCTTGTCGGAGGCGGGAGGCGACCAGGGCGCAGCCCACACCTTCCCACCGTACTTGACGACCGCAGGGCCATCGACGAACGCGGCGTCACCCATGATGTTGGGCTTGCCGCTCGTCCCGTCGATTCCGATGCGCAGCAAGCTCGCCCCGATGCCGTTTACCGGATCGAAGAGCAAGGTCAGTAGCGTGGGCGTGGAGTTTCCCTTGGCCTGCCAGACATCGGCAAACCCGAAGCCGTCCATCGTCTGATACTCCTTGGAGGGATCGACGGTGGCCGCGTTGGCGGCCGCGGTACCAGGCGTCTTCCCTGCGGACCCCGCTTGGCCAGCACCGCCCAAGCCTGCGGCGCCGCCACTCGAGCCCGCGCTCCCACCGCCTGCACCGCCGCCACTCATGGCCGGGCTGCCGCCCGCCTCGCTCCCGCCGGCCGCGCCGCCTCCTGAAGATTGAAGGGCACCCGCGGCACCGCCGCCTGACGATGAAGGCTGACCGCCCGTCGTTCCGAATCCGCCGGAAGTCGGTGCTCCGCCGAGCCCGGCGGGGCTCCCGCCCGCGCCAGCGCCTGACGAGTTGCTCCCGCCGCTCGACTCCGTCGACGAAGCCGAGCCACTGCCACCTCCACAACCGAACATGAAGCTCATGCCTGAAGCAGCGAGGAGGGCTACCCAGCGCTGTGATTTGCCCATGAATTTGACGCGGTCGAAACGCGCAGCATTGGTTGACTGGGTCATCGAACCTAGCAGTGCAGCGACTGGCCATCGTCCATCATCAAATCGACTCGAGCAAACTGTTCGACTGACACGCTGGAGGTTTGCGTGTCTTCAGCGGTCGATGCGGTCGATGCGGTCGATGTCCCAAATTGCTGCGAGTGACGCGCGGCGAGTGGCATTTCGCCCATGCCTGACTCACCAACGTCCGTGTGCCGAGCTGAGTGCCCTGCTCAGCCGGCGAACACGATGCCTCATCCACACATCGGCTTGATGCGTGTGCCGTTTTGCAGATTGCGAACCGCGTCCCCGCACCTTGCGCCGCTTCGCCCAGACGAAGTAGTCGTCGCCCGAAGTACCAGCCAATTGCTCAGCGGAAAGGCTCGCACGTACTCGCAGGGATTCAGGCGAGGGTTGGCTGTCAGACTGCATGCCAAGCCCCCGCGCGCCGCTGGCTGACGAGCGCGCCATCGAGCTGAAAAAGGTGCAGCCACCCATTGTCCACCAACTGCCTCACTAGCGCATGCTTCGCGATCACGCTGTCGATTGCCGCTTGTGGCGCATCGATGAACACACTCAGGCGCAGCGGCGTATGCCGGAATCGTTCGCCATCGTGTACGGACTGCATGGGCAGACCGATGCGGAGATCACCGCCGTTGCCTTCGAAGACTCCGAGGTGGCCGCCGACGACATTGTGCAGCACCTTGTTCCCGCTGCCGTAGCGCTCGTTGTCGACGGTGGATGCGTAGTACTGCAAATTGATCCAATTGGTCACGATCATCGGCGCGGTCATGATGAGCTCCAAGATCCGAAAGCCGTCGTCGTCTGCGGAGTGGTAGTCATGAAGGAAAACGCGGCCCGCGAGGTTCAGGTTGCGGCTGCGCTCCCGTGGAGCAACCAAGAACGCGGCGTTGTCGGCCAGGCCCCACTCGGGGCGGACCTCGGCCCAATCTCGCGCGCGCCGCCGAACTGCGCGGAGGAGCTCGGCGTCGTTACCGCGCAGACCGAGCCCGGGGGCCCGCTCGGCGCGCGTGCGAGCGCCCGCATCGAGCAAGCCTCGAGCGAGCACTGCGATATCGCCGCGATGGCTCTCCGGGGCTTCGTCGTCGTCGAAGAGCACGAGCTCATCGGTCGTCGTGTTGTGGCCTCCGCCCAGAAAGTAAGTGGTTTCCGGGATCACGATGCCTCGCTCTGCGAGGCCGCTTCGCACCTCGCGGTCGTTCAACACTGCCGCCAACACGCGCGCGTTGAGCGCGCCGCTTTGACCAGAGCAAGCGCCACAATCTAGCCCCGACGCATGCGGGTTGTTCGCGGATTCGCTGCCATGGCCTACGAAAACGACCAGGCGCGCAAAACCTCGCAGCAGTGTGGTGGCCTTCAAGATGTTTGCGGCGAGCTCGACTCGCTCGGCAATCTTCACTGCGGTGCCCTCCGTGGTACTGACCAAGCGCGGCCGCAGCCCTCGGAGCGCGGACGCCGTTAGCCCCGCCGCATCGAGCGGAAGACGACTGCCGAGGCCCAGGCTGTCCTTGGCGAGCTTGGCGGCGTAGCCGAGGCCCAGCGCTTCGACGAATGCGAAGGCGGAGCTCGACGCCTGCTTGAAGGCAACCTGGGCTTGGCTCGCGCCGAGGCGTGCCCGTCGACTCTGGCCCCAGCTCAGTGCCGCCTCGTGCGACGAGGCCACGTCGCCCGCGCGCAGTCGTGGGGCGAGCAGGCCCGGGAGCTGGGGGCGATGGAGCTCCGTGCCGAGGGGCGAGTATTCGATCGGCAGCCCGAAGAAGCCGGCAAAACCAAGGGTTTGCACCGTGGGGCTCGCCGACTCTAGAGCGCGTCGAAATGGCTCCGAGCGCACGTCGATGCAGAACACGACTTGAGCGGTTGGTGCCGCCACGGCCGCGTCGCAGGTCGTCCCGCGCAGCCCCTCGACCAACTGCTGTTGGAAAGCGATTTCGGTCGCAAGTTGGAGCACCCAGTCGAGTCGTTCGTCCTCGCCGATCGAAGGCTCTTCCCTCGGCCACTCTCGGACCTGCGCGGACCAGCGGCGCGCCCGCGCGTCCCGCGCTTCTTGGTCACCGCTCCGGAACAGTAACAGCTCCCACGCGATGCGCACTGCCAAGAGTTGCTCGATTGCGTCGTCGTCCGCCCCGGCTAGCCGCGCTTGCCAGCGACGGTAGGCGCAAAAGGCCGCCCAGCCATTGATGTCGAGCAACAGCGCGCTCAAGTACTCGGCGAAAACCTCGGCTGAAACGCCGAGCTCGTGCAACGCTTCGTCGATCGCCTCCCGGTGGGATTCTGGCAGTTCACGGACCAAAGGACGCAGGTCCGAACACCCCATCATCAAGGAAGGGCTGCGGTCCGAAAGCGCATGGCTCCTCCAGGCGGCGTACAGACCGAGCTCGCGGTTCGAAGTCCACGCCGCCTGACCGTCGTCGAAATGCGAAGCGCACAGCTGACTCATGCTGTGGATCACGAAGCCAGCCCAGGGCATCTGACGCCCCACCTCTCGTCTTTCATCCAGTACATGCGTCATCAGCGTTAGGCGCCGCCCGACCGTCGAATCGGTTTCCAGGTGGTGGACCAACTGCTCCACCGAGCCTGCGGTCTGCGATTGCTCGAGAGCCGTTTGCAGATGCTGAGGCGTGAGCTGCCCTGCCTGCCAGCGGTCACGGTACCAAGCGCGCGGCATCAGCAGCCGCGCGCCCGACCAATGACCGAGTCGCCGCGCCGAAAGCTCGATGCGGTCCGCGACGAGGCCCCAGTAGGGGTTTACCGCGATGAACCGGTCGAGGGGAAACGTCGGAGCGATGCGTGCACACGCAGTGTCTAGCGCGGCGCTGGAATCAATCGCGGCAGGAGCGCGTCGTGAGGCTGCGTGAGTCATCGCGGGCTGACCTCCGTGGGTTGGGCGAGAGCGAGCGTCGATCTTCGGAAGGTCGGTAGCGTCGCGGGCCAGAGGCGGAAGGTAAGCCGCGTGAACAGCTCATCCAGCTGAAAGCCTCCGAAGGCGCGCGGATAGAGCCAACGCGCGAACGCGCCGTCCGGCCGCGCTCGTAGCCAAGCGGTGAGCAAGAACAGGAGGATCAGACCCACAGCGGCTGCGCCGGCACGCCAAGGCTCGAGCAACGGGAGATTCTGCGTTTCAGGCAATAGCTTGGCGAACGCGACGTGTCCGAGGAGATACGCCAGTGCCGTGCCCAGCGCCGAAAGCCCTAGCAAGCTTCGGCGCAGCCAGTCCACCTGCTCCGGAAGGCCCAGAAAGAGCGCGGGTAGAGCGAGCCCGAGCAGCAGGAGCGGGAACCAGAGCCCCGGCGTTTGAAACGGATCGACCCCAAGCGGCAGCCCGAGACCAAGGACAACCAAGACCGATATTGCGGCTCCGACGAGCCAGGTCCCAAAGCCCGAACGCACTCTGGCGGGTGACAAGGCCGCAACTCGGTATTGAGCGACCGCGCCCCCGGCGCTCAAGAAGGCGTGCGCCTTGTACAGGGAGTGGGCCACTAGATGCAACAGCGCCACCTCATAGGCGCCGAGACTGCACTCGACGAGCATCAGCCCCATTTGCGCGCAAGTTGACCACGCGAGCATCACTTTGATGCTGATACGTGTGCTCATGACGATCGCGGCGAGCACCGCGGTGACGGTGCCAGCAGCGAGCAGCAGCGTCTGAGCCGCGCCCGACCGAGCCATGAGGGGGCTCAGGCGAATCAGCAGGAAGCCACCAATATTCACGACGCCGGCGTGAAGCAGCGCCGAGACAGGCGTGGGGGCCTCCATGACTTGAATCAACCAACCGTGGAATGGCAGTTGAGCGCATTTGAGCACCGCGCTGGCCGCGATGAGCAGCGTGGCTCCCACGAGCGCTGCCTCGAGCGAGCTCGAGCCAGAAACTGCCGCGAAGATGCGATCGAGCTCTAGGGTGTGCACGTTTGACCGAACCAACACCACCGCGCCGAGCAGAAACAGATCGGCAAGCCGGCTGAGCAAGAACTTCTTGTGCGCCACGATTTGCGCCTGTGGCCGCCCTCGAAAGTGCGTGAGCAGCCCGTGAAGCGAGAGACTGGTGCAGAGCCACAGCAGCGCGATAGTCAAGAGGTTGTTCGAGCTTGCCAGCGCCGAAACCGCGGCGAGCGTCAGCAGCAAGCGCCGCAAGTAAGCGCGCTGCTCGGGATCACCATCCAAGTAGCGGCGCGAGAAAAGCACGACCACCCA
>JBEQTH010000014.1:0-3230 GCA_040348785.1 Myxococcales bacterium | reverse complement strand
GGCCGTGGGCTTCGGTCCGCTCGTCGCCGCGACGCGCTTGCCCGGCATTGCGCAGCTGCTCGATCTTTCGTACCGGGTGTTCGCCAAGAACCGCTTGAGATTCACGGGCCGCTGCGTGGACGACGCTTGTACCGCGCACCGCGCGCCGTCGTGACGCAGTCGCGCAACGAGGTCACTCCGGTTTTTCGACGGTCGCTTTCATCACCTCCGCGTCGCGGTCCATCATCTGACAGATTGGCTCCGCCATTTCATCGGGCAGCACGCTCGTAGCAACCTGCGCTTCGGTCCGGGTGAGGCCTGGGCCGCTCTGTCTGGGTCTGTGCCAGTTTGAGCCAGCTCGGGCTTCAGCCTGACCGGGTGCGCGGGTGTCGGATGGCCGGGGAATTTCTGGGATTTGTTGGTGGGCCAGAGTGAACGGTCAGGCAAGGCTTGTGCTGGCTCGGGCATTGCTACTTCTTTGTATCCATGAAGCTCCGTACTCGCCTGGACGTGTTCTCCGCAACGTTACTCTCGGCCCTCGGTGCCTCGTCGGTCGTCGCCTGTGGCGGCACCTTCACGCCCGGTTCGGCAGGTGCCCCGGGCGGTGGCGGTTCGAGCGACGCGGGTGCGGGCAATGTTGCCGGCGCGCCCAGCAGTGCCGGTGCGTCGAGCGCTGGTGCGTCGAGCGCTGGTGCGTCGAGCAGCGGCGGTGGGAGCAATCACTTCCCGTGCAAGAACCCGAAGGATCTCGGCAACGGCTTGATCCAATGCGACGGCTTCCAGCACCGCGCGCAGGACACGACCTGCGCGTCGTCCCTACCCCGCCCCGAGCCGGTTCCGAGCTCCTCGCCAGCGGCGCAATGCAAGATGGATGCGGACTGCACCGAGAAACCACACGGCTGGTGCGGAGAGCTCGGTGGCGGCCAAATCCCGGGCCCGTACTGTAACTACGGCTGTGTGAAAGACAGCGAGTGCGGCGCAAACCAGCTCTGCCTCTGTGGCGACCCGGTCGGGCGTTGCGTGCAAGCCAATGGCTGCACGACCGACGCCGACTGCGGGAACGGCTTTTTGTGCAAGAGCTACGACAACAGTGGCGGCTGCGACTTTACTTCCTTCACTTGCCAAAGCGCGACCGATGAGTGCGCGAGCGACAGCGACTGCGCTACGAAAGCCGCGGGCAACTTGTGTCAGTACGACGTGGAAGCCAAGCACTTCAGCTGCAAACCGGGCGGTTGCGTGATCGGTCGGCCCTTCCTGGTCGAAGGGCAACAGCGCCTGGCAGAGCCGAGCGGCCGCGCCGATTGGCGACAGCTCGCGCTCCTGCCACGGCTGGCCGAGCCCGATGCCGCGCTCGGCGCACACCTGGCCGCGGAGTGGACGCGCATCGCGTTGATGGAGCACGCTTCAATCGCCGCCTTTGCGCGCTTCAGTCTGCAGCTATTGAGCCTCGGCGCGCCGCCGGATTTGGTCGAGCGCACGACATCGGCCATGGCCGACGAGACCAAGCACGCCAAGGCCTGCTTCGCCGTCGCCAGTGAGTACGCGGGCGCGCCCGTCGGCCCGGGGCGCCTCGCGGTCGAAAGCAGCTTGGACGAAATGTCACTCGAGCAGATCGTACTCAATACGATTCGAGAAGGCTGCGTGGGTGAGACGGTCGCGGCCATCGAAGCGCGCGAAGCCGCCGAGTACGCGGGCGACCCGGCGCTGCGAGCGTTGTTGCTCGAAATCAGCGAGGACGAGACGCGGCACGCCGAGCTCGCGTTCTGCTTCGTCAAATGGGCGCTCACTCAGGGTGGCGTCGGCCTGGAGCGCGCTGTACGCCGCGAATTCGCGGCGCTTTCCGCGGAAGCACCGAGCTCGAGCGAGCTCGACCCGTTGCAAACCGCGAGCCTCGCTCATGGCATCGTGTCCGAGCCGTTGCGCCGAGCGATCCGCGCGCGCGCCATCCGCGAGGTGATTTTGCCCTGCTCGAGCGCGTTGCGCGCGCCGCAAGTCAGCGGCAAGGTGGAAGTAAGACTTGATACGCGCGCCCCGTAGACAGCACGTTTTCATCGCTGCCACTGTGATGAATGCGGTGCGTCGTGGACAGTTGAATTCCAGGTAAACAGCAGGCGAGCGTGAAGGCCCCGTCCCAGGGCAATAGAGCGAGCACGCGATCCACGTTCACGTGAGCGTGCACGAAGGTCACCAGCGTGCGCATGGCGGGCAGCCCGGACAGCTCGAGCGCAACGTCTTCGATCGCTGATTTACGCCAGGCAAAGCGACGCACATCGAACTCCATGCGCCACGCTTCGACCAAGGGCTCGTTCAGCAGCGGGTCCACGCTGATGTTCTCGGCCTTGGTCTTGAGCGAAAAAAGCGCGGCCGTGCGGGCGTGCGCACCGTCGCCGATGTGCAGCACGCGCAACGGCTCGTTGGGGCGAATGAGCGGGCGTAGGTGCTCGAGCGCAGAGAAGCTCTCGGTGAGCTCTTTGGCGGGCTTGGTGGCCTTGGCGAAGAGGGGCCACAACGCCGCGAACGAAGCGCGCCGCATCAAGCGGTCCAGATACGCGCCCTGCCCGGGCAGGCCGGCGTCATGGCTCGACTCGCCGAGGCAACGCGATTCAGGATCACTCACCCGGCCAAGCTAGCCCGGGAAGCGCTCCCGTGCCGAAATTCAGCCCAATGCCGCGAGCACGCGATCGAGCGCGTCGTAGCTCTGGTTGGCACCGCCTTCCATGCCCGTGCTCATCATGCCGTCGCGCTCGGCGCTGGTGTGGAACAGCGAGGTGCTGACGAGCTTGGTGCGGCCGCCCGGCAACTCGTCGAGCGTGAGGGTGTTGATGATGACGTAGCCAGGCATGCCGTCCCACTCGAAAGTAAGCACCGTGCGTTCGATGGGAACGATTTCCCGGTACGGCGGCTAGTGCCCCACGGTGGACAGGCATCCGAGTCCGCGGTGCGCGCCCCGCTGTGTCACGAAGCACTACGCCTCACCCTGCTTTTGCTCGAGCACCCAGCGGCCGCAACGCCGAGCCTACGCGCGCTCGCGGCGCTCTTCTGTCTGCACGCAGCGCGCCTAGCCGCGCGCGTCGACGAAGCGGGGGATTTGAGCGCCCTCGTCGATCAAGACCGCGCTCGCTGGGATACGGCATTGATCGACGAAGGCTTGAAACAGCTCGAGCTCTCGGCAGCTGGCAACGAGCTCAGCGCTTACCACCTGGAGGCCGCACTTGCCGCCGCGCACGTCAGCGCGGGCTCCCTCGAAGCCA
>JBEQTH010000087.1:0-37289 GCA_040348785.1 Myxococcales bacterium | reverse complement strand
TGAACCTCCGACCTTCGGGTTATGAGCCCGACGAGCTACCAGGCTGCTCCACCGCGCGTCAGGGAGGCGTAAAGTACTCACGGCGAATGAACTGTCAAGCGTTCCGAATTGTTTTGTGATTTTGCGGAGTTCGGTCGAGAAATTCGCGCGATTTTTGGGGTGAGGCGGCTGTGCGTATGGCTGGACCGAAGGCTTGCCGAGCGAGGGGGCTCGGGGCGGCTCGATCTTGCGGTCTGGAGTCGAGCAGTGCGTGCCAGCGCGGGAGAGAGCGCTCCCGCCGTCGTCGACGTCGCGAGTGATTCGGCGCGCGGGCCGCACTGGGGCGTGCAGGTTCGGGACGGCGGCTGTCGCCCACGGGCGCCTGCCGTGGCGCTGCTCGTCGTGCAGCGCGACCCACCCAAGCCAGCCAAGCAAAGTTGCATTTCGACTTTACGACTGACGATCTCACTGACCTCGACTCACCAATACTCAATCGCTCATCGAGCTCGCTGTTCGAGCGCTCGTGGCGTGACTCGCGTTGCTCGAGTCCCTCACGTCGTACCCGTTGCTCCGGCGGCGGCGAACCGCACGCGCGAAAGTTAGGCGGCGCGTTCCTTTCGATCGTCACGCTGGCGACACAAAACGCGCGCGGCCTGGCGACGAGCGGCGTTGCGGAATGGATCGCTCTTATGCGGTGGGCTTTGCGAGAGGTGTGCATTCACGCACTTGAAAGTTAGACAGAGGCTGATTCCGATCCGATTTTTTTCGCCGGCGACCGAGCGGCTGGTGAACATCACGGCCTGGCGTGATGGGCTGACGAGTGCGGTGGCGGCCACGCAGATGGGCGCGGTCGTCGCCAGCATGCGTGAGCAACTGGGCGCGCCGACTCGCGAAGCGGGCGCGCGTACCGCTTCCTCCTTGGCGGCGGGTCCGATGCACACAGCCATCGTTTCCTATCGCTTCAAGGATTACATCGCAGACGTGAGCGCGACCAACATTCCGGGTCGCGGCCTCACCCTGCGAGAGCACTACATGTCCGCGCGTGATTAGTCACCGCGCGCGGATGGCGTAGTGTTTCGTCGCACGCCGCATCGCTCGAGCCGTCTCGGCTGCGCGTCGCCGCTCTACTTCAGTCCTCCCTCCGAATAACCCTGAAGTAGAAGGTGAACGCACTGCCGGGGAACCGTCTCGGCGGTGCGGCGCTGCATTTGAACGGATTTTTGAAAACCGCGTGCCCGGCCCCGCCCTATCGGGTAAGTAGGCTGTTGAGCCGGCATGCTGACGATGAAGACGAAGTACGCGCTCAAGGCGTTGGCCTTGCTCGCAACGGTCGACCAGGCCGAGCCGATGTTGATCGCGGACATCGCTGAGCGCGAGGGCATTCCCAAGAAGTTCTTGGAGCTGATCCTGCGCGAGCTGAAGCAGCACGGCATTTTGGACAGTCGAAAGGGCCGCGGCGGCGGCTATTTGCTGCGCCGGAGGCCGGAAGACATCAATCTCGCGAGCATCATCCGCATTTTGGATGGGCCGATCGCGCCCGTGCCTTGTTTGAGCCAAACCGCGTACCGCCGGTGCGAGGGCTGCGAAGACGAGCGCACGTGCGGCATTCGTCTGGTGCTCAAGGACATGCATCAGTCCACGTTGCGCGTGTTGGAAGGCACCACGCTCGCCGACGTGGCCGCCAAAGTGCGTGAAGCTGCGGCCGGCACGAAGCCCGTCGCGCGCTATTCGATCTAGCTCCAGCGGCGCCCGCGCTCGGTCACTTCCGGGGCACCGTCTTGTATAGTGGACATGTGGCTTCTATCATGCCAGGGTGCCGTTCAGGAACGACCCTGGTATGACCCTCCTCACGTTGCCCGGTGCCAGCGCGCTTGCGCTGTCGGTGCGCGCAAAAGCACTCGTTTTCGAAGATCCGAAGTCGATCGCGTTACTCGGCCGTGTGCACGCGGTCGCGCCCCGCTCGGGCAGTGTGCTCGTCACCGGCGAAACCGGAACGGGTCGAGAGCTGGTAGCGCGGCACCTGCACGAGCTTAGCCCTCGCGCTGGGCGGCCCTTTCTCGCGGTCAATTGTAGCGGCTTCACGCAAGCCGCGGCCGAGAGCGAGCTGTTCGGGCACGAGAAGGGCGCCTTCGACGGCGCCACCAGCGCCAAGGCCGGCTGGCTCGAGGCCGCGCACGGCGGCACCCTGTTTCTGGACGAAATTGGCGATCTTTCTCCCAAGCTGCAGAGCAAGCTCTTGCGCGTGCTCGAGCTCGGCGAGGTCGTGCGCATGGGGACCGATCGGCCGACGCTGGTCGACGTGCGCGTGGTTGCCGCGACCAACGTGGATCTCGAGCAGGCTGTCGCCGCGCGCCACTTTCGGGCGGACTTGCTGCATCGTTTGGCGGCCGAACGTTTGGAGCTCGCTCCGCTGCGTGAGCGCCCGGGGGACATTCTGCCCTTGGCGCGCCATTTCTTGGGCTTTTATGCCAAGGGCCTGGAGCTCGGACCGAAAGAGCTCAGCGCCGAAGCGGGTGAGCGGCTGCTCGCCCACTCCTGGCCCGGGAACATTCGCGAGCTGGAGAACGCGATGCATCACGCCCTGCTCCTCAGCCACGGCCCGCAAATCACGCGCGCGGATCTGCGGCTGAGCTCGCACGATCGCGCAACCCTCGAGCGCGCGAGCTCGAACTCCGCACAGCGCCCGTCCTTCGACGATGGCAAACGCTCGCCGTTGGTGGGCGCGCTCGAGGAGCTGTTCGAGCAACGCCCGCCGAACTTGTTCGAGCACATCGAGGAGCTCGTGCTGCGCACGGCGTATCGCCACTGCGCTCACAATCAGTTGCAGACGGCGCGCCTGCTCGGGATTAGCCGCAACGTGGTGCGCGCGCGCTTGATTCGGTTTGGTGAGATCACGGGGTCCGTGCGCGGCACGCCCAGAGAACGAGCGGATCACGCTCGGGAAGCAACGGAATGAACATGCCATTCGATAGCGTCGAAGCAGCCATCGCAGCCATCGCCCAGGGTCGTATCGTCGTGGTGGTGGATGACGCCGCGCGCGAGAACGAGGGTGATCTCATCCTCGCTGCCGAGCACGCCACGCCCGAAAAAGTGGCGTTCATGATCCGTCACACGAGCGGTGTGATCTGTGCCACGCTCCCGAACGAGCGCGCGCGCGATCTCAATCTTCCGCTAATGGTGGCCGAGAATACCGAGTCGATGCGCACCGCGTTCACGGTTTCGGTCGACTACACGGTGGGTACCACGACCGGGATTTCGGCCGCCGATCGCAGCGCCACGCTTCGCGCGCTGGCCGACCCGCTGCGCCGCGCCGCGGATTTCGCACGGCCGGGGCACATCTTCCCGCTGCGCGCCCGAGAGGGGGGTGTGCTGCGCCGCGAGGGTCACACCGAGGCAGCCTCGGACCTGGCGCGCTTGGCCGGCTTGGCACCCGTGGGCGTGCTCGCCGAGATCGTCAACGACGATGGCACGATGGCAAATCCCGAGCAGGTCGCGCGCTTTGCGGTCGAGCACCGCTTGGTGCGCATCAGCATCGCCGATTTGATCGCCTATCGTCGCCGCACGGAGGTGTTGGTCGAGCCCGTCGCTGACGCGCGCTTGCCGACGCGGCATGGCACGTTCAGCGCGCGCGTTTATCGCGGCGTGCTGGACGGCATCGAGCACGTCGCGCTCGTCAAAGGCGACGTGCGCGGCGCGCAAAACGTGCTGGTGCGGGTGCACTCCGAGTGCCTCACCGGCGATATCTTCGGCTCCACGCGCTGCGACTGCGGCGCGCAGCTCGACTCGTCCTTGGAGAAGATCGCCGAGGCGGGGCAGGGCGTGGTCGTGTACCTGCGCGGCCACGAGGGGCGCGGCATCGGCCTCACGCGCAAGATGCACGCCTACAAGCTGCAGGATCAAGGCCGAGATACAGTGCAGGCCAACGTCGATCTCGGGCTCCCCGTCGATTCCCGCACCTACGATGTCGGTGCGCAAATCCTGACTGATTTGGGCGTGACCACGATGCGCTTGATGAGCAACAACCCCGCCAAGTTCCGCGAATTGGATGGCTACAATTTGCGTATCGTGGAGCGCGTTCCGTTGCAGACGCGGCCCACGGAAGAAAACCTCGCGTATCTGAACACCAAGCAACTGAAGCTAGGGCACACGCTGGGGCTACTGCCGCAGGCCTGCCCGACGTGTTAGTCGCGCGCCACTGATTGACGAGAGCCAACCTGGTCTCATAGTTCGGGGGTCAAGTTGTCAGATACCATCGCTGCGAATCTGCCTGCCGCACCGGTGCAGGACATTTGGAGCCTGCCCGGTTTTCGCGACTTCATGCTGAGCATGATTTCGGTGACGCTCGCCAATCAGATCCAGGGCACGGTCGTCGCGTATCAGATCTACGAGCTGACTCGTGATCCGCTGTCGCTCGGTGCGGTGGGTTTGGCTGAGGCATTGCCGTTCGTGGCGCTGGCGCTCGTCGGTGGTCACGTGGCTGATGCGCGGGACCGCCGGCGCGTTTCGCTCGCCGTGCTGTGCGTGATGGCGACCATGTCCGCGTCATTGCTGATGTTCACGCTGGCTCGTGGCGCGCTCGGCGCCGCCCAACACAAGCTTGCTATTTACTCGGTCATCGTCGTGCTAGGCATGTGTCGTAGCTTCTTGCAGCCGGCCCGCGCTGCGCTGAATGCCGAGCTTTTGCCGCCCACGCTGTATGCCAAAGGCATCGCGATTCGCACCAGCTTCTTTCAGCTGGCCATGGTGTGCGGCCCAGCCGGCGGTGGGCTGCTATACGCCGCGGTTGGTCCACAAGGCGCCTACCTCATCGCGGGCGTTCTGCTCGCGGTGGCCTGGCTCGGGATGTATCGCATCCCCCAGCAGCGCGCGACGCAGACCGCGCGCGAGGGTGTGTCCGTGGCGCGCAGCATTCGCGAAGGCTTCAGCTACCTCGCAAGTGACCGGTTGCTACTGTCAGCGCTGCTCCTCGATCTGTTCGGGGTGTTGTTCGGCGGGGCGACGGCGCTGTTGCCCGTGTTCGCCAACGAGATCCTGGCCGTGGGCTCGCGCGGTTTCGGCATTTTGCGCGCAGCGCCTGCGGTTGGGGCGCTCGTGGCGTCCGTGTTCCTCGCTTCGCGCGCGCCGCTGAAGCGTGCCGGGCGCACGCTGCTGGTCTCCACCGCCGGTTTTGGCCTGGCCATCATCGGCTTCGCCTTGTCCAAGAGCTTCCTGCTCTCGCTCGGCCTGCTGGCGCTCAGCGGCGCGCTGGATATGGTCAGCGTCGTCGTCCGCAGTACCTTGTTGCAACTGCGGGTGCCGGGCAGGTTGCTCGGGCGGGTGGCGTCCATCAATCAAATCTTCATCGGTTCGTCGAATGAGATCGGCGCCTTCGAATCCGGAGTCGCGGCCCGCCTCTTGGGGGTGATTCCGTCGGTGGTTTTTGGCGGCGGCATGACCCTCCTGGTGACGGGCATCACCGGCTGGCGCGGGCCGGAGCTGCGCCGCCTGGGCCGGCTGGATCAAGTTTCGAAGTGACGCCCTCGTCACTGGCGTGCGAAGATGCCGCGCGATGTCACTCTTCAGGTTGAGCGAGCAAGATTTGGCCGCATTGCCAGTCTTTCCCTTGCCCAACGTCGTGCTTTTCCCAGACTCCACTTTGCCGCTGCACATCTTCGAGCCCCGTTACCGGGAGCTGGTGCGTGAGGTGCTGACTGGGCGCAAGTTGATGGGCGTCGTCCGTTTGAAGCCCGGCTTCGAAGAAGACTACGAGGGCCGGCCCCCCGTGTTCGACGTGTGCGGCGTCGGTCAGGTCGTCGATTCGGTGGAGCGCGCCGACGGCCGTTACGACATCACGTTACGCGGTATCGCTCGCGCGCGGATCGTGGAGGAGCTGCCGCCGCTGCGCTCCTTCCGCCAAATGCATTTGGAAGAGCTGATTGACGGCTCTTCTGACGCCGCTGTTACCAGCGCTTGGCAACGCAAGCTGATCTCGCTCTGGAGCACACTCGCGCCACACTTGCCGGAGTCCGTGCGTGATCTACGCGCGCTCACGCGCGGGGCAGAAGGCCCCGGCGCGTATGCTGATCGCCTCGCGGCCGCGCTGGTTGGTGATCCAGACGGCAGCCAACGGCTGCTCGCCGAGCTGGACCCTGCTGAACGCTTGCGCCTGCTGACTGAGAAGCTGCAACAGGTGCACGATAGCGTGGCGCCTCCCAGTCCCGGCCGGCGTACTGATCTGAACTGACGCTCAACAACAGAGGGAAAGCCCGAGCCATGAACGACGCTTCGTTGCCGATGACGTCTCGCAGGCAAGTTTTGGTGCACAGCTTGAGCACCGGCTTTGCGCTCGCCGTCACACCCATTGCTGCCTCCGCGCTCACCACCGACTCCGAGGGGCTGGAAGCTGGTGAGATCAAGATCCCCACCAGCAGCGGTGACATCCCCGGCTATCGCGCGCTACCGCTGAAGCCCAAGGGCAAGGTGCCCGTGATCTTGGTCGTGCACGAGATCTTCGGCGTGCACGAGCACATCAAGGACGTGTGCCGCCGCTTCGCCAAAGCGGGTTTCTACGCGATCGCTCCTGAGCTTTTCGCGCGCCAAGGGGACGTCTCGAAGATCAGTGACTTCAAAGAGATCATGAGCAAAGTCGTGTCCAAGGTGCCGGACGCTCAAGTGATGGCTGACTTGGACGCCTCCGTAGCCTTCGCCAAAAAGGATCCGCACGCGGACACAGCCAAGCTCTCCATCACCGGCTTTTGTTGGGGTGGGCGCGTGGTGTGGCTGTATGCGGCCCAGCAGAAGTCACTCAAAGCCGGTGTCGCCTGGTACGGCAAGCTTGTGGGCGAGAAGGACGAGCTGCATCCGAAGCTCGCTTCCGAGGTCGTGCCGGACTTGAAAGCGCCGGTGCTCGGCCTCTATGGCGGCAAGGATCAAGGCATTCCCGTGGAGACCGTGCAGCAACAAGCGCAAGCGCTGGCCGCTTCTTCCAATGCCGCCGCCAAAGCGTCGAGCATTCACATCTACCCGGACGCGGGCCACGCCTTCTTCGCCGACTACCGCCCGAGCTACCACCAAGAATCCGCCGAAGACGGCTGGAAGCGGGCGCTGGAATTCTTGAAAGCGCACCACGCCAGATGAAAATCAAACGCCTCGGACGCACCGGCCTCAAGGTGAGTGAAATTTGCCTGGGCACCATGACCTTCGGCAATCAATGCGATGAAGCCGCATCGTTCGCGATCATGGACAAGGCCTACGAGGCCGGCATCTTCTTCTTCGACACGGCGGACGTGTACCCGCTCGGTGCCACGCCGGAGATGCGCGGCAGCACCGAAGCCATCGTCGGCAAGTGGCTCGCCGCACGCAAGCTGCGCGACAAGGTCGTGCTGGCCAGCAAGTGCCGGGGCCAAATGGGGGAGGGGCCGAACGAAGTTGGCCTGTCTCGCAAGCACATCATCGCCGCGATTGAAGACAGCCTGCGCCGCTTGCAGACCGACTACCTGGATTTGTATCAAACACATCAACCGGATCTCGAAACGCCCATCGAAGAGACGCTGGGTGCGCTCGATGATTTGGTGCGCCAGGGCAAGGTTCGTTACCTCGGCTGCAGCAATTATCCGGCACATTTGCTGGGCAAGGCGCTGTGGGCGAGCGACAAGCACGGCTATGCCCGCTACGAGAGCAACCAGCCCCGGTACAACATCTTGTATCGCGAGATCGAGAACGAGATCGTGCCGCTATGCCGGGCCGAGGGTCTGGGCCTGATCGTGTACAACCCGCTCGCGGGCGGCTTTCTGACCGGTCGCTATCAACCGGGACAGGGCGTTGCCGCCGGCACGCGCTTCTCGCTGAACCAGGCTGGCAAGTTCTATCAACAGCGCTACTGGCAAAGCGCCCAGTTCGAGGCCGTCGAGAGCCTGAAGCGCTTTTTCGGTGAGCGCGGCCGCTCGCTCACCGAAGTCGCGCTCGCCTGGGTGCTGGCTCAGCCCGGGGTTACATCCGCTATCTTGGGCGCGAGCCGCGCGGAGCAGCTCGACCAAAGCTTGCCGGGCGCCAGCTTGCAGCTCAGCGCCGAAGAGCTCGAGTTTTGTAACCAGATCTGGTTCGATCTGCCGCGCCTCAAAGATCCGATCGTCGCGTTGCGCTGAGGTACCAACGTCGACCGAGGGCCCGCGAATGGCTGAGTCGATCGCTCTCGCGGCCAAAGCATCCCGGCTGGCTTCGTTACTCCTCAGTTACATACCAGCAGTATGCGCGTTCGTCGCGCCTTGCCAGTGGGGCGCCTCGATCGCGATCATCGACCGACTCAACCATTCGCGGGCCCCTAAGGCTTCGGGTGACGAAATCCGCTAGCTCTGATACGCCCTCTCAGTTAGCGGACGGAAGTGCGTCGCGGTTGCGCGGAGGGCGATAAAGCAATTGCGCCGCGCTTCGCTCGAGGGCAATGGTCCGTGCGTGCTCGGGCAGTAACTGACCGCGCCATTGGAGAAGCATCAGATGTCTGGACCGAACCCCACGCTCGGCGCGCAAGGCGCCCGCCAGCTTGCCAACACCACCAAAACTCCGCCGCAATGGATCGGCACGACGCCGCGCTGGCTCGTCAGCCTCTTGCCCTGGACGCCGGTCGAAGCTGGCACCTACCGCGTAAACAAGGTCAAAGAAGGCGGGGAGGGCAACATCGGCATCGAGTGCAGCCCGAGCGACGGCGACGAGCTGCCCAAGGCATTCGTCGACTACGAAGAGCACCCGCGCGAATACACGTTGAGCACGGTCACCACCACGATCGACGTGCAGACCCGCATCTCGGACCTGTACCGCAGCCCGATGGACCAAGTGCGCGAGCAGCTCGCTGTCTTGGTCGAGATGGTGAAAGAGCGCCAAGAGCGTGAGCTGATCAACAACCCGAACTATGGCCTGTTGAGCCACTGCATCCCCTCGCAGCGCATCAACACCCGTGTCGGCCCGCCCACGCCGGACGATCTCGACGAGCTAATCACCAAGGTTTGGAAAGAGCCTGCGTTCTTCCTCGCGCACCCGCAAGCCATCGCCGCGTTTGGGCGTGAGTGCACGCGCCGCGGCGTGCCGCCACCGACGACTACTCTGTTCGGCTCGCCGTTCCTCACCTGGCGCGGTCTGCCGCTGATCCCGAGCGACAAGCTGGACGTCTATCAGAACGACCAAGGCAAATACGTGAGCAACATCTTGTTGCTGCGCACCGGTGAGAGGAAGCGCGGCGTAGTCGGCTTGTTCCAACCGGGCGTGCCGGGCGAGGTGAGCCCGAGCCTGTCCGTCCGTTGGATGGGCATCAACGATCGCGGTGCTGCTTCCTACTTGTTGTCCCTGTATTGCTCTGCCGCCGTGCTCGCGCACGACGCCATCGCCGTGCTGCAAAACGTCGATATCGGCAACTATCATGAGTACAAGTGATTCGTTCGGCGGAGCTGGTGCGCCCACCCCGGGCGTAGGCTCCGCCGTGGACTTTGCGGCGCTGGCGGGTGAAGTGGCCCGCCTCGCCAATGAGTTCCTTTCAAATTCTCCCGGTGCTCATTCGCCGGTTGAAGTCCCTCCGACGTCCTTGGCTACGCCTGGCGTCGGGGGGATGTCTCCTTCTGTAATCGTTCCGCCCGTCACCGGGCCCGTGCCGGTGCAGGGTCCGTTGCCCCCGCCGCGCGTCGGGCCAAGCGCGGCTTCAGTCGGCGGTGGTGGGCTGTCCGGGGCAGCGTCCCAACCGCCCGTCCCCGGCTTCATGCACTCGCCGCCACTCGCGGCGAGCCCGTTTCCCAAAGAGGCGGACGTGCGCCCCGCGCCCACGTTGCTCGCCGAGCTGCTCGGCACGCCCACGCCCCTCGAGCTGATGTTGAGCACGGACTCACGTACTCCCAGCGCGACTCCTTACTTTTTGGATCATGTTGGCGCGCCGAGCCCGCTCGCGAGCACGCCGAACGCGCCGGGTGGGTTACCGAGCTCTGCCGCGCCGAGCTCCCAGCTTCCGCCTGGCTCGCACGCGCTTGATTCCAGCGCGTCCCCGTCGCTCGGCTTTGCGCCACCGTCCGCCGCGCCGAGCCTGCCGCAAGCGCCTGGCGGTCTGCCGCAAGCGCCTGGCGGTTTGCCGCAAGCGCCTGGCGGTTTGCCGCAAGCGCCCGGCGTCGGGTTGCCCGCTTCGTCTAGCGCTCTTCCGCAGGGTGTTCCTGCGGCGTTTCCGGGCACGCCCGCGTTTCCCGGCGGAGCAGAGCTGCCCGCGCCAGACTTCGCCCGTCTGGTGAACGGTCCGAGCGGCGCAGTGCCCTCGTTCGCCGAGCCGCCTGCGCTGCCCGCGGCAATCCCGCAACGCGTCACGCCCGAGGCGCTGGCGCGCCCAGCGCTGTCTTCGGAGCAGCTTTCGCTCGAAGGCTATAGCCCGGAGCTCGTGCCGGATTTGGGTGGCGGTTCTTCCCCCGGCATCTTCGACGCGCACTCCATCAAGCAGGATTTTCCGATCCTGGAAGAGCGCGTGCACGGCAACAAGCGCCTGGTCTGGCTCGACAACGCGGCCACGACGCAAAAGCCGCGCGCCGTCATCGAGCGCCTCAGTTACTTCTACGAGCACGAGAACTCGAACATCCATCGCGCCGCTCACACCCTCGCCGCGCGAGCGACCGATGCCTACGAAGGCGCTCGTGAGCGCGTGCGCCGCTTCTTGAACGCGCCGTCGGTGAAGGAGATCGTGTTCACCCGCGGTGCGACCGAAGCCATCAATCTGGTAGCCAAGAGCTGGGGTCACCGCAACATCAAGGCCGGCGACGAGATCGTGCTCACCGTGCTCGAGCACCACGCCAACATCGTGCCCTGGCAGCAGTTGGCGGCCGAAAAAGGCGCCAAAATCCGTGTCGCGCCCGTCGATTCGAACGGCCAAATCATCCTCGAAGAGTTCGAGAAGCTGTTCAACCCGCGCACGCGCATCGCATCGTTCACCCAGGTTTCGAACGCCCTCGGCACCATCACGCCCGCGCGTGAGATGGTGGAAATCGCTCATCGCCACGGCGCGCTCGCGCTGGTCGACGGCGCGCAGACCGTGTCCCATCAACGGGTCGACGTGCAAGCGCTGGATGCGGACTTCTACGTCTTCTCCGGGCACAAGGTGTTCGGCCCCACCGGCATCGGCGCCTTGTTCGGTAAGACCGCGGTGCTCGAGCACATGCCGCCCTGGCAAGGCGGCGGCAACATGATCGCCGATGTGACCTTCGAGAAGACGGTGTATCAGCCGCCGCCGTTTCGCTTCGAAGCCGGCACGGGAAACATCGCCGACGCGGTCGGCTTGGGCGCTGCCATCGACTACGTGATGGGCCTCGGTCTCGAGAACATCGCGCGCTACGAGCACGAGCTGCTCGTGTACGCCACGGAAGGCCTGTGCCAGGTCCCGGGCCTGACCCTGATCGGCACCGCGCCGGACAAGGCCGGTGTCTTGTCTTTCGTGCTAGACGGCAAGCGCACCGAAGACGTCGGTGCCGCGCTGGACAAAGAGGGCATTGCCGTGCGCTCCGGCCATCACTGCGCGCAGCCGATTTTGCGTCGCTTCGGCTTGGAAGCCACGGTCCGCGCCTCGCTCGCCCCGTACAACACCAAAGAAGACATCGACGCCTTGGTGGCTGCCGTTAGCCGGCTGCAAACGGGCCAGCCACGCGGCTTGTGAGCGGGTACGGCGGGCCTCGCCGTCTTGGGACCGCGCTAGTTCAGCAGACCGAAATTTTGTTTCCGGCCGCCGCGCTGACTAATTCCTTTAGTTTCGATAATTTAGCTGGCGGCCGGTCGCTTCCCGCTGTCCATTGAAAGCGCGCAGTGTCTTCTCGCGCTTGCATTGTTCGCGAGGTCTCTTATAGTGGACTTCGTGATCAAGACGCTATCGCCCGAGCAAGCCCAACAGCTGATTACCAGCGGTGAATGCGATGTGGTGGACGTTCGCGAGCCGCGCGAATGGTCCCGCGGGCACCTGCCCGGGGCCCGTCTGGTGCCATTCGATCGCCTGCGCCAGAGCCCCAAGTCCGCCCTGCCGCGCGACAACGTGATCTTCGTGTGCGCCGCCGGCGTTCGCAGCCAGGCCGCCGCCAAGGTCGCGGAAGAGTCCGGCTTCTCCAACGTGTACAACCTGAGCGGTGGCACCCGGAACTGGGTCAACTCGGGTTACGCGCTCGTCGTTGGTGAGTGAAGGCGCTGGGATGGGGTGCACGAGTGGCACCCCATCACCGCTGAGTGCGCCACGGGGCGTCGCAAAAGCGCGACCCGACTGCCGCTGAGCAATCTCCGGTCGCGGTCTTGCACGCTGAAGCAGGCGCAGGTTTCGAACACCGCGCTCGGCAGGTCTACTTGCCCACGACGCGGTTCGCGTAGCTCATCACCAGGTACATGAGCAGCGGCTCACTGCCGGGATTCCGATACGAGTGAGGCACGTCCGCCTCGAAATAGATAGCGTCTCCCGTGCTCAAGCGGTAACGCGCGCTGCCGGCTACGAGCTCGAGCGCGCCCTGCGTGACCACCAGATTTTCCGTGGTGCCACTCGGGTGCGGGTCCGCTTCTTCGATCGAATTCGGCGCCAAGCTGAGCTCGTAGAACTCCACGTTGCGCGGCTCGTCGAATGGGAACAGTGCGCGCGAGGTGAAGCTGCCGTCTTGAGACGTGAGCAGCTTGGCGCGGTGACGCAGCACCAAGGCCGCGCCGTGCGCGGCGGGCTCGGTAATGAGGGTCGCAAAAGACACATCCAGGGCGCGCGCGATTTTCCACACCACGTTGATGGTGGGAGTGCTGTGCCCGAGCTCGATTTGACCGAGCATGGCCCGGCTCACCCCCGAGGCCTTGGCCATGCGCTCCAACGACAGCCCGCGCTTCACCCGCAGCCGACGCAGATTCGCACCGACGATGGGCGTCAGGTCGGCCACGGACTCCGTGGGTTGGGTGCTGCTCTCGGGTGCCAAGCTTGACGAGTAGAGATTGTCTACTATAGAAGACTTTGACATAGCAAGGCCCGGGGTTGGTATAAGACCACAAAGACCATCTGGATAGTAGGGTAATGGTTCCCTACTGGGCTTAGCAGCCAAAACCGCCTTTGCTGAGGAGATTCACATGAGCTTGCACATTGGTAGCATCGCCTCCGACTTTACGCAGGAATCGACGGAGGGGTCGATCTCGTTTCATCAATGGTTAGGCAGCAGCTGGGGGATCCTGTTTTCCCACCCGAAAGACTTCACGCCCGTGTGCACGACCGAGCTCGGCCGCGCTTCGAAGCTGAAGGCGGACTTCGGCAAGCGCGGCGTCAAGCTGATCGCCGTCAGCGTGGATGACGTTGCCTCGCACCAGAAGTGGGCCGGTGATATCGAGGCGACGCAAGGCCAGGCGCTCAACTTCCCCATCTTGGGTGATGCCGACCGCAAAGTCGCGAAGCTGTACGACATGATTCACCCCGAGGCGAACGACACGCTCACCGTGCGCTCGGTGTTCATCATCGATCCGAACAAGAAAATCCGCACGATTATCACCTATCCGGCCAGCACGGGCCGTAACTTTTCCGAGATCTTGCGCGTGGTGGATTCGCTGCAGCTCACCGACAGCCACAAGGTAGCCACCCCCGCTGATTGGCAGGACGGCGACGACGTGGTGATCGTCCCCGCGCTGCAAGACCCGAAAGAGCTCGCCGAGCGCTTCCCCAAAGGCTTCAACGCCGTGCGCCCGTATTTGCGGATCACGCCCCAACCCAACAAATGACCGGCTTCCTTTCCAAGGCCGCCGAGACCGCGACGGCCGAAGGGGAAGGCTGTCGCGGCCCAGTCCGAAACGAGCGCGCCGCATAGGCGGCGAGGCCGTTCGTCTCGGGCTGGGGTGACACCAAAATCGAGCTCGCGAGAGAGCGCCGGACCGATGCTGCCCATCGAGACGGCGCTTTTTTTGCGCCCGTTACTGAACGAATGAGCAGCATTTCCGAGGCGGAGTACTATTCGTGCGGTCAGTGTCGCAACAGCTTGTGTCTTTTATTCAAGACGGCGCGCCATTTAGAATCATTAAATAATCTGCCTATTTGAGCGTGCTCGCCCCGGGCCGGCCCCCAACCCTGGGTGCTTTCCAATGCACATCACGCTTGACGGGATTCGCTCGCTAAGTATATCAAGCCGATAGGATAAATACTGTGACGGGTTATTCACTTTAGTGGACGCGCAGAGCAGCAACGACCATGGAGAGTCCATGCACATCGGCATCGTCGGCGGGCTCGATCGCAACGAGGGGTTTTATGACGACCTCGCCAAGCGAGCCGGCCATCAATTCGAGCACCACAACGGCCACCTCGCCGGTCGCGGTGCGGCCTCGCTGGGCACGCTCGTCGAACGCTGCGACGTAGTGATCGTCGTTACGGACGTCAATAGCCACGCCGCCGTGTGGCGCGTGCGTCGTCTCGCCAAACAGCGGGGCAGCCGCGTGATCCTCACGAGCCGTTGTGGCCCGTCCAAATTTACGGCGCTGCTCGCCGAGCTGAGCGCCACGGCCGCCGCCACCCAGACGCCGATTCGCGCAGCCCGCTAACCCGGCGTGCTGCTCTCGACTTCAACCATCAGTCAACGAACTAACTCAAGACAGAGGAAACTAAGCATGGCTTTGAATACTCGTATCGGACCCACGGCAGCCGCTGCCGCGCTGGGTCTCGCAGCGCTCGCGGGCGCAGGTTCGGCGAAGGCCGTCACCTGTACCTCCGTGGTGGGGTCCCTGCCCGAAGCACTCAAGACGCACGTGATTTATGGTTCTGGCGGCAGTGCGATCACGCCCACGTTGGCGAAGGTTGCATACGTGCTGAGCCAGTCGGCCACGAACCCCGTCTTCGTCTTTTATCAAGACGGTAAGGGCGCCGGAACCGGCCTAGCGACCTTCAAAGCCGGCAACGGCGGCACTACGGGCAACACCTTCAAGTACTGGCTCACGGCAACGGACGTGACGGGCACGGCTCCGACGTGCACGGCAGACGATCCGATCGCGGGCCGGCCCGTGGATTTCGCCACGGTTGGCGGGACAGTGGGCTTGTTCGGTTTTACGCCGGATGCGGACGTCGGGACGTTCACCGGTCCGACACAGGGCATCAACATCGTCGTTCCGTTCGCCTCGTCCGAGACTTCGATCAGCACCGAAGCGCTGTATTACGTGTACGGCTTCAGCGACGCGAGCCAGCTCGGCGGCGCTGAGACGATCATTCCTTGGACGAACAAGGATTACATCTTCAAGCGCGCCGCGACGGCGTTCGTGCAGCAGTTCCTTCGTGGTGCGATCAGCACGCTGGGCGTCAATTTCCCGGCTGAATTCGGAGTCGCGAAGGCAAGCTCTCCCGACAGCAATCAAGGCTCGGTCGACAACGTGATCGCGGCCGCGAGTGGTGGCCACGTTCAGGAAGCGATCGGCTTCACCTCCGGACCGACTGCCGACAAGAACCGAGGCACGGGCAAGATCCACACTCTGGCCTACCAGCACACGGGTCAAGACGCGGCGTATTGGCCCGACTCGACGGCTGACGCGAGCGACAAGATCAACATCCGCAACGGTCACTACTTCCTGTGGGACACCAACCAGTTCCTGACCAAAGTCACGGGCTCGGCCGCACACCCGACGCTGGACCAGATCGTGAACGCCGACGTGAAGACGTTCATCGGTCTTTTCAGCGGTCAAGTGCTGTCCGTTGACGTGACGAAGGCGATCATCGAAACGGGGAGCATTCCGCAGTGCGCCATGCAGGTGACGCGCTCCAGCGATTTCACCGGTCTCGCTTGCGCCGCGCCTGCCAATCCGTGCGGCCACTACTTCGACTCGATTGCGACTGGTGTGGCGACCGGTGACGCATGCACCAAGGATGCCGATTGCGGCCCCGCGGAGCCCAAGTGCCACTTCAACTTTTGCGAGGCTTACTGATGAACCGCTCGGACTATCGATTCTTGAACCGCCCGCGTTTGACCGCGCTCGTGCTCGTCACGGGTAGCGTCCTCGGTCTTTTGGCTGCTTGCTCATCGGACGGTGGAAATTCCGAGCCGCCCCTGGTCGTCACTACGGGCGGCGGCGGCAGCGGCGGTGCCGGCAGTGGCGACGCCGGTGATGACTCGAGCGGCGGCAGCACGCCCAGCACGCCCGGCGGGGGCGCGTCGAGTCGCGCAGGCGGCTCGAATGGCGGTGGTGCCAACGGCGGTGGTGCCAACGGCGGTTCGGTTTCCGTTTCTGACGGGGGTGAGGGTGGCGAAACCGGCGGTGATGCCGGCGCGCCCCCGGTTGGCTCTACTTGCCCCAAGACGGATCTAGGCTTTCTCAACGCTCCGTCACCGGCGACCACGCAGAAGTCCAAGTTCGACAACGTGAAGCGGTTGGGCGCGCACGCCACGCTTCCGCCGTTGCCGAGCTGATGCGTATCCGCGGGGGCAGCGCGACGCGCCGTTGCCCCCGCGACCGTTTCTCCATTTTCTTTCGACTCGCTCCGTACCGTTCGCCGTTTGATGTCCGCCATGCTCTCCGAAAAGACCGACTGTTCATGCCTGCTGCGAGCACCGCGTGCCTCGGCCTTTTTTCACTTGGAATTCGATCGTGCTCAAGTCCGTCTATTTTGTTCCGCTCACCGCTCTGGCCGCGCTCGTGTGGTCGCTGCCGGCCCTCGCGCAAAACGCGCCACCCCCCGCCGCTTCCGACAGCGACGACCTCGAAGTGCCGGCGAACCCAGCCACTGTACCGGGGGCAACGGCCGACAAGCCGTTGCCCGCCCCGAAGCCTGTCGCCGCAGCGCCGCCAAGCGCCGCGCCCAAGGCCGACGATAGCGAGCTCCGCGGCGAGCTTTCCGAGCTGCGCGCGCGATTGGAGTCGCTCGAGCATGCGCGTGCCGCAAAGGTGAGTGCCCCTGTGCCTGCCGCGGCGAAGGAGCCCGAGGCTGACGCCCAGGGTTCGTCGAACCTCGAAAAAAACGCCACTTCGCGGCCCGTTCCGACGGGCCTGCGAATCGGTGGCTATCTGCAGACGCAATTCGAGTCGAATCAACAATCCAGCGATCAGCTGCAAGCGGGCGGCTCGCCGTACAATTTGGATCGCTTTTCGCTCCGTCGTGGCCGGCTGCGCCTCGACCGCGGCTGGAAGTACGCGAACGCGACCCTCGAGCTCGATGCGAACACTACACGTGGCATGAACGTCGGCATTCGTCGCGCCGAGGGCTCGCTGCTCTACCGCGGCAACAACGGCGCCGATCTGCCACCGCTGGTGATGCTCTCGCTCGGCGTTACCGATCTTCCGTTCGGCTTCGAGCTGCTCGAGTCGTCGCGCGTTCGCCCATTCATGGAGCGTTCGCTCGGTTCCTCCGCGCTGTTCCCCACGGAAATGGACGTCGGCCTGAAGCTGTCGGGCGCGGTCTCTTTCCTACGCTACGCGTTCGCGCTCACCAATGGCGAGCCGGTAGACACGCTCAACCGCTACCCACGCGACCCGAACGCGGCCAAGGATTTCTCGGGCCGAGTCGGTGTCGAAACGCAGCCGCTGAAGGCGCTGGCTATCTCGGGCGGCACGTCGTTTTATCAAGGCAAAGGTTTTCACGCAGGCGCTGATGCGACCAAGCCATCGTTCACCTGGCTCGATATCAACGAAGACCGGCAGATTCAGGAAAATGAGCTGCAGGCCGTGTCGGGCACGGTCGCCCAACCATCCGTCAACTTCAAACGCTGGGCATATGCTCTCGATCTCGAGCTGGTGCTGCGCACCAAGTTCGGCGCGACGCGCTTGGTTGCCGAGGGCTTCGTCGCTTCGAACTTGGACCGCGGCTACCTGATTGCCGACCCCTCACTAGGCCAGAACGATGTGCGCGAGTCGGGCGGCTATTTGGCCCTCGTTCAAGACGTGACGCGCTTCGGTCAGGTCGGCTTTCGGGCGTCCTACTATGACCCCAACTCTGACTTCTTCGACAACCGGCGCGGGCGGCAGGTGCCAACTTCGCTGGCCGTGACAACCCTTTCGCCGATGGTCGCCCTCCGGCTTCCGGATGTCGCGCGTCTGTCGGTTCAGTACGACATCGTTCGTGACTCGATCGGCAAAGACGACCGCGGCGTCCCAACCGATGCCAAGAACAATCAGCTGACCGTGCGCTTGCAGGTGGAGCTATGAACCGCGAGCTCTCGGCCTTCTCGTTGGCCGTGCTCGGCGCGCTCCTGTTCGGGTGCTCGAGCGAATCACTCACGGGTGGGATCAGCGAGCCTATTCAGGTTCGTTACGGCAGCGGGCGCAACGCGCAATTCCTCAGCGGGGACTTGCCCGGGTCCAAGGCGCTCAGCGACGAAGAAGTCTTGTGGGGTGTGAAGCCGGCGCTTCCTTCGACCTCGCTCGACGTGAGCGCGGGCGTGATTCGCCAAGCCGATACGGGGTTCACGGCAAGCGGAGCCACGTCGAACGAAGCCGTTGCCATTGGAATGCGCTTCTTGGATTTAGGTAGCGGCTATTGGGTGTTCCCGGTTGCGAGCCAAGACCCGACCAAGCCTGGTACTTTCGGCTGGAATGCGAGCATCGACTTCGGCGCGAATATCCCCGCGGGTAGGCACCCCCTCGGCGTCGTGGCCATCGACGCGAACGGTCACGCTGGCTCGCAGTTTGCGACGAGCCTCTGCGTCACCTCCGAAATTCCGGACAACTTGAGCGCGTGCTCTGCGAGTGTTAGCCCGCCCTTCACGGTGCTCAGCCTGGCCTGGGACACTCCCGTCGACTTGGATCTGCGCGTCATCACCCCGCAGGGTAAAGTCGTCGACCCGAAGCACCCGAGCACCGCCGTCGCTGTCAAAGGTGTCGTCGATACCACCGCCAAGGGAACCGGGATCTTCGATACCGATGCGGGGCGCAATTGCGTGGTCAGCGGACATCGACGCGAAAACTTGGTTTGGCAGGATCCGCCGCTTGCCGGGACCTACTTGGTCTACGTCAGCTTGTATGACGCTTGCGGTCAGAGCGCGGTGCGCTTCGATCTTTCGGTGAACCGCCCCGGCCCGGCCGGGAAGGACGGAATTCGCCGCTTGCAGAGCACTTACGACCAAGCGGGCGAGTTGCTCGCCAGCGACGCGGACGCGGGCACGAAGCTCGGACTCTACGTCACATCATTCACCGTGCAGCCGTAAGGCAGCGAGAAGAAGGCAAAGCCATGATCGTCGAACGTCTATTGAAGGTGGCCCTGCTCGGCTCGAGCTGGGTTTTGTATTTGCTCCTGTTTTTGTCGGTCGTTTCGTTCTCGGCCATGTTCGAGCGCTATTTGTTTTTCAAACGCCACCGCGTCGATTTCGAAGGGCTGCGCGGGCAAGTGCGGAAGCTCTTGCAAGACGGTGATCTGCCGGCGGTCGACAAGCTGCTGAGCGAGAGCAAGGCGATCGAAGCTCGGGTGGCGCTCGAAGGGCTGCGTTGGGCCGCGGGCGGCCCGGCTGCCATCAGTGACGCGGTCGATTCCGAGCTCGCGCGCGTCAAGACCGACCTGGAACGCGGGATGAATTTGCTGGGTACGCTCGGTAACAATGCGCCGTTCGTCGGACTGCTCGGCACCGTGCTCGGCGTCATCATCTCGTTCCACGCGCTGGGTGACGCGGGCCAAAATACGCAAGCCATGGGTGGCGTGATGGCGGGCATTTCCGAAGCGCTAGTCGCGACTGGCGTCGGTCTGTTCGTGGCGCTGCCTGCGGTGGTCGCCTACAACGCGATTCAGAAGCGCATCGGTGAGGTCGAGTCGAACGTCGTGTCTTTGACGAAGCTGCTCACGGCGTACGTTCGCACCGTGGATCGCGCCAATGGCGTCGCCGACGCTCACGACGCGCTCGAGACGACCCGGGATTCGGTCGACGAGCTGCCGGCTACCGACGAACGCAGCAGCGCGGGCGCGGTGAAGCTCGCCGAGGCGACGGAATAAGCCCATGGCGGGCGTAACTCAGGGCAAGGCCGGCCGCGGCGGCATCGTCGGCATCAACGTGACGCCGATGGTGGACGTCGTGCTGGTGCTGCTCATCATCATGATGGTCTCTGCCACGTACATCGTGTCGCAGAGCCTCAAGGTCGAGCTGCCGAAGACGGCATCATCGGACGAGACGGTGTCGAAGACGTACGTCGTCACGGTGACCAAAGAGGGCAATTACTACTACAACGACAAGCCGATCACGCGTGATGGCCTGAGCAAAGAGTTTCGCTCCGCGCTCGCAGCCACCAAAGACGTGAACCTCGTGATCACCGCGGACGAAGACGCGCACCACGGCAAGGTCGTGGGCGTGATCGACCTCGCCAAGGTCGAGGGCATCACCAAGTTCGCGATCAACGTCGAGAAGAAGTAGCCGTGGCGCGTCGTTCTGGACTCCTCATCGCGAGCCTCGCCGTGCATGGCGCTCTGGCCATCGGCGTCGGCAGCATCGAGATCAAGAAATCACGAGCATCCACTGCGATTTCTTATGCGGAAACTCAAAAGAAGAAGAAGCCGCCCGAGCCCACGAAAGTCGACCCTACCCCACCCGAGAAGCAGCCGCCTGCGCGATCGCTCGCTCACCGTGCTCCTGCGCCGGCGCCGGCCGAGGCAGAGCCTCCGCCCCCAGCCGCGAACACCCCCGCCGCATTGGATGGGCTGCCGGACTTCGGCGTCTCGCTGACCGGTGGCATCAATGGCACTGGCATCGCACTGCCCGTAGGCGGTGGCGGTCCCGCGCGCGAGCGCCCGGTCGAGAAGATCTTGCGCAAGGCCGCGCCGGTCGCGGCCGCGCTGCCGACGGACGGTTGTGACGAGCCACCGGCCAAGCCGAAACCGATCTCGGTGCCGCAGCCCGGCTACACCGACGACGCGCAAGCCGCAGCCGTGGAGGGCAAAGTACGCGTCCAACTCACGGTCGACGAAACCGGCAAGGTCATCGACGTGAAGTTGATTGCTGGCTTGGGCCACGGGCTCGACGAAGCCGCGTTGGCGGCCGCGCGCCGCGCCACCTTCGAGCCCGCGCTTCATTGCGGCAAACCCACACAAGCGACGTTCACGATTTCGATGCGTTTCAAACTCCCGACCTGAGCCACGACTCGGTTCCTTTCTTCTCACGCGCTTTGTCTTCGCCTTCTCTCGGATATCCCGTTGCGACGTATTGCTCTCACCTCTAGTTTTGCTCTGGCCGCGCTCGCCGCTCTGGTGCCCGTGACCCGGCTTGCTCGTGCTCAAAATGCCCCGCAATCGGGGGAAGAAGCGACGCGGCCGCGGCTGACTCGGCCGCCCAAGCTGTCCAAGTTCGTCGAAGCTCCTTATCCCGAAGCGGAGAAAGCGTCGGGTAGGACCGCTTCGGTCGTGATGCAGGTGGGTATCTCCGCAACCGGAACTGTCGACGCCGTTCAGGTGATCGAGTCCGCAGGTCCCGCCTTCGACGCGGCTGCCGTAGCCGCGGTTCAGCAGTTTCTGTTCGAACCGGCCGAAGTCAACAATCGCCCGTCACCGATCCGCATCAACTATCGCTACGACTTCGTGATCAAAGAAGAGGCGCCAACGACCGCGCAGTTTGCGGGCCTCGTCAAGAATCACCAGACCGGTGAAGCGCTGTCTGGTGTCAGCATCGCGCTCGACAACGGCATGAGCGGCGTCACCGACGCGGCGGGCCGCTTCGAGTTCGACGGCGTGGAACCCGGCAAGCATCGCGTCACGCTGTCACGTAGCGATCTCAAGGCACTGCAGAGCGAAGAGAGCTTCGAGGCCGGCAAGAAGGTCGACGCGACGTACGATGTCGAGTTCAACACGCCCGAGAAAGCAGCCGCGGACGAGGAGCCAGACGACCTCGAGATCGTGATCATTGCGCCGACTCTCACCAAGCAAGTGGTCTCCACGAAAGTCGACGCCGATCAGGCCCGCCGCGTCGCGGGTACCTCGGGTGATGTGCTCAAAATCGTCGAGAATTTGCCGGGTGTCGCGCGCGCTACCGCTGGCTCCGGCCAGGTCGTGGTGTGGGGCGCTGCGCCCGAGGACACGCGCGTCTACGTGGACGGCATGCGCGTCCCGCTGCTGTATCACTTTGGTGGCTTTCGCTCGGTGATCCACTCCGACTTCGTGCGCTCGGTGGAGCTCATCCCCGGTGGCTACGGCGCGCAATACGGCCGCGGCCTGGGCGGCCTCGTCAAAGTGGATACTCGCGATCCCGCGAGCGATCGCCTACACGGCAGCGCAGCGGTCGACCTGATCGACGCCTCGGCCGCAGTCACCGGGCCGCTCGGTAAGAATTTTTCGGCCGCGATCGCCGCGCGGCGTAGTCACCTGGATTGGGTCTTGAATCAGGTCACGTCCAAAGACGTTTCTGCTTTCTTCCCAATCCCGCAGTACTACGACGGCCAAGCGCGAGTGCGCTATCAGCCGGCCAAGAAGACCTTCGTGGAGCTCGGCGGCATGCTCTCGTCCGACGACGTGTCGCGCACCGTGTCCAACGCCGATCCGGCCTATCGTAAACAAGAGAACAAGAGCCTCGACTTCCAGCGCTTGTACCTCCGCTACGAGACGGACACCGACGACGGTGGCAAAGTGAGTGTGATGCCGTGGGTCGGCTGGGATCGCTCGACCCTGATCGGACGCTTCGGCGGCACGCCCACGGTGCTCGAAGTCGACACCCACGATTACGGCTTTCGCGCCAGTTATCGAGGCCGCGCGGCTTCGTTTCTGACCGCCGAGGTCGGTTTGGACCTGGAAGCTGCGTCGCATGCTGCGCGCCGCGTGGGCTCGGTTACGGCGCCGCCCCGGGAGGGCGATGCCCGCGCCTTCGGTCAGCCGCCGTCGGATCAGATCAACATCGATACTTGGGATACCACCGAAGGCAGCGCGGCCCCCTACATCGAGGGTGATTTTTCGCTGCTCCAGGACAAGCTGCACATCATCCCGGGCCTACGCTTGGAGCCGCAATTCACCGGCGTGAGCAAGCGTGTGCCGACCCAAGGCGTGTTCGCGCCGCAGGGCGTGTACACCTCGGACACGGCAATCGAGCCGCGCTTGGCCGTGCGCTACGCGCTGTCGTCGCGTGTGACGTTCAAAGCGGCCTTTGGTCAGTATCGGCAAGCCGCGCAGCCCGAGGATCTGTCTGCCTCGTTCGGCAACCCGTCACTCCAGTCGGCGCGCGCGACCCACTTACTGTTCGGCGGCGCGTTCGAGCTCGGCAAGACCGTGAGCTTGGAGACCACCGTGTTTCACAGCTCTTCCGAAGGGCTCACCGTGCGCAACGCCTCGACCTCGCCGTTGATCGCGCAGGCTTTGGTCAGTTCCGGGGAGGGGCGCTCCTATGGCGCGCAGTTCTTGTTGCGCCGCGAGCTCGCCAAGGGGTTCTTCGGTTGGGTCGCGTACACGATTCTGCGCAGCGAGCGCAAAGACGCGGCCAGCAGCGACTATCGCTTGTTCGACTACGACCAGACGCACGTGCTCACCGCGCTGGCGTCGTATGACTTGGGAAAAGGGTTCGATGTCGGCGTGCGCGGCCGTTACGCGAGCGGCTACCCGCGGACGCCGGTAGTGGGCTCCTACTTCGATTCGCGCCGGGCAACGTACGAGCCAATCCTCGGCGCGAAGAATTCGATCCGCATCCCCGACTTCGTCGAAGTCGACGTGCGCGCATCGAAGCGCTTCAAGATCCAGAGTACTACCCTGGAAATTTATCTAGACGTGCAAAACGTGAGCAATCGCAAGAACCCGGAAGAGATCGCGTACAACGCGGACTACACGCAAAAGCGTTACATCGAAGGCTTGCCGCTGTTGCCGGTGTTGGGGGCCAAGTGGGAATTCTGAAGCGGCAGCTGGGGTTTGGCGCGCTCTTCTTAGCGGCCGTCGGTTGCGTCCCAACCTTCGACGACAACTTGCCTCTCGTGCAAAAGCCGATAGTGCTGAGCGTGCAGTCAGAGCCCGCAGAAGCGGCACCGAACACGCAGGTTCAGTTGACCGCGCTGGTGGCCACGCCGGATGTGGACGGAGCAGCGCCTGCGGTGGCTTGGGGTCTGTGCATCGCGCGCAAGCCGCTCACCGAGCTCGGCCCGGTGAACCCGATTTGCATTCAGCCGCCGGGCGCCGCAAAAGGCTCTATTTTGCCGCTAGGCTCCGGAGCCACCGTCACTGCCACGCTTCCGGCGGACGCGTGCCGCCTGTTCGGTCCGAGTCTGCCCGAGGCGATGAACGGTGAACCCCCCGGGCGTCCAGTAGATCCCGATCCGACCGGCGGGTTTTACCAGCCAATCGGGGTCACGCTCGACGAGACTGGCGTCACGAGCCTCGGTGCCGTGCGCATCTTCTGCCCCCCTTCAGGCTTGGATCAAGAGCTGGGTGTCGCGTTCAACACGAACTACAGGAACAACCAAAACCCGACGTTGGATTCGATCGCAGTCGTTTCTGAATCCGGCAAGCTCGAGCCAATCCCCGCGGAGCCCGACACGCTCCGTGTCTCGCGCGCTCAGACGCTGCAATTTCGAACGACCTGGGCGGCATGCCCGACGACGCCCAAGTGCGGTGACGGTATCTGCGGTGCGCTCGAAGACCGCAACAGTTGTGCGGACGACTGCACGGTGCCCAAGGGCTGCACGGGGGCAGAGCCCTACACCTACTTCAATCCAGACTCGCGTCTGCTCGAGTCACGACACGAGACGATCCGTGTCTCGTGGTTTGCGACGGGCGGCCGCTTCGAGAACGCGGTGACCGGCCGCGACGAGGACGAATTCAGCCTCAACACCACGGACAACACCTGGAGCGCCCCGGACGTGGTGGGGAAAGTCCGCGCTTGGCTGGTCGTCCGCGACGCCCGCGGCGGACAATCCTTTCGCAGTTTTCTGCTCGACGTCCGCTGACTCAATTCTAGTCTTCTAAAGAAGACATTTGTCTTGATCCGGGTCCGCGGCCCGCCTAAAGCGTCATGCATGCGCCTGACCTATCCCATTGCCGCTTTTGCCTTAGCCACTGCGCTGCCCCTGAGCGCCCAAGCCGACGTCGTAACGGACTGGAACAAGAACGCGGTCGACGAGATCCGCAAGCTCGGCCTCGGTCCGAACCCAGCCACCCGCACGCTCGCCATCACGCAGATCGCCGTGTACGACGCGGTGAACGCGATCACCGGCACGCACCAGCCCTATCATGCGTCGATCACTTCGACGCTGCCCGCGTCGCTAGAAGCCGCGGCCGCAAGCGCCGCCTATCAAGCGCTCGTGCTTCAGTTCCCGAACGAGAAGGGCACGCTCGACGGGCTCTTCACCCAAAGCCTCTCGGCGATCGCGGACGGCCCCGCGAAGCAGCACGGCATCGAGATCGGCAAAGCCGCTGCCGTCGACATCTACACCTTGCGCATCGGTGATGGCTCGACCGCCACTTCGACCTACCCCGGGAGCACCGATGTTGGCAAGTGGCGCCCCACGCCGCGCGCCGATGTCGCCGCCGCCCCGTTGCCGGCGCTGGAGCCGTGGTGGCGCTACGTGACGCCCTTCGGCTTGACCAGCCCGTCCCAGTTCCGCCCCGACGCGCCGCCCGCGATCACGAGCGCGGCTTTTTCTACGGCGTACAAAGAGACCAAGAGCCTGGGCAAGATCGACAGCACGACGCGTACTGCTGACCAGACCCAGATCGCCAATTTTTGGAAGCAAGCGACGCACGTGCCGTTCAACGCCATCGCTCGCTCCATATCCAAGGTCAAAGAGCTCACCGTCGAGCAAAATGCGCGCCTGTTCGCGCTCTTGAACATCACCTTGGCCGACACGCGAATTGCGGTCTGGGACGCGAAGTACCAATACGGATTTTGGCGCCCCATTACAGCCATCAACACCGACACCGACTACGGCGCATTGGACGCGCCGCCCGACACCACCTGGGTGCCGCTGATCGAAACGCCGAATCACCCCGAGTACCCGAGCGGGCACAGCATCACGGGTGGCGGCGGAGCGCGCCTGCTCGCGCAAGTGTTCGGTGACGACGTGTCCTTCGCGGTCGTCTCGGACACGCTGCCCGGCGTCACGCGCTCGTTCACGAAGCTCAGCGACGCCGAACAGGAGAACGCCAATAGCCGCATCTACGGCGGGCTCCACTACCGCTTCAGCAACGAGACCGGCATCGATCTCGGTCACAAGGTTGCCGACTATGTGTTCGGCAATTATCTGAAAGCATTGCCTGGACCAATCGGCGAAGGCGGCGCGGGCGGCGAAGACGGCGTGGGCAGCGCTGGCGAGGCGAACACCGCGGGCAGCTCGTCGAGCGCGGGCGGCGGCGCCGGTGGTACTGGTGGCACCAGCCCCGCGGGCGCAGCTGGCGAAACCGAGAGCGCCGAAGCCGGCGAAGGCGGAGTGAGCCCGACCGGCGGTAAGGGCGGCAGCGGCGGCGGTGGTGCTGGCAAGCCCGCGGTTCCGGCGCTCAGCGCCGAGGACGACGAGGACTCCAGTTGCGCAGTAGCGCAACCGGGCCGCGCGTCAGATGCATTCGGAGTCGGACTGCTGCTCGCCGCAGTGGGCGTCGGGCTTCGCCTGCGCCGACGCCGCAGCCAGCGCTAGGCGCGCGGCTCAATCGCCAGTACGCCGCGCCGTTGCGGCGTGCTGGCGAAGTTCGGCTCAGCCCTCGCGCACGTAACGAATCACGTTGAAACAGCGGGTTTCATGGCTGGCGCGGTTCTCGTAAGTATGCGGCACGTCCGCTTTGAAGAAGATCGTGTCACCGGGCAGGAGCTCGTACTCCGCCTCTTGCACCAAGAGGCGAAGCGCGCCCGTCATCACCACCAGGGTCTCTACCGTGCCGCGGCCGTGCGGCTCGCTGCGATGCACGGCTTTCGGCAAGAAGCGCAGCTCGTAGATCTCCAGATCCGGCGAAGAACCGCCCGGCGAGAGCAAGCGGCTCTCCATTCGCCCGTCGCCGCTCTTCAACGGCGGCGAATCACCCGCGCGGAGCACCTTGGCCCCGCCGTCTTCGGTGGTGCCGAGCAGCTCGTGGAACGGAACGTCCAAGCCCACGGCCACCTTCCACAGCACGGACAGGGTGGGGTTGGTTCGCGTGCCCTCGATCTGCGACAGCGCCGCTCGGCTCACGCCGCTTTTCGTGGCCAGATCGTCCAGGGACAGGCCGCGGGCTTTGCGAAAGCGCTTCAAACCGTCGGCAACGCGGCGCGCGACCTCCGCGGCCCCCAGCTCGTCACCAGAGCCGGCCGCGACGCGCGGGCGGGTTCGGACCTCGGGTTCCACTACTACTTTTTTGCGGGCTTTTGCGGCTGCCATCCCCGTCCTTTTAGCCGCAATGCGCCGAATGTTGAAAGCCCCGTTCGCTATTTTGCAAGACAGGCACCGGTTCGTTGCTTGACATGGTCAGGCCCTGCAGCTAGGAACAATTCCTATCGCGTTAGTAGACTGATGGTAACTCGCAAAACCGTATACGCCCTCCGGGCGCTCTTCAACCTGGCTCACGCCGCCCAGGGAGAGCCCCAATTAGCCGCAGAAATTGCCGCTAGTGAGGGCATTCCGCGCCGCTTTTTGGACACCATCTTGCGTCAGCTCACGCGCAGCGGCTTGCTCACCAGTAGTCGAGGGCCGCACGGGGGTTATTCGCTCAGGTCCCCCGCGAGCGAGATCAGCGTGGCGTCCGTAATTCGGGTGCTGGATGGGGCCGCGTTTCCGTTCCCGTGCCTGAACTGGGACCATCCGGTGCGCTGCGCCGAGTGTCCAGGGCCGGGGCAGTGCGCCGCGCACGCCGCCCTGGGTGCCATGGGTGATGCCGCGCTCAGCGTCCTCGAAAACATGACCTTGGCCGACTTGGTCAAAAACGTCGCCCTCGGCAAACCAGACGAATCGACTCGATCCCTCATTACTTTGCGTCGCGCAGGCGGCGCACCAGCCCGAGAAGTCCCATGAATCAGCGTTCCTCATCCTCATCGTCCACGCCCTCGTTCATTCCGTCTCGTCGCGGCCTGGTCCGCGCGGCCCTGCTCCTGCTCGCGGGCGTAGCCGGCACAGGGCTCGTCGCGTGCAACAAGAAGAGTGAGGCTGCTGGTTCTGCGCCGACCGGTTCGAGCTCGGCTGCGCCCGCCGCTGCGAGCAAAGCGCCGGTCACGCTGCTCAACGTGTCGTACGACCCGACGCGCGAGCTGTACCAAGAGTTCAACACCGCCTTCTCGAAGTACTGGAAGGAAAAGACGGGCCAAGAAGTGAAGGTGAACCAATCCCACGGCGGCGGCGGCAAGCAAGCCCGCGCCGTGCTCGACGGCCTCGAGGCCGACGTGGTGACCCTCGCCCTCGGCTATGACGTCAACATTCTCCACGAAAAGGGCCAATTAATCCCAGAAAATTGGCAGACGCGCTTGCCCCAGAACAGCGCGCCGTACACCTCTACGATCGTGTTCGTGGTGCGCAAGGGCAACCCCAAGGGCATCAAGGACTGGAATGATTTGGTCAAGGACGGCGTGCAGGTCATCACGCCCAGCCCGAAGACCAGCGGCGGCGCGCGCTGGAACTATCTGGCCGCGTGGGGCTATGCCCTGAAGCAACCCGGCGGTGACGACAAGAAGGCCAAGGAGTTCATCTCCAAGCTGTACAAGAACGTGCCCGTGCTCGATTCCGGCGCGCGCGGCGCGACGACGACCTTCGTCGAGCGCAAGATCGGCGACGTGCTCATCACCTGGGAGAACGAGGCCATCTTGAGCGTGAAGGAATTCGGGAAAGATGGGCTAGAGCTGGTCGCGCCGTCAGTCAGCATCCTCACCGAGCCGCCCGTCACTATCGTGGACAAGAACGTGGACAAGCACGGCACGCGCGAGGTTGCCGAAGCCTACCTGAAGTACTTGTACACCCCGGAAGGCCAGGAAATCGTGGCCAAGAACTATTACCGCCCGCGCGATCAAGCGGCCTTCGCGAAGTATAAAGACAACTTTCCGAACGTGACCCTGTTCACCGTCGATGAGCTGTTCGGTGGCTGGTCGAAAGCGCAGCCGACGCACTTCAACGACGGCGGTGTCTTCGACCAAATCTACCAACCCAAGAAGTGATCGGGCGGGCGATGCGTCTCAAGACTCGCGGCGTGCTGCCCGGCTTCGGGCTGTCACTCGGCTACACGGTGCTGTACGTGGGCCTCTTGGTGCTCTTGCCGCTGTCGGCCATGATCATCAAGGCGTCCTCGCTCGGCCCGAGTGAGTTTTGGTCGAAGGTGACGGATGACCGCGCGCTCGCGGCGTACCAATTGAGCTTCGGGTCGGCGTTCGTCGGCTCGCTGCTCAACGCGGTGTTCGGCGTGCTCGTCGCTTGGGTCTTGGTTCGCTATCGCTTTCCGGGGCGCAGCATCGTCGATGCGCTGGTCGATCTGCCGTTCGCGTTGCCCACCGCGGTCGCCGGCATTGCGCTGACCACGGTGTATGCGGAGCACGGGGTGCTCGGTGAGCAATTGGCGAAAATCGGGGTCAAAGTGGCGTTCACGCCGCTCGGCGTGACCATGGCGCTGACGTTCATCGGTATCCCGTTCGTCGTGCGCACGGTGCAGCCCGTGCTGGAAGAGATCGATCCGGACGTGGAGGAGGCGGCGCAGGTGCTCGGCGCCACTCGCTTTCAAACCTTCCGGCGCGTGATCTTCCCCGCATTGTTGCCGGCTACGCTCACCGGCTTCGCGCTCGCCTTTGCGCGCTCCCTCGGCGAGTACGGCTCGGTCGTGTTCATCTCCGGTAACATGCCGATGCGCACCGAGATCACCCCGCTCTTGATCGTAACCAAGCTCGAGCAATACGACTACGCGGGCGCTACGGCGATTGCCGCGGTCATGCTGTTGGCCTCGTTCGCCATGCTGCTCTTGGTCAACTTGCTCGAGCGCTGGGCGCGGAGGGCCGAGGCATGAGCGGCATTGTCACGCAGCGAGCCAAGAGCGCGCAGCGCCGAGACACGCAGGTCGGCGAGAGCTTGCTGGTGCGCGTGTTGCTCATCCTGATCGCGCTGGCATTTTTGGGCATTTTTCTGATCGCGCCGATCCTGACCATCTTCACCTCGGCGTTTTCGAAGGGCATCGGCCCGTACTGGGCAGCCCTCACGCAAGACGACACCCTGTCGGCGATCTGGCTCACCTTGCTCACGGCGGGCGTTGCGGTGCCCTTGAACGTCGTATTCGGCATCGCCGCCGCGTGGCTCATCTCCAAGTACGATTTTTGGGGCAAGAGCCTGCTGGTCACCGTGGTCGACCTTCCGTTCAGCGTCTCGCCCGTGATCTCGGGCTTGATCTTCGTGCTTTTGTTTGGTGCCCGCGGTTGGTTCGGCCCGTGGCTATCGGATCACGACGTAAAAATCATTTTTGCGGTCCCCGGGATCGTGATGGCCACGACCTTCGTCACGTTCCCGCTCGTGGCGCGCGAGCTGATCGCGGTCATGCAATCCCAAGGCAGTGACGAAGAAGAGGCCGCGCTCACCCTGGGCGCCAGCGGGCTTCAGATCCTGCTCCGCATCACGCTGCCCAAGGTGCGCTGGGGCCTACTTTACGGCGTGATTTTGTGCAACGCGCGCGCCATGGGCGAGTTCGGCGCGGTGTCCGTGGTCTCCGGTCACATCCGCGGCTTGACCAACACGCTGCCGCTGCAAGTCGAGATCTTGTACAACGAGTACAACTTCGTGGGCGCGTTCGCGGTCGCCTCGCTGTTGTGCGCGCTGGCCCTGGTCACGCTGTGCGTGAAGAAGGTGGCCGAGTGGTCCGTCTCGTCACGGCAAGCCAAGCGCGATAAGTCCGCGCGCGCGCTCGCCGTTCCCGCCACTAGCGCGGTGAGTCTCGAAGGAATGAGCCCATGACCGTCCGTGTAGAAAGCATCGTCAAACGCTTCGGAAATTCGAACGAGGCCGCCGCCGTGGCCGACGTTTCGTTCGCCGCCCAGCCGAAAGCCATCACGACCTTGCTCGGGCCGTCGGGCTCCGGAAAGTCCACCTTGTTGCGCCTCATCGCCGGTCTGGAAACACCGGATGCGGGCCGCGTGTTCATCGACAATCAAGACGTGACCACGCTCTCGCCGCAGCACCGCAACGTCGGCTTCGTGTTCCAAAGCTACGCCCTGTTCCGGCACATGACGGTCGCCGAGAACATCGCGTTCGGCATGAAGATCCGGCGCTTGCCCAAAGAACAGGTCAAAAAGCGCGTGGCCGAGCTGCTCGCCCTCGTGCAGCTCCCGGACTACGGCTCGCGCTTTCCCGCGCAGCTCTCCGGTGGTCAGCGGCAGCGCGTCGCTCTGGCGCGCGCGCTCGCCATCGAGCCAAAGGTCCTCTTGCTCGACGAGCCCTTCGGCGCTCTGGACACCCAAGTGCGCCTCGAGCTGCGCGAATGGCTGATCTCACTCCACGAGCAGACCGGCATCACGACCATCCTCGTGACCCACGACCAAGAAGAGGCGCTCGAGCTGTCGCAGCACGTCGTGCTCCTGAACAAGGGCAAAGTCGCCCAAGCCGGCAGCCCACACGACCTGTACGATCATCCCGCCGACGAGTTCGTCGCGTCCTTCCTTGGCGGTGCCAACGTGCTCAAGAGCCGCGTCAGCGATGGTAACGCCAAGGTTGGCACTCAATCGGTGCGCGCGCCCGCGGGCGCGCGCGAAGGCACGCCCGTGCAAGCCTTCGTCCGCCCGCACAACATGCGCGTCCGCCGTCCGAACGGCGACAACCCGATCGATTTGGGCAAGATCGAGCGCCTCACGCGCGTTGGCGGCTACGTCAAAGTGTACGTCTCGCTACCCACCGGTGAGAGCGTCGTCGTGCTCATGTCCAAGGGCGATCTCGAAGCACTACACGTGGAGCCCGGCGATCCCGTCGCAGTCGACGTGGTCGACGCCAAGGTGTTCGTGCAGAGCTACTCGATCTGAGGGGCGCTGGCGGCTGACATCTGGCCGAGGCCGACCGCGCCTTGCTGCGCGCCGTTCACGCCCTCCGACTCAAGGCGATTCATAGCGGCGCTTCCAGGTGTCCGATTTGATTCGCCGCGCGCTCGGTGAACCAGATGCCTTCGATCGCCGTGATATCCCAAGGCATGCTGTTCGGCGTGGGGATGGGGTACTCCGTGACTTGGCCCTGCTCCGTGATCGCGCCAATTTGGTTGGAACCGGGCTCAGTGAACCACAGATAGTTGAAATACGGCACGATGGCGTGCGGAAAGGCTGCTGCGGTCGGAAGCGGATACTCGGTGATGACTCCCTCAGTGGTAATCCGCGCGATCGCGTTCTTGCCGCCTTCCGTGAACCAAACCGAGCCTCCAAAACCGTACGTGATGCCGTCGGGGTAGCTCAGCGGGGTCGGAGTCGGAAACTCGGTGATCGTGCCATCGGGAGTAATCATGCCGATCTTGCTGGCGGCGTATTCGGTGAACCAGATGTTGTCGTCCGAACCGCGCGTGATGCCACGGGGGTCGCTGTTGGGGGTCGGGATCGTATACTCCGTGATCGTTCCTGCTTGAGTAATGCGGCCAATTCGTCCGGTTTCCGTGAACCAAGCATCGAACCCTTCCGGGTCCAAGGTAATTCCCACAGCTATGCGATTGGGGCCAGGGAGCGGGAATTCGTTGACCACGATCACGGTTGGGCCTCCGTTGAGATCTTCATCAGATGTGAGGAGCGCGATCTTGGTCGGCTCGACATACCAGAGCGCGTTGTTTGCCGTGTGCGTGAGCGCCGCACCAGCAGGCGCTGCGAACTCCTTAGCCACACCTTGATAAGAAAGCTGAGCGATCTGCGACGATTGCTGCGTTACCCAAAGCGTATTCAAATCATCGACTGCGATCCCAACGGGACTTTGAATGGGAAATTCTTCCAAACGGTAGCCGGCGTCGAAAGTGACACCGACGCTGCTCGTGGTGACCAGGTCCTTTATCGTGATATCCACCCGCACGGGTGCATGTGAGGCATAGGTGTGTGAGCCAGAGACGCTGAAGGAGCCCGCTGCACCGGAAATGACGCCCGCCGAGGTGGTCCCATCGCCCCAGTCGACCGTGGCCGAGAATGCTGCGCTCGTTTCGCTGGTCAGCGAGTCGCTGAACGTTGCCAGCGTCGCCGAGATTGCGAAGTTGGTCGCGAGCACGAATGGCTTCGCCAGGGCGTACAGCTGGTTTTGGCAAAGCCCAGTGAGGCACACGAAATTGGTTTTGCAGAGCGTGCCATCTGGCAGCTGAGCACCATCCGAACCCGTACAAGAAGGGTCACAATACAGCCCAGGCCCGCATTGCGCCGTGAGGCAATTGCCGTGATGGCAGGTCGCGCCTGGAGTCGAACCGCACGCTATACCGTCAGGCGCGAAGCCGAGCCCCAGGAGAACGGTGAGGTCAACGCACGGCTCGTACGCCACCGAGCAATGTCCGATATGGCACGGGAAATCCGCCACGCAGTTGGGAAGGTTGGCGGGTAGCGGTTCGCACAACTTCGGCAGGCATTGGCCGGAATATGGATTGCATACTGTGCCAGCACCACAGGGGGTAAAGGGCGGTGCCCCACAATTCTCTCCGCCGCTCGCGCCAGCCGAGGCACCAGCGGTTCCGATGCGCCGCCCCCCGATGCGCCGCCAGCCACGTTGCTGCCAGCGGTACCGCCGCAGCTCGTCCCACACCCACCCGATGCGCCGCCACTCGTCCCGCAACCGCTGGTACCCGACGACCCCGACACCCCAGAGCCAGCGTCGCCACTGGTTGCTCCCGCAGAGTCTTCGGTGCCGGCTTCACTCGTGCCTCCCCCAAGGGAAAGACTGCCTCCGTTATCTGTGATCGCTCCCGAAGCGCCGGCAGGGCTCATCCAGTGGCCGGCGCTCCCGCCGCCGCCGAGCGCACCACTCGCTCCGCCTGTTCCAGCAGCCCCTGCTCGCCCTGGTTGGGTGTCTGTGTCAACGACACAGGCGACCAACGAGGTCACGGTCAGCGAAACAGCCGCCCATCCTAATAGCCGTTGCAACATCACGCTCCCCCTTTGTTCCGTGCCTCGTATTCTTCCCGCAGACCAACTAGAGCGCAAGCACGAGCCGTGCGCTTTATTGCAACACCCGCTCGACCCGAGCGCCAAAGAAGCAGTGCTAGTCGAGCTACTTGCCGACTCGCATCGAGCTGGAGATCGGCTGCGCGTTGCGTTCGCGCTTCTCCGCGACGAGGCCGCGCGCGCGGCGAGCCACGGCCAGGATCAAATGTCCCAGCTTGGGGTGGCCGGGCACGATGTCCGGGGTGATGCCGTAGCGCTCGAGGGCTTCACTGGTGATGGGGCCGACGGAGGCGATCACGATTTCGTTGTTCAGCGCGCGGCGAACCGCGGGGGCCATTCCGATGTCGCTAGCGACGGAGAGCAAGTGCTGGATCTGGAGCGCGGTCGTGAACAGAGCCACGTGGGCTTGGGCGCGCACGATTTTCAAGATCGCGGCTTTGAGCGGCGCCGTGTCTTCGGGCAGCGCCCAGCTGTAGACCTTGATGCTCCTCACGCTGGCCCCGCGCGCGCTGAGCGCGACAATCAGCTCTTCGTTGCGCGTGCCGTATTCTTGAATCCAAACGCGCCGCCCGGGTACGGGCCACTCGGTGTCGAGCTTGTGCAGCACTTCGCGCCAGGTGTTGGGCTCGGGCACGTTGATGCTGGGGCGCAGCCCGAAGGACTTCAGCGCGGCCGAGGGCTTGGGGCCACGGCAGATCAGGGTGAGCTTCGAGAGCGCCTCGACCAGCTCCGCGCGTGGCCGATGTTGGCAGGCTGCCTTGAGCAGCAAGCTCGTGCCAACCCCGGTGAGCAAGATGAGCGCGTCGAGCGTGCCGTCACACACCGCGTCGGCGAAGACTTTCGCCTCCGGGATCTCGCTGAGGGGGATCTCGGTCAGCGCGGGCGCTGATATCACCCGTGCGCCGTGCTTCTCGAGTAGGCCCTCGGTCTCCGTCCTCAAGCGGCTCTCGAAGGAGATGACTTGAAGGCCTGTCAGGGATTGCGTCACAGCGTCCTCGGATAACGCTCCCTGGTAGCCTGCGCGCTATTTCACCTAAGTTTCTGGGCGAGAAACTTAGCCGTTACAGGCGCGCCATCTTGCAACTCGCTTGGAACGCGCTTGGCGCGTTGCTTTTACGGTTTTGTCGCGACTACGCGCAGGCGCACGTAGTCGAGCAGCCATTGGCCATCACGAAACAGAGCGGCGCGGCAACGTTCGGATGCCTTTTCGCACAGCTCAGGCCAGCGTTCGCCGAGGTCTGATCTGAGCTTTGCTTGAAATAACCCGAGCCAAGCGCCCAGGCCATCTTCACCCGGCATGGGGGTGGGGCGTTCGAAGTAGCGAACCTCGCGCGAGACCAATCCGTGCGCCTCGAGTAAACCTGTGTAGCGGCCTGGACTTGGAAAGTACCAACTCACGTAGGGCGCCGGGTCGATCTGCCATTCGCCCAAGATTTCGGTGACGGCGTTCACGACGGTAGCGACGCAACCCGCGCCGCCGAATTCCGCGACGAAGCGACCACCTGGCACCAGCGCGCGCTCGACGCCGCGCACGACGTCGTCCGCGCGTGGCATCCAATGCAGCGCCGCGTTGGAGAACACGGCGTCGAACTCGCGCTCGTACGTCAGGTCCTGACCGTCAGCGACCTCGAAGCGCACGCTGTCATACTTCTTGCGCGCGGTGGCGATCATCTCCGGCGAGCTGTCGACACCGATCACTGCGGCGCCTTGGCGTGCGATGGCCGCGGTCAAGGTGCCGGTGCCGCAGCCCAAGTCCAAAATGCGTTCGCCCCACTGCGGGCGCAGCCACGCGACCAAGTCGCTGGCGAGCTCCGACACGAAGGCCGCGCGGTCGTCATACAGGGTGGGGTTCCAAGCGCTGTGCGTGCTGCTCATGGGCGAGACATTGACGGCTGTGGTGCATTGTTACCAATGATACATTTCGATGATTATCATTCATTGCTAGAATATGCTCATGGAGCTGCGCGATCTTTCGTACTTCCTGGCCTGCGTCGACGCGGGCAGTGTCACCCGGGCAGCGCGGGCCGTGCACGTGGCACAGCCCACGTTGTCGCATGCGCTGGCGCGCTTGGAGTCGGAGCTCGGGGTGCGTATCTTGGAGCGCGGCGCGCGCGCACCGCTGCAAGTGACGGAGGCGGGGCTGCAGCTCGTGGCACGCGCTCGGCAAGTCCTGGGGGCCCTCGGCGCGCTGCAAGACGACCTCGCCGGTGTCGCGGCAGGGACGCGCGGTCAACTGCGCTTGTGCGCCGTGCAGAGCACGTGCGTCAGTCTATTGCCGCGAGCGCTCGCGCAGTTCGCACACGCGCATCCGGAGGTGAAGCTCTCGGTGCGCACGCTCGCCGCAGAGAAGATCGCCAAAACAGTAGCCAGCGGTCAGGCCGATCTGGGCTTCGTCGCAGGCGCCCCGGCGTCCGCGCTGCGCGACGTGGACCGAGAATTGATCCGGCGTGAAGAGTTGGTCGCACTGGTGCGCAAGAATGATCCGCTCGCGCGTCGCAAAACGGTGCGCTTGGCCGCGCTCGCGCAGCGGCCGCTAGTGCTCGTGCCGAGCGGTACGTTCACGGGTGAGATCATTCACGAAGCGTGTCGTGAAGCGGGCTTCGAACCCCAGGTCGTGCTCACGCTGTCTTCGGCCGAGGCGCTGTGTGAGGTCGTGCGCTCCGGGCTCGCGCTTACCATTCTACCGGCAGGCTACCTGCGCCCCTCGGACCCAGATCTGCGGGCGGTCCGGCTCCAGGCTCCGACTCCGCGTCGCGATCTTTGGCTCGTCCGCCGCCCCGCCGGGGGCCTGCCAACCCCGCGCGCCGCCTCTGAATTCTTGCGGTTACTCCGAGCTACGCAGCCGAGCGCAGCCCGAGCGCCACGCTAGTCCGCTGAAATTGCTCGGGTTATTAGGTGATTGACAGGGGGATGACGGCTCACTATATCAGCCAGGCAAGTTAACCCTGACGCATACGTTAGGGTTAGGGTTACAATGTAGTCCATGAGCGACCGTACCCCCCACCGCCACCTCGACATCGTTGCGCCGGGCTCCTCCCCGGAAGCAGCGGCGGAGCGTTTGGAAGCGCGGGCGACGGCGGTGGAAGAGTCGGAGTTGCTGCTAGTGGGCGATCTGGCCAAGGCGGTCGGTAAGACGGTCCGCGCCATTCACTTGTACGAGGAGCTGGGCTTGGTCCGAGCGCACGAGCGCTCCAAAGGCCGCTACCGGCTGTTCGCGCAAGACGCGCTAGTGCGCGTGCGCTGGATCGTCAAGCTGCAGAACCTGGGCTTGTCGCTGTCGGATATTCAAGCCCTCGTCCGCGGTCAGAACGACGCCGCTTCGGCCAAGTTCGCCGCCATGCGCTTGCGTGAGGTGTACCTCGCCAAGCTCGTTGAAACGCGCAGCAAGCTCTCGGAGCTGAAAGCGCTCGAATCGGAGCTCGAGCAAAGTCTCGATTTCCTCTCCACCTGTCACAG
>JBEQTH010000077.1:0-167011 GCA_040348785.1 Myxococcales bacterium | reverse complement strand
GTCAGTGTTTGGCACACCGTCGTCGGAAACTGAGGCTCCATGCCTTCCAGATTCGGATCGCCCGCCCCGCAGACGCTGCCGTCGCCCGGCGCAGGTGAAAGTTCCGGTGACGTCTCGCAGGTGTAAGAGATCGCGGCGATCTCCTTGCTGGCGCTGCACCCAAAAAGGGGCAGCGAGGCTGCCAAGCCGAAGCCAAGCAGCCTTGCGGTCAGCGAGGGACGCGGCACGTAGCGAGTGCGGCTCTTCGTCGAATCGACCATGGGTACTCGAATCACGTTTCTCGTTGCATTCCGTTAGAAGGTCACGACGAAGAGCCCCACCGTCTGATCAGCAGCCCATGGCACCGGGGCACGGCCAGGCGTCGGTGCTGCCGCAGCTCCACTTGCCCGTCGCGGCCCCGCCGGTCGGCAATTGGCACACGCAGTAGCCGACCTTCTGAGCGCCCTTCGAGTCGAGGTACGTACCGTTCGGTCCGCCACCCAAGTTGCACACGGTGCACGCAGCGACCGTGCACGGATCGGATGCCTTGGGCGCCGTGGCCGGGCAGCTCGCGTCCTGAGTGGCAGGCAGCTTGAAGCACGCGGCGTTCAACTCCGGCGGGAAGGTGCAACCCGATTGCTCGGCGTACAGGCCACCCGTGCAAGTCTCCGACTTGTAGCCCGAGGACTGCGGGCCGCACGTCCGGTAGCAGAGCTGGGGATCGGTCGCGGCAGCGCACGCAATGTTCTTGGCCGGCTCTTCCATCGCGCCGGTCTTGAGCCCGACGCACAGCGGAGTGAACGTACCGCTGCCGCCACCAGTGCCGGGGGCTCCGGCCGTGCTCGCTCCACCAGCGCCTGCGATAGCGGGAGCGCCACCACCATCCGTGGGAGCGCCTGCGGTACCCGGGGCGCCTGCGGTACCCGGGGCGCCTGCGCCAACAGCGCTGCCTGCTACGTTCCCTGCGCCGGCCGTCGGGGCAACCACGGGGGCTCCTGCGCCGCCGCCGTTCGTCGGCGAGTCGTTCGAACCCGAACAGCCGTAGACGGTCAAAATAGATGCGGCTACCAACGTCAGCACAGAAACTCGGGTCATTCGGGCCATGGCTTGAAATTCCTCGCAAATTGAAACCGAAAGCTGAGTTCGAGCCCGCCAATGGGCAGCACCAGTTTTCGTTAAAGGGTCGTTTGCGTCCGAGCGTGTAATGCAGCCCCGGCGGAGATCGATCGCAGGGATCGTGACTTTTCCCGCGACGCTGTGCGTCGTCCGCGCAGCGGCGGCGCGGTGCATGATGGGACGGCGCGCGAGACCACTCAGACGACTCGATCGAGTCGCGGACGCCGATGAGGAAAGCAGACCACCAGCACTCGAAATCTTTGGGCAGCGCGGCAAACCCGCTCAAATCGTGGTGAGCAGCGGCTAGGAAGTGATCGAAACGTTCGCGAATCGCATTAGTTCGCCGCGATCATGCGAAAGTCCCTCGTTTGGCTGCTGGGCGTTCCTGTGTTGTTGGCGTGCTCTGCCGGCGGGGGCACTGCGAACGGCCCTGGCACCGGTAGCCCAGGGGGCGGCTCGAGCCCCGTTGCGGGTGGCGGCGCGCCATCTTACGCAGGCGCTTCGATGTTCGACTTTGGCGGCATGGGCAACGGCGCCAGCGGCGGCGACGTGCCCAACGGTGAATGCGGGCACAAGGTTTTCGATCTTCAGCGCAAACCCGCCGAGATCCTGATCGTGCTGGACCGCTCGGCGTCCATGAAAGATGCGCCCGACGGCAGCAGTGGCGGCATGTCGAAATGGGACCTCGTGGTGCCGGGCGTGAATGAGGTGGTCGCGCAGACCAATTCCTCGGTGTCTTGGGGGCTCAAGGTGTTCCCCGAAGGTGAAGGCTCCGAGTGTGTAGCGGGCGCAGTGACGAACGCCATCCCCGTGATGATCGCGCCCAACAACGCGACGGCCGTCACCGGCGCCGTCACGGCCACGACGCCGGCAGGCAACGGCACCCCGACGGGCGATGCCATCAAAGCCGCGGTCACCTATCTGAAAACGCTCACCGATACCAATCCCAAGTTCATCCTGCTCGCGACCGACGGCGAGCCCTCGTGCGCAGGCACGAGCAAGGACTCGACCGCCGCTCGCCCGTACGCGGTGCAAGCCGTGACGGACGCCGCGACCGCAGGTTTCAAGACCTTCGTGGTAGGTGTGGCCACGACCAAAGCCACCGCCACTCAAGCCTTGAACGACATGGCGGTCGCGGGTGGAATGCCGCGCGGGGACACCAATCCGCTCGCCACCAAGTTCTACCTTGCCAGCACCAAGGACGAGCTCGTGCAGTCCCTCAAAGAGATCACGGGGCAAGTCTCGAGCTGCGTCTTCGATCTCACCGACAAGCCGCCAGACCCGAGCAACATCGCGGTCAAGGTGAACGCCGTGAAGGCGCCGAAGGACACCACGCACGCGGACGGCTGGGATTACACGTCCAGCGACTACATGCAGGTCACGGTCTACGGCTCGTGGTGCGATCAAATCAAAGCCGGCACCTCCAACTCGGTGAACTTCATCCTGGGTTGCCCGAACGAAGTCATCCCTTGAGCGATCAGCGTTGTAATCATGGCGTATAGCGGATTGAACCTCGACGGCCGCGTGGCCGTCGTCATTGGTGGTACCACCGGCATCGGTCGTACACTCGCGCTCGGCTTGGCCGAAGCCGGCGCAGACGTGGTCGCGACCTCGCGCCGCGTCGAGCAAGTGGAAGAAGTGGCGGGCGAGATCGAGCGCCGCGGGCGGCGCACCGTGCGCGCGACCTCGAACGTGACCGAACGCGCCTCGCTCGAAGCCCTGCTCGGTAAAACGGTAGAAGAGCTGGGCAAGGTCGACATCCTGATCAATTCGGCGGGGCGCATTCAGCGCGTGCCGACGCTCGAGATGGAAGACAGCGTGTGGGACGGCATCATCGAGACGAACCTGAAAGGCACGCTGATGGCGTGTCAGGTGTTTGGCCGGCACATGCTCGGGCGCGGCTACGGTCGCATCGTGAATATCAGCTCGCTCAACGCCTTCGCGGCGTTCTTCGAGGTCGCAGCTTACGCGGCAAGTAAAGCCGCCGTCTCAGGGCTCACGCGATCCCTCGCCGTGGAGTGGGGGCCGCGCGGCGTGGTCGTCAACGCGATCGCACCCGGGGTGTTCCGCACCGCGCTCAACCAACAGCTGCTGGACGGCACCGAGCGCGGGCGTGAGCTCTTGATGCGCACCCCGCTCAAGCGCTTCGGTAAGCTCGAGGAGTTGGTAGGCGCGGCCGTGTTCCTGTCCTCCGAGTCGGCCTCGTTCGTCAACGGCCAAGTGCTGGCGGTCGATGGCGGGTTCGTGGCCAGCGGCGTGAATCAGTAACCGTTCCTGAATTTTGCCTCGCGCCCTCCGCGTGGCGCGACTCACGAGATCATGAGCCCTCGTGTGCCCGCGCTCGGTTGGTTCTCGCTCCTTCTTTTGCCGCTGGGATGCGGAAATAGCGCGACCAACGAGCCAGGCAGCGCTGGCTCGAGCCCGAACGCGGGCGCGAGTGGCACGGGCGCGCCCATCAACGGTGCAGGTGCGACAAGCACCGCCGGCAGCGGCGGGGCCTCGAGCAACCCGGGCTCCGGCGGTGTCCCGAGCGCAGGCGCGTCGAACGCAGGAACGTCGAACGCAGGGACATCGAGCGCAGGCAGCGGCGCGAGCGCGGGGTTAGCCGCAATCGGCGGCGCGAGCTCGTGCAGCACGCCGCAAACGCGCATCACCGAGATCGACGTGGGCGCCGCCGTGAATCACAACGAAGACGAAGCCGCGCTCAAGCCGATCGCCATCTCGCCCATTCCGGGCGGCGGATCGCGCGTCGCTTGGTATGGCATGGACGCCAAGGCTCACGTCACGACGCTCAAAGCCGACGACAGCGTGGACAGCAGCGTGCCCGCCGTGAGCCTGCCAGGGATGGACTTCGGCGATCTGTACGCCGACGCGCAGGGCGGCGTGCTCTTGGTCACGCGTGACGCGAAGGGCGGCGGCACGCTGAACTGCGGTGAGCCCACGAACTTGTGCGGCACCCCGCCGAGCCCAGCCATTCCCTGCTACGACATGTACATGGTGCGCTTCGACGGCGCAGCGGAGACTTGGGCCACGGAGCTCACTCAATCCAGCGCCAGCGCGCCGCCGTATTTGACGAGCAAGACCGGCCCGCAAGTGATCTTCATTTGGTGGTACGCGCATCACGGTCGCATCGTCAGTGACGGCACGAACTACGCCGGCTACTTCGGCGCGGCGATCAGCGTCTCGCAGAGCGGCTGCGTGAACATCCATCAGGGGGACGAGATGCGCGTGGTGAGCCCGAGCGGCGCGCTGCTCACCGGCCACCAGAGCTTCGACTGGGGCTGCAGTCACAGCGGCTACGAGCGCATCGTTTGGGACCCCGCGGCCAAGGCGTTCGTCACCGTCTGCAAGAACGACGCGCCGACCGAGGGCAAATCGGGCCGCCTGGCGTTCGCGCCGAAAATCAGCACGATTCGCCCGCTCGACTTGTTCTACTCGAACGTGGGTAACATTACGCTCGGTGGCAACGGCGGGTATTGGCTGACCACGAGTGACATTCGCGCCGGCCAAACTGCCGACAGCAATGGCCTCGCCGACGTGCACCTGCTGCACTTCGACAAGGGCGCTCCGGATCAAGACATCCTGCTCGCCAGTGACGCGGATCTGAACGACCGCGCGCCGCACCTCACTCAATACGGCGCCAGCCATTTGCTCGCCGCTTGGGATACTTCGACGGCCAAGGGCGATCTGACGCCCAAATCCGCCAACCGTAAGCTCTACCTCCAAGTGCTGGACAGCAAGACGGGCATGGCCAGCGGCGCGCCGCTCAACGTGGCCATCGCGAACAACCGCTATCAAGAAATGAAAGCCTTCCCCGACGGGAGCGTGGGCTACGCCGCGCCTGGTAGCAGCAACACCAAGCTCAAGGTTTTACGCGTGCTGCCTTGTGAGTGAGCACGAAAAAGCAACGCGGGCCTCCGACGCTGTTAGTCGGAAGCCCGCGTTGGCTAGACTTGTCGTGCCGTTAGATACGGCTCGTACGGCTCACCACCATTGGCTCACGCAGTCCCACACCGTGGGCGCGGTTTGCAAGTAACCGGGCTTGAACACGCACGCGCAGTACTGGGTACCGCTGAGGCAAATGTTCCATTCCGGGGTGCATGCCTTGTTCTTCGTCACGCCCGAGGCGCACGCCGTAGCGGCTTGTGCCTTCGCCACGGCAAGGCCGGACTTGGCGGGTTCCGTCGCGGGGCCCGCGCAATCGTGACACTTGTAAGTATTGCCCGGGCCGGTGCAGTCGCACATCTTGATACCGTTGACGCCGGGCGCGCAGCCCTTGATGCACGAGGGCAAATCCGCAATGCACGCAGTCGCTGGGTTGGTCGACGAGCCAGAAGTGAGGTAATTCGGGCACTCGGACGCCGTAGCGAACGTGCCCACCGAGCGGTTGAGCATCACCTGGATGTCGGTCCACTTGTATTTGCAGGTGGTCCCGTCAGGGCCGTCCGTCACGGCGTTGTCGCTGCTGTCGTATTGATCGCACACGGTTGGCGTCTGGTAAGTGCAGATCTTGCTGAAGGTTGCCGTATCGCGACCCTTGGTCACGCCCGCGATTTGATCGACACCGATGGCCGTGATGTTGGTGAAGGTCGCATTGCCTTTGGTGCTGCCGCACGCGCCACCCGCGCCGCAAGCGCGGTACATCTTACCGAGCTTCTCACCGTAGAAGTTCTGGACGATGAATTTGCCGTGGCTGTTGTCTTGGAACAGCTTGTCGTGCGCATTCTTGGCGCCGCCGCCGTCGATGGTCACGGTACCTGAAGAATCCGAGGCGGCCGTCACCATGTCGTCGCACACGTAGGGGAACCAGACGTTTTTGATCGTGCACGTGCCTTTGCAATGAATGCCGTCTGCGCCATGATTGCCCACGATCACGTTTTGAATCGTCGCGCCGTCTTCCAGCTCGAAGAGCGCGTCGGTGGTGCCCTGCGCGGCGGTGCCGGAAGCACTGCAGTCCTTCGCGAAATCACCCGAGCCGCTACCGTTGTGCAGCGCCATTTTGCCGTCATAGACGGTGTTTTTGGCGATGTTCTTGGTCGAGCTAATGTTCACGGGTGTGCCCGTTGCCGTCGGCCAAGTGGGGTTCAAACATGCCCACGCGGGGACGTAGGGGGTGATTGCGCCGCCCGCACCCGCTGCGCTCATGCCGCCTGCGGCAGTGGTGCCGCCTGCGCCCGCCGTGCTGGCTCCGCCGCTACTCGCGCCAGCGGTCGAGCTGCCGCTCGCGCCGCCATTCGGCGTAGCGCCGCTCGCGCCGGCAACGTAGCCCGCACCCGCACCACTCGGCGCGCCCGCACCTGCGCCAATGCTGCCGCCCGTGCTCGCACCCGCGACGTAGCCCGCCCCGGCTGCGCCCGCGGCACCGCTCCCCGCGCTGACCGGGCTCCCTGCGCCGCCGCCCGGCGCAGGCTCGGGTTCGGTCGAGCCGGAGCCGCACGCGAAACCGAGCACACCGAGCGAAAGGATGAGGAAGCCCCTGAACACCTTCATGCCGGCGTGATGCGTGGGCTTCTCGAATCGATCGCTTTTGAACCAATTTAGTTGAGCCATGCGTCAGCGATGCAGGATTCCGCCTCCAGGGCACGGGAGTGCATGCCTCCTTACCAATTCGGACGCATGACCGAGCAATGGGCGTGGCGCCTCACTCACCAGTCATTCAATCGCACCCGATCCGCTCGGTTCCGATCGCGATATCGTCGTACCAAAAGTCCGAGTCGGGCCCGGCGTACTTCTCGAAGCCGAAACGAAGCGCGTCGTAGTTCTCGTGAGCCAGGTTGGTTACGTGCAGGTCGGGAACGTCGACGCCGTCGACCCAGACTTCGATCTCGGTGTGCGGTGAGTCGAGCAGGAGCTCGAGGCAATTGTACGCCTCGGCCTCGAGCACCACGCCCGGCAGCTGATCGTTGTAGAAGTTTTGGTTGGATAGGTAGCCGTGAGCGTCGCCGCCCACGGTCATCATCAACATGCTGTTTTGTTCGCCCACGCGCAGGGTGTTACCGGCGCCGGGCGCCGCGAACGTATCGGCGATCACGAACGTGTTGTGGCCAGAGGCCATGGGCGCGCCCAAGCGCAAGAACGCGCGCACGTAGAACTTGCCCGAGGCTTGCGGCAACACCGCGGCATCGTGATACACGAGCAGGGCCTGATAGCCGGCTCCGTGGACATGCACGGACTTCGAGCCGCTGTGCGCAGGAACGCTGTCGTCCACCGCGACCGAGCCGCCATCGCCGACCAGGACGGTTGACCAGGCGCCGGTCAGCGCGCCACCTACCGTTCTAGTTTCGAAATCTTCGCACGCGAGCAGGCCGGGCCGCGCATGACAGGGCGCCGCGTTGCCCGCCGAGCCCGCGCTCCCTACCGAGCCCGCGCTCCCTGCCGAGCCCGGCGCGCCCCCCGAGCCCGCGCCGGACGCGCCCGCTGCACCGGCCATACCCACTGCACCAGCGACGCTCACGCCTCCTGCCGCGCCAGCGCTGCTCGGCGCACCCGCGCCGAAACTACCGGCGCTGCCGAGCGCGCTGCCCGCGGCGCCGCCGGGTGGCGCCGCGGCCTGGTCCGACCCACAAGCTTGTACACACGGCAAAACGAAGCCAAAACTCGCAGAGAGGGCTAGTTGGAACCGGTTCCAGGTCATAACCTCACCATAGCTCGAGTCGCGCGAGCTCGCCGCTTTCAGGAACGAACTTTTTTGCGGCTTCGCGACGCGAGAGTTTGCTCTATCCTGATCCAGGATGAACTTTGCCGTCGTGGTCGATGTGCCGCCCATCGAGGCGAGCGCGGCGGCAAGCGTGCTCTCGACCTGCAACGCTGCGCTCGGTACTCAGCATTGCGCCATCGCGAGCCCCGAAGCGATCGGGCAATGGTACGCGATCGTGCGCTTCGCACCGGATCAGAGCACGGTCTTCACGATCGAGCTGCGCGACGGCGGCGCGAGCGGTACTCAAGTCGCGACCAGCCAGCTCGAGTTCAAAGATCGTGATTCCGAGCGGGAACGCTGGGCATCGGCGGGGGTCGTGGTCGCGGCTCTCGTGGCGGCGCAAAGCGCGGCCAGCAGCGAACCGCCCCCCAAACCAGCTGCGCCAGAGCCCGTTTCAACGCCGGTTGTCGTGCGCCTGCCGCCTCCCTCCCGCTCGACCGTGAAGGAGCAACGCCCGCTATGGCTTCGGCTCGACCTCGGCGCAACGGGCGGCTCCGAGAACGAGCACGGCGCGTTTCGCGTGGGTCCGTTGGCTCGCCTCGGGCTGGCCTTCTCGGATTTGCCGGTTTTCGCCTTGGGCTCCGCGGCCTACACGGTGCGAGTCTCGGGCACACCGGACAGCACTTGGCTCACGGGCTCGCTTGGCTTTGGCGTGCGCATCGGGTTCGCTCAGCAGCGAGCGGCGCTCGAGCTCCGCACCGAAGCGGTGCTGGAATCGGTCCGCTTCCATGCCAGTGACACCACCCGGAGCCAGCGCGCCCAGCGCACTCGCTGGGGGCCGCGTCTGGGCCTGGATGTCAGCGGATCCCTGACGAAAAAGCTGGCTTTGGTGATCGGGGGCGAGGCAGCTGCGCTGCATCCCAGCGTGGACATTGCGCTCGGTGGGCAGGACGTCGACCGTTTGCCGCCGTTCGCCTGGGGGTTCATTTCTGTGGTCCGGTACGACTTTCGCTGACTGCTGGAGAGGGCGGCGTTCGACTAGTTTAGGAGCGCAAGAGCTGAGCGATAGCTCCGAACCGGCCGTAGCCCCCCGATGCAACCCCATGCCAGACTTCAATCCCCGATGGCCGAGCTGAAACGCTTGCGGGCCCTGCAGGGCGGCGCCCTCGGCGCGGCGAGTACCGAGCCATCGGACGAGCAGCTGGTCTCGGGCTTGCTCGCCGGAGAAGGCTGGGCCGCAACCGCGCTTTACGATCGCCTGGAGCCGGTCGTGGATCGCGCGCTGCGCCGTGTCCTGCAGTCGAACGACCACGATGATCTGATTCAGATCGTGTTCGAGCGCATCGTCCGAACTCTCGTGGAGCGCAAGTTCGCTGGTGCGTGCAGCCTGTCCACGTGGGCCACGGCCATCGCCGCGCACGTCGGGATCGACGCCTTGCGCGCGCGCGTCCGAGAGCGCGCGGTCGTCTGGGACGATCGCACCCGCGGCGCGGAGATCGCCGCGCGCACCACGTCCGGCAACCTCGAGCGGCAGCTCGAAGCGCGCGCCGAGATCGCCGAGCTACAGAGCATTCTTGCGAACATCGAACCTGCACAAGCCGAGACCGTGCTGCTGCACGACGTGTACGGGCACGAGCTCTCCGAAATCGCGATCCTGATGGGCGTGTCGGTTGCCGCCGCGCAATCGCGCTTGGTGCGCGGCCGCAAAGAGTTACTGCGTCGCGCCCGCGCGCGCCTCGGGAGGTCCACATGACCGACGAAGCCAGCGAAGCGCGGCAACTGCTGTCCGCATTCCGCGATCGGCCCGTGAGTGTCGATTCAGAGCGGGCGGCGGCCCGGCGCGAGCGCGTGGTCTCGAGCATCGAGCGAGAGATGAGCACGCTCGGTGCGCTGCGCGCCAAGCGAGCCCGCAACCGCGCGCTGATCGGCGCGCTGTCCGTAGCTGCGGCGGCAGCCTTGGCGTTCGGGGGTGTGCGCTTCGCCACGCGGCACGCCTCGACGGCGCCCCTTTCGCTCACCTTCGTGGGCAGCGTCGGCCAAACCATCGCTCAGGGCGCTGAGGCCGCGCGGCCGTTGCACGCTGGCGAAGCGCTGGCGGTCGATCCCGGTGAAATCGAAACCGCGCCCGCGGGCTCGGCCGAGCTCGTGTCGAGCGCAGGCCTCGGTTTGCGCTTGGGCGGGTCCACGCGCGTCGCGCTCGGCGGTCTACTCGGGCCGGACGCCAAGCAGCAAGTCGGGTTGCAACGAGGCGTGCTCACCTGCAGCGTGCCGCACTTGCAGGAAGGCCAGCGTTTCTCCGTGCAAACGCCAGACGCGCGCGTGGTCGTGCACGGCACCGTGTTCTCGGTCCACGTCGACACAACGCAAGCGCCCGGCCAGCAAACGTGCGTCGAAGTGACGGACGGCGTGGTGATCGTGCAACACGCCGGAGCCGAGACCGCGCTCAACGCCGGTGATCACTGGGGTTGCGAGCGCAACGCAGCCACCGCCGCGGCACCCACGCCCAGCGAAACGGCTCACGAAGGTGATGCGGCCGCCGTACCGAGCACCGCCATCAGCAAGCTCGGCCCGCGTGTCACCGAGCACGGCACGCTGACCGAAGAGCGGCGGTTGTTTCAACGGGCGCTGACCGCCGACCGGCTCGGCCAGCGTGAGCAAGCACAAATCCTGCTCAATCAGCTGCTCTCCAAATACCCGAGCTCGCCGCTCGCGCCCGAAGCGCGGCGTTCACTGACCCGCATCGCGAGCACGCCGGTCTCGCCGTGAGGCCGCGCCGCGTTGCACTCCGCAGCGCGCGACTCGCCGCGAGTCTTCTCTGCCTCACCGCGCTCGCTTGCTCCGGGGAAACGCGTGTCAGCCTGCTCGATCCGATCGTCGAGCGTCGACCAGACTCCGGCGTGCCGGAGGCAGGGGCGCGCGATGCCGCGCCGGACGGCTCGGTGCCGAACAATCCACACCTGATCCATCGCTACAGCTTCAGCGGCGTGGGCCCAGAAGTGATCGATTCGATCGGCGGGCAGAGCGGAACCTTGGTCAACGGCGCCGAGCTCGATGGCGCGGGCCACGTCGTGCTCGACGGCGATAACGATTTCGTCAATCTGCCGAGCGGTTTGATCTCTGGGCTCGGCAGCGCCACGCTCTTCGGTTGGCTGTCGTGGAACGGCGGCGGCTGTTGGCAGCGCGTGTTCGATTTCGGAGACAACGACCACACCGCGGGCGCGGTGGGCAACGCCACGAGCAGCGTCTCCGCGACGCCGCTACGTTGCCCTTCAGACGTGCCCACGGCTGGCCCAGGCACCCTGTTCGAGCTCACCCCGGCTCAGGCCCCGAGCAGTGAGGTCTATGGCTCTGCCGAAAGCAGCACGAAATTCCCGGTGCTCCAGAACACTTCGATGGCCGTCGTGCTCGATCCGGCAACTCGAGAAATGCGCCTATTCGTGAGCGGGAAGCTGGTCGGCGCAGGCAAATTCACGACGCTCAGCGCAATCTCGGACGTGAACGACTGGCTCGGCCGCTCGCAATGGGTGCAAGACATCGCCCTGCGCGGCAGCATCGATGAATTCCGAATCTACGACGTCGCTCTCGACGACGCATCCGTCGCCGCCATCGACGCCGCGGGCCCCGACGCGCCGTAGGGCCCTTAGCTCTACAACGTCGCCAGGTGCGCGGCGCCGATCACTCCGGCGCTGTCGCCGAGCGCGCTGACCAAGAGCGGCACGTCCGCCAACGGCGGCGCGAACGCGTGACGACGCAACTCCTCGCGCACGCTTGCTTCGAACAGATCGAAGTGCGCGGCGGCGGGACCCGTGAACACCACGGCGCCCAAATCCAAAAAATTCTGCACGGTCGACAACGCACGCCCGAGCGCACGGCCCATGGACTCGAACGTCAAGACTCCGCTCCACTCACCGCGCCGCGCACTGGCCACCACACCGGCAAAATCCGTAGTGCCACCGCCGAGCTCCGCGAAGCGCCGCGCCGCAGCGCGCGTGCCCGCGAAGGCCTCCAAACAACCGCGTTGCCCGCACGCGCAGAGCGGCGCGTCCGGCGCCGTGTCGATGCGAATGTGCCCGATTTCAGCGCCGAAACCGTTCGAGCCCGGATACAGCTGGTGCCCGATCACGAGCCCGCCGCCAATCCCCGTGTCCACCGAAACGAGCAAAAACGTTTGATGGCGCTGGCCATGCCCATAGAGCTGCTCGGCGAGCGCGGCCGCGGTGGCGCGGTTCTCCACGGCAATCGGACATTGCAAGCGCCGCGACAGCTCTTCGGCGATGCGCACGCCTTCGAAGCCGCTCGTGTTCGGCAGCCGCCAACAACGCCCATCGCTGTTCACCTCACCGGGGATGGCGATGCCCACCGTGTCCGGCTTCCGGCTCAGCTCCGACACCACGCGCGCAATCGTATCGAGGATGCGCGAGGGCGCGGCGTCACGCGGCGTGTCAGCGAGGTTCGAATGCAGCACTCGCCCCCCGCTGACCACGCCCGCATTGATCGCGGCGTTGGTGAAGTCCACCCCGATCAGCATCTCGAATCAGCGCGGCGCGATGTCGCGCAGCAACTCCGGGTAGCTCGAGTAAGCGGCCAGGCGCGCGCGGGCCTGCTCACACGCCGCCGCGCTCGCCATGCCGGTGGTTTCGGCCAAAAAGCACAGGTATTCGACCACGTTCTTGGCGTAACGCAGGCGCCCTTCGTCGCTCACCGCGTAGAAGCGAGCGCGCTGGGCGTAGCCTGGTTTTTGATGGTCACCGAGCGCGTGCTTCTCGGCAGAGCCTTCGGCGGCAAGGACGAACAAGAAGTTGTACTCGAACCAGAACATGTGGTCCGGGTTCGGGCTCAACGGGGCGAGCGCGGCCTCACAGCTCGCGCGGCTGCCGAACACGTCGCTCGGTTGCTTCTCGAGCTCGAGCGCGTGCTCGATGAAGCGGCGCGCCATGCTGCGCTCTTGTTCGTTGGTGCTGAATGCGCTGTTCGTCGCGAGCGTGCGCGTGAACGCGTACCACTCTTGCCATAGCTTTTGGTCTGCCGCGTTCGACGAAGCCGCGAGCGCGCGCCCCATCTCGTACGTGTAGCGGCCGCTGGTCTTGATCTCGAGCTGGCTGCCCGTGATGCGCCCGCACAGCCGGTAATTCTCGGCCGATTTGCCGGACCCCGAGTGAAATCCGATCGAAACGCCGAACGCTTTGCAGATCCCCCAAGCATCGTTCACGCGCCGCTCGAGCTCGACGTTGTCCTCGAACGGGAAGTTCTTCTGAAAGCCGAAAGCCGGCGCCACGTAGTGAATGCGCAGGTCGAGCGCCTCACACAAGGCGAGCATGGTGCCCAGCGTTTCGCGCGTGGTGAGCCCGGGCAGCTCGTCGATCGACAGCTCCCGGAAATAGCTCTGACCAAGCTGCGTGCTGAACGCTTCGCGGCGGGCTTGCGCGTACAGCCGATCCCGCTTCTGCATTTTCAGGATCGCGGGCCACACGTAGGCGAGCAGCTCGTCGAACGCGCCGCCCTCACTGGACAGACCGAGCTGTGTCAACCGCGCACGCACGCGCGTGATGACCTCCGCCGGCACATTTGCCGCGCACCATGCCGCGGGATCCGCCCGCCTTTCCGTGGCCGCGAGCTCCGGCGACAGATCGAAGGTGATGTAGCTCGCGATCAGGCAACCGCGCACGAGCTCGGCCTCGCGGGCGTCGAACTTGCCGCCGATGGGCTGGTGATCGGCGTTGAAGCCCCAGGCAATTTTGCGCTTGTGAAAGCCGGTCTTCAGCTTGGAGAGCACCGAGCCGTGGCTCATGCCTTCCACGCTTTGCCCCTGATGCCCCTCGGGCACGTCACAGCCGATGAACGGAAAGGGGACGCCTTCGAGCTTGCCCGCGAGCATCACGTCCACGTCATACACCAGCTCACGCGGGATGCTGTTTTGGTTCGCAGTCATGCTCAGGTTGAGCTCGGCCATGGCCCACTCCACCGCCGGCCAATGCAACGTCGTGAAGCGCGCGCCCACGCCGAGGCTGCTGTGCGAAAGCGTGCCGCTCGCGCTGGGGAACACCGTCGACTGCGGATCGTGTTTCTGAATCAGATTCTTCAGACGCAAGAGGTTGTGCCACGTGGCGGGGAACGCTGCGTCCCCATTCGACAGTGGCACGCCATCCAAGAGCGCGCTGCGCGCAGCGCCTAGATCACCGTGGAAGTGCCACGCATGATCGCCCGTTTCGTCTTCGACGAGCGTGAAAGAACCGAGCGCGGTCTCCACTTCACTCAGCTCATGACGCTTCACGGCGGCGCCCGCGACGAGCCGCGCGCTCAGCGAGGGCCAATCCAAACAAAAATCCGGCGAAACGCAGGGATTTTGCGCAATGCGCAGCTCGTTCTGGAGGAGGAAAGCGTTGATCTTCGACATGGGCAGGCTCTGTTGGATAAGGGGATGCGGCGCAGCCGGCGTACCGCGCGCCGGAAATCGCAAATGGAACGAACGAGGTCGAAGCCCGCGTTACTTGACGACGGGCGGGGTCGGTACGGCGTCTTCCTGCTGCACGCAGGACGTGAGATCGAAGAACATGAACTCCAGCGCCTTCTCTTGCGCTGTGAGAGGGTTGTCGGTGCAGCCATCCGGGAACGGTTTGTTCTGGTCGGAGGAATCAGTCGCCTGGCCACCGTCGGTATTGCTCAGGTGCAGATCGGTGAACACGACTCGGCCGCACGCTTTCGGCGCAGGATCATCATCATTGACCGCTACGGGTGTGCCGATGGTGAAGTAGAAGAAGCCGTTGTACTGCGGGTTGTCGAGGTCTTCTTTTCTGTAGATCCACTGTTGAGCGCGGTTGTTGCTCAAGGACTTCACCGAAGTCTTGGCAGTATAGATGTCGAGCGCGCCGAGCGTTGTCGACGCGTTGACGTACTTCAGCCATGCGGCGAACGCTGCGCCCTTGGGAAAGCTGGTGTCGATCTTGGTGGTGAGCGGGCTCGGCACGGGATCTTTGCTGGAGGAGAACTGCGCCGCGCTTTCGATCGGCACATTCGCGTGATTGAGCCAGTTGTAGTGATCGTGACCGAGGAATACGCGTCCGCCGTGATTGGCAAAGTCCACCAACTGCGCGACATGGGTCTGCGTCTGAATGGTGTCGCACTTGTGGCCTTCGCAGGAGAAGACCAGCACGTCGTACGTGTTCAACTTTCCCGCGTCGAACAGCCGATTCGTGGACGGAAAGCTGCCACCGTGCAGCTGGTCGCTAAAGTGGTTGGCACCGGTATGCCTCGTCAGATCGACGGGATCCGGGTCGTCTTCCTCACAGCCGACGAACATGTTCACTCGCCCATCACCTGCGTCAGTCGTGAACTCGCTGTCGTCGATGCCGATCTTGCGCAGGAGGCACTCGAGCGCGTCGGAGTGCCCGGTCGACACAGCGATCTTCGGAATGTCACCCTCGCCGTTGCTTCTGGGCAAACGAGTTTTATCCTTGGCGATGGGGTTGTCCTGGCACGGTTTGATGTCGACCGTTTGCTTCCGTCGCCACTTACCCACCTGCACAACGAGATCCACGTTGCCGGCGAGCGTATCCTTGAGCACGAAAGACCCGTCGGGTCCGCTCAAGGTCACGGCTTGCGCAGCCACGGAATCAGTACACCACTCACACGCCACCTGGTCCTGGAACTTGGGCAGCGGCCCCGGTTCCTTCGGGACGTAGACCACCGCGTTGTACATCTGCACCTCGCCTTTGGGATCCCAGACGGTGCCGCTGATGGTCGTCTTCATCTTGTCGGTCGGGCCGTTGCACGGGTTGTAGACGGGCGGCGGCGTGACCATCAGCCCGCCGTCTCCCGTGTCGCCGCCCAGGGCGAGCCCGGCGCTTCCCGACGGGGCCGTGGAATCACCGCCACTGCCGGCCCCAGCGCTCGATTGCAACGGCCCGCCGCCCAAGCTGACCGTGACGCCGCCCACGGTGCACGCCGCCGCGGCACTCAAGATGACAAGTCCTAGAACAGCGCGAAGTTTCATCGGGGTGCTCGGAGCGGCCCGAGCCGGTTGATGCCTGATCCGTCATGATGTCCCGTTTCGGCGGGCGGGTCGAGAATGCGGTCGAGACAGGCGCATCACAGCCATGCGGCCCGGCGATCGGGGCAGTCCTACATCATCGCCAAGGAGTAATGCCGGCCGGGACCGGTTCGATCACTCCGGCCCCACGATTCGACAGCAAATTGCGAGCTCCCTGGCACGAGAAGACGCCCGTCGCCCCTTATTCGGGCGACGCGCGGTGATCGTTTTGTTTCCGCCCGGCATTGCAAGGGCCATGGGATTTGCGGCAGCAGAGGTGGTAACAGAATCGGAGTCGAAACCGGGAATTGGCCGGTATCGTTGGCTGATTTGCTCGCTGCTCTTCTTCGCAACGACGATCAACTACATCGATCGCCAAATCCTATCGCTGCTCAAGCCCATCCTGGACACCGAGCTGGGCTGGACCAACGAGCAGTTCGGTCAGGTCAACGCCGCCTTCCAGGCCGCCTATGCCCTGGGCCTGCTCGCGTTCGGCGCCATCATCGATCGCTTCGGCACGAAGAAGGGCTACGCGCTGTCGATCACGGCCTGGAGCTTGGCCGCGATTGGTCACGCGCTGGTCGGGACCGTGAGCGGCTTTTTCGTGGCGCGCATCGCGCTCGGCTTGGGCGAAGGCGGTAATTTTCCGTCGGCCATCAAGGCCGTGGCGCATTGGTTCCCGAAGCGCGAACGCGCCTATGCCACCGCGCTCTTCAATTCAGGCGCCAACGTCGGCGCCATCATCGCGCCAGCGATCATTCCGTGGCTCGCGTACACCTGGGGCTGGCACTCGGCGTTCGTGGCGGCGGGTTGCGCCGGCCTCCTGTGGCTCGTGTTCTGGCTCCCGCTGTACGAGCTGCCCGAACGCACGAAGCGCCTCAAGGCGGAAGAGCTGGCGCACATTCAGAGCGACAGCGATCCCGCAGTTCGGGAAAGCGTCGAGCGCATCAGCGCCCGGCGGATCTTGCGCATGCGCCAAGCCTGGGCGTTCATTGGAGCAAAGTTCCTGACCGATCCGGTGTGGTGGTTCTTTCTGATCTGGCTGCCGGATTACTTCAAAAAGACGCGCGGGCTGGACATCAAACACAGCTGGGTGCACCTCGTGTCGATCTACGCCGTGGTCACGGTGCTCAGCATCGTGGGCGGCTGGCTCACCGGGCACCTCACGCGCCGCGGCTACAGCGTAAGCCGCGCCCGCAAGACGGCGATGTTCGTCGCTGCCTGCTTGGTGCTGCCGATCTTCGCCGTCACGCAAGTCGGTGATTGGGTCGCTGTGTTCCTGATCGGCCTTGCCGGCGCCGCACACCAAGCATGGTCGGCCAATCTGTTCACCAGCGCGTCCGACATTTTCCCGAAGCGCGCGGTGGCCTCCGTGGTCGGCTACGGGGGCATGGCCGGCTCGCTCGGCGGCATCTTGTTCCCGCTGTATTCCGGCAAATTGCTGGATCGCTTTCAGGCCTCGGGCAATGTCACGGCGGGCTACGCCATCTTGTTCGGCATCTGCGGCTCGGCCTACTTGCTCGCGTTCCTGCTCAATCACCTGCTCGCCCCCAAGTTCGAAGCCATCGAGTTCAAGGATGCGTGAGCGCGCCGCCGCCGGTTCTCGGCGCGCGAGCGTGGTGTTGCTGGTCGCGCTCGCAAGCTGCGCGACGGCGCACGAAGCGTCGCTGCCGGCCGAACAGCAACTGCCGGACGCGGGTGCCGGCGGCTCGGGGGCAACGGGCGGAAAAGTCGGCGTGGCAGGCAGCGCGGCTGCCGGCAAGAGCAGCAGCTCGAGCGGCGCGCCCAGCGCGGGCGGCGCGCCGACCACTGGTGGCGCACCGAACGGCACGAGCGGCGCCGCCGGTGCCAACACCGCAGGCAGCCACACCGGCGGCAGCGCTGGTGCGGGCGGCGGTGGCGCCGGAAGAGGCGGAGCGCCGGGGGGTGGCGCACCGGCAGGCGGCGCGGCCGGCGCTGGCACGGCCGGCGGCGGCACGGCGGGCGGGGGATCTGCCGGCTCGGGCTCGGTGCTCTTCAGTGACGACTTCGAAGACGGCAACGCGAACGGCTGGACTGCCAGCAACGGCACCTGGGCCATCGCCACTGACGGCAGCAAGGTCTACTCGCAGACCGGGACGGGCACCGGCTCCACGGTGCTGATGAGCTCGGCCGGCACTGCTTCGTGGACCAATCAGATCATCGAAGCCAAGATCAAAGTCAAAGCCTTCGGGGGCTCGAGCACCTCGTATTTCGCCGCTATTTACGGGCGCTACAACGGCACTGACTACTACTCGCTCACTCTGCGTAGTGACGGCAAAATAGCGATCCGCAAAAACACGACTACTCTGGGCAGCGCAGTCGCAGCCGGCATCGTGGGAGGCACTTGGTACACCGTGCGCCTCGAAATCGTCGGCTCGTCCCTGAAGGCATACGTGAACGGCGCGCTCGTCGACACCGAGACGGACGCGACGCTCAGCGCCGGTCGCATCGCCGTAGGCACCGTGAACACCACCGCCGAGTTCGACGACATCAAAGTGACCACGCCGTAAGGCTCAGCGACTCGCTAGGCTCGGTTGCAGACGCAACGCTATTTTCAGCACACCAGGGGTGACTGGGAGGCGGGAGGGACGTGAACGATGGGCGCGCGCTCGCGGTTCGCGGCCGCCCTTCGGGCCGCCAACGAAATCCGCGCTCACAAAGCGAGTCGTGAAGCGTTACGGCCGCCAAGCGTACGGCGCGGGCGTCGTGACGTCGGTCGTATTCGAGGTCGAGGCAGTGCTCGAGTCGACGAAGCCGTAGTACGTCCCGCTCGACTTGTTCAAGCCTTGGCCGCGGTACTCGACGTCCCCGATCACCTGGGCCGTGCCGGATGCGGTTTGACCGCCTTCGAAGAAGCCGAGCGGCATGAAGGTGGTCGCCACTTTGGCAGTGCCGTTCACCGTGAAGCCGTTGCTGAGCACGCTCAGGCCCGTGACGGTGCCGCCCGACACGGTGCCAGCGGTAACGACCGCGTGATCTTCGATGCGCGCGCTGCCGCTCACGGTGCCACCGACCACTGCCGCGTACGGGCCGACGTAGGCGCTCGCCGGCACCGTGCCGACGACGCAGCCGCCGCCGTTGCTGTGACGCGAGCCCTGCGCACAAGCATCCTGCATGCCGCCCTTGAAACCGTCGGGCCAGGCGTTCGTCAGCTGCACCATCCACGGGTAGCGGTACACGGTGTTGTACAGCTGATCCCACACGATTTGTTTTTGCACGGACGGCGTGGCCGACACGACCAAGAACAACGCTTCACCCGCGTTGATGCAGAACGTGAGTGAGCCGTCCGCGCCCTTTTGGAGCGCGCTGTAGCGCGAGGTGGTGATGCCGCTGTCGGTTGCGACGAGCCCCCAACGCCAATCGGAATCAGCACCGTTTTGGGTGACGCCGCGGAAGGTGACGGTGACCGTGCTGGCCCCCGCATCCGGATACAGGCGCACGATGTTGTAGCCCCAGCGCTGTGGCGCCCACGCCGACGGCGTGACGAAGCGGCGATTCGTGGCGTAGCTCGTGTCGAGCGGCTCGAGCTGCGTCAAGCGAAGCCGGCGATCGGCCTTCGACTTGTCCATGATCGAGCCGTAGTTCTTACGATACACGGTGCCTTGATTGTCGCCGGCGGTGCCCGGTGGATTCTGATAATCCCAGGTCACGTTGTGCGTGGCCCACTCGCCCATGAAATCGTTCATTTGGCTGATGGTCCAGCCGCGCGTCTTCATGATTTGGGAAAACGGATCGTTGCTCGGCGCGCTGGTCCAGATTTCGTTCACCGCGCTGTAGCAGTACTTGTCTTTCAGGTACTCCATGAACTGCCAGTTGCAGTAGCGGTCACGCGTGGAGCCCAAGTACAAGTGCGGCGCGTTCACGGACAGCTCCGAGCAATGCACGTTGCTGCGATATTCGGGCAACTGGTGGGGCATGAAGTTGGCGTGGCTCTCGTAGATCCAGCCGCAGGTGTTGCTCTGATTGCACGCCATGCCTCCGCTCACCGATTGCACGCCGTGCATGAACTCGTGCGCCAGGCCCCAGTGATCGGCGAGCGCGCCCGGGCCGATCCACATGCCCATATGCGTCGAGTTCCAGGCGCCGCCCGTGAGCCCATAGTCGGAATGCACGTGGACCGCGGCTTTGATCTTGTTGGCTACGTTGCACAGCGGCTCTTTGAAAAAGATCGGAGCGCCGAAGTACGCCTTCCAGACCGTGTTCTCCAAGGTATCGAGCGCGGTCTGCGCAGTGCTCGCGGAGATGGTCTCGTCCGAGTAGATAGCGAAGTGAGCCGACTCTTGGATCAGCTTGAAGTTGGCGTGATCCGGATCGGGGCCGCCCGCGGTCCACGTGCCTGCGGTGCATGCGGGCGCGGTCGTGGGGCAGGTCGTGGCCCAGCTGGTCTTCGTGGTGCCGGGATCGCATGTGCCTGCGCCCGCCGTGCCCGCACCCGCCGTGCCCGCACCCGCACCCGCACCCGCACCCGCACTGCCCGAGGCTGCGCCGCCCCCGTTCGTCCCGCCTGCGCTCGCGCCGTTGCCGCCGCTCCCCGTTGCGGGGCCAATCGCGCCGCCCTGGCTGCTGCCGCCGTCGGCTGCGCTGCCCGCTGCTCCGCCGACGCACGTGCCGGCCGAGCATGTTGCGCCCGCCGACGAATTGCCGGCCGTTGGTGTCCCAATCGTGGAATCCCCCGTCGACGACGAACAGGCCACGGACAGGGCGGCCGCGCCCAGGAACAGCAAACCGAGCACGACGCGCGCATTCATGGACCGATGAGTCGCGCCACCCAGCACGGGCCAGGCAGCGAAGTGAGCGTGCAAAAAACGGTCAGGCAATTTTCGAGCGAGCTCGGCGCGCCAAGAGCGCCGAGCAAACGACGAAAAATGCCATCAACCACGGGGCAGAACGCGGCCGCCGAGCGTCGATTCGACACGAGCTCCCGGGATTCGCCCGCGGAGCCGGCTCTCCACCCGAGCCACCCGCGGCCGATTGAGCGCCACCCGCGCTATCCGCGGCGCCGCCTAGTGCCACTTGGCCGTCGCCCGCGGCCGCGCCGCCCACTTCAGCGCCACACACGAACGCGCCCGCGGACAAGGGCGCTGCGCCACCGCTCCCGCCGCAAGCATTCAATGAAACGCATACGCTCGCTTGTCCCGGGCTGTTCGGATCCCCCGTGGCCCATTCGGCTTCGCAGGCGCTCGGCGTGCCATCCGCCCACGGCAGCGGACCGCGCAAATCCTTCAACTTCAGTAGCGGCGCGAAATCCGAAAGCTGACTTGGCGCGCCGCTGCCCTTGAACACGCCAACGTGGAAGTCCGTCAGCTGCGGGTTGCTCGCGAGCGGGTCGCTTTCTTTGGCGCACGCATACAATCCGTCGGCCGCCCAGCGCAGGCAGCTCACCGAAAGGTTCGGCACTCTCGCGGTGAAATCAAGGGTATCCGCGCTCGCAGCGTAAAGACCCACTGCGCCGTCCCCGACCACGACGGGCGCCACCACGGGATCGCCATAACCCGCGAGCACGGTGTTGCCATCGGGAGACAAGGCAAAGCCGAGCAGCGCGGCTTGCTGCCGCAGGACTTGGCGCGTGCTGGCACCTGCGTCGTCACTGACGAGCAGCGAGTCGTCCCAAGTGGTCGAGCCGTCATCGGCCAAGCTGCGACGCGACACGCGCAAATAGAGCCGCTTCGGATCCCTGGGCGAGACGGCGGCGATGTACAAGCCGGCCACGCCCGTGTCATCTTCCAATGCGACCTCGTGCGCCGTCCAAGTGGCGCCCGCATCTTCGGATACGACGAGCAGGCTCTTACCGAGCGAGCTACCGCTGACGTAAACGTGCTCGGGGTCGCTGGCAGCGACGTCGACCGTGAGCACGACGCGCACGGTCGAGGTCGGGATCGGCGCGCCGAACTCGGACCAGCTGTGCGCGCTGTCCGTGGTGCGATACAGGCGGTGCTCGAGCGTGGAACCGTCACTGGCTTTGAGCGTCGTGAGCGCGAGCGCGCCGTGGCTCGCGTCATACGCGGGGCAAAGATCGACGACCGTGCCCGCGGGGCCCGTGGCACTCGGATCGGGCGGAATGAATGCCGGATCGTATGGGAGCGACCCATCACTTCGGAACGAGCAGCCGTGATCGCGCGACACGCGAAGCCCGTTCACGGAGCCCGAGAGAATCGTCCCGTCGGGCAACACTTCGAGCAGGGGATCGACCCAAGAGCCCATGAGCGTTTTGCCGAATAGGGTGGACTCGCACACGAACTGAAAGTCTTTCGAGTTACCGGATACGAGCAACCCATAAGTGCCGCTCACCACGAGCGAGCCCGGCGCGAGCTCACGCAACTGCTCGGCATTTGGAAAGCGCCCATTCGCGTGCGCGAGCGAGCTGAGCAAGCTCAACGCGGTGACGAGCAGCCAGTTGAACGATCGAGACAACGAGCGCGTCATGATTGAAACCCATGGTGGACGATTTGCGCTACCGCGCTCGACAACGCAGGATACACTCTCGAGCACCGATGCAAGCGCACGTGCCCTTGGTGATCTGCTTCGCGAGCATCGGTCTCGCGGCTTGCGGCGAGCAGCCCGCGGCGTCGAGCAACGGCCAGCTGTCGCGGGCCGAGCTGCTCGATCCCGAAGCGTGCCGCGGTTGCCACGCGGAGTACTACGCGGAGTGGTCGGCGAGCATGCACGCCTACGCCTCGCGAGATCCCGTATTTTTGGCGATGAATCGGCGAGGAAACGAGGAAACCGCGGGCGCCCTGGGTACGTTTTGCGTGAACTGCCACGCGCCCATGGCCGTGCTCGACGGCCAAACCACGGATGGGCTCAACTTGGACGTGCTGCCCAGCGCCGTGCAGGGTGTCACTTGTTATTACTGTCACAACGTGGCCCAAGTGACGGGCACGCACGACAACGCGCTCCTGCTCGACAGCGCCGCGCCCAACGCGCTGCGCGCCGGTATCGCCGATCCTTCGCCGAACCCGCACCGCGCGGGGTACTCGGCCCTGCTCGCCGGCTCGCGTCCGGAGAGCGCCACGCTGTGCGGCGCGTGCCATGACATTCAGTTGCCGTCGCCACCGGGGCCCGCTTCGATCTCGGGCAGCCCAGTCGCGCTCGAGCGCACCTTCGCCGAATGGCAAAATACCATCTTCGCGCCGGCGCACGACGCTCAGAATCCCAATGGCGTCAGCTGCGTCGCGTGTCACATGCCCGCGCCCGCGCGCGGCGCGACCGGCTCGGTCGCCCCTGGCGGCCCCAGCACGCGCTCCTTGCACGATCATCTTTTCCCGGGCGTAGACAGCGCACGGCAAGCCGCTGCCACACCCGATCCGAACGACGACGCGGTACAAGGCTTTCTCGAGACCACGCTGCGCGTCGCGCGCTTGTGCGTGGAATATCCGGCGGATCCAAGCGACCGAAAGCGCATCCGCGTGCTGGCCGACCTGGACAACGTGGGCGCCGGTCACGCCTGGCCGAGCGGCGCGGCACAGGATCGAAGGGCCTGGGTAGATCTGCGCGTGCTCGTGGACGAGCAGGTCGTGTACACGAGCGGCGAGCCGGCGGCGGGCAGTGACGTGCTCGCCAATGGCGATCCCGATCTTTGGTTGTTCCGCGATCGGGCTCAAAAGAGCGACGGCTCGGACGCGCACATGTTTTGGGACGTCGCGCAGATCGATCCCGACACGATCCCGGGTCCGCTCACACGCGTGGTCGGCGCGCCCGGCTACGACAACACGCACGCCGTACGCGAATACCCGAAAGCGCTCGACGCCTGGATCGACGCGCCCTTCGATCCAGCGCGCGTGCGAGTGGAGCTGCGCTTGCGTCTGCAAGCCATCGGCTATGACGTGCTGGACGTTCTCGTCGCTTCGGGGCACTTGGCGCCCGCGCTGCGCAACGCGATGACCGACCGCACGTTGCTGCTCAACCGCACTCTGGCGCGCCCCGAGCTCGTGGCCAAGACGCCTGGCTTGGCGCGTTTCGCCAAAGTGTCCTTCGAGTGGAGCGCGCTCACGCTCGGCTCGCCCTACTTCGCCGCGCCGTCCACGCGCACGCAAGGCACGACGCAGTATTCTTGCGCTGGCATGAATCGCGCGCCTTAGTACTACTTGGTCACTTCCGTCCCGAGATAGAGAAGCCGCGGCGGCCGTTGAATATTGGCCGTGCAGCGAGCCCGGACGTCCCGCGTCACCTCCGACTGTCGAGGCAGCAGGCGCCCGGTCCCGCCGGCTCTCTCGTTTACTCGTGTCCGCTCGCGCCGATCGTGACCTGCTCCTGCTCGAGAACTGACTAAGTAGTGTTAGGGCCCGCCAATGGCTAAGTCGATCGCAATCGCCGCCGATGCATCCCGCCCGGCTTCGTTGCGGTTCAGTTACATACCAGCAGTATGCGCCTTCGTCGCGCCTTGCCGGCCGGGCGCCTCGACTTGCGATCATCGACCGACTTAGCCATTCGCGGGCCCTTAGCTGGGCCGCGCTCGCGCAAGGCCCGCTTCGCATCAGCTCGTGCTCATGCACAGCGAGACCACTACGCTCTCCTTCACGCCGCTCGGCAGCGTGAGCGTCTCGGTGATCGCGTAAAGTGCGGGCATCGGCAACACCAAGCCATCGAGCTCGTAGACGCCGTCCCCCTGTTCGACGGCCACCGCGGGCGGCCCGGAGTGCGCGTGGTCCGGCATGTAGCTGGTCACCACCAGCGTCCCGCCAGTGACCGGGGTGCCCTCGGTGTCCGTCACCGACACGGTCCAGTCATTGCCCGGAGGCCCCGCCGATTGCACGGGGAGCGCGGGGGCGAGCGCGGTGAGCTCGAATACGTAGCCGCCCGCGGACACCTTGCTGAGCCCCGCGCTGACCGCCTCGGCGCGCCCACCGCACGTCGGATCGGACGCGACACTCTCGCGCGAATCGTGATCGCCACCCGAAGATGAGCACCCCCACAGCGCGATGGCCGCGGCTAAGCTCAACGCGGGGAGGCGAGCGCGAATCACCGAGCACCCTGCCTGCGGCGGCGCACCGCGTAGCCGAGCACGAGCAACGCAACGCTCGCCAGCCCCGAGCGCGACGGAGTCACCGGAGCCGCACGGCACGAGCAGCCCGATGAATCCGAGCCGCTGTTCGGCGAGCCCTGAGCCGGCGCGCCGGCACTACCGCTGCTGGCACCCGCGCTCGCGGCACCCGCTGCGCTCGTGCTTGCACCGGCGCTGCCGCCGCGACCCGCGCTGCCGCTCAACCCAGCAACGCCTGCAGTGCCGCTGCTGATCATGCCCGCGCCGCCGCCTGCGCCAGCAGCGGTGCCGCCTGCGCCGCCGCTACTGGTGCTGCTCCCGCCGGTGCCACCGTGGCTTGCACCGCCATTGCTCGCGCCGCCGCCGCTGCTGGCGCCACCTGCGCCGGAGCCCGCGCCCCCGCCCGCGCCGCCTGCGCCAGCGGTGCCGCACGACGAAGGGCCGGGCCCCACGAACGCCGAACCGTCGAGGCACGTGGCAGGGCCCGTGCTGGCCGCAACCGTCACGTCGACCGTTGCGTGCGTGGCGTCGATGCTTTGCACCGTGAAGCTGACGCCGCCGGCGGGATCCGTGAAGGTCTTACCCGCGGTCATGCCCTCTGCGGTTTTGGTCGTGGTGGGATCCATATCCAGCACCCACGTGAACTCAGACGTCTTGTTCGAGGCCGGAACCTCGCCGCCCACGGTCACGAGCACGAACGGGCCCGCCTCTTTGCCGTCAATCGAGGTCTTGGTGCGGAGCTCCAAGTAGTACTTGCTGAGCTTGACGACGATCGCCGTGCCCTGAGTGTTGTGGAACGAACGCGTCTTCGGCATCGGGAGTTGCAGGGCCTGGACGCCGTCACACGGGATCTCGGTGGGCAGCAGGGTGTACGTGCCAGTGGCGGTAGCGCGCACGGCGTTGCAGCCGCCGAAGAAGCCTTCGTACCATTTCTCGTACGCACCCAGGTGCGCGCAGCCGCTACCCATCACCGTGTGGCGGTTGCCGTATTCGGCGCCCTGACAGGTCTGCGGATCGTCGGCGAACGGCGCGCCGTTACACGTGATCGAGTTGGAGTGCATCAGGCCGAGGTTGTGCCCGACCTCTTGATTGAGCACCGTGCAATCGTTGTACCCGTTGTACCAAGAGCCGTACGCGGGTCGCGCCGCGGTCCCTTCCCCGCCGATGCCGCCCCAGCCGCAGCTGTCGTAACTCGAGCCGATGTACTGCATCCAATGGTCGTAATCTTTGCCGAAGATGTCAGGCCAGCCACCCTCGATCACGTCGATCGCCGATTGCTGACACGTGCCGAGATTGTTCACGGTCTTCGGTCCCAAGATGTCCCCCGTGAAGCCGAACGCGCCGTAGGAGTTCTCGGTGTAGAACTGATTCAGGCCGGCTTGGGTCGGCGTGCGCGTGCCGAAAATGGCGGCATTCGCGGCATCCGCGGTGATGTTCACGCCATTGCCGACATCCATCATCACGAAGCCCACCGTGCGCGTCTTCTTCGTCACTTTGAGGAGCGGCTCGGAGGCGACGGCCACGTCACTCGTCGCCTCGGTGATCTCCTGGAAGCGCTCCACGGTGATGCCGTCTTTCGTCGGCGTGCCCCACACCTTCAAGTTGGTCCACGGCTGGAGCCCGGGGTCCGTGGCAAACTTCAAATGAATGTCCTCGGGCCGCTTGCCCTCCGCGGCTAGGAAAAACTCACGCTCACTGTGGCCGTCGGCAAAGTCGATCCGATACACGTGGAGCTCACCGCGGATCGAGCCATCTGCCTCAACTTGCCCGGCTGGGCTGCTGCAGCCGATCAAGAGCGGCAAGCAGAGCGCACTCACGCTGGCGCGCGACCGCCAATTTCCAACGCCTTTGTTTGCGAGCGAAGAGACGCGACGAAGAGTCATGAGTCCTCCGAGATTGAGCCCAAGCAATGGCTCAGCCGAACTTCATGGGTCGACTCACGCCGCCAAGAGCAGTCACAAAACGCCCGACTGCACCCACCTCACGTCGATCAGTTAGGAAGGAGTCGAAATCAACGCCTGATGGCCGCCTGATCACTGGTGCACGCGCGCGGCCCTCCGCGACTCATGGAGAAATCCACGCATCGCGGCGCGTGGCGATCCGAGAGAGAGATTGAACCGCCAAGGCGCCAAGGCCGCCAAGAGTTCGTTCGTCAGTGCGGAACTAAAAACCCAATTTCTCTTCGCTTGGCGGCTTGGCGGTGACCCTCTTCACGTCAGCGCGCGAAACTGCTTGGGCAGGCCGAGGCCCAGGTACGAGTTGGCGTTGCGGAAGCACAAGTCCTTCACCAGATCACCGAGCAGCGCGCGGTCGTTCGGGATGAGGCCCCGCTTCACGTCGTTGCCGAGCAGGTTGCACAGCAAGCGACGGAAATACTCGTGCCGTGAATACGAGAGGAAGCTGCGCGAATCGGTGAGCATGCCCACGAAGCGCGAGAGCAAGCCCAGGTTGGACAGCGCGTTGATTTGACGCTCCATGCCGTCCAATTGATCGAGGAACCACCAGCCGCTACCGAACTGCATCTTTCCGGGGACGGAGCCGTCTTGGAAGCTGCCGATCAGGGTCGCGAGCACTTCGTTGTCGCGGGGGTTCGAGTTGTACAAGATGGTCTTGGCGAGGCGGTTTCCGTCGTCCAAACGGTCGAGGAAGCGCGCCACCGGTGCCGCGAGATCGTAGTCGCCGATCGAGTCGAAGCCCGTGTCGGGGCCCAGGGTGCGGAACAAGCGCGTGTTGTTGTTGCGCATCGCGCCGAGGTGAAACTGCTGCACCCAGCCGCGCTCGTGATCGAGCAGCGCGAGATCGTGCAAGAGCGCAGATTTGAAGCCGTAAGCGGCCAGCGGCGACACGGTGTCACCGGCTCGCACGCGGGCGAACGTCGCCGTGACGTCAGAGCGCGTGAACGCCTCGGCGTACAGAGTATCGAGCCCGTGATCGGAGGCACGGCAACCGAGCTCGTGGAACGCTTGATGGCGCTGAGAGAGCGCGGACAACAGCTCGTCGTAGGTGCGAATGGTTTGACCGGAGGCAGCCTCCAGCGAATCCACGTACGCGTTGTATTCGACTGGAGTCTCCACGCGCAGCGCCTTGTCCGGGCGGAACGTGGGGTACATGCGCACGCGCTCGCTGTCCGGGCTTGCCGCGAAGCTCTTGTGGTGCTCCAGGCTATCTGCCGGATCATCGGTGGTACACACGACCGCGACGCGGAAGTGCTCGAGCAGGCCGCGAGCGTGAAACTCGGGAGTCTCCAAGGCCGCATTGCAGGTATCGAAGATGCGTTGCGCGGAAGCTTCGTTCAGCAGCTCACGCACGCCGAACGGGTTCTTCAGCTCCAGGTGCGTCCAGTGGAAGAGCGGGTTGCGCAGCGTGCGCGGTACCGTGGCGGCCCAGGCCTGGAACTTTTCCAGATCCGACGCATTCCCCGTGCACAGCCGCTCGGGCACGCCGTTGCTGCGCATGGCGCGCCATTTGTAGTGATCACCGTCCAGCCAGACTTCGGTGATGGAGCGGAATCGATGGTTCGTGGCCACGTGCTCGGGCGGCAGGTGGCAGTGATAGTCGATGATGGGCTGCGGCGCGGCGAAGCTCAGGTAGAGGTCGCGGGCGGTGTCGGTCTCGAGCAGGAAGTCTTCGTCGAACATCTGGGTCACTCCGAGTGGTCGGTCACTTCATTGCAGGCAGGCTGCCGTCGGCGTTGCGCTTGGTGGCCTTGGCCTGCGCGGCGGTCATGCTCATCGTCACGGTGCCCGTCTTGGTCAAAGTCTGGCAGTAGTCGGTCTTGTTGTCCTTGGCGCCGCAGCCCGTGAGCTTCGGCACGTCGGGGTTGCTGTTTTGCGTGTAGCCGCAGGTTAGGTTCTCGAAGGCGAAGGAATTGGTCACCAAATGCACCGCGCCGCCTTCGCCCGCACTGGTCGGCTTGCCGCCCAACTTGAAACCGTTGCCGTCGCCCGCCGGGTTGTTGCCGTTGATGCCCTTGCCGTTGGAGAACGCCCAGCAGCCGTCAATCAGCACCACGTCATCGGCCGCGAAGAAGTCCCAACCGTCGTCCGCGTTGTTGAATGCGCGGCAGCCGCGGAACACGTTGCCCGCGCCGATCCGCAGCTTGGCCGCGAAGCCGTCGGCGTTCTCGCCGCCGGTGGCAGCGTCGAAGTTCTCGTATGAGTCGCAATTGAGGATCAGGTTGTTCGCGCCGCGCGTGGCGTCCGCGACCTGCGCGCTGCCGACCGTGATCTGCAGGCCGGTATCGCCGCAATTGTGAATCGTGAGATCTTCGATCGTGTTGTGCGAGCCGCTGATCGCGATGCAATTGTCCGAGGCATTCTCGACCTCGAAGCCCTTCAAGTGCCAATAGTCGCCCGCGATGTCGAAGCCGCGCACGCCAGCAGGCGTTGCAAAGTCGAGCACCGGACGCGCGCCGGCCACCGCCGCGACCGTGAACGGCTTGGCCTGCGTGCCGATCTTACCGAGCGAGATCATGTTCGTGAATTTATAGGTACCGGCTTTGATCCAGATCGTGGAGCCCGCAGTGAGCTTCACGGCGGCATAGGCGATGGTTTTCAGCGGCGCAGCCTCGGTGCCCGCGTTGGTGTCCAGACCGTCGGGGGCGACCCAAAGATCGCTCGTGGCGGCCCCCGCGCCGGCAGCGCCAGCTGCGCTCACGCCCCCTGCTGCACCTGGCGCGCCCGCGCTTGCCGATTGCCCACCGCTGCCTGCCGCGTTCGGTGCACCCGCGCTCGGCGCGCCAGCGCTGCTCGTGGCTCCTGCGCTAGAATTTGCGCCGGCTGATGGAATATTCGTCGCGCCCGAGCTTGCTGCAGCGCCGGCGCTTCCGGGCGCCCCACCTACACCAGGCTCCGAGCCCGGATCGCTGGCGCTGGAGCCGCAGCCGGCTAGCAGCAAAACGCAGGCAAACATTGCGTTTCTAGGGCGTGAGAATCCGAATGGCGAAGGCTTGGGCATGCGGGCACTTAATGCGGTGCCTTCCCCAACCGATCACCGGATTCGCCACGATTTCACTCCCCGGAGTGCCAGAGTCAGTGATCGAGGCGCCGAGCCTGAAGCATTACGGACATGTCGCAGACCTCGTCCGCACGAAAGCGCCAAGTGATGTCTGTCGTGGCTCGCGCCTCTGTCGCCAGTCTATTTGTGCTGGGTTGCGCGGCAGAAGCAACCGAAGCGCCAGCGGATCGACCGAGCCCGAGCGCGGGCGGCGGTGGCGCGAGCAACACCGCGGGTGCAGCGCCCGTCGCGGGCGCGCCGAGCAACGTGAGTGGCGCGCCGAACAACGCGAGCGGTGCGCCCGGCGCGGGCAGCAGCGCCGGAGGTGCGAGTGCGGGCAGCGCGCAGGGCGGCGCGCCTCATGTAGGCGGGGCGGCGGGCAGCAGCACGGGCAGCGGCGGAAAGTGCAACAGCGCGGGGCCGAGCGGCGAAGCCTTTCTCGACGGCTTCGAAGATGGAGAATTCGCGAGCTGTCCGAGTTGGATCGACGCCGACCCAACCCTCGGCGGCATGTGGTCGGTGAAGACCGACGGCGCCAGCAAGGTGCTCTCGCAGGACAAAGCCGTCAGCGATTGGATCATCGCGGTCTCCGGTAGCTACAAGTGGACCGACCAGACCGTGCAAGCCAAAGTGAAATACACCTCGGCCCCGGGCGTAGTCGGAGTGTTTGCGCGTGTGCAGGATCTGCGCAACTACTACGTGCTGTACTTGGACGGTTCGAACATCGTGCTGCGCGGGCGCGTCGACAATAGCCAGCTCACCTCGGTCAAGGTGAAGAAGCCGGCCGTGGAAGGCACCTGGTACACGCTGAAATTGAGCGTGATCGGCACGACCCTCACCGGCTACCTCGACGGCGAGCAGCTGGTGACCACGACCGACAGCGGAGTGAAGGGCGGCGGCGTGGGCGTCGGCACCGACGACAGCGCCACCGCCGAGTTCGACGACGTGACCGTCACCACGCCGTGAGCGCCGTCACGGCCGAAACCCGCGGCGCGCCACCGCGGGTTCGTCTCACTCAGTGAGGCCCGGCGCCGGACATGATGCTCGCGGCGAGGGCGCCGGTGGCTTCGACGGTATACGTATAAGGCGGCGTGAAGCCCGTGCCGTTGGCCGTCGTCGTGCCCGTGCTGCCGGGGAACGTGTTGCCCCGCGCCAACATGTCGCCGTTGGCGTCGGGTTGTAGCGGGTTCTTCACGCCGTTGTACACGTTGTTCTCGACCAGCAAGTGAGACTGGAAACCAGCGTTCGTACAGTACGAATTGCCGCTCGACGTAAACAGGCTGTTGACCACGTGGATCTTGCCGTTGCGCGTGCGCGGCATGCGTTGGTTCACGTTGTCCGCCCACCAATCGTGGTGCCACGTCACGTTCAAATGCCCCACGTCTTCCGGCACGTTGTCCGCAGAGCCAATCAAATTCGAAAAGCGGTGCCCGTTCGCGCCGGTGGAGTCATTGCCCACGTTGTCGGTGCGCGGCGTGTAGTGGAACTTGGTCCACGAGATCGTGATGAAGTCCGAGCCGGCGTTGATGTCCAGGTTGCCGTCGGTACCATCCGAAATATCACAGTGATCGAACCACACGTGATGTGAAGCCGACGTAATCGACACCGCGTCGTCACCCGACGAGCAGCCGACAGTGGCGTCGAAGGACGGATCTTTCGTGCAATCACCCACGCCGTAACCCACGATCTTCAGATTGCGCACGATGACGTTGGACGCCTTGCTGATGCCCAAGTGACCGTGAAACTCCGCGCCACACACACCGACGACCGTCTTGTTCGAGCCGATCGCGACCGATGCATTGGCGAGCTTGGCGTTCAAATAAACGACCGCGGCCGCCGTGCCGCTCACGGCCGCCTTGAAGGCGTCTAGCGTGGTCACCACGACGGGTTTGGCCGTGCCACCGCCCGTGGTGCCGTTTTGATTCATGCCATTCACCGATGCCCAACCCGTGACGGGCGCTGGATCAGCCGGCATCGAACAGGAGCCGGCCCCGCCTGCACCCGCGCCGCCCATCGCTTTGGCACCGCCCGCGCCGCCGTTCATGTTTCCGCCTTGCGCAGCGCCGCCGGTGGTCGGCGCCCCGCCCGCGCCTGGCCCGCCGCTCACTCCCGGAGCACCGCCCGCGCTCGGGCCACCGCCTGCCCCGGCCGGCGCTGCGCCGCCGCCGGGCGAGCCTGCGGACAGCGCGCCACCGCTGCTCGCGCCACCGACGGAGGCACCGCCGCTGGTCATACCGTCCGTCGTGTCGGACGCGCTACCGCAACCGAACAGGCCAGTGAGGCCCAAGGCGAGAAAGGAACATTGTTTGAGCGAACGGAGATTCAGGTAAGGCATCTTGGCTTTCGATTCGGCGTTTTGGGCCCACCACGAGTCTGTTGCTCGAGCGCGCATCCACCAGTCAGCATTCGACGGCACGCTCACGGATCACGGCATTCTCGGCGCGAATGTTGGGCGCTCGCAGGGCGCGCATCGCACCTCGCATCACCCGCAGGTGCTCGCACGCCGCACGCGCAAGGCATCACTTCGGAATGATGATCGTGCTCTGGCACGTGAACAGCACATCGACCTTGGCTGAGTTGTCGCTCTTGATGGTTTGGCAGGTGTCGGGGCACAGGTAGATGTGGTTGTTCTCGATGTAGAACGCATTGGCCTGACACGCCACCGAAGTCGGCGCTTGGCCGAACTGCACGGGCGCGCCCGTGCCACCTTTGGTGTACGCCACCGCCACTTTCGTCAAATCGAGCGTTTGCCCGTCGGTCGGCATCGGGATGTCGAAGTCACACGCGAGCTGGGATTTCACGACGACGTCGTTGGCGATTGTCTTGAATACGGTGTCGTACGAAGCAAACTCGCAGATCGGGAAACGCAGCCCTCCCGTGCGCTTGCTCAAGTCTTGATACGACGAGCCAGCGTTGGCCACGGTATCGCCGCCGCCCTTGCAGACCTCCGTTTGCAGGGGCTCGTCCGCCAAGTAAGGCGTGGCCGGCGGCGATTTCTCCTTGATGCCGATGATGCTGTGAAACGTGAACGACGGGTGCGCCGCGTCGGTACCGAATTGCGGCGAGAGCGCGACCAGCTTTTGCACGAAGGTGTCCACCGCGAGCGCCGCGTTGTCGTCGGTCATCTCCAAAAACACCTTCTTGGCTCCTGGCCGCAGCCACTCGGACCAGCCCACCTGAGTCAGATCGAACTTCTGATCGCGTAGGTTGTACGTGGCCAAGATCTGATCGAACGAATCGGTGCTCTCGATCTTGATGCTGTACTGAAAGAAGCGATCCGAATTCACCGGCTTCGGTCCCGGACAGGTGGGAAGCCCGCTGAGCGGCGCGCTCACACAGATGGACGTGCTCGATTCACCGGACGCAGCGCGCGGGTCCTTGCGGTGACGCGAAATCAAAATCACGCGATAGTCCACCCCGCTCTGCTGCAAGATGGTCGCGAAGTTGACGTTGATGTTCTTCTCCACCGCGTCGAGCTCGTCCGCCATGCTGCCCGAGTTGTCGAGCACGAGGATGATGTCCACCGGCTCTTTGGTGATCATGGGCGTGGCGCTAGTCGAAGCGCAGGTCGGCCCGTTCGGATTGTCTCCCGGCGAGCCACCGTTGCTGGTATCGATGACGCCGGTGCGGCCCGCGCTCGGGTTCTGGTTCGTGTCGATGGCGGTGACGGAACCGCCGCTGCCCGTTCCAGCGCCAGCGCCGTGGTTCGTAGAACCCGTCCCAGGCTGCGCCGCGCTACACCCAGCCGCCAAAACTACGCTGCCAATGCCGACGACCAGATCGCGATAACGCATCCGCAGTAATGCGGGAAGCAAGCGATCCGATCACGAGCCCCGTCCCGCGCCAGTGCGCGTGCCCGAAGTGACCCATTGTTGCTTTACGCAACGCACGCGAGTTACTTCGAGGCGACCCAAACAGGAACGAAGAGGCCCGGAGGGCGAGTGAAAAGCGTGGGGCACGGGCACGGGCACGGGGGAGAGTGACAGGGTCAGGGGGCTTTGATGTCGGTGGTCTTGTAGATGCAGACTTTGCCGTCGGGGCCGGAGCCGGTCGTGGTGGGTTCGGCGCCGGTGTCGTTGCCGGTGTAGCGTTGGCAAATCGTGATGCCCGAAGCCGCGAGAATGCCGGAGAAGGTCGCCGTGTCGTTGTAGTTCTCGTTCACGCCGGCCAAGTCTTTGCCGCCGGTGGCGAGGATGTTGCTGATCTCGACGTGCTTGGCGTACTGCTTGCTGCAGTTGCCGCACGAGCGATACAACTTCCCGAAGTTCGACACATAGAAGTTCGTGATCTTCATCGTGCCGGGGCCGTTGTTTTGGAAGACCTTGTCGGAGGCGGCCTTGGCGCCGCCGCAGTCGATCGTCATCACCTGTGAGCTCGAAGTGCCCTTCTGTGTGGCGGCGTCCTCACCGACGTCTTCCCACCACACGTTCTTGAGCGTGCAAGTGCCCGAGCAGTGAATGCCGTCCGCGGCGGGCGCGCCGATGATCACGTTCTCGAGTGTTGCGCCATTCGCGAGCTCGAACAGCGGCTGTTGATTTTCGCCCTGCGCGCCATCACCGAGACCATCACTCACGAAGCGCTGCAGCTTGCCGTCGAAGTCTTTGCTAACGGCTTGCGTCTTGCTCAGCTTCTGCGTGGTGCCAGTGGCCGCAGGCCACGCCTTGCACGAAGGATCAGGGCCGAAGCCTCCAGTCGACGTAGCGCCCGCGCTGCCCGCACCCGCGCCACCCCCGGACTTGCCCGCGGTGCCCGAGTTGCTCCCAGCCGTATTCGCGGCGCCGGCCGCATTGTTCGCGCCACCTTGGCTCGGCGCACCCGCGCTGGGCGGCGCACCGGCCCCGCCCAGCGGCCCTGCGCCGCCCGCGCTCGAGCCAGCCACGTTTGCCGCACCCGCTCGTGAGCTCGCACCGGCAACGACGGACGCACCTCCCTGGGCTCCGGGATCGCCGGAGTCGTCACCGGCGCCGCCGCAGGCGATCGCAAAGATGGGGAGAAACGACCAGATCCAGGCGCTTGGTTTACTCATTTTACCTTCACTAGGGGCGCGAGCGACGGCTTTGGTGGCGCGCTCGCGGCAACCAGTGATGCGGTCAGCGGCAAGCATCGATCACGTGAGACCGAGATTGCACTACTACGGGAGAGTTAGAGTCAGAACGCCGAGTGAAGGAGGCGCGCGAAGCAGTACAGCCGAGTGCGCGGAAATAAGTCGACCTTTCTCACTTTGGCAGGATCAGATCTATCTCGGAATGAGATGGAGGCCTACGAAGCCGCTGCGGAACACCCGAAGGGGTGCAACTGACCGAACAGGCGCGGGTGGCCCAGCGATCAACAGCCGATTCTCCGCAACAAAAGTCTCCAATCGCGCGCGAAGCGCCGCGCGCCATTGGTAACCACATCAGCGCTTCACGACGCGAATATCTGGCACTGGCGGGTCGGCCATGCCTGCGCCGATGTGAAAGCCCACGTGCGGCGGCTGATTGTAAGCCGATTGCTCGAACGAGACCTGCGCGCGATACACCGGATCGTGCATGAGGGTGTAGATGCGACGTTTGGTTACGTCCGTCGTGGTGTAGATGCGGAGGGCCTTGTTGTCGGCTTGGCGCCAGATCACCTCCTCGCGCCAGTCACCGAGTAGGTCGGCGGTGAGCGCGGGAGTGGACTTTGACCCATTGTTGGACGCGCACTCCGTGCATTGAACGAGCGTGCCGCCGCCGTACTTGGTCACGCGCGTGCCGTCTTCCAGCTCGCGAGATTCGTCGGCGTCCCAATAGATGAGAAAATTGCTCGAGGCGGGCTTGGTGCCGATGCTCGTCCCGTCCACGGCCGAATACAAATCAGGCGCCGTCGCGCTCCAGAACGCGGCGCCCGCGGTGTTGCTGGGCTCGATGTAATCGGCAACGCCGCGACCGTTGTCGGCGCCGCCCGTGACTTTGACGCTCGTTTTGCACGTCGCAGCGTCGTGCACGTCATAGCCGCCCAGGCCTTCGTGCACGGTGAACACGGTGATGCCCTTGCCAACGATCAGCTCGCCCACGTGAATCGCGTCGCCGTGGCCGAGGTTGGTTTGGCATTGCAGCATGCCATCACTGCTGATGGTGGCTGCGCCGGTGATGATCTCTTGCGCGCCGTCACCGTTGGTGTCGGCGGCCATCTCCGAGTGCGCGCCTCCGCCATCCGGACTGAGGCTCGTCACGCTGTCGTACACCCAGTTCTTGCTCAAGGTCGCGCTGCGCCAGTTGTAGGCGGAGACCGTGAGGCGCGTGTAATAGCCGCGGCCCTGGATGATGCTCGGCTTGCCGGTCGCGGTTTTACCGGAGCCAGTGTCGCTCACGAACGCCATGCCGCCGTTGAAGCGATCGACACGGTTACCGTACGCATCACCCCAGCTCGACACGGTACCGCGCGGCACCAAGAAGTTGATCGTCGACAGCTCCTTGCCAGTTGCACCTTCGAACACCGTCAAGTACTCGGGGCCGGTCAGCACGTAACCATCCGCGTTGCGATACATCGTGGTATCGGTGTCCGTCGCGGCCGGGCCTTTGCTCAAGTAGGCGCCCGTGCCGTCCTTGGTTCCGGCCGAGGTTTTGCACGCAACCTCGGCCTTGCCGTCACCGTCGAAGTCGCCGACCGAGAACTGCGTGTAGTGCGCGCCGGCCCGGATATTCGGGCCGAGATCGATGCGCCACAGGCGCTTGCCGGCGAGCGTGTAGCCGTCCAAGTACACATCATCGGTGATGCCGGCTTGCGAGTTGTCCTTCGAGTTCGAAGGATCCCACTTCAAGACGATGTCGAGCTTGCCGTCGCCGTCCAAATCGCCCGTGCTGGCGTCGTTGGCGTTATAGGTGCCGCCGTTGGGCCCGTTCGCGGGCGGCGTGAGCGGGATGCTCAGGTAGTTCTGCGCCCATGCCGTCACTCCGTCCGACTTGGCGCACTCAGCGCCCTTGATCACGGCGCTCACGCTGTAGCTGGAGGTCGTGGTGCCGGCCGCGTCGAGGTAGTTCGTACTATCGGTAACGGTGGCGAGCTTGGTACCGTCTCGATACACGTTGTACGCGACGTTGGCGGCCGTCTTGTCGTACTCGTACCCCATCATGCGCCAACCGACGTAGACGCCGCCCGTGACCTTCACTGCGACCACGCCGCGATCCAAGTCTTCCATTTGGTAGTGGCCCGTCGTGGTGGGCGGCGTGCAGCTCGCAGGCGGCGCGCCGCCACTGCCGGCCGCTCCCGCGCCGCTGCCGGCCGTGCCACCCCCTGCGGCGCCTGCGCTACCGCCGCCGGTCGTGCCGTCACCGGCGGTGCCTAGCGTGCCGCCTGCGCCGGCGCCGGGTGACGGCGCGCCGGCGGTGCCGTTGCCTGCTCCCCCATTGGTCGAGCCCGCGACGCCATTTCCCGTCCCGGCCTGACCGACCCCGGCACCCGCCGCCGCCCCGAAACCGCCGCCCGGGGGTGAATCGCCATCCGATCCGGAGGAGCCGCAGCCGAGGACGAGCAGCAAGCTCACCCCAACGAGTGACGGAGCGACCGCGCTGAGCCGACGGTGCCGATGTGGAACTGGTTTCGGAGCCGGATTGGTTTGCACAATGATGGCTAGGGGGCGAAGTTCCGCTGACTTTTCAGGTTTCTGTTACGCAGAACTTTCGCCGAACACGCGAAGAGTACTCGTCTTACCAACCGGGCCGCGCCACACTGGACAGCATTGCGCTCCGGTCGAGCGCTTCCTGGAGCCTGAATGAAGCCAAGTGTTACGTGGTCGTGTGCCTGTGTTGTCTTGAGCGCCGTCGGCGCGGTGGTCGTGGGTTGCTCGAGTGATCCGAGCCCGCCCGCGACTGGAACCGGTCACGCTGGCGCACCCAGCGGCGGTGCCGCACCAACTGCGGGCGCGGCGGGCATGGCCATGGCCGTCGCCGGTGCGGCAACGGGCGCGGGCGGCGCGACCGCGGGTTCGACGAGCGCAGGCGCGGGCGGCACGCCGGGCACTGGCGGCGCGGGCGGCACGCCGGGCACTGGCGGTGCGGGCGGCGGTGCGGGCGGCGGCTCGGCCGGCGCGGCGAGCACTGGCTTTCAATGTCCGGCGGGTCCGTACGCGGCGTTCACGGCTCCGACGGCCAAGGCCACGCACGTTGCCGGCGCGCCCCCGAACGACGCGTTCAACATGAACAACTTCACGAACGTGGAGGGCCCAGTCTGGATCGGGGATTCGCTGTACTTCTCGGAGATGACGGGCAGCAACACGATCCCGCCAGCCCGCATCTTGAAGATCGCCCCGGGCGGCGCGGTGAGCGTGGTGGTGCCCGATTCGGGCAGCAACGGCTTGGCTGTCGACGGCGCGGGCAACCTGATCGCCGCCGTCCATAAAGACGGTTCAATCTCCCAGATCGCGCTGCCTGGCGGCACCGCCACGCCGCTCGTCAGCAAGTTCAACAACACGCGCTTCACCTCGCCCAATGACTTGGCGATCCGTAGCGACGGCACGATCTACTTTTCGGATCCGCAGTATCAAAACAATGCCAATCCGCAAAAGGGCGAGCACCTCTACCGCGTCACCCCGCCGCCCACGCGCACCCCGAGCATCGTGCCCGACGCGCCCAGCACACCCAACGGGGTGACGCTCTCGCCGGACGAGAAGACGCTCTACGTGAGCGGCAGCGGTTTGAAGAAGTTCACCGTGATGACCGACGGCACTTTGGGCGCCGGGTCCGATTTCGTCGTCGGCAGCGGCGGCGACGGCATGGCCGTGGATTGCGCGGGCAATCTCTATGTTGCCGGCAGCATGGGCAACGCGGTCCGCGTTTATTCGAGCGCTGGAACGTTGTTAGGCACGATCCAAGCGGATGGATCGGGAACCACGACGAATGTGGCGTTCGGGGGGAGTGATCACAAGACGCTGTACATTACGGCGCAGGGTAATGATGGGCAGCGCGGGGTTTGGTCGATCCCGTTGATGATTCCCGGGTTTCCGTACTAACGAGCGCCCGAGGTTTTTTTGGGATCGGCCGATGGGACCTTCGGCCGATCGTACCTCCGGACTGTCGGACCATCGGACTCGGCCCGTTGATCGTCCGACTCAACCGATCGCCCGATCGCCCGATCATCCGAGCAACCGAGCAACCCATCACCGCTCAACCGATCTTCTCCAAAGAGCACCATCGCTCCCCACCAAGCTGCATCCCAAGCCCAGCAAGCGCCCCCCCTCTTCTCTTCAAGGCGTCAAAGCCGGCTTGATCGCCATCAGAGCGTGCGCCGAAGCGCTACACGCGCTGATGTTCCAAGTAATGGTCTTGCTACCAGTGGTCGTGGTCTTCAAATAGCCGGCGACCGTCCCGAGGGTGGAGACGCCCACTTGCTCCGTGATCACCTGACCACTGGCGTTGGGGGTCGGATCGTTGGCCTGGCCGTACACGCCAGCGACGCTGTAGATGAGATCGCCCGCGACCGACACGTTCACCGCGTCGCTCGGCTTGTGCCCGATGCAAGAAGTGCCCGTTGCTTGGCCGCCGAAGGCGTCGAGCGCGCCGCTCGATTGTTCAACGTTGATCAGCTCGAGCACGTTGGCGGTGAGCACGAACGAGTCCGTACCTGAAGACGCCACGACGACGTTGTAGGCGCCCGGAGTTGCCGGCAAATTTGCACCTTGAATGTAGTAGATGGCGGCCGAGACTTGATTGCCAGGTGGGTAGGCTTTGGCCAGCGTCATGTCCACGTTGTTGTAGGTGACGCCCGTCGGTAGGCTGGCCACGTTGTTGCCGAAGCCCGTGACACCGACGACCACGAGGCGATAAGCGTTGGCCGCGGCGGAGGTCTGCAAAGTGTGGGAGAGCGTCAGGGAGACGCCGTTGTTCGGGCTATTGCCGATGGTGTTCGAATTCACCACGCCGATGTCGAGGTGCGAGGCGCACACGCGCGCGACGCAGAACGGCGTGCCGCCCGTGCACGAAGTCGCGCAGTTGCCGCAGTGCGCGGCCGTGTCGATGCTCGTCAAGCAGCCCGCGGCGGGGTTCGAGCACGCGGCGAAGCCGTTGTTGCAGGTCGGCGTGCAGGTGCCGGCGCCGCACGTGGAGCCACTCGCGTTTTGCGTCTTGCATTGCACGCCGCACCCGCCGCAGTTCACGGGGTCGGTGGCGGTGGGCGTCTCGCAACCGTTGACCGGGTTGCTATCGCAATCGGCGTGGTTGGCGGTGCACACCGGCATGCACGTGCTGCCGACACAGTTGTTGCTGCTCGTGAAGTTATCGGCGCACGCTTTCCCGCAAGCGCCGCAGTTGGTCTTGCTCGTGCGGGTGTCGATCTCGCAGCCGTTGTTGTTGTTACCATCGCAGCTCTTGAAGTAGGTTTGGCTGCAGGTCGGGCTGCAAGCGCTGTTCAGGCACACGTTGGTCGCGTTCACCTGCTGACAGGCAATGGCGCAGCCGCCGCAATTGTTCACGTTGCTCGCGAAGACGACCTCACAGCCAGACTTCACGTTGCCGTCGCAATCGCCATAGGCGGTGCCGCAATTCGGCATGCAAGTGCCGTTGCTGCACGTGTTCGAGCCGTTCGGCGCGAGGCAAGTCGAGCCGCACCCGCCGCAATTGGCGCTCGAGGTCTTCAGGTTGGCTTCGCAGCCGTCAACCTCGGGCTTGCCATTGCAGTCAGCGAAGTTTGCCGCGCATTTGTCGAGCTGGCAGCCGCTGGCTACGCATTTGCCGGTCGCGTTCAGCGGGGAGTAGACCGTGTTGCAGTTGAGCCCGTTGCTGCCGCAGCCGCCGCAGTTGCTGCCATTGGTGCTGGTGTTCGTCTCGCAGTCGGTGCCGTTCCCGTCGCAGTCGGCCCAAGGTGCGCTGCAGGTATTCACCTTGCACACCTTGTTTTCGCACTTGGCCGTCGCGTTGCCAATGCTGCACGTCTTGCCGCAGATGCCGCAGTTGGCAGAGTCGCTCACGATGTTGGTTTCGCAGCCGTCGCTCAGCTTGCCGTTGCAGTCGGCGTGGCTCGCGTCACAAGTGCCGATCGTGCATACGGATTTGACACACGAGGGCGTGTTGTTGCCCACCGCGCACGGCGAGCACTCGCCGCAGTGCGCGGGGTCGGCGGTCAAGTCCGCCTCGCAGCCGTTCTTCGGATCGCCGTCGCAATCACCGAAGCCGGGCGCGCAGTCGCTCACGCCACATTTGCCCTGCGCGCAGAACGCGGTGCCGTTGCCCGCATCGCACTCTTTGCCGCAGGCGCCGCAGTTGTGTACGTCGCTATCGGTCTTCTCTTCGCAGCCGTTTTTGCGATCGTCGTCGCAGTCGGAATAAGGCGCGGTGCACGCGATTTGACAAGCCGAGGCCACGCACGAGGGCACGCCGTTCAGCGCCGGACACGACAGGCCGCAGCCATTGCAGTTGTCGGGATCGGTGCTGGTGTTGGTCTCGCAGCCGTTCTCCGGCTTGCCATCGCAATCCGCGAAGGGAGCCGTGCATTTGTCGACCGAGCAGGTTCCGCCGTTACAGGTGGCGCTGGCGTGGGCCAGGGTGCAGGGTGTCTCGCACGCGCCGCAGTGCGCGGGGTCGGTCTTGAGGTTGGTTTCGCAGCCGTTCTCGGCGTTGCCGTCGCAATTGCCCTTGCCGTCGAGGCAAGTCAGCGAACAAAGGCCGTCCGTGCAGTCGCCGCCGGCGCAGTCGCTGGGCAGCTTACAGGTTTGCCCAGGTAAGCAAGTGGGGCATTGGCCGCCGCAGTCCTGATCGCCCTCGTCTCCGTTCTTCACTCCGTCGGTGCAGGTGGGTTGAGCGCAGCCGCCCTCGGTGCACACACCGCTCGTGCAGTCACGCGCGGCCGTGCAGTGCCGGCCCGAGGCGCAGGGAGCGCACGCGCCGCCGCCGCAGTCCGCGTCCGTTTCGGAGCCGGACTGCACGCCGTCCGTGCACGAAGCGTCTTGGCAAGTGCCATCGACGCACTGATTTCCCAGGCAATCGTTGTTCACGAGGCAGCTGCCGCCAGCCGGACAGGCTGGACACGTGCCGCCGCAGTCGAGCCCGGTCTCTCCTTCGTCCGAGATCTGATTGGTGCAGTGCACCGAAGGCGCGGTGGCGTCCTGAAACGTGAAGCTTGGCACCGAGCACGAGGCGGCGATCAACGCGAGCACCAGCAACGCGCGCGGCAGCCAATGTTTCGGGAGTGTTGAGGAAGGAGGTTGCACTGATCCCAAGAGGCTCATCCGGCGTGCGCTCCGTCACGCGAGAAGAGCGCGGAGCGCACCGTGGGCAATCAGCCACGAGTATGTCAGTTCAATGCGAGCGAGAGAAACCCGAATTGTTCAGAGCCGGCATTCAGAAATGCGCATTACATTGACCAAAAGCATTCCTCGGCCCACCGGACCATACACCGCGGCCACAGTGCATACATGCCGGCGCCGGGCGCCAAGCCTGTGCGGATCAGTGAAACAAGCCGGCTTCGATGGGCGCGACCCACGTGCCTTGCTTCACGTTCATGGCACGGAAGGCACCGCCGTCGTCCCAGATCGCCCAGCCGATGTGCCGCTTCTCCGCTTCTTGGCGCACGAGGCGAATCCAGCTTTCGCGTGACTTCGGGTCGGCATTGATCGACACGCCCCATTCACCCATGTACACGCGGCGCTTCGTGCTCTTCACGTAGTCCTCCACGATCTGGAAGTAGTCGAAGACGGCCTTTGGTCCGTTGGCGTTTTCGGCGATGGGTGCGCTGTTGTAAGAGGTAAACCACGTGTTCACCCAGTCAGTCTTTTGACCGGCTGCAACGGGCGTCACGGGCACCGCCGGCGGACCGGGGAACACGACCGGTCGCGTCTGAAACTCGGGGCCCATGAACGGCATGCCCTGATGCGTGAACAGGATGGGCTGATAATTGTGGAACGACGGCACCAAGTTCGGGTCCTGAGGGAGCTCGAGCTCCTTCAAGCGGTCGGCGGCGGCCCAGAAAAAGCTATCCACGAACACGAGGCGCGTCGGGTTCGTGGCGCGCACTGCGGCGAGCGCACGCTGCGTGATCGGGTTGAGCAGGTCAGAGGTGAGTTGATCGCAAGGCTCGTTGATCAGCTCGAAAGCGACCGTCGGCGGGGCCGCCTTGTAGTGCTCGGCGATTTGCTTCCAGATCGCGACCAGCCGATCAGCGTGCTCGCTCGGCTTTTTCATCAGCTCTTCGTAGTGATGAAGATCGATGATCAGCGACAAGCCGTTGTCGCGCGCTTGTTCGATGGCCCAGTCGACGCGGTCGAAAATGTCCGACTCGATCTGGTACGGCGGCTTCTTGTCGGCGTGCGCGCTGAAGCGCACCGGTAAGCGTACGTGGTCGAGGCCCGCTGCCTTGGCCATCGTGAAATGCGCCTTCTCCAGCTTCACGCCCCACGCGCCTTCGACCGGTGCATCGAGCGCATTGCCCAGGTTGATGCCGCGCATGAAGCCGGGCACCGGCTCGCTCGGCGTGCCGACCGGAGGGGGCGTAATCTCGGAAACCGCGTGGATCGGCACGGGCTGCGGCGTTCCGTCAGGCAATGCGGGCGTCGGCGTGGCTTCTGCACTGGTGCCAGTGCTGTTGGGGACGGGATGCCGTGGCACGCACGCGGCGATGACGCACGCGGGGATCAGAGCGAGATGGATGAGCCGCATTGGAGGCGGAGCATAGCGGGCATGCACCGCCACGCGCCATGCGTTTACGCGTCGCGCTCGGCCGACCGCGACGCGTATCGAGCCGGCGGTAAGGGTCGATTCAAAACTATGATGCAGCTGCGACGGGCTTCGCAGGACCAAAGTCTTTGATCACCGCGAACGTTCCGGTCACCGTTTCCGATGGATCGGGCGCGGCCAGGCCGTTGCCCTCGAAAAGCGCGACGACTGCCGTCAGGTTGTCGTCACCACCGCGATCATTGGCGAGCTGAACCAAGTGCGCGCAGGCCGGCCAAGGCCCGTTCGCGTTCAGAATATCACGCAGCTCGTCGTCGGAAATGGCGTTGGAGATTCCGTCTGAGCACAATAAGAGCTTATCCCCGCGTCGCAGCACGACCTGGCCGATCGCGGCGTGCACTTCATCCACACTGCCCATGGCTTGGAGCAGGATGTTCTTGCGTGACGAGCGCTCGGCCTCTTCTTTCGCCATCAACCCTTGATCGACCAGCATCTGCACCAAGCTTTGGTCGTGCGTGATTTGCTTGAGCTGGCCCGATCGCAACACGTAGGCGCGTGAGTCACCCACCTCAGCCACCGACGCGGTGTCGCCCTGGACCAAGACGGCCGTCAGCGTGGCGCCCATGCCGTGACGACCTTTGGCGCGCGCGGCCTCGATCACGTCCACATTGGCGCGACGCACCGCCGCTTCCAGGCGTTGCTCGGCGGGCCCAGCATCGGCAGCCTGCAAGCTATTGCGCACGGAACCGATGACGGTCGCCGCCGCGACCTCACCCGCGGCGTGCCCGCCCATGCCGTCGGACAGCGAGAGCAAGACGCCGCGCTCGCCCACCGGAATTTGCCCTTGCGACGGGCTCGTCTCGCAGCTTTGCCCGGTGGACAGATCGGTCAGTTGGAAAGCATCTTCATTGACGCTGCGCGCCAGCCCGACATCGGACAACGCGGCGAAGATGATGTTGATATCGGTCATGGCAAATCTCTGGTTCGGGGGATGCGGCCACATACGGCCTTATCGGTGTGGCGCAAGTGCCAGTTGCTCACGACTTCGTAGCAAGCTGCCTCACGTCGGGGCCGCAGTTGGCCCGCTTCAGAAGCTCAGACCCGGCAAAATGTTGATGATGCCGAACACCCGCAATAGCCAAATAACTAGAACGATGATGACCACAGCCTGCAAGAGCCGCAGGATCTTGGCGTCCATGGGGACGAACGACTCGATCAGCCACAGCAACACGCCAACGACGACCAAAACAAGCACGACATGAAGAAGCATCGCTCGGGCTCTGCAAGCCACGCGCCAACCCCGAGCGAGAGCCAGAGAAACGGGAAGGCGGGAAGGCGAGAGGAATTTGGGGGGTTGGGGCGACGCGGATAAGACTCGTTCACGGCGCTGGAGCGCTGAGTCGGAAACCAACGGGCAGCTCTTCGCCGAACCATGCCTCGCGCTCGGCTTCCACGAGGGGGACGAACTGTCGTACCGGGCGCACGAGCTCTGCATCGGCTTGGACGGCTTCGAGGCGGCGCACGACTTCGGCGCGCAGCGTTGCAGAGATGTCGCGCGCGCGGTCGTCCGTGACGCGCGCGAGCTGCGCCGCGGTGGGCGCCGCGCTCGGGACCTCGTGCCAGCGCTCGCGCAGCAAATGGTCGAGCCAGGCCTCGGCTGCACGCGGCGGCACGACGAAGTGTGCGCTGGCGTAACCGGGCACGCGCGCACCGATGCGACCGATGGCGCTCCACAGCTTCGGATCGCGATCCCGGAACGTGCGCTCGATCAGCCACTCACCGAGCATGACGCGGCGTTCGGCCGGAACGCGTTCGAGCGAGGCACTGAGCTCGAGTAGCTCGTGCGTCGGCTCCGCTGGTTTCAAGCTCTTGCTGCGCTTGAGCTTGACCTCGCTGGGCGCCCAAAAAGGCTCGAGCAAGCCGAGCACGCGGACCTGGGTGTCCTCGCGCAAGCCAGCGACCACGCGCCGCCACGCGATCCAAAATTGCTGCCAGCTGCGGGTGCCCGCGGTTCCAGCGATGCCCGCCTCGAAGAGCGGGACCAAGCGCCCGATCCGTTGTTCGTCGAGCACGGCTCCGAATCCCGGCCGTAGACAATAGCCGGCCAACATCCAGAACACGCGCTCGTGGTCCTCCGAGCGACGGCGCGCCGCTCGCCCTTCCGAAAGGGCGTCGAATAGCGCGCGATTGACCTCGACGGTCCAAGTGCGGCGCTCGCCGAGCAAGCGCTCGAGCTCGCGTGGCAAGTCCTTACTCTCGCGGGCCTTCACGTCCGGGCGCGTGTCGCCGAATACGCGACGAATCGCCTCCAGCGCCTCGCCCAAGCGCGCCGGAGGCGGCCGCGACGGTTGCGGCGGAGCGCTCTTCACGGTGCTCGGCGCCGAATCTACGCCCGCGCTCAGCGCGCGGAGATCGAAGGCCAAGCGAAAGCGCCGCGCTGCGCGATCCGGCGCTGGATGGAGCTCGAAGGACGCCAGCTCGACGGTACCGATCGCGCTCAGCTCACCCTCGAGCGCAACCTCGAGATCGCCGCGCTCGTCGCCTTCACTGAACAGAGTCGTGATCGGGGGAAGGAGCGTGAACTCGACCTCGTCCAGCGACACGATGTCGCCCGCGCGGTGCTGAGTCGCCTGATCGGAGGTGTACAGCTCGAGCTGCACGGCTTGGCCAACGCGCAACCAGAGCCCCGAAGTGCGCGCGACTTGCCGCTCTCCTTCGCGAGCGCCCTTGGGCACGACGCACAGGGCCCGTCGCGCTGCACGCTCATCGACCGCCACGTAAAAACCACGCGGCGTGCCGCCGGCGATGCGTAAGCCCTGCCCCAAAAGTGAGCGCCCATAGGCGACCGCGCCCCGCGCGACGGACAAATCCGGATCCGGAAACGGCAACAGCAACACTTCACGACCGCACCACTCGGTGACGATCTGACGCACGCGCTCGGCGGCACGCTGCGCGTGAAATAGGCCGCCGTTGAGCAGCAGCGCGTCCACGGCGAGCTGCCCGTGGCGCTCCAAAAACTGCACGATGTGCCGAGAAATTGCGGGATCGCGCTCGTACGGCAGACCGAACGCGACCAGGCCCGGGCGCGCTTTGGGCGGCGCATCCCCCCGCTTCACGAGCGGCAGGAAGCCCTCGAACACCAGCGCGTCGACCTCGCCCTTCAGCACCTCCGTCGCGAGCGTGCCGCCCACGAGCGATGAGCCGAGCCCGGCGATGCGGATCGGCACCGAATCAGGAGCCGCCGGTCCGAGCAGCACCTCTTTCGCCGACCGACAGGCGAGCAACAAGCGGCTGAAGCGCAGCGGGTCGAGCCGCTCGCTCGGCGAAAGCCGCTGTTCACACAGCTGCGCGAGCGCCAGATCGATGTTGTCGCCGCCGAGCAGCAAGTGCCGACCCACCGCGACCCGCTCCAGCTCGAGCGCGCCTCGAGGCGAGCGCTGAGCTTGGATCAGCGTCAGATCGGTGGTGCCGCCGCCCACGTCACAGATCAGGATCGTGGCGCGCCGCCGTTCCGCGTCGAGCAACGCCTCTAGCACCGTGCGGCGCTCGCTGCCGAGCAAATCGTAGAATGCCGCTTGCGGCTCTTCGAGCAAGCGAACGTGAAGCCCGGCCTGCTCCGCCGCTTCCACGGTCAGCTCGCGCGCCACCTCGTCGAAGGAGGCGGGCACTGTCAGCACCACGCTTTGCTCGCTCAAGGGCTGCTCGGGAAACGCCTCGCCCCAGCAGCGGCTGACGTGCGCGAGCAGACGTTGACTGGCTTCTACGGGAGAGATTTTTTGGACCGCGGACGGCTCGGCGCCCCACGGCAGCACCGCGTCACGGCGCGCGACGCCGGCGTGGCTGAGCCAACTCTTGCTCGACGAAACCAGGCGCTCGCTGACCTCCTGCCCGCGCGTGCGAGCGAACTGCCCGACCGCCCAGGGCAGCTCGTGCCACGGATCGGCGAGCGTTTCGCCCGCCACCGGCGAGTACAAGAACGAGGGCAAGAGCCGAAGCGCTTCGACCTCGTGGGCCGTGACCAGCTGGGGGATGGGTAGCACCCGCGCGGCCGCGTCCGAGGCGCTTGCTTCACTCGGGGCGTACGCAACGACCGTGTGAGTCGTGCCCAAATCGATGCCGACGTGATAAGGGCCCGGCACGCTCAAGCTCCGTGGCGCACGCTGAGCTCGATCTGCCAGCGCTCATCCGGGGTCAACGGCTGTTTGGCAAGCGCCTCGAGCTTCAAGGTGCCGATCGCGGTGATCGAAGCCTGCAATTGCACGGGCACCACGTCGCCCGCCGCGCGGCCCGCAGCCGGCAACGTGAGCTCGATCGGCGGCAGCTCGACGAGCTCACCCGCACGCCAACGCTCGAGCACGTGACCCGCGGTATCCGTGCGGCGCGTGGTCGAGCCGAAGAAGCGAAACGTGACCGGCTCGCCCACGACCACGAACAGCTCCTGAGGCGGCAAATCGGCATGTGAGCCTTCTTCCATGCCGAATGGAGCGACGCACAAGGCGTGCACTGGCGGCTCCATCCCGGGCAAGGCTGGCATCGGGCTCTCGATGCCCACGTAGTAGGCGTGTGCCGTGCCTCCCCGAATTCGCAAGCCGCGGCCGTGCCGGACCAGGCCGTAGTAGGCCGCGCCACGCGCGACGGCGAGATCCAAGTCCTCCCCGGGCAGCACGCGCACGCGCGGCGCGCTGCGCTCGTCGAGCCAATCGTTGATGGTGTCCAAGAGCCGCGCGCGCAGCACATTTGCTTTGAGCACACCGCCGTTGAACAAAATCGCGGTCGGTGGGCGCTCGCTCGCGAACGCATGCCGCGCCAAGAAAGCGGCCAAGTGCTTGGTGATCGCCGGGTCACTCGCGTACGGCAAGCCGGCTTGTACGAGACCCGAGCGCGGGCGCACCTTCGGTTGCTCGCTCACGCCGACGCGAGGGAAAAAACCTTCCAACAGGTACTGCTCCACCTGCTCTCGCCGCAGCTCGCCGCGGATCGAGCCCCCGAGCAGCTGCGAGCCACGGCTCGGCAAAACGACCGCGACCTGGTCCAACGTCGCGTCCGACAACAAACGCTCCTTCGCGCTGCGGCAGGCGTGGCCCAGCGCGCCCACCTGGAAGCGGTCCAGCTCTTTCCCTTGCTCTGCCAGCTCTTGGCCGACGACATGGGCCAGAGCAAGATCCATGTTGTCCCCACCGAGCAGGATGTGGTCGCCGACCGCGACGCGTTGGAGCTCGAGCGCGCCGTCATTTTCGATGGCGTCGATCAACGAAAAGTCCGTCGTGCCACCACCAATGTCGATCACGAGCACGCGGTCGCCCGCCCGTAAATGCGTGCGCCAAGCCTCGCCGCTATGCGCGATCCAAGCGTAGAGCGCGGCTTGCGGCTCTTCGAGCAAGGTCACGTGCTCGAGCCCAGCCGCGAGCGCGGCCTCGACCGTCAGGTCGCGCGCACCCGCGTCGAACGACGCGGGCACGGTGAGCACGACTTCTTGCTCGGCCAAGTCGCCATCTTCCGGGCGAGCCGCGCGGTACGCCTCGTTCAAATGATCGAGGTAACGAAACGACGCCTCGACCGGCGAGATCTTCTCGATGTCGTCGGCGGCGTGCAACGGAAGGTTCCCCGCGCGCCGATCGACCCCGCCATACGAGAGCCAACTCTTGGCGCTGGAGATTACCCGCTGCGGAGCTTCCGCGCCGCGCGCTCGCGCGTATTCGCCGACCGCAAAGTTGCGCTCGGGGTCCCAAGGCAGCGCCAGCGGCGGCTCGCCCGGGTGCCCAAAGTACAAAAAGCTCGGCAAAAGCGGGCTCTTCGAGCTCGCCCCTGCGGATACCAATTGCTCGATCTGAAGCACGCTGACCTGCGCGTCTTCCCCCGCGAGCGGCGCGCTGGCGAGCGCCGAGTGCGTCGTGCCCAGGTCGATGCCGACGACGAAGCGCGCGCTCACGCGAGCTCCAACTCGGCCGGCGCAACGACCTCGGGATCTTGCGCACCGACGAGCTTCGGCAAAGACAAACCTTGCACGCGCCAACCGCGATGCCGCAGCACGCCGCGAAACGGCGCCGAGCCCGCCACGTTGCCCACGAGCTTCACGTCCGGGCTCGCCGCGGAGAGCGTCAGCGACGAGCCCTCGGCCTCACTGCGCACGCTGATCACGCGCGCATGCGTCGAGAGCGCGCGCCGGCACCCCTCGTGGACGACACGCGCGGCCGCGCCGATGTCCGCGTCCGGAAACGCCGCGATGTCCTGCTGCACGAAGTCCACGAACCGCCCTTCACGCTGCAAGAGCGACAAGAGCTGCAACGCCGCATCCAGCGACGGCTCTTTGGCGACCACCGGCGGCGCTGGCAGCTCCGGCGCCGGCACTGGCGTAGGCTCCGTGAGCCGCGCCGCGAGCTCGCCATCGAACAGCACCCGAAACGCGAGCCCGATCCGACTCGAAAAAGAAACCGTCATCGCGGCGCAGTCTACGATTGCTCGGCGGCCCTACAACCCCGGGAACGCGTGCGCCCAATTCTTTTGTTCAATCGGCTTTTTTTGCCGGACCAAGCACGCGTAAACGGTTCTTTTTGGCGCTAAACCATTATTGGAGCGTGCAACCCGGTTCTTTTTCGCACACGGCCGCAGTCAGGAGCTCGCAGGGACGCGGAGTACCCACACAAAAGAAGTCCCAGGTGCAACCACGCACATCGTTACAGGGCCGATGCGTTGAGTAAGTAGAGCACGGGTCCGGGGCACCGATACAACCTTTGAATGAGATGTCGTATTTGCAACCGCTTGGGCAATCGAGCCCCTGCGAGGAGCATGCCTCGGGTTCACCCACGCATCGTTCCGCGCTCGCGCAGCCAGGCACATCAGAGCAGCTCGTAGCGGTCCCTTTGATGGCCGCGCAGCCGAGCGCCGTGCCAGTGCAGTGGAGCGTGGTCGGAATTGGGGCAGCAGCGACTCGCTTACACCAGAAATTGTCGTTACATGCCGTTCCTGCGGGGCAGTCGGCATCCGTGGTACAGGCCCGGACGCATAAGTTCGAAAGAAGACAAACTGCACTGGGCCCGAGGGACGCTTCGCACGGTTGATTCGCGTCGCATGGAGCCGTGCACTGTTCAAACGCATCGTCCAACGCGTCGACGTTACAGAACAGCACTGGCTCGCAATCTGCCGAACTCTCGCACGGTGCACCGAGGGCGCGAGCTCGGGGAAGCTCTACCGAAGTTGGGGCGGAGCTGCTGCTGCAAGCTTGGGCGCACAGCACGAGGAGCGCTGAAACGGAGACTGTGGAAATACGCATGCACACCGTTCGGGCTGCCACCGAGATCGGTTGCTAAGAAATGTACGTCCCCACAAACGCAAAACGCCCGCTCGATGAGCGGGCGTCCGCGACGTCACTAAACCGTCAGTGCCTCTCTTCCCCATCCCGCGCGGAGGGGCCGCAGCGGCCCCGAGCACGGGATTTGGGGAAGACGTAGGCGCGCAGGCCGGCGAAGCCGGCCGAGCACCTACGAGTTGGGGCACCTCAATCAGCCCGAGCTTGAGCTGCTCCAGCTCAATCGATCAACCCGCGCTTGAGCTGCTCCAGCTCAAGCGATCAACCCGCGATTGAGCTGTTGCAGCTCAATCGCTCAACCACTGATGCGCTTGATCAAATCAATGCACTTGTTCGAGTAACCCCACTCGTTGTCGTACCAGGACACGAGCTTGACGAAGGTCTTGTCGAGGGCGATGCCGGCTTCGGCGTCGAACACGGAGGTGCAGGTCTCACCCACGAAGTCGGTCGAGACGACCTTCTCGTCGGTGTAGCCGAGGACGCCCTTCATCTTGCCTTCGGAGGCAGCCTTCATGGCCTTGCAGATGTCGTCGTAGCTGGCTTCTTTGTTCAGCTCGACGGTGAGGTCGACGACGGACACGTCCGACGTGGGCACGCGGAAGGCCATGCCGGTCAGCTTGCCGTTCAGCTCCGGGATCACCTTGCCCACGGCCTTGGCCGCGCCGGTGGACGACGGGATGATGTTCTCGAGGATGCCGCGGCCGCCGCGCCAATCCTTCTTGGACGGGCCGTCGACCGTCTTCTGGGTGGCCGTGGTGGCGTGCACGGTGGTCATCAGGCCGCGCTTGATGCCCCAGTTGTCGTTCACGACCTTGGCGATCGGCGCGAGACAGTTGGTGGTGCAGGAAGCGTTCGAGACGATCGCCTGGCCGGCGTACTTGTCGTCGTTCACGCCGATCACGAACATCGGGGTCTCGTCCTTGGAAGGGGCCGAGAACACGACCTTCTTGGCGCCAGCAGCCAGGTGCTTCTCGCCACCCGGCTTGTCGAGGAAGATGCCCGTGGCTTCGAGCACGGTGTCGACGCCAGCGTCGCCCCAGGCGAGCTTGGACGGGTCGGTCTCGGCGGTGCAGCGGATGGCCTTGCCATTGACGACGAGCTTGCCGTCGCTGACCTCGACCGTGCCCTTGAAGCGGCCGTGCACGGAGTCGTACTTCAGCATGTAGGCGAGGTAATCGACCTCGAGCAAATCGTTGATGGCGACGATCTCGACGTCACCGCGGCCGATGGCAGCGCGGAAAACCATACGACCGATGCGGCCGAAGCCATTGATACCGACCTTGATCATTTCTTCGTTCCTTTTTCTAGACGCCTGGGAGGCTTCTCGGAGACCCGCTTATACAGAAGCTGCGCCGGTGTTCCAGTTTTTCTCGGCGGCGCGTGCGCGCTGCGCGAGAGTGACTCTAGAACCGCCGAGCGTGGCGACGCTGGGACCGCGGATGCGTAGCACTGCTCGGGCCGCGCGCCCATTGGGAGACGCGTAGGAAAGGGTCAAAACTCGCTTTTTACTGTTGACGGAATGGCGTGCACCTGGTTCCGACGTGCGATTTTCGCGGGCCGGGCGGCTCTTGCCGTCCCGACAGGGGCTCGGGAGCTCAGGGCTCGGGGGCAGGGCGGCAACCCTCGAGAGTGACGCGCGAAACTCGATGTTCACACGTCGGCGTGACGCTCAGCGTTCGCAGAAGCTGGGGTGAGCATTGGCTCGCGCTCGCCGGGCACTCCGCAACGTGGTGCAAGCCTGACAGCGCGCCGAGCCGGTGGCCGGGCGCGCCATTGCTCGCCGTCGTGGACTTGCGGCTCCAAATCTTGGCGGCGAACAGGAGCAAGATCAGCCCTAGCGCCGCGTAAACCGCGACCGAACGGCGCGAGAAGAGCGTTGACGGCATGGTCTCCTTGCCCAAGTGATCCTAAGTTCGACTCATCTTTCACCCGCCCGTGACGCCTTTGCTCTCGCATGGGCTTTGACTCACGTCCAGCGTATCCAACAGTATGAGGTTTCAATCAGGAGATCTCATTGGTCATGACTTCGCCACCTCTGTTTCGTGGCGATGATCGAGGCCTCGCGCTGTATCGTTTGAGTTTCGCAACCGCAGGGCGTTCGATCTCGCAACGGATGATTCATCGGTCCATGTTCGCGTGAGCCGCGCGATAAGGCGCGCGAATCGTACACACCATCGACTTGATGGAGCGCGGGCTGGCCTGGCACCCGGACGTGACGCGCGCCCCCGAGTTCCTGACACTCGCGCGTCCTAGCGAAACCCCGCTCGATGCGCAGCTTGCCGCAGTAGCCCTCGAGGCCCTTCGCGACAGAAATCGTAGTATGAATTGATACTACGAATTTCAAACGCAAACCCACTCGCCGAAGGCGCACTCGCCGCGAACGCGGGCCATGAATGGGCGCCCGGCGTCGATTCATTGATTTGGTTGATGGGCGCTCGCTCGTCGCCCACCGCACCTCAATGCACGCTCGTAGGTGCCCGCTTCGCGCTCAGCTGTGCTGCGCGCACCGAGTCGCGGAGATCGTGGGCGCACCGCGCTGGCGGGAGGCCAGTGCTTGGGAAGCCGGCCGCGCGCAGCGAAGCGAGCACGGCCACCGCACTCGGGCGTACCGCGCACGGGGCAGCATCAGGCGAGCACTTTGTTCAATGTTGTGCAGGGCGCGGTGTTTACGCGCAGGTTCCGCCCTGGCTTTAACGGTGAGCGCTTTGCTCGTGGGTGTGCGCGCAAGCGAGAGCGGTGCGGGGCAGATCCGAGTTTGATATGCTCGGCGGTTATGAGCGGAAGTGACGAGGGACTGAAGGCGAGCCAGGCGCGGTTGTGGAAGCTGGTCGAGGACCGCTGCAAAGCGGGCGCGGACGTGACCGCTATCGATCAGCGGATCTGGGACTTGTTCGGCGAAGACTGGGCCATCATGTTCACCGATTTGTCGGGCTTCTCGCGGCGCACGAGCGAGTTCGGCATCATCCACTTTTTGCAGATCATTCACGAGCAGCGCAAATTACTGCTCCCGATCTTGGAAGCGCACGACGGCCTGCTCCTGAAGGAAGAGGGCGACAGCTTCATGATCATGTTCCGCCGCGCCGACCGCGCGGTGGAGTGCGGGATCAAGATGCAGCATGCGTGTCGCAACGTGAACGAGCGCCGCAAACCCGAAGAAGAGATTTTGCTCTGCCTTGGGATTGGCTACGGACGGGTGCTGCGCATCGGCGATCAGGACGTGTGGGGCCGCGAGGTGAACGGCGCGAGCAAGCTCGGCGAAGACACGGCCAAGCCGTACGAGATTTTGCTGACCGCGGCGGCTAAGGCGGAATTGAAGAACCCCGACTACGGTTATGAAGACATCGGCGCAGGGTCGTTCGGCGGCGAGCCGAACTACAAGCTGATCTACAAGTGAGGAAGTTTTGGGGTTGGGGCCCCGAAACCTGAGGGTGGGGCCCCGCTGAATTCATTTCAGCGGGGCGGGAGCTGAGCTCCCGAAGACAGACATCGGCGCAGGGTCGTTCGGGGGCGAGCCGAACTACAAGCTGATCTACAAGTGAGCGCGCGCTGGGTCGGGCGGTGCCTCAGGTCGGGGCTTTGCCGTCGAAGTTCGCGGCCTCTAGCGACAATGCCTTCATGACGCGGTCGACGGGTAAGAACCTGCCGTTCGCGAAGCCCGGGTGTCCTAGTTCGAATAGAGGAACGAGTTGCAGGCCGCCGATGAGGCTATGGCCGCCCAGAAAGAACACGTTCAAGCCCGTCACGGTGATGATGGTGTAGTCCGGCGTTCGATCGCGAGGGAACAGGGCAACCGTTGCCCCAGCGAGCTGCGCCCGCGCCCGCAGAGCATCCACCCGGGCACGCATAGCGCTGCGAATCAACGGCGCGTTGCCGTAAGAGACGACCTTCCAAACGCCAGCGACTCTCGCGACTGTCATCGAAGACGCTACCGATCCGCCCACCATGATCGGGTACATGAAACTGTCAGCGTTTTTGAGCAACGCTTCGCCGTTGCTGCCGCGGTAGGACTGCAGCGCATCGAGCTGCACGGTGGCTTGCTTGAATGGCTCCAGGACCGTCATGCTCCCCTGCGGGGGCGCCTGCTCGAAACCGTAGCGGGCGGGGCTGCCATGACCGAGGCGCTTCTGTAACTCTGCGAGACCTGCCACCCGCGCATTGCGCAGCTCAGGATTCGCATCGTCACGCGGCTGGTCGACCTTGATCAGCTCCGGATCCACTTTGACCGGGGGAACTTGAGCGCGGGCTACGCCACTCGAGATCATGCATGCCAAGGCAAGGACACAGGCGAAGTAGTGCGTTTTCATCGTCTACTCTTTCTGGAAGTTGCTGAAGTCACTCCAGTGATGACTCGTTCCTGGAGCGAAGCCGTCGCGGAAGTTTTCGTAGGGCATTTCGAGCTTGGCACCGACGCAGGGCGCCAGCGGGTCGAGCACCTCGACCTGATTGCCGTGGTCATCGTACCCGTAAGCAACCATCATGTGACCGGTCTTCGGCCCGGTGTGCCAACTGAACGCGACCGGACGCTTTTTGCATCCGAGCTCGTCGACCAGCTCGGGAATCGTCAACGCTACGGTGTCCGCAGTCTTGGTCGCTGTGTAGCCAAAGAGGTGAAAATTTGGCCACCCGCCCTGATTGCACGGTCCCGGGGCGAGGTTGGCTGACGCGGTGCACGCGGTGCATTGACAGCTAGGGGTCACGCTCTGCACTTGCTGACACTGCGAGTGGGTCACGCTGACCGAGCTTGCCATCATCTGAGCACTCGCTGCCCAACACAGGTTCTTCGACTGCTGCGCAAAGAGAGAAACATCGAGCTCGATGAAGTCAGGCGCTGCGCAGGTCGGCTTGACCAGCGGTGCGCCACCGCCGGCACCGCCAGTCGCGCCTGCAGCAGCGGGCGCTCCTGCCGTAGGGCTACCTCCAGAAGCGTTGCCCGCGCCGGCAGCGGCGTGAACTACGGGGTCACTCTTCGGAGAATTCGCTTGGTCATTTGGATGACAAGCGCAAGCAGCGATTGCAGCGGCTGCAGTGAAGGCGCTCAGACCGGACCGTCTTTTCATGAGGCAACTCCCGCGACTGCGCGAACCTTAGGCCGAGGTTGATTTCGAGAGCTAGCAATGCCGCTCGCCAATGAAACCTTTACTATGCGGGCGGCGCTTCGAATCGAAGTCACTGCCTCGAGCGGGCTCGACCGAACGCGCAACAGAGCCGGTCAGCACTCGAAACATGGCAGCCAGGTTTGCGAAATTGCTATCGGTCGCCATCCACGCCCGTGGTAAGGGGGCGACATGGGAGCTTCTCGGCGGATGTCGCACGTGCATCGAGGCGCGCTCGCGGCAGCGCTACTGTCGGCTGCATGCAGCACCGTCCTCGGCATCGACGACCCCCCCCCGCTCGAGCCGTGTAACGGCGGCTGCGGCGGGAGCATCGCGGGCGCCTCACCCGCCGCCGGCAACGCAGGACTGGAAGAAACGGCATGCACGTCCGGCAAGGCACAGGTCCCCGGTGACGGAGGCGCGGCGGGCGGGTCGGAAGTCGGTGGAGCCAGCGGTGGCGACGAAGCCGGCGGAAGCGCCGGCAAGGCGAGCGGAGGCGGCGGAGGGGCTGGCAAAGGTGAAGGTGGCGCTGGCGGAGGCTCCGACGATGCTGGGGGCAGCGGTGGAGCAGCCGAGTGTTCACCCACCCAGGTCCGGTGTGTCGGGTACAGACCTCAATCCTGCCCAGGCGGCACGTGGCAAGACAGTGGGCCCGAATGCGAGGGGTTCTGCCGCAACGGAGCTTGCGATAGCGCGCCGAGCTGTGGTGCAAACTCCCTGACGACGCCGTGCGTGGGCAACTCGGACTGCTGCTCGACCATCCTCGTCCCCGGTGGGGCTTACAACATGGGGCAAGGTGACGATGAAGATCCGGACTTGATCTACCCGCGCCGCGTAAGCGACTTCTACCTCGATCGCTTCGAAGTAACGGTAGGCCGCTTTGCGGCCTTCATGACCGCCTACTCGCTGCCGGCAGAAGGTGCAGGCGCTCACCCGAAGCTCCCTGACACGGGTTGGCACAAGAGCTGGGAGGCACTCACGGATGATTCGGACGAGACCTTGAAGGTCGTGCCGCCCACCTCCGCGAAAGCGATCGCGCAGATGACGGATTCTTGCGGTTCGGCCGCGACCTGGTCGACCGCAGACACGACGCTGCCCATCAACTGCGTGAACTGGTACACTGCGTTTGCCTTCTGCGTTTTCGATCACGGCCGCCTCCCGACCGAGGATGAATGGAACTACGCGGCGGCGCATGGCGCCGACGAACGGCCCTATCCTTGGTCTCCGTCGAGCAGCAACACCGACATCGATCTGACGTACGCGGCTTATGATGACTTCGTGGCGCCGAAACTTTCGGCACCAAAGCCGGTGGGCAGTTATATCTTGGGGCGAGGCGGTTTCTATCGCTTCCTCAACCAAGGGCACGACGACCTGGCCGGCAATCTGAACGAATGGGCGCTAGACCGTTACGTCGACGAGCCATTGGTTTCTTGCGCGACTGATTGCTGGACTCCCTGGTCGGCCGACGATAACGAGCGCGTGAATCGCGGCGGGGGGTTCAGGAGCTCGTCTTCCGCGTTGCGCACCGGCGTGCGCGCGTCCGCGCCGGCGACGGCGCGCAGTTCACGAACCGGCTTTCGTTGTGCTCGCGATATTCAAACACCCACCCCCCAATAGGTTTCCCCAGTGGCATACAAATACCTGCGTTTCGCTCTGGTTCTTTTCGGGCTCACTTGCCTCTTCTTCGCGTGCTCGCCGGCGAATACGCCGGGCGGCCCGGGCGGTGACTGCGTTCCGGATGATTGCAAGAGCGACAACAACATGAACAATTGCGTCACTGCGGCGTGCATTGCACCGCCCAGCAGCAATACGAAAGTCTGTGAATTCGCGGCAACTCTCAAAAAAGCCTGTCGTTGCGTCCGTGGCACCATGAAGCGGTGCCCGCCAAACGCCGGTGATCCGGGGCCGATGTTTACGACTTGCATCAACGTTGGCGCAGACGAAACGAGGTGGGATACCTGCACGCTGGTCTCCGCGGACGCAGGTGTGAGCCCTTGACCTCCGAGCTCAGTGGACTCGCGCTCGCGGCGTGAGTAGCCAGCGGTAAGCGCTGGGCAGCACCAACAGCGTGAGCAACGTCGAAGAGACGAGCCCGCCGATCACGACGGTCGCGAGCGGGCGCTGCACTTCCGCGCCGGCGCCGGTGGCGAGGGCCATAGGCAGAAAGCCCAGGGAGGCCACGAGGGCCGTGGTGAGCACGGGGCGCAAGCGCTGAGTGGCGCCGAGCTCGACGGCTTCGTCGATCGAGTGGCCGTCGGTGACGAGCTTTTCGATGCTGGAGACGAGCACGAGGCCGTTGAGCACGGCCACGCCGAACAGGGCGATGAAGCCGATGCCGGCGGAGATGCTGAGCGGAATGCCGCGCAATATTAGCGCGAGGATGCCGCCCGAGACGCTCATCGGCACGTTGGCGAAGATGAGCAGCGCGGGGCGCACTTTGCCGAAGGTGGCCATGAGCAGCACGACGATCATGGCCAACGCGATCGGGACCACGATTTCGAGCTGTCGCGTGGCGCTCTGGAAGCGTTCGTATTCGCCGGCCCAGACCATGAAGTAGCCGACCGGGAGCTTGACCGTGCGCTCGATGACTTGCTTGGCTTCGTCGACGAAGCTGCCCACGTCGCGGCCGCGCACGTTGATTTCGATCGTGACGCGGCGTTGCAGGCGCGCGCGGCTGATGCCGGACGGGCCGGGCGCGACGTCGATGTGCGAGAGCTGACCGAGCGGAACCAGGGTGCCGTCGGGCGCGCGTACGGGCAGCGCGGCGATGCTGTCGGCGCTTTCGCGGGCGTGGGCGTCGAAGCGCACGCGGATCGGATAGCGCGTGGAGCCCTCGACGACTTCACCGACTTGCACGCCGCCAATGGCTTCGACGGTGTCGAGCACGGCTTTCTCGTCCAGACCGCGGCGACCAATGGCCATGCGATCGGCGGTGACCGTGAGCACGTTTTGGCCCGCGACCTGGCCGGCACGCACGTCACGCGCGCCACGGATCGGGCGCAGCGCGCGCACGATTTGCGCGCTGGTTCTGCGCAGCTCGCCCAAGTCCGAACCAAACACGTCGATCGCCAAATCCGACGAGAAGCCGGAGAGCAGCTCGTTGGAGGCCATCTCGATGGGCTGCGTGTAGGAGAAGGCCGCGCCGGGCACCGACTCGACGAGCCGCTTGTCGAAGGCTTCCACCAAGGCTTCGCGGTCGTGCGCGGTTTGCCAGGTCGATTTGGGATTCAGGATGATCCAGACGTCGGTCATGTTGACGCCCATGGGATCGACGGCGACCTCGGCGCGTCCGGTGCGGCTGACCACGGTCTTCACTTCGGGGAAGGTGTGCAAGACCTTCTCCGCTTGGCGTGTCAGCACCAAGGACTCGTCGAGCGACACCGAGGGCAAGCGCACGGTCTCGGCGATCACCGTACCCTCGTCGAGCTGGGGCAGGAACTCGCGGCCCATTTGCGAGCCGCCCACGATCGTGGCCACGAACACCACGAGCGCGAGCGCCATCACGCGCAGCGGCCGGCGCGTGGCCCAGCGCACCGCGGGCCGATACAAGCGCAGCGCGAAGTGCACGACCGGGCTCTCATTGTCGTGCGCATCACGCGGCAAGATCAACGACGCGAGGGCCGGGATCAGTGTCAGGGAGAGCACGAAGGCCGTGGCCAGCGCGAACAGCACCGTGAGCGCCATGGGCCGAAACATGCGGCCTTCGATGCTCTGCAACGCCACCACCGGCAGATACACGAGCGCGATGATCGCTTCGCCGAACGCGGTCGCCGAGCGCACTTCACGCGAAGCGCTGATCACGACCTCGCTGCGCTCGCTATCGGTCAGGATGCGGCCGAGCTGCGCGCGCCGCTCGGCCAAGCGGCGGATCGCGTTTTCGACGATGATGATCGCGCCGTCCACCACGAGCCCGAAGTCGATCGCGCCCAGGCTGATCAAGTTGCCGGCCACACCGCCCAGCCACATGCCCAAGAACGCGCCGAGCAAGGCGAGCGGAATGGCGATGGCGACCACGATGCCGCCGCGCAAGCTCGCGAGCATCACGAACAGCACGAGGAGCACGAGCGCGCTCGCCTCCAGCATGTTCCCGGTCACGGTGTGGATCGTGCGCTGCACGAGATCCATGCGATCGAGGTACGCCTCGATGCGCATGCCCGCGGGCAGGCTCTTCTGGATCTCTTCCACTTCGGCGCGCACGCCCTCGACCACGCGCTGGCTGTTGGCGCCCGACGCCAGGACTACGATCCCGAGCACGGCTTCGTCGGCTCGGCCGTCGCGCGTGGCGGCGCCGTAGCGGGCCAGCGCCGCGTAGCCGACATCCCCCAAATCCCGCAGGAACAGCGGCGTGCGGTCTTCGCGGGTTTCGACGACCACCGAGCCGAGATCTTCGGCGGTTTTGATGCGGCCCTCACCGCGCACGGTGACGTGCTCCATGCCGTCGACCAAGTACGCGCCGCCCGTGGTCAGGTGATTGCGAGACAGAGCCGACAACACCTCGGGCACCGAGACGCGCGCATTGCTCAGGCGTGCCGCGTCGAGCGTGATTTCGAGCGACTTGGCCTCACCGCCCATGGTGTTCACTTCGACCACGCCGGGCACGAGCCGCAGCCGTGGCACGACAATCCAATCGAGGGCCGTGCGGCGCTCCATCAGCGAGCCCGCGCCCTTCACCTCGAAGTGATAGATCTCACCGAGCGCGCCCGCGGAGGGGCCGAGCATCGGCGTGCCGTATTCTGCGGGGATGTCGCGGCGCGCGACCGACAGCCGCTCACCGACGAGCTGGCGCGCCTTGAACAGATCCGTTTGGTCGTCGAACGTGACGGTGACGGCGGAGATGCCCGCGCGCGACGTGCTGCGAATTTCTTCCAGCCCGGGCAGGCCGGACATTGCGCGTTCCACGGGCGCGCTGACCAGGGTCTCCACGTCTTCGGTACCGAGCGCGAGCGCGGGCGTCAGCACTTGCACCTGCACGTTGGTGACGTCGGGCACGGCGTCGATCGGCACTTTGCTCGCGCCCACCAAGCCGAGCACCACGAACACCACCGAAAGCACGATCACCAACGCGCGCTGGTGCACCGAAAACGCGATCAGCCGATCGATCAATCGTTCGATCCCATCTGCGAGCGCAGCACTTCGCTCTTCAAGATGAACGAGCCCTCGGTGACGATGGTCTCGTCGCCGGTGAGGCCTTGTTTGATTTCGACGCCCTGCTCGAGATCGACGCCGCGTTCGACGGCGCGCAGCGCATATTTTCCGCCGCCCAGGTCCACGAACACGAACGGCTGATTGTCGATGACCTGCAGCGCGACGCGCGGCACGCTCACCACGGGCGGCGCGCCCGGCTCGACCGCACCGAGGATGCGTGCAGTGGCCGTCATTCCTGGGCGCAGCGCCCCGTCTGAGTTGTGCAGCACGATGCGCGCTTCGAGCACGCGGCGCTCGGGATCGACGACGCTCGCCAATTGATCGACCGTGCCTTCGAAGACGCGATCCGGATAAGCAAGGGCGGTCGCGCGCACGTCATCCCCCGCGTGGACGCGGGACAGATCACGCTCGTATACGTCGACCGCGAGCCACACCTCGCTGGTTTCGCCGACCACGACCAGCGTGTCGGTCGGGCCCACGGGTTGGCCGAGGCGCGCCTTCACCTCGAGCACCTTGCCTGCGATCGGCGACACCAAAGAAAAGCCGGACACGCCCGAGCCCGAGCCGGCCCCGAGCGTGTGCAGGCGATCGCCCGCGGCGCTCAGCCCAACCTTCGCCAGATCCAGCGAGGTGCGCGCGCTCTGCAACGCGCGCTCGGACGACGCGCCCGCGTCGATCAAGCGATCTTCTCGCGCGACCTCGGACTCGGCGAGCTTCACTTGCGATTGCGCTTGCAGAAAATCCGCGCGCGCGCGGCCGATGTCGACGCTGTCGAGCGTGACCACGACGGCGCCGCGACCCACGGCCTGGCCGGGCGCGACCGGCACGCTGGCCACGCGCCCCGAGATCTGCGGGCCGATGCGAGCCACGCGGCTGGGCACGAAATCCACCGAGCCGGAGGCGGTGAGGCTCGAGCGCCGCGGCACGCGCAGCGGCTTGGCGGTCGCTAGCTTTGCCGCCTGCACCCCAGTCGGCGACAAGCTGACATCGACGCCCGGCTCTTTCTTCTCGGGCGTGGGCTCGCTGTCGCCGTTGGCCTGCTTACACGCGCTGAACGAGAAGGACGTGAAGAGCGCGAGCGCACCAAGGACGAGAGCGATACGCTTCACCACCGCCGGAGGGTGCCAGATTCGAGTGTTCTTTCCGAGCCTTTTTGGCTACGGTCCAGGTTGTGGCGGATCACCGAAAACGTCGTTTCCGGACGGCGCATGTCTGGCAAGTCGTTTCCGCGCTGATCATCGTCTGCCTGGGCAGCCTGATCGTGGGCTCGAAGCTGGGCTCCAAAGCGCTCGCCGCACCGCTCACAGTGAAAGCCGCCGCGAGTGCGAGCGCGGGGCCGGGCGGCACGCCGGCGCTCGCCGCTGTGAACCCACCGCCCCTGCCGGCTGCCAGTGCCGCGCCAGGCGCTAGCGCTGCACCCGCGCCGAGTGGCTCGACCGCGCCGCTGATCGCCGGCGAAGCGCCGACCGGTGACAAGGATGATTTCTCGAACCTGACGCTCGACGGCACCGTCATCCAAGACGAGAGCGACATGCCCAAAGATCTGAGCCCGGAGCAGATCGATTCATTGGGGAACGGCAAAGTGCCGATCCACCGCGCCGGCAAGTACCGCTCACCGCTGGCCAATCCGGACATGGGTGGCCCGGCGACAGTGAAGGTCGGCCTCGTTATTTCCGAGGTGCGTGATTATCAAATCACCGATGGCAGCTACTCGGCGGATTTCTTCTTGTCGTTCACGGCCGACAAGCTGCTGCCCAAGCTGCACCCCGTGTTCACCAATGGTCACGACGTCAATTGTGCCAACTTGGTGGACGTCGAGACGTTCCGCTTCTACCGCTGCACGGGCTCCTTCACGAGCCCGGTGGATTTGCGTGCCTATCCGTTCGACACGCAGTACTTGGACATCAACGTCGAAGACGCGGTGTACGGCGTCGATACCGTGGTGTTCGTGTCCGATCCGAGGCGCACGTCGCTCGACGCTTCATTCCGGCTCTCGGGCTACGGCGTGGCCTCCGTGGGCGCCACCTCGTTCAAGCACCAGTACCCGTCGCGCTTCGATCGCGATGACCTGTACGTGTCGCGTTACAAGTTCACGCTCGGTTTGGATCGCTTCGCGCAATCCGCGGCGTTCAGCGTGTACGTGCCGGCTTTCATCATCGTGCTCATCTCGCTGATCGGCCTGTGGGTGCCCGCCGAAGAGCTGGAAGTGCGCAGCAACGCGGGCGCGCCGATGTTGGCCGCCGCCGTGCTCTTTCATTATTCGCTGATTCAATCCCTCCCCGCCACCGGCTACCTCACCCACGCCGACAAGCTGATGCTGGGCGTGTACGTATCCCTGCTCATGAACATGGCCACCACGTGGGTGTTCATGATCGTGGACGAAGAGCGGATTGATTTCTGGTTTCGCTTTTTCCGCGCCTGGACGCCGCCCGCTACTCTGCTGGTGATGGCGGCGAGCGTGCTCGTGTGAGGCCGGCGGCCAATTCCTTCCGATCGATGAAGAGGATTTCATGCGCAAATTGGTTTTGATCGGCGTTGCGGGTTTGGTCGTGGGCCTGGTGCTCGGCATTCTGATCGGTCGCGCGCTGCTGGAACGCGAATGGAGCCAGCCGGCCGTGCTGCAGCGCATGTCCGCTGCGGATGCGGCTCGGTCCACCGGGAAAGACGCCGAGCCAACGCCGAAAGTGGGCTCGCTGCGGCTCGGTCCCGCGCCGCTCGCGCGCGCGCGAATGGTGATCGCCGATCTGGTGAAGGCAGATCCTGTCGTCGCCGGTGTGGCCGACGTCGCGAACGGCGACGACGGCAACGTCCTCAACGTGGATTTTCTGAATCGCGGCAAATGCACGGTCACCGCCTTCTCCGGCACCGCCTACGGCTACGACGCTTACGGCAAGCCGAGCTCGATGAACAAGGGCGGCGAGTACTACGTGGCGTTCAGCGAGGACAAAGTGTCAGACTTTGGCCCGAACCAAACCCACTCGCTAGCCATGGTCTTGCACCACGTTGAGAGCGCGTCGCTCGCCGTGGCGCAGGTGGATGAAGTGACGTGTAGCGACGGCACGAAGTGGGCACGTAACTAGCCCTCAGATCGACTGCGTCGCTTTGGCGCGTTGGTACGCTTCGTACAGGCGAGCGTACACCGGGCCCGGCTTGCCGCGCGGGGTGCCGTGGCCCACCGCTTCGCCGTCGAGCAGGGTGACGGGCAGCACCTCTTTCGTGGCCGAGCTGAGCATGAGCTCATCGGCCGTGCGCACTTCGGCCTCCGAGATCGGGCGCAGCTCGAAACCAATGCCGACCTCGGCGCACAGCTCGCGAAGCAGCTCGTAGCGAATGCCTTCCAGGACGTGCCCGCTCTTGGGCGCGCCGAGCACAGAGCCCGCGCGCACCACCCAGACGTTGCAGGCCGAGGCCTCGGTCAAAAATCCATCGCGGAACAGGATGGTCTCGGCGGCGTCTTGGTCGATTGAAATCTGACGCAAAAGCACGTTCCCGAGCAGCGATACTGACTTGATGTCGCCTCGTTCCCAGCGAAAATCTCGGGCCGTGACACATGCGACGCCACTCTCACGTTGTTCGGCGCTGGGCGGCTTCATCGGATTGGCCATGATGAACACGGTCGGCGTGAGGTCGGGCGGCATGCCGTGGTCGCGCATGGCCACGCCGCGCGTGACCTGGATGTACACGAGTTGGTCATCAGCCGATTGGGCGGCGATCAACTTGCGACAGTGCTCGAGCCACTGTTCCCGTTGATACGGATTCGGTATCCGCACCTGGGCGAGGCTGCGTCCCAAGCGTGCCAAGTGCTCATCGAAGCGAAACAAACGGCGGGCGTACACGGGCACCACTTCATAGATACCGTCACCGAAGATGAACCCGCGGTCCAGCACCGAGACCTTGGCGTCGCGCAGCGGGCCGAGCTCGCCATTCAGGAAGCAGAGGCTGTCAGGGATCGCTTGCATGGCACGTAGCTAACGCAGCTCGGGCCCGCGCGCCACGAACGCTACTGCCGCGCCATCCACGGGCAAGTGGTGACCAAGCCTTTGAACGGCCGCCGACTGCAGGAAAAACCGGCGGCATGGCCATACATGGTTTGGTCGCTGCACTCTTGCGACTTTTCGTACGAGCCCTCGGCGCCGTACTCGATGTCACGCGCGCAATCCCCGACCTTGTACACGTCCCACACGTAGTAACCGCGGTCGTCCCACCAGTGCTTGACCAGCACGGGCAGCAACTTCCCGACCTCGTACTTGTTCATGCAGGCCGCGAACTCTTTGCCGCCGCGCACGACCTGGAATTGATCGCCCGGGCAGGGATCCCACTCCAGCTCGATGTCCGTGATCTGCGGCTCGCCCTTGTCGTTCTCTTCCACGACGTTACGGCGGATGAGCTGGCAAACCGATTCGAAGCGCTGCTCGTGCTTGCCGCAGCCCACGGTGCACAGAAGCGATGCCGCGAGGGCGACGAGTGCCGCTAACCGTTCCACCTTCAATGCCATGGGAGCAGCCCAGGAAGCTAGCACGGCGCACGCGCTTTCTTTCGCTCTTTCGATGCCGGATGATGCGGGCATGCGTTCCGCTTTAGCGTTCTGTCTCGCGTTTTCCGGCGCGTTTTCTGGCCTGCTGCTCAGCCAGCCGGTCCATGCCCAAGGCTCCGTTGCGCCGTCTGCATCGTCGGGCGCGCCACCGCAGCCAGGCCGGCTGGGGCTGACGCTCACGCAGGCGCTCGAGCGCTTTCGACGCCAGAACTTGAAGCTCGTCGCTGCGCGCTACGAGCTCAGCGCGGTGCGCGCGGACGTCATCGCAGCTGGGCTGCTACCGAACCCGCGCTTGGCCCTCACGGCAGGCTTTCATATCCACGGCGAGTCGGACAGCGCCGATCAGCAGTATTCAGTCATGCTCTCGCAAGGCCTACCGCTCTGGGGGCGGCTCGGCGCGAGTAAAGCTGCGGCAACGCTCACCGCGAGCGCGACCGAGAAGCAATTCGCGGCGGACACGTGGCAGCTGCTGAGCGAGCTGCGGGGTGCGTACCTCACGTTGCAGTTGGCGGAAGCGCGGCAGCAGGTGCTGACGGCCGGGCTCGCTGATCTGCAGCGCGTGCAAGGCGTGCTCGATGCGCGCACCGCGGCTGGCGCCAACCCGCAATACGATCGGCTGCGCTTGGAGGTCGAACGCGGTACGTTGCGCGCGCGCATCGCCGAGGTCGAGCTCGACGTCGCGGACGCCCGTGCCGCCTTGGCCGCGTCAATCGGCGGCGCCCCGCAACCCGAAGAGCTCGCCGCGAGCGATGCCTTGCCCGAGCCTGCGCTCGACGCGCGAGAAACGACGGTGCTGGTGCGCTTCGCGCTAGAACATCGGCACGAGATTGCCGCGACGCGGCTCGAAACGGGCGCGGCGGAAGCGCGCTTGCGAGCCGCGCGCAAACGCTTCATCCCCGAGCCCGAGCTGGGCATCGGCTACGCGCGCTCGATGAACATTCCCGGAGCGCCACCGGGGTCCAGCGGCGGCGCGCTCTTGGCGGCCGCCTCCATTCCATTGCCGGTCTTCGATCGCGGCCAGGGCACGATCGATCGACAAATGGAACAGAGCGCGGCTGCGCGCACGCGTGAAAGCGACTGGCAGCACACCGTGCAGCGCGAAGTGGAACGCGCCGCGCACGCCGTGCAAATGACGACCGTCGCCTATCGCGCGTACCGCGAAGAAGCGTCGCACAACGCCGAGACCGTGCGCCGCATTGCTGAAGTGACGTACCGCGAGGGCCGCGGCACCATCCTCGAGCTGCTCGATGCGTATTCGAGCTACCTGCGCGTGGAAGAGCAAGCTCTGGAGCTGCACGGCGCGGCGCTCAGCGCATCGCTCGAGCTAGCACGCGCGCTCGGGCCGTCGTTGTGACGAGCGCGCTCGGAGTGGCAACGCCTCCGTGGCGCTAGCCGCCGTACGCTTCGTCCTGCTCGATGCGCGAGAGCACCCAATCGAACTCACCGCTCGTCACTTTGACGCGGCAATACTCGCACGTGCCGGCCATGCCGATTTTGAGCGGCGCGCCGCAGTGCGGGCAATTCGGGTCGCTGCGCGCCGGCCCCTTGCGCGCGCTGCCGCGGATCAAGGTCCAATACTCCGAGTACGTGCGCGGGCGGCTCTTGTTGCCGCTCAGCAATTTGCCGGTATCCGAGATGGTGTAATCGAGACCGGTCGCAAACACGCGCAGCGTGACGGCGTCGTAAGACGCGTCGCTCATCACGTTGGCCAGATCGATGCGCATGATGCGGGCGTTCTCGTTCACATTTCGGCATTTTTCCTGAAGGTACAGGTCGATCCAGTAATACATCGACTGAAACAGGTTGTCGGAAACGTACGGCCGAATGCGCAGCGCGTCGCGGCCCGACCAAGCGACTTGCAGCTCCGCGAAGATCAACGCCACGCGTCCAGTCACGCCCTCCCAGCTCACCGCGGGATCTTTGCGCTGCAACTCGCCAAAACGAGGGTGCGCGCCGGGATCGACGATGGTTGGCAAGTCCGTGCCCGTCTCGGCCACGTTGCCCGTGAGCAGCGGGCCGCGTGGCTCGCGCGCGCAATTGACCAAGCTCGTGAGCATCCAATCGTAGCGCCCGAAACCCGCGTTTTGCTGGCAGTAGGAGCATTGCGTGCCGCGCACCGACTCGAGCGGCGCGCCGCAATTGGGACAATCGAGCGTGCGCGCACGAGCAAACGGGCGCGAACGCGCGCTCGGCGAACGCGCGAGCACGATGCGATCGACGCAGTAAAAGCGGCGCGTTCCACCGCCCTTCAGCACCTCGACGAAATTGCTCTCCAGCTCGAGCTCAATCTCTAGCATCGGCGCCTGCACGCCCGAAAAGCGCACGTAGCGCATGGCGCCGATCACGATGCCTTGCACGTCCGAAAGCTGCGGGTCGACCATGGCCTGCACCATGTGTGGGGCCAGATACGCCGCCAGCGGCGCCGTGCCGGTGCCGCGCGCGCGCTGCACGGCTGCGTACAACAGGTACGCGAAGTCCTCGAACAACACGAGCGAAAATCCGGGATCCAAAGTGCGGATCCCATCGAGCTCCATGCGCGAGAGCTTGGGTGCGCGCTCGACTTGCTGCACCTGCTCCACGGCCTCCGGCGTGGTCGTCGACCAACCTTGTCGCGACGACATCACGACCTTCTTGGCGATCAGAAACCCGACCACGATGATCAGCAACGGCACGCCAATCGCCGGATGCTCGAAGCTCAAGACGATGAGCTGAATGATCAGCCCCGCCGCATCCCCGCCATCGCCGCTCGAGCCGCCGCTCGAGTGTGAGCTGCTGCTGCCCGAGAACGAATCACCGCCACCCGGCCGGGCCCAGACGCACAGCGACCAGCTCAGGAGCAGCGCGAGCGTGAACAGCAGCGCAAATGTCGCACGTTTCGAGCGTCGGCTCATTGCACTTCGTCCGGCAGCTCGTTCACGTCATCGGCCGAGCGCGGGTGCACCTTGCCCAGCACCGGACCCAAGCTGAGCAGCGCCTGTTGAAACGCGGGCAACTTGCGGTGCTTCACGGCCTGCTCGAGCTCACGCTTGGCCGCCGACCAACCCGGCTCGAGCGCGGCAGGATCGATCCCGAGATCGGTGAGCACCACGCAGCGCCGCTCGAACAGCGACACGTACACCAAAATCCCATTGCGCCCCGAGGTCCGCGAAATCCCCAAATCGAAAAACGCCGCGCGCGCCGCGCCATTCATGTTGCCGTCGATCGTCGAAGGGCGCGACAGCAAACGCAAAATCGTATCGAAGCTCGCCGCCAGCACCGCGCCCAGCCCAAACGCCAAAATGCCCTCGATCGCAATCGACGCGACGCTGTACACCGTCGGCGACAGCCACAGGAACCCCACCACGAGCGCCGCGAGCCCCAGTCCAAAGTGGTACGCCAGCACGCCGTAGCGCCCCGAGCGGTTGCGCACCGCGACCACGAGCTCCGCGGAAGTGCACGCCTCCACCCCCTTCACGGACGCCGCAGTCTCCCGCTTCGCCTCATCGCCAAAAAAGTCGCCCTCGCTCATGGGTCGGAACGCCTAGCCTCGACGGTTCACGCCCCCCGCGCAATGCCCCAGACGAACGCGCCCATTCGCCGTTAAAAACGGGGCCAAATCGAGGGAGAGGGGCGCCCGCGCCCCAGCCACGCACCTCCCGGTCAGTGTTTGTTCCGAGCGCAAGCTCGCTTGCTCGGTTGCCGTCGCTTGGAGGCCTCGACGCATCCCGGATGCCCGTTCGCCGCGAGATTCCAAGTCGGAATTCCGACATGTAATTCGGCAACATCAATGCGCTCCGGGCACCTAACTCCGCGAAACTTCTGACCGCGGGCCCCCAAATTCGCGAAAAAGTAAGTCGGAATTCCGACATAGATCTCGAACCGCGCGACCCACCTTTTCTAGAGGAGCCACGCGCGGGATGCCGTGCGCCGGATGCCGTGCGCGGGATGCCGTGCGCGGGATGCCGTGCGCCGGATGCCGTGCGCGGGATGCCGTGCGCCGGATGCCGTGCGCCGGATGCCGTGCGCCGGATGCCGTGCGCCGGATGCCGTGCGCCGGATGCCGTGCGCCGGATGCCGTGCGCGGGACGCCGTGCGCGGGACGCCGTGCGCCGGATGCCGTGCGCAGCGCGCGTGCTAATGATCGCGCCGTGACGGCACAACGGTTGACGCTGACGGTTCCGACGCCCGTTCAGCGCTTGCCCATCGCGTCACTGAACGGCGAGCTCTGGCTCAAGCAAGACGGCCTCGTGCACGCGCAGTACGGCGGAAACAAGACGCGCAAGGCGGCCCTGCTGCTCGAGCACGCCGTGCAGCTCGGAGCGCGGCGTGTGCTCACGTTCGGCGCCGCGGGCAGCCATCACGTGCTCGCGACGGCGCTATTTGCGCGCGACTTCGGGCTTCGCTCGGCGGCCGTATTGACGCCGCAGCCCGCGACGGAGCACGCGCGGGGCGTGCTTCGCCGAGGCTTGAGCGCCGGGCTCGAGGCGTACCCCGCGCGTTCGCCGTTGGGCGCGCTGTTCACGTTCCTGCGCCATCGGCAGCGCGGGGACTACGTGGTGCCGCCGGGCGGCTCCAATGCCTATGGCGCGCAGGCGTATGCGCTGGCATGGGAGGAGCTCGAGGCACAAGTCGCGCTGGGCGTGCTGCCTGCGCCGGATTGGGTCGTGGTGCCGCTCGGCTCGGGGGGTACCGCGGCTGGGCTTTTAGCGGGTCTTGCCCGATCGCAGCTCGCGACGCGGCTGCTCGCGGTGAGCGTGCTCCGCAATCCGATTGCCGCAGCTCAGGTTCTTTTTCTGACGCGCCGCGCGCTGTCCGCGAGCAATCACGCGATCGACGAGCGCGAGCTGAAGCGTCGGCTCGTCGTCGACAATGGCCAAGTCGGGCGCGGTTACGGTTGGTCGTCGAGCGACGGGGATCGAGCGGCCGAGCTCGCCGCAGCGCACGGGCTCACGCTCGACCCCACGTACACCGCGAAAGCGTTCGCGGCGGCGCTCGCGCTGGCGCGCGGCGAGCATCGGGCCAGCGCGGCGCGCGCGCGGGTGCTGTATTGGCACACGCTCAGCGTGCCAGAAGGCCCTCCGCTTACGAGTGAGAGTGAGCTTCCGCCGGCACTCGAGCGTCTGTTCTCGGCTCGCTCTGCTCACGCTCTTTGCCGTCGAGCAAGCACGCGACCGTCATGTCACCCAGCACGTTGATCGCGGTGCGGCAACGGTCCAAAAACCAGTCCACGCTGAGTAGCAGCGCGATGTACTCGATGGGCAATTTTACTGCGGTAAACACCAACGTCATCGTGACCAAGCCGGCTTCTGGGATTCCGGCCGCGCCGACCGACGCCACCACCGAGGTCAACACGACGAGCACCTGGTCGAATAGCGACAGCTGTTGGCCCAGCATTTGAGCGATGAACAGCGCGGCCATCGCTTCATATAGCGCGGTGCCGTCATTGTTGAAGTTCGAGCCCACGAGCGCGCCCAAGCTCGCCGAGCGCTGGCGCAAGCCGACCCGGTGGCACAACCGGTCGTAAGTGACGGGCATCGTCGCGGTCGAGCTGCCCGTCGAAAATGCCATGATCAGCGCGTCGCGCGTGCCGGACAGCAAAGGCAGCGGACGGATCCAGGAGCCCAGGCGAATGCGCGTCAGGTAGTACAGGGATTGCAGCGCGAGCGCGCTCAACACCGCGATCACGAACATGCCCAGAGCCTTGAGCGGTGCAAAGCCGCTGCTACCCACGATGCTCGCCACCTTGCCGAACACCGCCAACGGCACGAACGCGAGCACCCAGGACAGCACGGTCAAAATGCAAGAAAACCCGAGCGACGCGAGCTGCTCGGCGAGTTCCCGCGGCGGCCCTTTCAGGCCGCGCGCCGCCACGCCGAAGGCGACCGCGATCAGCACCACGCCGATCACCCGATTTTCCACGAACGGCCGCAGCAAGCTGTCCGGGATATTGTCCAGGAACTGATTGAGCAAATCACCGTGCGCGTTTTGTGCGGCGTGCGGCGCTGGCAAACGCGCGTGGCGCCCGGGCGCGAGCACGTTGGCCACCAGCAAGCCGACCAAGATCGCCATCACCGTGTTCGAGATCAATAGCCAACCCATGCGCCAGGCGACCGCGCCACGGATCTCGGCAGTGAGCAGCGCGTGCACCACCGCGACCAAGATTAACGGCGGCGCGAGCGCGCCCAGCAGCCGCAAGATCAGGCGCGCCGGCAAATCCAAGACGTGCGCGCTCGGCCCGAGCAGGGCTCCCGCGATCAGACCGAGCAAGAGGCCGACCAAGATACGCAGGTAAAGCGGCAACGCAGACCAACGGGCGAAGGGCCCCGTGCCGCGCGGCTCCGATTCAGACATGGCCGAGTGCTATCACGGCTCTCGTGGCGGCGGCGGTGCCGGCGGTGTTTCGTCGCTCGCCGTGCTCGCTGTGCTCGCCGTGCTCGGCGGGTAAGGTCCCGCGACGGGCACGGGTCCGAACGGAACGGGCTTCGGTTTGGGCGGCGCGCTCTTCCAAAAGCCGCCTTCGGAGAAGCTGAGCCAGCCCCAACGCAGCCAGCGCAAAAGCGACACGGCGAGCCACAAGGCCCAGGCCAACATCGCACCGCGGTAGGCCAGCATGGGCACCGAGAACACGTACGGCTGCTCGGCGATCGGGCCGGTGCGGTCGTCGAACCACTGCAAGAGATCGCTGGACGAGCCATTGCCGCTGATTTGCATGTCGGGCGTGCCCATCAAGCCCTCGTGCACCGCGAAGATCAGAATGCCGAGCGCGATCAGCGTCCAACCGACGAGCGCGAGCTGCCCGAGATCGAACAACCAGCGCCGCTCGGCCGGATGCGCGCGCCGAAAGCCGAGCGCGACCAGCCAACCAACGACCAACGCCGCTGCGGGCAAGGGGATCTGAGACAAGCCGATGGCAAGCAACATCCACTCATAGCGCCTGAGTGGTACCCAGCGGATCTGACTGAGCCCAAAGGCGACCAGCACGAGCACGAGCAGCAAGCTCCAGAACAACACGGCCGGGCCGAGGCGCGGGCCGTGCACGAACAACACCCAGCGCGCGTCGGAAAGCCGAACGCTGGTCGTTGCGTTCACGGTCTTGGTGCCGAAATCGACGGGCGGCGTGCTGAACGATGCCGTGATGCCTTGCGGCAAGCGAAACCCGAGCTGCACGGCTTGCGCACCCGGCACGATCGACAGCGTCACGTTGCGACCCTGTTGGCGCAGCGGTTGCGCCACGCCGTTCACGGTCACTGATTCGAGCGTCGCCCCTTCCGGCAGGTGCAGCACGTGCTCACCGCCACGACTCGAGCGAAGATTGAATGACAGCGTCGCGTCGGTGGCACGCAGCCCGGGCCGAACGTCATAAGTGCTGCTGTCGATAGTGAGCGTTTGCCCGCTGATGCCTGCGGGCCGCAGGAGCTGGATCGAGACGGCTTCCCCCGGCCAGGGCCGCCACACCGGAATGCGTACCGAAGGATCGCTGTGCACGACCGGTACGCCCGAAAGCGTCGCGTGCCAAATCGGGCTCAAATCCAGCCGCCACAGCTCCGACCAGGCCGAGGTCTTGGGAGCCAGCAGCTGCACTGGTGATTGCTCGGCCAGCACCGAGTGCCAGCTGACCTCGCTCGCATCGGGCGCCATGTTCACGAGCACTTTGCCCTGTGCCACGCGAATGTCCGGCGTGGTCACCGACTCGCCGTGCAACAGCGGCACTTCGAGCACGACAGCGGTGCCTACCGGTGTCACGCGCACGATGCGCGTGCTGACCTGCCAATTGAGGCCAATCAGCAACGTTCGCTCGATGCGCACGAACGAGGGCAGTGTGCCCGCCGCGAGCGCCCCACCCTTGCCGTTGCTTTCACTGATCGCGCGCGTGAGCTGCAAGTGATCATCGGCGATGCCGTCTTCGTGCACGCCTTCCAAGGTCCAACCTTCGAGGCTGACCTCGACGTGGTGTGGCTTGAGCGGCAAGGCGATTTGCACCGACTCACGACCGGGTAGCGCACCTTCCACGCTCACGTCATGCGTGCCCGCCGCGACGCGCAACCAAAGCTGCCCGTCCGGGGTGCGCAGCAAGCCCTCGGCCGGCTTGCCATCCACGATCACTCGCTCGGGCAGCCATTGTGCGGCGCCTCCGGGCAGCGGCACCGTCGTGGTCGCGCTGGCCTCGATGGCTAACCGCGTGCGCAGCACGTTGCCATGCACATCGAGCAGCATGCGCGAGCTGGAGGCGCAGGTGGGGATACAATCCGGCTTGGTCAGCAGCCGATCTCGATAATTATCGAGCAATTGAGCGTCGGGGATGTCGGCGCGCGCGGCAGGCGCTGCCAACAACACGAGCGCGAGCGAGGCCAAAGCCGCGGCGCGCCGCCCAAAGCCCGGAAAGCGCGCGGTGCCGAAGGGCAGCAAGCGCGCGAAGAGCAAGGTCAAGAGCAGCGCGCGGAGCAGCGCTAGCACCAGATTCACCGGTGGCGACAAGAAGTAGAAGTGCAGGCGCTGCGAGCGCTCGACCGGACCGCTGAAGGTCACTTGCGTGCTCGACCAATTCCACTTCGGTAGACCGGGCCCCGTCTGCACCATGGCGTTCGGGTCATAGGCTTCGTTGAACTGTTTGTACTCGGCATCCGGCGCAGACAACGAGCCAAAGCGGCTCAGGTTGCCAACGCCAGCGAGGCCGCCGCCGCGCGGCGCGGCCTCAGCAGCCTTTTCCTTGGGCGCAGCGGTGCCCGTGCCGCCTTCTTTTTGATCCGCCATGTCCATCGGGGGCGGCGCGGCAGCGACTTGTGCCGGCTCCGGGATGGCGAGCTCGCCCTTGCCCGCGAAAAAATCCGAGCTGTGAGGACTGCCCTCGTTCTCGGCGAGCGCGGGATAGATGCCCTCGCGCACGTGCTCTACGATGAAAGGCAGCGTGCCGAGCAACAAGATCACGAGCGCTCCCAAGCGAAGCACGGTGCATAGAACGCGCGCTTTGCCGGCCGGAATCACGCGCGCCAGCGCCTCGAAGACCAGCACTGCGGCCCACATCCAGCGCGCCGAGTCGGTCTCGGGAAACACCAAGGTGAAGGTCAACGCGGCGAGCGCGCCCCATGCCGGGCCGAACAACTTCGCGAACGATAGCGAGAGCACGAGCACGAGGAACAGCTCGAGCAGCGTCCAATGCCGGATCCAAGTGCCCGGCACTTCGTCCGCGCCGGAGGCGTGAAATAGCCGATAGCCCGGCGGGATATGGAGCGTGGCCGAGACCTCGTGAAAGTCGTGGTCGTAGCCCACGGCGGGGATGTCCGCGTCGCCCGCGATCCGGCTGTCGGCCGAGGCCCGCAGCTCACCTTGGCGCAGCTCGACGCCCGCCTTGCGCGGATCCTGAGCGAGGTGCGTGATGAATTGATCTTTGTCGTCGATCGCGACGCGGCCCAGCACCGTGGGCGGCAGCATCTCGAGGCGCGTGGCGGCGTGCACGGTGCCCCTGATGGTGTCGTTCGCGGTGTAGCCTTGGCCGTCGAAGTCGAGCCACAGGTTGCGGTTGAGGGACAAGCGATCGGGCTCGGGCTCCACGTCGCCGCGCCGTTTCTCGACCAAGAGGAGCTTGTCGCCCAGCGCCATCGCGTACGCGGGCAGGGTTTTCCAGGGGTCGGGCAGCGAGGTCTGCTGCGGATCGACAGGGCGCGCGCCCTCCACCGAAGTGAGGCGCAAGGCGGGTTTGGCCTCGAAAACCCACACTTCTTCGCCCTCTCGCCACGGGCCGTCGGGCGCCGGCCGCGACAGCTCGCTCACCGGGCCCTCGCTGTGCGCGGTGATTTCGATCGTCCAAGTGCCGGGCCGCGCTTGCACGCGCAGCCGCGTGTCCGGCTCGATACGGGCGGGGAGCTCACTCGAGATCGCCATCGGCACGAAGCCCGGCGGCAAGGCTTTGCCGAGCACGAGCTCTCGGCTCTTGCCCGACACGTTGAGCACGACGCGCGTCGTCAGCAAGAGCGGCACGTCGTCGGTCACTCGGCGGTGCACGAGGATCTCGAGCCGATCGCCCTCCGCTTCCGTGTTCGTCTTTTGCAAAAACAGCCGACCGGCGTCGTCCCGACGCGGCTCGTTCACCCGCGCGCCCTCGAGCACGAGTGCCACGATGCCCGTTGCAGGTGGCACCTGCAGTGAATCGGGCAACGAGTCCCAGGCGAGCTCACCGCTGATGGTGTGATCACCTGGGGCCAAGTCCACGCTCGGCACTGCGTCGTGATCGACGACGACCAGCTTCTTGCCGCCCTCTGCCACCTCCAACGGCCAGCGCACGCCGTCGCCGGGCAGCGGGATCCACTCACGAGCGTCTAGATGCCAGTGCTGCTCGAAGCGACCGCCCTTTTCGGACAGCGTGAGCGCCAGCGTGGTGGGCCACGCGCAGTGCACCACTTCCGGAGAGCCTTGCACGCTGGGGCACAGCGCGTCTTCCTTGCCTGCGAGCACCCACGCCGTCCAAGGCCTTAGTGCTTCCGGTGCGAGCTTCGGGTCGAGCCGCTGCGCGTGGGCCGCCGAGGACCAAAGAACGAGCGTGCAGCTTGCGAGCAGCGCGAGGACGAATCCCCAAATTCGGCACATGGCGGGCAGCGTAACAACCCGCGAACTCGGAAGCGAGTGGGGGTTTGCGCGGGAAAATGCGTGTACGAGTGCGTGTGCGCTTTCGTACACGGAACACCCTGTGCTCGAGTGCCAGGCAAAGGCTAAGCTCAGCGCGGGGCGCGGGCCCGCACTATCGTCTGCCGTTACTTCACATGTGGTCGTGGCTCAGGCTTCCAGATCTGCCGAACGAGGACGACGCGCGCCGCGCGCGTCAGCTGTACCGCATGCTCGCGCTCATGGTGGGCCTGACGGGCGTCGGCTTCGTCTCCTCGTTGTTCGAGCCACGCAACGACATCGGCGTTTCGATTCGTTTTTACGGCGTCGTGCTGGCCTCGCTGTTCGCGGTCGGCATTTTCATGCGCCGCGGGCGGTTGCGCGCTGCGGGCTGGGTGCTGTCGCTCTTCTTTTGGGTGCTGATCGCGATCGTGACGCTCCTGTTCGGCGGCCTCCAAGGTCAGAACGCGGGCTGCTTCACGGCGTGTATCCTGCTGTTGGGCAGCGTGGTGAGCGCGCGCGCGGCCGTGCTCATGGCCGTCGTGACCTGCGTGTGGTGCGCGCTCGTGGCATTTCTAGAGCTGCACCAGCTCTTACCCAAGCCGCTCGGACCGTATAGTCCGATCAACGCTTGGGCCGCCTTGAGCATCACCGTGCTCTTGACCTCGGTCCTCCTGCGCAGCTCCCTCGATTCCTTGCGGCGCATGCACGCGCGCGCAGAACAATCGGCCCGGGAAAGGGACGAAGCACTCCGGCGCTCGATTCAGGGCCAGAAGATGGAGCTCGTCGGTAACCTGACGAGTGGCATCGCGCACGATTTCAACAATCTGCTGACCGTGATGTGCAACGTGGCCGAGCTCTTGCGCATGGAGCGCATGGCCGAACGCCCCGACGTCGCTTCCTTGCTGGACGACCTGGAAGAAGCCACGTCGCGAGCGACGCTCATGACCGGCCAGTTGCTCTCGTTCGGGCGAGCGCCCATCGCGGGTACCGAGGTGGTGGACCTGAGCCTCCTAGTGAAGGGGCTCGCGCGCATGCTGCCGCGGCTTTTGGGCTCCGGCGTCGAGTTCGAAGTCGACGCGCGCGGGCCCGCCCTGGTGGAGGCGTCACCCGCCGCGCTGCAACAGATCGTGCTGAACCTGGCCGTCAACGCCAAAGAAGCGATGCCCGAAGGCGGGCGGCTCACCATCACCGTCAACACGGCGGATGGTCAGGTGAGGCTGATCGCGGAAGACACCGGCACGGGGATGGATAGCGCGACGCGCGTGCGCATGTTCGAACCGTTCTTCACGACCAAAGCGAGCGGCACCGGGCTCGGGCTGGCCACGGTGCGTGAGCTCGTGACTCGCTATGGCGGCACGATAGACGTGCACAGCGCGCCAGGCGAGGGCTCACGCTTCGACGTGCGCTTTCCGCTCCGCGAGCGACCGGTCGAGGGCAGGCGCGTCCGCCAACCCTCGGATCGCCCGCCTTCTCCCTCGCGCCAACGCCGCTTGCTGCTCGTGGAAGACGACCAGCTCGTGCGCCGCAGCTTGACGCGTTGGCTCATCTCCGACGGCTTCGAGGTGATCGCCGTGGCCGACGGGCAAGAGGCGCTATCCGTGCTCAAGGCGGCGGGCGACATTGCCTGCGTGGTGTCGGACATTGCCATGCCCGGGATCGACGGCGAACATTTGGCAGGACTGCTCGCCGAACAGCAACCGGCGATGCCGGTGGTGCTCCTGAGCGGTAACCGCACCCCGAGCGCTAATTTCGTCGCTTCTCCTCTGCGCGCTTTCCTGCCGAAGCCACTCAGCCAAACCAGCTTGGCGGACGCGCTCGCGCGAGTCTTGCAAGCGAGCGGCTCGAATCCGCCGGGCGAAGGCCCGCTCGACGAGGTTCGCCGCGCGTGAGGGTCTGGCCTCGAAAATCGTAGCGTGAATTCACGCTAAGGTTTTCGTGCGGAGACGGTCTCCGGCGCCGTACCCGGCTCTCTCCCCAGGGACACGGGCGCGCTTGGTGCCCGGTGTCCGCCTCACTCACGCGCTCAACCGCACCAGCGCTTGGCCAGACGGCGTTCGGCGACGCGCAGGCGGCGTTGGATGGTCGACACGCTGAGCGCGGTCTCGTTCGCGATCTCCTCGATGCGAAAGCCCTCGGCGCGCCGCAGCCACAAGCATTGCCGCTCTTCCTCGGGCATGCGCTCGAGGCGCGCCATCATCAAACGCAGATCGACGCGCACGTCCGGCAGGGCATCGCGGGCCTCGAGCACTTCGGGATCGCTGCCGCCGGTCATCAGCGGCCGCTTGCGCCGCACGCTGCGCACGTCGCGATTCATGGAGCGCCGCAGCACGACTTGTAGCCAGCCGATGAGCGCGCTCGGCTCACGCAGCTCGGAGAAGCTCTCCAGCGCGCACAGCAGCGCTTCCTGACTCAAGTCATCCACGTCGGCCCCATTGCCGGTCCAGCAACGGGCCATGCGCGTGGCCATCACCGTGCAGCGCGACCACAGCTCGGCGTTGGCTCGCGAATCACCATGTTTGGCGGCGACCGCGAGCTCGGTCAGCGGCACCAGCTTGGTTTGCTCGCTTCGACGGCCCGGTGCTCGCTGCGCCTTCACCCTCCAACAATACCCAATAAACACCGTTAGTCAACCGGTTGTATTGATTCGACCCACAGCACATCTTTTCAGTTCAACCGGTTGACTAGGGCCAGAAGCGATGGCATCCCTGAGGGAGCGCGAACCGGCGGGAAACCGCCGCCAGCCGCGCGACGGAGCACCGGATGGCACGATCCAAAGACCCGCAGTTAGTCGCGTTGCTCGCTGTGCTGGCCACGACCTACATCGCTTGTTCGGGTTACGACGGCTCGAACCGCATCAGCAAGCCCCCCCAGCTCATCCCCGACGCCGATTACGGCGGCGCTCCGCCGGCCAGTGCAGGCGCGGGCCCGGGCGGTGCCGCGCCCAGTGCAGGCGCAGCCGGCTCGGCGATGGCAACGGCGGGCGCACCGAGCGCGGGCGCAGGGGGCAGCGCGAACGACGGCGGTGCGCCCAGCGGCGGTGCAGCGAGCGGTGGAGCCGCACCAACGGCCGGTGGCGGCGGCGCAGCACCAGGGGGCGGGGCGGCAGGCGCAGGGCCCGCGGGCGCGGGCGGTGGCAGCGCGGGTGGCAGCGCGGTCGAGCAACTGCTCTCCGAAGGCAAGCCTGCCACCGCGGACAGCGAAGAGACCGGGCATCTCGCCGCGCTCGGCAACGACGGCGCAACCGACACGCGCTGGTGCGCGGCCAACGGCGCGGCCGGCCATTACTGGCAAGTCGATCTCGGCAAAAGCTACGTCTTGAGCAAGCTCAACGTGAGCTGGGAAAAAGCAGCCGTCTATCAATTCAAGGTCGAGGGCTCACTCGACGGCAGCACGTGGTCCTCCATGCTCGATCAGACCGCGTCCACGAACGCGACCGCGGATCAAGCTTACCCGCTCAGCGCAGCCCCGAGCGCACGTTACGTGCGCATCACCACGACCACGCTGCCCAGCTCCACCATCTGGGCCAGCTTCTTCGAGCTCCAAGTGTACGGGCACTGATCGTTTTGGGGGCGCCCACTGGGCGCGCAACGCACCTCACCCCACGCCTGCGGTGCTCGCGGCGCGCCGCATTTCGGAGCTTCATGTCCCCGTTAGTGTCCGGTCTCGGTCAGTCCGCACAGCGCCCACGCGGAAGGCGTCCTGCGTAGCGAGTTTATCCGAATTGCACATGGGCTAACCCCACCTATGCGCTTACTCCAGCTCGGCACTCATTCTTCGCCGACGCGCGAGAGTCGCGGCGCCGAGCGCGAGCAGCGCGAGCCACGAAGCCCGTGCGCCGCCATTGCCCAAGGCGCGATACGCACACGCCGTGACCAGGCGATCCAAGCACTGACCGGATTGGTGATCGCAGATCATGGCGCTCGGACAAGCGGGGACACACTCGAGCCCTGCCTCGACTTTGCCGGCGCTGCCTGCGTCAGCGCTCGGCAAGGTGCCGCCCGAGCCACCGGATTCCATGGCCTCGCCCGCTGCGCCCGCCTGCATGGCCCCCGCTTCGCCGCCCTGAAACGCACCAGCAAGCCCCGAATCGCCACCTGCGCCGGCGAGATTGGCCGTTGTCGCGCCGCCTTCGCCGCCGCTACCGCCTTCACCAGGTGCGGCCTCCAGCTTGCACAAGCCCGATTGGCAGACGAAGCCCTTCGAGTCATCGCAATCGCTGTCCGAGCTGCAGTTGGTTTTGCAGAAGCCGTTTTTGCAAAGATAACCGGGGTCGCAATCGAACGTAAAGTACGACGCGCAGGTGTTGTTCACGCACACCGCGTTGGCTGCGGTGGTCGTCGCGCTGACGCAGCTCGAGCTCGCGCCAGCGCCGCATTGCGTCCCTGGGGGGTGCGCGGACGCGCAAGCGCCGTAACCGCTGCACACATCGGTCGTGCCGCAGAACGTGCCCTGGTCGACGCAGCCGTTCTTGGGATCGGTGTTGGCGGCGACCTCGCCACACACGCCGGTGACCCAATCCCCACCGAAGGAGAGCGCGGGATCCTTCAGCGCCGCCAAGCAAGACAAGCACGGGCCGTTGCAGCCCGATTTGCAGCACACGCCCTCGATGCAATAGCTACTCAGGCACTCGCTGTTTTGCTTACAGGGTGAGGCGTTGGTGGCGGCGTACTCGTGCTCGAACACCGCACCCGTGTTGGGCATCGCTTCCACGCCCCAATCCGCTCGGAACGGTGCTCCGAGGAGTACGAGCGCGCCGTCCGTGGCCACGGATGTGCCGATCCCCATCCCAGGGTCCGCGCACGGCGGGAGCGGGGGAGCTTCGATGATGATGTTGATGGCACCGAGCTTCTTTTGCTGCGTGAACACGCCGCCACTTTGCGTAAACACGTACGCAGCGCCCGAGTCGGCGACCGTGCTGCATTGGCCGTTGCCAGGCGCCGTGTCCACGCCCGGGGCACCGACGAGCAAGGTGGTGCCCGTGAGAGCCACCGAGTAACCAAAGTGGTCGGTCGCGGCGGCATCGCTGGCCGTCAAACGGGTGAGCACGTGCGGGGGGCTGTTGCTGGTCGAAGTGACCGCGCCTGCCTCGCTGGCTTTGCCGGAATCACCGTACGCGCCGATGACGGTGGTGACATCGTTCATGGCCAGCGCTGACCCAAAATGCGGCACGCTCGAGCCAACGCCCGTGCTCGCCGTGCTCCACGCACCTGCAGCCCCCGTGAACCAATCCACCCCGCCCGCGCTCAGGTTGTCGCGACCGATCGCGACGCTGCTCGAGGACACCGCGACGGCTGCACCGAAGTGCAAACCGGCTTGGTTGTCGCTCGCGGAAGGCAAGAATTTCCGTTGTTGAGCCCAGCTCGTGCCCGCGCGGCCGAAGGCGTAGGCCGCCCCGAGCTCGCTGAACCCAGGCGCGCTCTGGTGTGGAGCACCGATGAGCGCAGTGTCACCCAGCAGCGCCAGGGCTGCGCCGAACCCGGATTGCGGGCTCGCGTCGCTGGGCACGAGCTTCTTCTGCTCGCTCCAGACGGTGCCATTGCGGACGAATACGTAGACCGCGCCGGTACCGCCATTCTTGTCCTCGGCGCCCACGAGCGCCGTGTTGCCGGAGATGGCTACGGCCTTGCCGAAAGAATCCCCGGACGCGGCGTCACTCGCGGTGAGCTTTTGCTGAGGCGCCCAGCGCGCGCGCAGTCCGGGCTTGGCGGGCGGCACGCGCACGAACACGTAGGCTGCGCCCGCATCTTCGCCCCGGTCATTGTCGCTGTACGTGCCAATCAGCGCCGTATCAACCGAGACCGCGACCGCGTGCCCGAAATAATCATTGGGCCAAAACGACGCGGGTTTGAAATCACTGGCCCGAATGTTTTGTTGGATTTCCCAGATCAACGGGTCAATCTCGAGCGGCAACGTCGCGTGACGGGCGTCGATTTCGAGCGCCAATGCGTCACTGCTCGTGATGCGCACCTCGTGCCCTGCCCCATTGGCGTCACGCGCGAAGGGCTCGCCGTAGTGCACGCCGCGGTGGCCCGGAGTCGTGAGCACCGCGCCGCTGCCGTCGGTTTCGACGTCGGCGATCGCGCCTTCGACGTCGCTGAACCGGAGACGAATCTTCAGCGCTTGGCCGCGCTTCACGCATGCTGGCAGCTCGCGAACGGTGAACCCTTGTTCGATACCCGCGGGGCCCAGCGTGTACCACTCATCGAAGCCACTGTGCCGGAACACGACGGCCGATGGCGAGTCTCCAGGTTGCGGACAGCTCGCTCATGCTGCCCGCGCAGCCCCAAGCCGTCGCTGCCAGCTCGATGGGGATCGCCGTCACGCCGTCACTGCTCGCGGCCAGGACCGACGCGCTCCCGGCCCGAAATTCTGCCGCTAGTCCCATGCGGCGCTGGGCCGCGGCGAGCACGCCTGGGCGGCTCACTTGCACGGCGAACTCCGGTCCAGCGCTGGTCTGCCAGGCGCGGATGCGCGCGGCGCGCTCGGCGACCGGAAGCCGCTGCCACGCTTCGGTACCCAATTCGATCTCGGTCTGGGCCGGAGCGGGCGACGGCGCCGCATGGGTCGCCGCTTCCGGATCGCCGCACGCCCCGAGCAGGGTCAAGACGAGCCACGATGCGGCACGCCGGGCAGCTAGGGAGGCAGGACGCAGGGTTTGGGTAATCGACGTTCGAAATGGGTTCACAGCTCAGCTCGCGGAATCCGCCAACCTGCCCGAGCTCAGGTTTCGGCCCTGCTTCGGTGAGGCGACGCGTGCGCTCTCCCACCTTCATCACCCTCGGGGACGTCGATGGTGACGGCGACCTCGACGTCTTCATGGGCAGTTGGGGCGCCGCCGGCGCGTTCAATCCCGCGGATCAGGTCTGGCTCAATGACGGCACGGCCCACTTCGCAGCGGGCGACGCGCCGCTCGACGGCAGCGTGCACGTCTTGCTCTCGGATCTCGACGGCGACGGCGATCTGGACGCCATCGCGGGCCAACACGCGCCCTACTCGACCGCGAAGGGCTTACCCAGCCAAGTGCTGCTCAATGACGGCAAGGGCCGCTTCTCGAGCAGCGGAAGCATCGGCGGCAGGAACTTCCGGCACGTCGTGCTCGGCGATCTGGACGGCGACAGCGATCTGGACGCCGTGATCGCACAATGGGATTGGTACACCAAGCCCCCCGTCCAGATCTGGCTGCAAGACCGCTGAGCCGCATGCACTAGTGCAGCGCGACAGTGAACGCGAGCGTGCGCTCTGTGGCCGCAGGCAGCGCCGCCAGCGCGCGCTGTACGTCCGCGCCTTCGAGCTCTCTCGTGACTGCTCGCCCGCTTGCGCCGTGACCCTGGTTTCTAGCCTTTTCTTTACGTCCGCCTTGAAATTCGGCCCAAAACTCTGATACTTGGATCAGCGTTTTTTTCGAAAGGAATAGGCGCATGATCATCGAGAACATCGAGTACGCAGTCGGTCAGCAAACGTTCACCGGCTACTTGGCGCACCTGGGTGGGCGCACCCCACGCCCCGCAGTGCTCGTGTGTCCCGACGCGGGCGGCTTGCGCGAGAACGCGCGCCGCGCCGCCCGCCGCTTGGCGGAAGCGGGCTACGTCGCGTTCGCGCTCGACCTGCATGGCAAGACCTTCGACACGGTGGAAGAGTCCAGCGTAGCCACGCGCGCCTTGGGCGGCGATTTGGAAACCCTGCTCGCGCGGGCCAACGCAGCCTACGGCGTGCTGCTGGCCTTGCAAGAGGTCGACCCCGCGCGCACCGCGGCGATCGGCTTTTGCTTCGGTGGGCGCGTGGCGCTGGAGCTTGCGCGCAGCGGCGCGCACCTGAAGTGCACCGTGGGCTTTCACTCCACGCTCTCCACCGCGCACCCGGCCGACGCGCTGCACATCCGCGGCAAAGTCCTGGTCTGCCTCGGCGCGAGCGATCCGGTCGTGCCCGCCGAACAACGCAGCGCGTTCTTGGAGGAGATGACTCGCGGCAACGTCGATTTTCAAATGCTGCTGCTGCCCGCCAAACACGGCTTCACCGATCCCGACGTCGATCGCCACAACCACCCCGCCCTCGCGTACGACGAAACCGCCGCCCGCCGCTCCTGGGCCGCCATGCTGGCCCTGTTCGACGAATGCCTCGGCGCGCCGGTGAAGTAACCGCTCAGCCATCAATTCGCGAGCGGTGAGAGCCCCGCACACGCGGCGTCCAGCGCGTCGGGATCTCCGCCGATGGCCATCGCGACGTTGCAGCGAAGCTCCTTCACCGCCGGCACATTGGCGCGCTTGGCAAACAGCGGCTTGGCGGCTTGCAGCGCGTCGTAAGCGCGGCCCTCGTTCAACGCGGCCCGTGCTTGGTCCAAGGTGCGCTGCTCGTCAGGCTCGAGCCCGCTGCTCGGCGAGGCGGAAGCGAGCTGCGCTGGAACCAGCGCTGTCGGTTGGCTCGCTGTCGGCGGCACACGCGCAGGCTGCGCGGGCGACAAGACGGAGAGCAACTGATCGCGACTCTTCGGCTCCCAGTCTGCGTTCGGCGCTTGCAGCAAATCCCGCAGACGCTGGGCGAGCGTCGCGTCCACGAACAGGGGCTGCCCGGGAGAACGCGCGGCGAGCGAAGCCCGCAAGATATTGGCGCTCTCTTCGCTGAAGCCGCTGGCTTCGACGTGATAACGCGGGTTCATCAGCGACGTTGCCGCGCGTTCGTGAGGGACGCCCAACGTGTGGCCGACCTCGTGCAAAAGCACGGTGCACAGCTTGTGCTCCTTGCGTGCGCGATACAGGTTCCGCCGCTTCTCTTCGGGCAACTCGGTAAACGCCGCTTGAATGGCTTCGTACTCCTGCGCGTCGCTCATGGCTCGCAACACGAGGTACTGACCGGGCAGCCGCGCAATCCCCAGGTCGTCGGCCGACACCGCGAAGCGCGGCGCCGGGCGCGCCAAGCCGACCACGAAATCCACCCCCTGCGCGTCATCGAGCTTCCTCAGCTCTTCGAGTAGGCCATCCAGCTTCTCTTCGTCGGCCTGCGGGCGAAAGGTCTTCCGTTCTTGCACCTGCAGCGACACCCCAAAGGCGCCCGCCAACGTGGCGTTCGCGCAATCGAGCTGATGCTGAAACTGTTGCTCCCAGTCGACGATGCTCGCCTGATAGGTGGGCGTTGCATAAACCCGCAGGGTAAGCGTACGCTGAGCGTGTAGCTCGACGTGCGCCGATTGCCGCTCCAGCTTCTGCGGCGCGAGCCGCGCCGCCTGGTGTTGCTGTGCCTGCTTTTGCTGCCCCCAGCGCGAATCGTAGAAGCAGCCGCTCGTCGCGAGCACGCCCAGAGCGGCCGACCAAAGCGACAGAGCCCGAACGATTTCGACAGCGCTGGTCCAAACCTTTGCCACGAGCGCGAGGGTACCGAAGCGCAGGGGCGAGCGATCTAGTCAAATATTCGAGATCGCGTCGGATCGCGAACCGCTCGTGCCATCCCGGAGCCCGAGGCTGCTCGGTGATGTGCTTTTCGTGGGTCACGCTCTGAGCTATGCGCCGGGCTTCGCGCGCAGGGTCCGCTTACCCCAAAAAACTGCCTCTGATACGTATGCGTAGTCAATTTGCGCGCGAAGGTTCGCGCGTGTCGGTTTTCGACGGGTCACGCATTGCTTGTGGCTGCACATTTTTTTGCGAGCACGCCGAGCTCAACTCAGGCCGATCACTCGCGTCGCGATCGCCGCAGCAAAGTGTGGGTCGTGAGTCGCAACCAACGCGCTCGTGTCGCTGAGGCGGCGCGTGAGCTCGGCCTGTGTTGCAGCATCGAGTCCATTCGTGGGCTCGTCCAAGACGAGCAGCTCGGGGTCACCGAGCCAAGCGCTTGCCAACGACACCCGTTGCCGCTGACCGAGCGAGAGCGCGCTGACTCGCTTCTCGGTAAGCTGATCCACACCGAAAGGCAACGCGCCGACGGTGCGCTCACCCTTGAGCGAGGCCACGATGTCCAGCCATTCCCCGACCGACAGATGCTCCGGAATGTCCGGCTTTTCGGGGGCAAACCCAAGAGCCACCGACACATGGACGGTGCCCGCGTCCGGCTCGAGCACCGACGCGACGATGTACAGAAAGGTCGACTTACCGGAGCCGTTTTCACCGAGGATCACCACGCGCTCACCGCGCTCGAGACGCAGATCGAAGCCACGCAGCACGGCTCGGCGGCCGAGCGATTTGTGAATGCCCAAGGCTTCGACGATCACCATGCAGACGCTCCAATCGTCGCGAGCAAAGCGAGCACGGTCACGCCTGCGACGAACTTACCGGTGCCGCGTTGCGCACGCTGCTCGAGGAAGCGACCCCACAGCGCCACCGCACAGCCGAGCGCCACGGCCCAGCTCAGCAGGACAAGGCTGAGCGAGGAGAGTGCCGGTTGGGCATTGGCACTGATGATGACGCTGCTCGTCGCGGCCAACGCCGACGAGGGTGTGGCCACGGCCAGCAGGAACGCGAATACGATGGCGAGGCGTGGCACGCGCAGAGAACGCAGTAGGGCATGCAGGCGGCCTTCATTCTCCAAGAGCGGTGCGACGCAAACTGCGGCCGCGACGATCAGCGGCAGCGCCATCACGATCAGCGCGCGCTGGAGCGGGCGCGGACTCGGATCATTGCGGAGTGAGAGCAAGGTGCCGGTGGAGCCCGCCGCCGCGGCGCAGAATGCGACGCTCAAGCGTGAACGCTCGAGACGGAGCAAACGAAGAAGGTGTGCGCTGTACAGCGCTCGCAGAGCAGAACCCGGGCGCGTGAGCTTGAAGCGCGAACCCGGCTGTTCGAGCGCATCACGTTGCGCGGCGCGCAGCGCAAACGGGGCGCACAGCGTGAAGAGGACAGCTGCGGCACGGGGGGTCGGGTCCCAAACGATGAACGACACGCCGAGCGCAATGGTGAGAGCCACAGAGCCACGTAGCCGGCCTCCGACGCTGACTGCGCTCGCGCCCAAAGTCACCGAAGCAGCGAGCGCCCCCCACGCCTCGACCCAGCCCGCCCCACGCGCAAACAGCACGAGCCATGGCACTTGGCTCGCGGCGCATAGCGCGAACAACGCGAGCAACATCACGGCGCGGGGCAGACGCAAAGCCCGCAAACTGAGCGCCCCCGGAGCGACGAACACTGCGCGCAGCGCGGGCGCCGAGAGCACGAGCCAGCCCGTCCAAAGTAGACAGCGAGTGAGCAGCGAACGATGCAGCCACGCGATCACGTCGACCGCGCGCAAGCCATTTCCCGCACTGAGCACGAATGCCGGGATGCCGAGTGCGATGCACAAGGCGCTCGCTCGCAGCAAGACGGGCCGCGCAAGCACGCGCCAGACGCCATTCACGATGGTGAATGTGGAGGCGACGCTCGTACGCTGTTGCACCGCGCCTGAACAGGGGGCGGGACGGGGTTATTCCGACCACATGGTTGATCGATGCTACGTCAGGGGGCAGGCGCTGGGCAGGCGATCGGCGACGTGCCGAGCGCTACGTCGTCAATCCAAACCTCGCGCGCGTCGTCCTTTTGGTAACTTTCCCAGCCCACATAGGCTTTCGTGAAATCCTGCGGGAAATACCAAGTGTCGTTGGTCTCGTGGTTGATACAGCCCTGGCCCATGCCGGTAACGGTCAGATCGTCGATCGCCACGCTGTCCAACCAAAACTTTTGAGTATTGCTCTTGCCGTCGAAGTACCACTGCATGCACGCCCACTTGCCCTCGGGGATCTTGGTGTCGGAGTGCTGCCAGCAATCACTCTTCTTGCCGCTCGAGTCGTAGTTGGCCATCAGGTGCTGCATTTGCTGCCCGCCGTAGCGCACGTTCGCGTTGGTGATGCCTTGTGCGGAGATCGGCCCGTCGGCTTCGATCATCGTCCAGTGCACACCGTCATTGGCCGCTTTGGTCACGTACATCATCATTCGGCCGTAGAAGGCGTTGCCCGCGATCGGGAACATGGGCGCCGAGAGCCCGATGAACGCGCGCTGGTACGTGTTCGCGCCGTCCGTCGTGAACTTCACGGATTTGCTGCCACTGACGTGCCTCGTACTGTCGATGGCGATGGCAGTGCCGGTGTTGGTCTCCACCTTCCAGTTGCCACCGGGCTTGTCGGTGTAACTCTCGAAGTCTTCGCAGATCAACGCGCCGGCGCAGCCGCCGCCACCTGCGGCACCTGCAGCAGCACCGCCGGCACCCGCAGCACCGCCGGCACCTGCAGCGAGGATCGCGCCGGCCGCGCCCGCAACCGTGCCACCCGCCGTACCACCCGCCGCACCAGCCGTGCCGCTGCCTGCGCCGCCCAGGGACGCCGCACCAGCGGTGCTGGAACCACCGCCGTTGGTGCTCGCGCCCGCGGACGCACCACCTGGGCTCGCGCTATCCGAGCAGCCAATTCCCAGTGCGAGCGAGCTACTCAGAACGGACGCACTCAGCAACCAACGCGACGTGATCCACGAACGAAAACTCATCCATCGAGCTTAGTACTCTCCGGCGATCCTTCACTAGCGAACACCGTCGGCGCAGCACGCGGCGACGCGCATTTTTCTCGCGATGGCTCGAACAGGGTGAACGCAAGTAGGGCGCTCACCTGCCAGGTAGTATCAGGTGGGTTCGCAATCGCGCACGCGGAAAACACCGGTTACAGTTCACCACCTGCATGAAGCGCCCGGATTGGTTTCTCCTCGGTATGGGCGTGGCCGTCGCGCTGGCTTGGCTGCTCCCCGACCCCGGTGCCAAGGGCGGCAGCCTGCACCCCGAGATCGTGAACAAACTCGGCGTGTCGCTGATCTTTTTCTTGCACGGCCTCACGCTCTCGTTCGCTTCGATGAAGGCGGGCACGCGCAATTGGCGGCTGCACCTGCTCGTTCAGCTGTGCACGTTCGGGTTCTTTCCCTTGCTGGGCATGCTGCTCGTTTTTGGTGCGGGCAGTGCCTTGAACCCCGATTTACGCACCGGCTTGTTTTTCCTATGCGCACTCCCGTCCACCGTGTCTTCGTCCGTCGCGCTGACGGCCACCGCGCATGGCAACGTGCCCGGCGCGGTGTTCAACGCCACCCTCTCGAGCCTGATCGGTGTAGTACTGACGCCGCTCTGGCTCGGCTTGGTGCTGTGCGCCACGGGGCACACCCTGCCCTTCGGGAGCGTGCTGCTCGATCTGACCCTCTGGCTCGTGTTGCCGCTGTTCGTGGGCCAAGCGCTGCGTCCGTGGTTCGGAGCATTCGCCGCGCGGCACAAAGCGCGCATCGGCGTGCTCGACCGGGTCACGATCCTGCTGCTCGTTTACACCTCGTTCTGTGACTCGGTAAAAGCCGGCGTGTGGAGCACGGGGCGCGGCTCGCTCGTCATCGCGACGCTGGCGTCGGTCGTGCTGCTGGGCCTGGCTCTGGCGTTCGTCAGCACCCTGAGCCGCGCGTTCGGCTTTACTCTGCCGGACCGCATTGCAGCGATCTTCTGCGGCTCAAAAAAGACGCTCGCGTCCGGTGTGCCAATGGCTCGGCTGATCTTCGGCGCTCACCCCGGCCTGGGTGTGATCCTGCTGCCCATCATGATCTACCACCCGCTGCAGCTCGTGGTCGGCGGCTGGCTCGCGGGGCGCTTCGCGAGCCGAGCCGGGTGACACTAGGTCTGCTTACTTCGGGATCACGTCGCTGGGCACCGCGGGGATATCGAGGGGCGGGAGCGCGATGGGATCCCATGCGGGGGTCAGGTTGCTGTACTTCAGGCCCGCCGCCATGCCGCCAGCGGCGGGTGTGCGGTTCTGATTCCAGATGTACACCGCGGGGTAGGTCGTGACCGTTTGGGTTGCATCGTCCACGACGACCGCCGCCAAGTACAGCTGGGAAGAGCTGCTGGTGCCCTTGAACGAAGACGCGGGGTTCACCGGAAGCGTGAACTGGGTCGAGAACTCGTCCGCGTACTTACGGGCTGAGGAGAAGACCAAGAAGTAGTAGGTCTTCCCGCTGACCGAGAACACGTCCGGCGACCACTTCGGCCAGCTATTGATGATCGGCGCGCCCGCGGCCTCTCCACCGCAGGTGTTCGGAGCGTTCGCCTCGAGCGGCACGGCCGTGCCACCCGCAGCCGGGATCACCATGATCTTGCCGTTGGGGTTGTAGTACGGCCCATCCGACCCGGAGCCAGTGGACTTCGGCGCCTGGGTGAAGGCGATCAGCTTGTCGTTTGCGGAGTAGGACGGGTAGTACTCGAGCAAGTTCGGATCGGAAGCGCCGGGCAAGGGCGTCGAGGTACCGCCGGCCTTGTTGTTGTACGGCACCGTGCGGATGTCCGCGGTGGTTGCCGTGGCATCGGGGTGACCGTCGGGCGAGTAGTCCGTGGTCACGTAGACGATCGACATACCGTCGTGGCTCATGCTTGGGGAGACATCGCTGACGCCGGTATCGCCGGTTGCGATCAGACCCCAACCAGTGCCCTTAGCCGCGGCGACGGCGTTGTTTCGGTCCGTCAAATTCTGGCTGCCGTAGTCGTTCCCCGCCGCGATGGTCACCGGGATCGGCGTGGCCGGCGCGTAGTCCGCGTTGATCCAGGATAGCGCGTGCCACTTGATCTTGTCGTCGGGCTGGCCCGTTTGGCTCATGTAGCCGGGGAGCTTGGCCCACGGAATGGTGCGTGATGCACCCGACTTGAAGGTCGTGCCGTAGCTGGTGATGATGGTGTGATCACCGGTCGTCCAATGCGACTTGGACATGTTCATCTGACCCCACCAGGGCGTCTTCATGATTGCCTGGGCTCCGGGCGAGATGGCGGTTGGGACTGCGCCCGTGGTGAGCGCAGCGCCGGCGAGGGACCACGGCCAGTCATCACCGAACAGCACGCCACTGCCGTCCGGAATCGTGGTGTGGCAGCCGATGCAGCGCACTTGGCCGTCCACGAAGCCGGCCAACTTGGGCATGTCGTAGAAGCCACGCAGCACTGCGCCATCTTCGCCGATTTCGCCGGCCCACTTCACGCCGTTGGCATTGGCCGAGTTGATCGTCAGCGCTTCGGCGACGCCCTCGTCAGCGACGGCGAAGCCGAGCAGCTTGCTGGAATCCGGCGTGACTTGGCCGGAGTTGACGGTCCAGAACACCATGCTGCCCGTGGCCACGACGGGGGCGATGTTGAAATCACCCGTCACACCCACCGGCGTGCCCGGGGCCTTGGAGTTGACGCCGCGGATGGTGACCGTCACCGGTTGACCTGCCGCATTGTTCGCGAAGCCGATGCCGGCAGCCGGGCTCGAGGCGTCGGTCACGCCCGTCCAAACCTCTTTCGGCAGGTACCAGGAAGGGGCCTCGCCGTTCGGACCGGGCTTGTAGCTGGTGTATGCGACGAGATCATTGGCTTCAGCCGCCGAGTGCAGGCGGATTTCGAGGGTATCGATCCCGCTCGGGGCCGCGACGCGGAAGCGCGGGCGAACCCAGTTCGCCGGCAGCATTGCGCCTTCTTTGCCGCCACCGGAGAGCTGAGGCTCGAGCGCACACAGGCTGCCGGCGGTGAAGTTGGTCGGATCGCCGAACAGCGTGGCCACATTGGACGGAACGCCGTCACCCATGATGGGCGCGGTCGGAAAGTCCGTACAGGCGCCGGCCGTGCACTTGGGATGGGTGATGTTCGGATTGCCAGGATCGTTATCGGCGCTGGCGCCCGCAGTGGGGTTGGGCACGTCAATCTGCGGCGTACCGCCATTGGGAATGTAACCGTTGCCGCCCGTACCGTTCGCCGCGCCGCCGCCCGGGAAGCTTGGATGCGAACCGGTGCCCGTCTTCGCGCTCGTGCCACACGCGGCAGCAGCAAGCGCGCCCGCGAACAAACTAAACCCCAAGTATTTTCGCATCGTAAATGCTCCGAACCTTACAAGACCTACATTGGCCCAGTGCGCCAACAGCAGCACGTCGGCTCAATGCCACAATCAGCCACGTCCGCCCCCATCAGTCAATGCGCGGATCCTCCTATTTGACCCAAAAAAGGGGGCCCAATTCGACCTGGAACCAGTCCCATAAAAAAATTCCTCGCGGCCACGTAATCACGCGCTGCGCGGGGCATCGCGCGCCGCTCGCAGCCACGAGTACCGGACCAAGGCCGGGGTGGAGCGCGCCCGCTTGCGGGCGGCTAGCGCGCCCGCAGCATTCGGGTGCTTCCGCCCCGTGGTCACCGCCCGGGCCAGCACGAAGCTGGCTCGGTTCAACCAGACGGGCCGAAGGCAACCCCGCCGCAGCGATGGGCTCAAGGCGTCGACCGCGCGAGCGAGAAGTACCACCGCCAGCCTCAGCCTGATTGCCGCTCAGGTCCTGCCACGACGTGGTCGCTAGTGTCACCCGGAAGCGGAGCTCCGAAAGAAGACTTCGACCAGCAGGCAGCGATCGATCGGGTTGCGGTTGCGCATGGGTGGCGATGGCGGGGTCGATCTCGAAAGCCAAGTCGGATTTCCGACTTAGCTTTCTGTTTGCTGAGCCAGTCGTCACCAGCGGTTGCAAAGAGTTACAATGGTGAGCCGCCATCGCTGCGGCGAAGCCATGTCCGAATTCCGACTTGGCTTTTGATTGAGCAGGGCTCTCGAGCGCCGCATCGCGGATAGTGCTGCAATCCGCAAGCGCATCCGCGCGCCAAGTGTCGGCGGGCGTCAGGGGACGAGCTCGGTCCGCGAGCGTGGGACGAGGCGTGAGCCAGTGAGGCGTCAGAGATCAGCGCCCACGCTCTCACTGTGACGGCTCTCGCTGTGACGGCTCTCACTGTGACCGCTCTCACTGTGACGGCTCTCGCTGTGACGGCTCTCTCGCCTGCGCTGGCGCCACTAAAGCCCGTTGGGGCAACCCATCCATAAGTAAGGGGGTTGCGGATCTTGCCGTAAACCCTAGGGATAAAGGCTACGGGTCGTGGCCGAAACTTGGTCGTGGCTGAGCGAAGTGTAGAACGGGCTGCCTATGAATCTGAACCAGCGCTTGCTCTGTTTCGTTCTGTTTGCTTGCGCGGCGTGTGCCGAGAAAAAGCCACCGCCGCCGCCACCACCAACGGTGCTCGTCGCCCCGGTCACGCGTGGCGATTTGGCTTTGTTCATCGAAGCCGTGGGCACGCTGGACGGCTACGTGAACGCGGACATTCGGGCCCGAGTGAAGGGCTACCTGCGCTCCCAGAATTACAAAGACGGCTCGCCGGTCAAAGAGGGGCAGCTGCTGTTCACGATCGAGCCGGAGCAGTACGCGAATTCGGTGGCAGCGGCGAACGCGGCGTTGGTGCGGGCGACGGCCGCCAAGGCCAACGGTCAAGTGAGCCTGGAACGCAACCAAGCGCTCGCGCAACAAGGCTTGGTCTCGACGCAGCTCGTGGATAACGCGATCGCGCAGGCGGCGGATTCGAACGGCCAGGTGCTCGCAGCGCAAGCGTCACTGCGCCAAGCGCAGCTGGATCTTTCGTACACCCAGATCCATGCGCCGGTGTCCGGCGTGGCAGGCCTCGCCTTGGTGCGCGTTGGTAATTTGGTGGGGCAAGATGGGCCCACGCTGCTCACCACGGTGTCGCAGCTCGATCCGATCCGCGTCAATTTCCCGATGAGCGAGATCGACTACGTGCGTTTCCCCGATCGCCTGAAGAATCTAGGCGGGCGCGACGTAGCGTGGGCGCAGAAGCAATTTCCGAAGCTCGACGCCAAGCAGCACGCCGACGGGGATGATCCGGGCATGGAGCTCGTGTTGGCGGATGGCAGTGTGTTCGCGCATCGGGGCGTGCTCGTGTCGGCCAATCGCCAAGTGGACGCCGGCACTGGGACGATTCAGCTCCAGGCATTGTTCCCGAACGCGGATGGCGCGCTGCGCCCCGGCCAATACGGCCGCGTGCGCATTCAACGCGAGGATCAGGGAAAGGCCGCGCTGAGTGTGCCGGAGAAGGCGCTGATCAACGTGCAGGGCAGCTACTCGGTCGCCGTCGTCGGCAAGGACAACAAGGTGAAGCTGCGCCAAGTGGATCTCGGACCGCCGTCCAAGGGCCTGCGCATCGTGCTCAAGGGCCTGACCGAGGGCGAGAGCATCGTGGTGGACGGCGTGCAAAAAGTCACCGAAGGCGCGCTCGTGAACCCCAAACCGGCGCCCGTGCCCGTCGCGGCGAACTAACCGTGTCGAACTTCTTCATTCGCCGACCGATCGTCGCGATCGTGATCGCGATCCTGACGGTGCTCATTGGCGTGGTGTCGCTGCTCAGCCTGCCCATCTCCCAGTTTCCGTCGATCTTGCCGCCCGAGGTCAACCTCAACACCAGCTACACGGGCGCCGACGCGCTGACCATCGAACAAGCCGTGGCCACGCCCATCGAGCAGCAGATGAACGGCGTCGATCGCAGCTTGTACATCAAGTCCACGAACGCCAACGACGGCACGATGAGCCAAGTGGTCACGTTCGACGTGGGCACCGACGGCGACGTCGACAACGTGCTCGTGAACAACCGCTTCTCGCAAGCCCAGCCGTTCTTGCCCCAAGACGTGAAGAACCTGGGCGTCACGATCAAGAAGTCATTGGCGTTCCCGCTGATGATCATCTCGCTCTATTCGCCGGACGGCCGTTACGACTCCACGTTCCTCGCCAACTACGCGTTGATCAATATTCTAGACGCCGTGCTGCGCGTGAAGGGCGTGGGCGATGCGCGCAACTTCGGGGCGTCGGAGTATTCGATGCGCATCTGGCTCGACCCGGACACGCTGGCGCGCCTCTCGCTCACCGTCACCGACGTTCAAAACGCGATTCGCGCTCAAAACATCGTGAACCCCGCCGGGCAAATCGGCGCAGAGCCCGCGCCCCCCGGCCAGCAGCTCACGTACACCGTGCGCGCGCAGGGCCGCTTGGTCGAGCCGGACGATTTCGCCAATGTGATCGTCAAGGAGAACCCCGACGGCACCAGCGTGCGCGTGCGTGACGTGGGCCGAGTCGAGCTCGGCGCGCTCAGCTATGCGCAGTACGGCACCTTCAACGGCAACCCCGCGTCCGTGATCGCGGCTTTCCAAACGCCCGGCTCGAACGCGCTCGACGTTCAGAAGGGGATCTTGAAGACGATGGAAGACGTCTCCAAGCGCTTCCCACCCGGCATCGCTTACAAAGTCTCGCTGGATACGACCGCGCCGGTGACCGCCGGCATCAAGGAAATCGTCGAGACGCTGTTCGAGGCCATCGCGCTCGTGGTGCTCGTGGTGTTCATCTTCCTCCAGAATTGGCGCGCCACGCTGATCCCCCTGCTCACCGTTCCGGTGTCTCTGGTCGGCGCGTTCGCGGTGTTCCCCCTGCTCGGCTTCTCGGTGAACACGCTGTCCTTGTTCGGCTTGGTGCTCGCGATCGGCCTGGTCGTGGACGACGCGATCGTCGTGGTCGAGGCCGTGGAGCATCACATCGAGAGCGGGATGAGCCCGCGCGACGCGACCGTGCAAGCCATGAAAGACGTGCAAGGCCCGGTGGTGGCGATCGCGCTCGTGCTCGCCGCAGTGTTCATCCCGGTCGCGTTCTTGAGCGGAATTACCGGCCGTTTGTATCAACAGTTCGCGCTCACGATCGCCGTCTCCGTGCTGATTTCCGCCTTCAACGCGCTGACCCTCAGCCCCGCCCTGGCCGCGATGCTGCTCAGGCCGCGCTCCGAGAAGAAAGGCTGGGGCCGCCGCCTAGGGGATTGGTTCAATCGCGGCTTCGAGCACACCACGAACGGCTACGTCTCGATCAATCGCCGCTTGGTGCGCAAGCTGGCCATCCCGCTCGTGTTGCTCGCAGGCGTGGCTGGGCTCTCGGTGTTGCTCGCGCAAAAGGTGCCCTCAGGCTTCCTCCCGGACGAAGACCAAGGCTACGCAATCATCGGCGTGCAGTTGCCGGACGGCGCGTCCATGCAACGCACCAAAGCGGTATACACGCAGATGGACGCCATCCTGAGCAAAGAGCCTGGCATCAAGGGCTACAACGGCGTCGCCGGCTTCAGCTTGTTCACGCGCACCTCCGCCAGCTACACCGGCTTCGGCTTCATCGGCTTGAAGCCGTGGGACGATCGCAAAGGCCCTGACATGACGTCGCAAGCGATCCTCAAACGCCTGAACGGCCAGTTCGCGCGCATCATCGAAGCGCGCGTCTTTTGCGTCGCGCCACCGTCCATCCCGGGCATCAGCGCAGCGGGCGGTTTCAGCATGATGCTGCAAGACAGGAGCGGTGGCACAGTTCAGTTTTTGGCTCAAAACGTGGCCAAATTCTTGGCCGAAGCCAAGAAACGCCCCGAGCTGGACGGCGTGCGCCCGCTGTTCTCGCCGGCGGTGCCGCAACTGTTCGCGGACGTCGACAAAGACAAAGTCTTGAAGCAAGGCGTGCAGCTCAGCGAAGTGTACGCCGCGCTACAAACCTTCCTCGGCGGCTCGTACGTGAACGACTTTAGCCGCTTCGGGCGGCAGTGGAAGGTGTTCGTGCAAGCCGAGGGCTCGGTGCGCACCACGCCGGAGGACATCCGCAAGTTCTACGTGCGCAACGCGAAGGGTGAGATGGTGCCGCTGTCGTCGTTCGTCACGGTGCGCCAGGTGAGCGGCCCGGAGTACACCGTGCGCTTCAACTTGTATCGCTCGGTGGAGATCCAGGGCGTGCCCGCGGCGGGCTACAGCTCCGGGCAAGCGCTGGAGGCGCTGGAAGAGGTGGCACAAAAGACGCTCCCGCCGGAGATGGGCTACGCCTGGAACGGCCTCAGCTATCAGGAAAAGGCCGCGCAGGGCGGCTCGGCCAAAGTGCTCGGCTTGTCGCTCGTGTTCGTGTTCCTGATCTTGGCCGCGCTGTACGAGAGCTGGTCACTGCCGTTCAGCGTGCTCTTGAGCGTGCCCGTTGCGGTGCTCGGCGCTTTCGTCGGCCTCATTTCGCGCAGCTTGGACAGCAACGTGTACGCGCAGATCGGCCTCGTGATGCTCGTCGGCCTGACGGCAAAGAACGCGATCCTGATCGTGGAATTCGCGCGCGCCGAGCTGGACAAGGGCGGCAAATCCATCGTCGAAGCCGCGCTCGAAGGCGCGCGCCTCCGATTGCGGCCAATTCTCATGACGTCGTTCGCGTTCATCTTGGGCTGTGTGCCGCTCTGGATCGCGAGTGGCGCCGGTGCGGCCGCGCGGCGCGTGATGGGCACCGTCGTGGTGAGCGGCATGCTCGCCGCCACCCTGCTCGGCATCTTCTTCATTCCGGCCCTGTTCGTGCTGGTGGAGCGGCTCAAATCCCGCAGCAGCGGCGAGGAAAAGCTCGAGCCCAGGGCGGAAGACGGGGCGCCAGCCGCGGAAGCCGCGCATCACGCCTGAATCGAGTACGCTGGGCCGTGTGGTGGCCGAACCCATCCGCACCCCGCGGCTCAACTTGGTCCCGATGACGCCGGAGTTCCTCGAGGCGTCGCTGCTCGGGGATCGTGAGCAAGCCGAGCAGCTGGTGGCCGCGTCGCTACCCGCGACGTGGCCGCATGGCACACCGATGCTGCGGCGACTCGATCAGCTGCGCGAGGATCCGACGCTACAACCATGGCTATTGCGGGCAATGGTGTTGCAAAGCCACCGAACCGTGATCGGGTGTATCGGCTTTCACGACCGGCCCGGTGCCCTCTACCTGAAGGACTTGGCGCCCGGCGGAGTGGAGCTCGGGTACACGGTGTTCGAACCGTGGCGCCGGCAGGGCTATGCCCGAGAAGCCATCGAGGAGCTGATGGCCTGGGCGCGCCGCGAGCACCGCATCACGCGCTTCGTCGTCTCGATCAGTCCTACGAATCATGCCTCGCTGGAGCTCGCGCGCCGCCTCGATTTCAAGCGCATTGGCGCACACCTGGACGAGGAAGACGGCCCCGAGGACATTTTCGAGCGCCGCTTCGTGTAGGCTCGCCAGCCGACGAACATGAAGGCGAGCGAACGGCACACGGGCGAGCAAGGATTGCGGCTGAAGCACGACGCCGAGCTGCGGAGCATCGCGGTGTTGCGCCGGTCGGAGCTCGAGCCCGAGTTGGTGAGCTCTGCGAAGGCGGAGCTTGTCAGGCGGCACTTGCCCGTGCCCACGCCCGAAGAATACTGGCGGGATCGACCACAAGAGTGGCTCGCCGCGGTGGGCTTCTGCTACCCGTGTTGGGAGCAGACCACGTCGGAACCGGCGCGCGGCAGCACGACGATCGAGCGCTTCGGGATCGGCCTGACCGGTGAGGTGGATCGCTGCCCCACGTGCAGCTCCGTCATCGCGACGAAGGCATTGTGGCTGGGAGCTCCGCTCATCCCACTCGCGCAATACCGAGTCATTCGCTCCGCGGGCGGCGCATACCGCGGGCGAAAGCTGAAGACTCAGTAACCCCGACGACGCCTTCCTGGTTAGGGCTGGTAGTTGAAGCGCAGCACCTTCATCGCAGAACGGTCTCGCGCGCCGCGGCTCGTCAACCCCGCAAAACTACGAACGATTTTCGGAAAGCCGCGGCGGGCAGAAATTAAACGGGGCCGGCTGTCGATCGGGAGCAGACTCGTTCGTCGCACTCGCAGGAAGCAAGGCACGAGGCCGAGCGCGAACACGGAGCTGAAGCGATGCAATTCATGGTGATGCACAAGATGACGGAAGAGATGGAAAAGGGCCTGCCGCCGGATCCGTCAGTCATGGAGGGCGTGGGGAAGCTGATCGAGGATGGGATGAAGGACAACGTGTTCGTGTCGGGTGAAGGGCTGAAGCCGTCTTCCGAGCGGGTGCACATCGCGTACAAGGGCGGCAAGCGCACGATTAGCCATGGCCCCTTCAAGGACCCCCAAGAGCTGGTTGGCGGCTTCGGCTTGATGCGCGTGCGCTCGAAAGAAGAAGCGATCGCTTGGTGTGATCGCTTCGCCGCCGTGCTCGGTGACGTGGAGCTATTCATGGGCCCCGTCGTCGAGCCCTGGGACCTCGGAATCATGCCGAAGCCCGAGAAAGCCCCCCTGCGCTTCTTGTCACTGCACAAGCTCGACGAAAGCGTCGCCAACACCGCGCCGCCCGATGCCAAACTGATGGCGCAAATGGGCGCGTTGATCGAAGAGATGACCAACGCCGGCGTGTTGCAAGCCACGGGCGGCCTCGCCGGCACGAAGCAAGGCGCACGCGTCCGCTTCAAAGGCGGAAAGCACACGGTGATCGACGGCCCGTTCACGGAATCGAAAGAGCTCGTCGCGGGCTACGCGATCTTGAATTTGCCCTCGAAAGCAGCGGCGATCGAGTGGGCGATTCGCTTCGGTGAAGTGGTGCAAGTGAACGAAGTCGAGGTCCGCGAGCTGCCCGCGTGGTGATCAGCAATCGACCCCAAAGCGCCGAAAGACCTCGGCCAGCGCCAGGTGGGCGCGGCCGTCTTGGCCGTTGACGAAGCACTGGGCGTGAATGCCCACGGAACGGGCGCCCTCGACATTCTGCGGCTTGTCGTCGATGAACAGCGCCTGTTCCGGAGCGAGCCTCATCTCCGTCAGGATTGCGCGAAAGTAGCGCGGATCTGGCTTGGCCAAGCCGAGCTCGCACGAGAAAAAGCAGCGATCGAAATGCTCACCGTACGCGAGCTCACTCGCCATGAAATGGGCGCGGTGAGGCTGCTGATTGGTCGCCAGCAGGCACAAATAGCCAAGCTGACGCAGGCGCGACACGAGCACGAGCATTTCGCGATCGACGGTGACGAGCGTGAGCCATTCACGCACTTGCAGGGCACGGTCTGCGACGCCCCAGCGCGCGAGCGCGGGCGGCAACACGTCCATGAGCTCGAGCGCGCCCGTGAGCGTGGTGTCTTCGACGGCGTGCAGCTGCGCGATGAACTCGGCAATGGGCTCGGGAACGAAGCCCAGCACGCGCTCTAGCTGCGCAACGCGATCCGAATCCGGATGCTGAATCACTTCGTCGGCGTCGAACAAGAGCGCGCGGATCGTCACTTTGGCTCGAAGCGATGGAACTCCCAAAGCGCGGCGAGCGCAAACGAGCTCGCATTTCGGCCTCGGTCGACTGCGAACGACCCGCATTGAGCGAACGAGTGGGCTTGCAGTCCAACGCTGAGCGCCTAATGTCCAAGTCATGGGCGTGTTCATCGCTTCGGGAGCCTCCCTATGACCGTGCTCAATGCGGACGCGCTGGTCTTCTTCGGCGCGACCGGGGATTTGGCCGAAAAGCAGATCTGGCCCGCCCTCGCCGCGCTGACCGGGGCGGGGCGGCTAGATATGCCCGTGGTGGCGGTGGGCCGCAAAGACATCGGCAAGGCCGGCATCGTCGAAAAGTTGAAGGCCAGCCTCGACGCCAATCAAGTGTTCGACGCTGCGGTCTTCGAGCGCCTCACTCAGCGTTTGGATTACGTCGCCGTCGACTACGACGAGCCCGAGACCTTCGACGCCATCAAGCGTGCCGTGGGCCAAGCGCAGCGCCCGCTCAGCTACGTGGCCCTACCGCCTGACTTGTTCGAAAAAGTAAGCGCGAACCTCGCGCACGCAGGCCTCGCGAAAGACGGCCGCTTGGTGCTCGAAAAGCCCTTTGGCCACGACGCGGAATCGGCACGCGCCCTCAGCGCAGCGCTGCATCGGTTCTACCCCGAGCCCAGCATTTTTCGGATCGATCACTACTTGGGCAAAGAGCAGCTCGAGAATATCGTGTATTTTCGGGCGGCCAATCCGTTGTTCGAAGCGGCCTGGTCGCGCGAGCAGATCGCTTGGGTCGAAATCACGATGAGCGAGCAATTCGGCGTGAAGGGCCGCGCCGAGTTCTACGACGCCGTGGGCGCCGTGCGGGACGTGGTGCAAAATCACCTGCTGGAGGTCGTCGCTTGCCTGGCCATGGAGCTGCCGAGCGCTCGCAGCCACGCCGCGCTCCGCCACGCCCGCACTGAGCTCGTCACGCAAGTGAAAGAGCTTCTCGCGACCGATCTGGTGCGCGGCCAAGTGCGCGGTTACCTCGAAGAAAAAGGCGTCGCAAAAGGCTCGCAAACCGAAACTTACGCGGCGTTGCGCTTGTTCGTCGAATCAGCGCGTTGGCAGGGCGTGCCCTTCTACATTCGCACCGGTAAAAACCTGGCTCTGAGCGCGACCGAAGCTCGAGTGCGCTTCAAACCCGCGACCCACCCCGTCCTCGACGAACAATCCCCTCCCTCGCCCGCCAGCGTGCGCTTCCGGCTCAGTCCCGGTGATGAGCTCGCGTTGTCCGTGAACGTCAAGCCCCCGGTGAGGCCATGTCCGGCGAGCCCGCCGAGCTTTCGCTGACTCGCCCCGCCGCGGGTCGCATGAAACCGTACGAACGGCTGCTGGGGGATGCGCTCGAGGGCGACGCTTCCCTGTACGCCGAGCGCGCTGCTGTAGAACAATCCTGGCGCGTGTTCGACGCTGCGCTCAGAGCCAAAACTCCGGTCTACCAGTACGACGAAGGCACCTGGGGCCCGGCCGAAGCGGACCGCATCGCGCCCGAGGGCGGCTGGGCCAATTCGAAGGCTTAGCGTCGGCGGCTCACGGACACACGGCTTGCGGAACGCCCTTCGCCCCCGCATTCAGCGAGTCGATCATCAGCTGTTTGTCGGCCTCGGGAAGGATCGAACCGAGCGGCATGAGGCCCACCGAGACGTCATTGATCTCCAAGCTCACCCAGTTTTGAACCTGGCTCAACGTGACCAAGGCGAACGGTGCGCCGTTCGTGGGCGGGTCCGTGTGACAGGTGTGGCACACCGTGTAGGTGGCCTGCACGGCGCACGGGATCATCAAGCCGTCGTTGGGCGTGCCCGCGGCGCCTGCGGTATTGGCGGCACCCGCACCGGGGGCGCCCGCATGGGGAGCGCCCGGGGTCGCGGTGCCCCCCGCACCGCCGCCGCTAGCGCCTCGACCAGCCGTGCCGCCATCGGAGCTGGCGTGAGCCCCGCTTGCACCGTCGTCGCCACGACCAGCGCTCGCGCTCGGTGCGCCCGAGTCACCACCCGCGCCGCTTTCACGCCCAGCCGCAGCGTTCGAGTCGCCGCTCGCGCCGCCATCGCTCGCGCCCGCGTCCGGGTGATTCTCGGCGCTGCCCGTGCCCGCGCTGCTCGCATCACCGCCACCCGCGACCAGCGCGCCCGCGACACCGGCGTAGGCGCCAGCACCGGCGGCGTTTACGTCCTGACCTTCAGGACGCCGATCAGTGCTCGAGCAAGCGCCCAGCAGCACAGCAACGTAAGCAAAGCTCGAAACGCGAATCAGCAAGGAGCACACAGCCGAGCCAACGCGCGAGCGGCCAAACCGTTCGCCCAAAAATGCGAATTTTTGCTGAGTTTTCCAGGAGATTCAGGTCACAAACGCTTCCACGTTTCGTCACGCAACCTTCACGCACGCTCACTTCGGCAGCGGCCGCGATTCCACGTCGAAGGGCACGTTGCGCGGGATCGCGGCGTCGTCGCCCGGATGCGCGAGCAGCAGACCGTACTTCGACTCGATGAAGAACACCCGATCGCCGTACACGAGCCCAGACGAGGGGTCGTTCAAGCCGGCCGCAATCGGCGTCAGCTTCGTGATCCGTTCACCTTCGATTTGCGCCATGACGACGGCACCACCGTATGGTCCGTCGTGACCGAACGCGTTGCTCTCGAAAATCAGTAAGCGATCGCCGCTCAGGGTGCGGATGGCATCGGCGTTCTTGAGCGGGCGCGGCGCGGCGACGCGCGCCACCTCTCCCGCGTTGCCCCGGGCGTCGATTTGCAGCCGCAATAGGTAAGGTTTTGCCATCACTGGGCACAGGTACATCCGCTGCTGCGCGTCGATCGCGATACCGTTGAGGAAGTAGTGGTCACCCGTGCTGAAAGCGGGGCTTTCTTTCCAGAGCACGAGCCCACTCGTCGCCGCGTCGAAGCGGAGCACACGCGGGTGCAAGCTGTCGGTCACGTACAAAGCGCCGCGCTTGTCCTGCGCAAGATCGTTGCAATAACCCGCGTCGGGCATCGGGTAGCTGCCGCGGGGCGCGCCGCTTTCGAGGTCGTAGCTTTTGAGCGCGCTCGGCGTCGTGGGCACGGTGGTGAAGCCGAGCGCGCCCGAGCAGACCCACAGCAGGTGACGCGCGTTGTCGACCAGCATGCCCTGACCGTTGGCGAGCCCGTTCGACCCAGGCGGGACCAAGACTTCCGGTTGAGCCGCCCCGGGCCGGATGCGAACCACCGCCCCTTGCCGCCAACTCCCCACGTAGAACACTCCTTGGTCACCGACGGCTAGGCTCTCCGGATACCAATCGAGCGGCAGCAGTTCCGGGACGCGCGCGGGAGTCTTGGCTTGCGTGGGTGCTGCCAAGCTGGCGATGAGCGAGGTCAAAGCGAGAGCGAGGGCTACGGCCTTCCTTTTCATGGCATTGGTTGTAAGGACTTTCGAATCAGCGATAAATGGGCCAGCAATTGGGACTCTCGAAAGCGTAGGTGTTGAATGGATCTGTTCGTCAGCATGTCGGTGTTCGTAGCGGTGGCTGATTTGGGCAGCTTCGCCGCCGTAGCCGAACAGCGCGGGCTCTCCCCAACCATGGTCGCCAATCACGTGCGTGCGCTGGAGGCGCGCCTCGGCGAGCGGCTGATCGACCGCACCACGCGCAAACACCAGCTGACCGAAGTGGGGCTCGCCTACTTGGAGCGCTGCCGAGACGTGCTCGCCAGTGCGCAGGCTGCCGATCGCGTGGGGGAAGCGCTGCGCGCTAAACCTCAAGGGTTATTGCGGGTCACCGCGCCGGTGTCGTACGGTGCGCATCGCCTCACGCCAGTCATCAGCGACTATTTGCGCGCGTTCCCCGAGGTTCAGGTCGATCTGCAACTCAATGACCGCGTGGTCGACTTGGTGGAAGAGGGCTTTGACATCGGGATCCGTTCTGGCCGGCTGCGTGATGATTCGATCGTCGCACTGCCGCTGGCTGACTCGCACATGATCGCAGCCGCAACACCGAGCTACTTGAAACAACACGGCCCCCCGAAGCACCCTCGTGACCTCGAACGGCACAACTGCATCGCCTTTGCTGCCTGGGGTCCGAACCATTCCTGGCGCTTCACGCGCAACGATGAAACCATCGCCGTGCCCGTCCGCGGACAGCTGGTTTGCAACAATGGGCAGGCGTTGCTCGCAGCCGCGCTTTCGCACTTTGGCGTCATCGTCCAGGCCGATGTGCTGCTCGAGCCGTTGCTCGAGAGTGGGGCGCTGTTGCGTTTGCTGCCGGGCTGGGCCTTACCCACGCGGGCGGTCTTCGTGGTGCGGCGTAGTGACGTGCGGCCGAGCGCCAAAGTCCGCAGTTTCGTCGATTTCGTGAAGGTTGCGTTACACGGCTAGGTAAATCCGCGAAACATTTCCGGCCAGCCGCCGTCGGAATGCACAGCGCAAATCGTCCGCGAATCGACCTTCGTGCAGTTGCGGTTTCATTCGTTGTCGCCAAGTACCGGGGTGCTCCGGCACGCAGCTACTCAACGACGAGCAAGGAGACCCAAGCCATGGGCGTGATCAAGACCAAAGACGGCACAGAGATTTTCTACAAGGATTGGGGAACTCGCAGCGCCCCGCCCATCGTCTTTCATCACGGGTGGCCCCTCAGCGCCGATGACTGGGACAACCAGATGTTGTTCTTCCTCGATCGCGGCTTTCGCGTGATCGCTCACGACCGTCGCGGGCATGGCCGCTCGTCGCAAACCGCCACCGGCAACGAGATGGACACTTACGCGGCGGACGTGGCCGAGCTGGCCGCTGCGCTCGAGCTCAAAGGGGCCGTGCACATCGGTCACTCCACCGGCGGCGGTGAGGTCGCGCGCTATGTCGCGCATGCCGAAAAGGGCCGCGTCGCCAAGGCCGTGTTGATGAGCGCCGTGCCGCCGATCATGCTCAAGACCGAGAACAACCCGGGTGGCCTGCCGCTCGAGGTGTTCGACGGCTTCCGCGCGGGCCTGGCTGCCAATCGCGCGCAACTCTACGTCGATATCCCGACCGGCCCGTTTTACGGCTTCAATCGCCCCGGCGCCAAAATCTCCCAGGGTCTAATCAATAACTGGTGGCGCCAAGGCATGATCGGCGGCGCCAAAGCCCAATACGACTGCATCAAGGCCTTCTCCGAGACCGACTTCACCGAAGATTTGAAGAAGATCGAAGTCCCCGTGCTCGTCGCCCACGGTGATGACGATCAGATCGTGCCCTTTGCCGACTCGGCGCCGCTCTCCGCCAAGCTGCTCAAGCACAGCACTCTGAAAATCTACAAGGGCTTCCCGCACGGCATGGCCCAAACCCAACCGGACGTGATCAACGCCGACCTGCTCGCCTTCATCAACGGCTGAACGAGCTCGGCCAGCGCCGTCGCTTCACGCTCGCAAGAGCGAGGAGCGACGTGCGCGAGCGTGACCCGCTTGCCGCGAGCTGTTCATTTTTTGGGCGCTCGCGAGACGCACGCTGCAGCTCAACCGCCCGCGAAAGGTGCCCGCGCACGCCCGTCGTTTCAATGCGCCGTGAGCGCCGCTTCGCTCACTGGCTCCTTCGACGCCGCGAAGCGCCCCGCGAGCCAGCCCCCGACCACGAGCTGAAGCGGGTGGTAGATCATGATCGGCAGCAAGATTAGCCCGAGGCCGGGGTTGGCGCCGAAGATGAGACGCGCCATGGGCACGCCGGACGCGAGCGTCTTTTTCGAGCCGCAGAAGAGCGCGGCAATGCGATCGGGCAGGGTGAACCCGAGAGCGCGGCTGGCCGTGCTGACGAAGAGCATCGCTAGAGTCAGCAGCGCGATCGAGCCCAGCGTCGAGATGAGCAGCGGCGTGAGCCCTGCGCTCCAGACGCCGGCCTTGACCGAGTCGCAGAAGGACGTGTAGACGAGGAGCAGGATGGTGACGCGATCGAGCACACCGATGCGCGCCTTGTGCCGACTGGCGAGCGCGCCGAACAGCGGCCGCAGCGCTTGGCCGACGAGCAGCGGCACCACGAGCCAGAGCAACAGATCGAGCACGACTTTGCCGAGCGGCAAAGAGTGCCCTGCGGCGCCCAAGACAAGCCCGAGCCACAGCGGAGTGACCACCACCCCGAGCAAGCTCGAGAGCGTGGCGTTGAACACCGCGCCCGGCACGTTGCCGCGCGCGGTCGCCGTGAGCGCCACCGAAGACGACACGGTGGAAGGCAGCGCGCACAAGAAAAACAGCCCGGTCCGCAGATCCGGATTTAGCTGCGAGCCGAGGCTGAAGATCATTAGCAAGCCGAGCACGGGGAAGAGCACGAAGGTGCACAGCTGCACGAGCAAGTGCAGACGCCAGTTGCGCGCGCCAGCGGACATGGCCGAAAACGAGAGCGTGAGGCCGTGCAAAAAGAAGATCAGCGAGACGCCGAGCTTGTTCACGAGCTCCGGGTGCAAGCTGCCGCCTTTGGCTCCCGGATCGGGGAGCAACCAAGCGAGCGCGACGGCCGCGCCCATGCCAATCAAAAACCAATCTGGCCGCTTCATGCTACTGACCTCCTGTAATGCGTTCTGATTCTGCCAAGCCCGCCCGTCCGCGCGCTGCCCCGACCAGCCCCGCGCGCGCCCCGGCCAAGTCCCGCGCCAAGCGCGACCCGGATGCGACGCGCCAGCGCATTCTGCAAGCCGCCATTCACGAGTTTTCGCTCAAGGGCTACGGCGGGGCGCGGGTGGACGCGATTTGCAAGCGCGCTCGCTCCAACCCGCGCATGATTTATCACTACTTCGAGGACAAGGACGGGCTCTACGTCAGCGTGCTCGAGCACGTGCTGGGGGAGCTGCGGCGCGAAGAGCTGAAGCTCGAGGTCGACCACGTGGCTCCGCTCACGGGCATGCTCGAGCTGTTCGCTTTCATTCACGCGCACTTCGGCTCGCACCCGGAGCTGATTCCGTTGCTCAGCGGCGAGAACTTGTTGCGCGCGCGCTTCCTGCGCCGTTCGTCCAAGGCGCCGATCGTGGCATCCCCGTTGATCGAGCTGATCGCTCGCTTGCTCGAGCGCGGCGTGGAAGAGGGCGTGTTCCGTTCCGGCATCGATCCCTTGCAGCTGTACGTGACCATGGTCGCGCTCAGCTATTTTCATCGCTCGAATGCGCACACGCTGTCCGTTCTGTTTCGGACTGATTTGCTCGAGCCCGCGTGGCAGGCCGAGCAAAAGAAGAATGCCGATCAGATGCTGACGCGCTTCCTCGAGCGCGGCGCTGCTCGTCCAGCAGAGTGAGTCGTCGCTCGCACGCGCGGCGCGTGGCGACGTGAAGTGCAGGATCGCGGGCGCGGTGGGGCGCGCTCGGCGAACAGCGGGGGCTAAAAAAAAATCATTCATGGTTTGGCTCGCTCGTTGCGATTCGCTCACTTTTACGGTGGATCGCGAGACGAAACATTCCGTTAACATAGTAAGTAAGTATTTACTTATCAGTTGAGTGCTGGCACTCTCGCTTCACCAAGGGCGTTACGCAAGTCCCTTGTGAGGTTTTCAGATGCCGAGCACCTTACCGTTGTCCTTCGACCAGCCATACCGCTCGTTGCGCCAGCCCGTGCTCGGGCGGCAAGCCGTGGCCACGTCTCATCCCGCGGCAGCGCAGGTGGGGATGAGCGTGCTCGAACGCGGCGGCAATGCGATCGACGCGGCGATTGCAGTTGCGGCCACGCTGTCCGTCGTCGAGCCCACGATGAATGGCTTGGGCGGTGATTTGTTCGCACTGGTTTGGGACGGCAGCAAGCTGCACGGCTTGAACGCTTCGGGGCGCGCGCCGATGGCCTGGTCGCCGGAGCGCTTCGCTGGCTTGCGTCGCATGCCGGAGCTGGGTTGGGATTCGGTCACGGTGCCGGGCGCGGTGAGCGGCTGGGCAGCGCTCTGGCAGCGCTTTGGCAGTGAGCCCTTCGCGCGCTTGCTCGAGCCCGCGATTGGGTATGCGCTGCACGGCTTTCCAGTGCTGCCGAAGATGGCCGCGCTGTGGGCCCGCGCGCCGGAGCGCTTCCGCAACTTTCCCGAGTTTCAGCGCGTTTTTTTGCCGGAAGGGCGTAGCCCGCGCGCTGGCGAGTGGTTCCGTTTGCCGGATTTGGGTGAGTCCCTATCTGCGGTGGGCGCGAGCACGGGGCGTGACTTCTACGAGGGACAGCTGGCGCGGCGCATGACGGATGCGGCGGCCCGCGCGGGCGCGGTGCTCAGCTTCGATGATCTGGCGCGCCACGAAGCCAATTGGGTCGAGCCGCTCAGCGTCGGCTTTCGCGATACGCGCTTGTGTGAGTTGCCGCCGAACGGCCAAGGGCTCGCGGCGTTGCTCGCGCTCGGCATCTTGCAGCACCGCGCCGAGGCGGACCGCGCCCCCGAGGACGTGGACAGTGTGCACGTGCAAATCGAAGCCATGAAGCTGGCGTTCGCCGATTGCCGGCGCCACGTCGCCGATGAGCGGCGGATGCGCCTCTCGCTAACGGAGTTGCTCTCGGAGTCGCGCTTGGCGGCGCTCGCCGCGCGCATCCAGCTGGGCCGCGCGCAGCCGCACGAGCCGGGTCCGACGCGCGACCATGGCACGGTGTACGCGACCACCGCCGATCGCACGGGCAAGATGGTGTCGCTGATTCAGTCGAATTATCTGGGTTTTGGCTCGGGAGTCGTGGTGCCGGGCACGGGCATCAGCTTGCAAAATCGCGGGCTCGGCTTCTCGCTCGAGCCCGATCATCCGAACCGCGTGCAAGGTGGGATGCGGCCGTATCACACGATCATGCCCGGCTTCTTGCTGCGTGGCGGTGAGCCATCACTCAGCTTCGGCGTGATGGGCGGGCACATGCAGCCGCAAGGGCACGTTCAGCTCGTACTGCGCAGCGTGCTGCATGCGCAGAATCCACAGACGTTGTGCGACGCCCCGCGCTGGTACGTGGGCGAAGGGTCCGAAGTAGCGCTCGAGCCCGAGCTTGCGCATTGCGTGGAGCAAGGGTTGCGCGCGCGCGGCCATCGCCTCGTGAGCGATCCCGACACGCTGCTGTTTGGCGGCGCGCAAGTCATTCAACGTGTCCCCGGCGGCTACTGCGCCGGTTCCGATCCTCGCAAAGACGGCCAAGCGCTGGGCTCATAGCCGGCGCTCATTTCGATCACCGGGGCGGAGCGCTCGACACGTTTCCGAGCGCACGAAACACCGCCCAAACAGTAAGTAAACGTTTACTGACTCAACATCACACCGCCGGCCCCCCGGCACCTGAAGGAGAATCGCCATGAATCTTTGGAACGCTCAGCGCACGCTCGCTGGCCTCGGTCTGCTCGCTCTGCTCGCGCTCGGCAGCGCGTGTAACAAATCATCCCAAGCTTCGGAGCTCCAGAAGCCGACCACTTCGGACGTGAAAGCGCCCGCGGCCGAGCCGCTTACTGTGGGCGTGCTGATCCCGGGCTCCAAGTCCGACAAGGGCTGGATGGAGTCCGGGTACGACGGGCTCACGCGCGCCGAAGCCAAGTACCCCGGCAAGGTGAAGATCGAATACGTCGAGAACGTGAAGTTCGCGGACATGGAGCAAGCGCTCACCATGCTCGCGGGCAAGAGCGGGCTCGTAATTGGCGTGGGCGGGCAGACGGAAGCCTCGGTGCGCAAAGTCGCCAAGCACTTTCCGAAAGTGAAGTTCTCGGTCGTGGGCGGCAACAAGGGCAGCCAAGACGAGAACGTTGCCCAATATGACGTGCGTCAGGCGGAGATCGCGTTCGTCGCGGGCGCCGCGGCGGCCATGCTCTCCAAGACGGGTGGAGTGAGCTACGTGGGCGGCATGGAGATCCCGGCCATCGTCAACGCGGGCAAAGAGTTCGGCAATGGTGCGCGCTACATCAATCCGAAGATCAAATACTTCGAAGCGTACACGGGTGACTTCGACGACGTGGCGAAGTCCAAAGAGGCGACGCTCGCGGCCATCGCGCAGGGCGCGGACGTGCACTACCACATCTTGAATTTGGGTCTGCGCGGCATGGAACAGGCGGCGCGCGAGAAGAGCACGCACATCATCGGGAGTTACACCGACCGCTGCGGCACCGACCCGCTGTACGTCGCGTACAGCATCACCGGCGTGGGCACCCAGCTACAGTACGCGGTGGACCAGTACGCGGCCGGCACCTGGAAGGCGGAGTTCAAGCCGTTTGGCTTGGCCATGGGCCCCAGCAGCTCGGACATGAAGGTGTGCGGCGGTTTGACCCCGGAGCAGCTCGGAAAGCTCGAGGAAATCAAGAAGGACATCTTGTCCGGGAAGATCAAGACGCTCGATAGCTGAGGTGGCTCTGGAGCCCCTCGCTATTCGGCAAAGGCAAACCCCATGGCCAGCGCAGCATTAATCGGCACTCCGCCCACCTTCAGTGAAAGCCCGCGACCCAGGCCGCGCGCGTTACTCGACGCGCGCGGTTTGAGCAAACGCTTCGGCAGCTTGGTCGCGCTCGACGACGTGAGCTTCGAGCTCGAAGAGGGGCAGATTCATTGCCTGCTCGGCGAGAACGGAGCGGGCAAGAGCACGCTGTGCAACCTGATCTTCGGCGTGCATCGTGCGGATGCGGGCGAGCTCAAGTTGCTCGGCGAACGCTTCGAGCCGCGCGGTCCGGCGCACGCGCTCGAAGCGGGCGTGGCCATGGTGCACCAGCACTTCTCGCTGGTCGGCAACATGACGGTGCTGGAGAATCTGCAGCTAAGCGCGGCCGGCCGCAAATTCGGCAAAGCCGCGCTCGGCGCGCGGATTCGTGAGGTCTCGGCGCAATTCGGCTTCGAGCTGGACCTAGTCCGTCCCGTCGAACGGTTGTCGGTCGGCGAGCGGCAGCGCGCGGAGCTCGTGAAGTGCTTGCTGGGCGTGCCGCGCTTGCTGGTGTTGGATGAGCCGACCGCGGTGCTGCCGCCGCGTGAGGTGCATGGCTTGCTCGAGATTTGTCGTAGCGTGGCGCAGAGCGGCTGCGCCGTGCTGCTCGTGACTCACAAGTTGGCAGAAATCGAGGCCGTCGCGGATCATGTGTCGGTGCTACGCCGTGGCCGGGTGGTCGACAGCGCGCCGTTCGAGTCGGCTCAGGTCGGCCGCTTCGTGCGCTCCATGGTGGGTCGTGAAGTGAGCCCGCTCTCGGCTCAGTCGAGCGGTGTGCGCGCCAGCGTGAGCGCAGAACCGGTGCTGCGCGCCGAAGCGCTCACTGTCGACGGTGATGACGGCGTGCAAAAGCTGAACGTCAGCTTCGAGGTGCACCCCGGCGAGATCGTCGGGCTCGCGGGGGTCGAGGGCAACGGGCAGAGCGACCTGTGCGCGGTGCTCTCCGGCATGCTCACGCCCAGCGCGGGCCGCCTCACACTCGCCGGCCAAGACGTCGCTGGCGCGCCGCCGCGCGCGCTGACGAAGCTTGGCTTGGGTTGCGTGTCCGAAGATCGCCACGCCGTCGGCTGTCACGTTGGGCTCAGCGTGGCCGAGAACCTGTTCCTGAGCGAGCTCGGGCCTTTCTCTCGGTTCGGGCTGCTCGATCGCGCGCGGCTCGATAAAGAAGCCACGAAGCGGCTCGAAGCCTTCGACGTGCGCGGCACGGCGCGCTCCAAGATGAGCGAGCTTTCGGGCGGCAATCAGCAAAAGGTCGTGCTGGCGCGCGAGCTGTCGCTCAATCCGTTGCGCTGCTTGTTGGCGGCGCAACCCACGCGCGGCTTGGACGTCGGCGCGGTCGAAGCCGTGTACGCCGCGATTCGCCGGGTCTGTGAGCGCGGCGTGGGTGTGCTCTTGGTCTCGAGTGAGCTCGATGAGCTGCTCGCGGTCGCACACCGTGTGCTGGTGATTTATCGCGGCCGCATCATCGGGGAAGTGCCGGGCGGCAGCGAGCAACAAGAGGCGGTGGGGCGCCTGATGTCGGGACAAACGCTTTCTAACGAGGAACCGTCATGACGAGTATTGCGTTGAATCGCGGGCGCGCTGCGCGCGTCGCGGCAGTGCCAGGCGCGTTGCCGCTCTTGGCGCTCGGCTTTGCGCTGGGCATTGGCTTGCTCTTGATTGGCCTGACCGGGGTGCCGATGGCGAAAGCGCTGAGCGCGTTTTGGGACGGCATCGCCGGCTCGAGCTACTCGCTCGTGGCTTCCCTCACCCGCGGCGTGCCGCTTGCGCTGGTCGGCTTCGGCTACGTGCTTGCCGAGCGCGGCAACCTGACGAATGTCGGCGGAGAGGGGCAAATTGCAGTCGGCGGCATTACCGCGACGGCGAGCGCGCTCTACTTCGGAGCGAGCCATTTGCCCGGGCCGCTCGCGTATCTCTTCCCGTTGTTGCTGGGCGCACTGGCCGGTGCCGCGTGGGGCGCCATTGCCGGAGTGCTCAAGGCCAAACGCGGCAGCAGTGAGGTGATTACGAGCCTCCTGCTCAGCTTCATCGCGCTGCAATTGGTCTATGGCTCGGTGCAGTCCGAAGCGCTGCTCCGGCAACCAGTCACGAGCTCCTCCACTTTGCCGGAGTCATTGCCGATCCCGAGCAACACCGAGCTGCCGCTGCTCTTGCCGAGCTCGGGCCTGCCGCTGCACGCAGGTGTGTTGCTCGCTATCGGCGCGGCAGTAGCAGTGACGGTCTTTTTGCGTCGCTCACGGCTCGGGTTGGAGTTGCTCGCGGTGGGGCAAAATCCGCGCGCGGCGCGGCGAGCAGGACTGTCGGTGAGCGCGTTCGTGTGTGCGGCGATGGCGGCAAGCGGTGCGCTCGGCGGGCTCGCGGGTGCCGTGATGGTGCAGGGTGACCAGCATTACCTCACCGCGGGCTTCTCCTCGGGTTACGGCTTCGATGGGCTGGTCGTGGGGCTATTGGCGCGCGGCTCGTCACTATCGGTGCTTGCGTTTGCGCTGCTCTTCGGGTGCTTGCGCTCGGGCGGCTTGGCGATGGAGATCAGCGCTTCGGTGCCTTCGGCCGTGGTCGTGATTTGCCAGGGTCTGATCGTGATCTCGGTGGCCGCTGCGGCGCACTTGGCGAGGGCTCCCCAATGATCGAATCAATACCGGTGTTTTTGGGCTCTGCGCTGCGGCTGTCCACGCCGCTCGTGCTCGCGGCCACGGTGATAGCGGCGGCGCAGGCGGTGCTCAGCGTCCGGCTGAAGGCCAATCAATTGGTGTCGGGCATCGGCTTCAACTTGTTCGCGCTGGGCACGACCACGTTCCTGTATCGTGAGGTGTTCGGCGGGCTTTCGCGTGAAGTGATTCCGTCGTTCCAGGCCTGGGCCATCCCGGGTTTGTCCAAGCTGCCGTTCTTGGGCTCGGCCTTGTTCGTGCAAACGCCGCTCGTGTACTTGGCGTTCGTCGTCGTAGCTGGGACGTACTATCTCGTCGAGCGTACCCGCTTCGGGCTCGAGCTGCGCGCGGTGGGTGAGAATCCGCGCGCGGCCGATCAAGCTGGGGTGTCCGTAATGCGCGTGCGGGTATCGTGCGTGCTGTACACCGGTGCTTGCGCTGGCCTCGCGGGCGGCTTCATCTCGGTCAGCTCGATCAGCACCTTCACTGAAGGCATGACCAACGGCGCGGGCTATCTCGCGGTGACGGCGGTAATTCTCGGCAGTTGGCGCAACTTCCAGGTGCTGGCGGCATGCTTGCTTTTCGGCTCTGCTGCGGCGCTGCAGTTCTTGTTGCCAGCGTTGGGAGTGCCCCTGCCGACGGCGGTGCTCGTGATGCTGCCGTACGTACTCGCGTTGTTAGCGGTCACGGGTCTCGTGCGCCGCAGTCGCGCCCCCGCGGCACTGACGCTCCCTTTCAGCCGCGGGAGTCATTGACGTGATTGGGACATCCAAGAGCGGCTTCTGTGAGCACGCGCGCCGTCCGCGTCGCTTCGGCGCTGCGCGTGGCCCGCTCACGGGTCTCGACTTCGCGGTGAAGGACGTCTTCAACCTCGAGGGTGAGCGCGCTTGTTACGGTAATCCGTTGTGGCTCGAGAGCCATGCGCCCGCAGAGCACACCGCGCGCGCGACGTCCCTGCTCTTGGAGGCGGGCGCCAATCTCGTTGGGCTCACCAAGACTGATGAGCTTGCGCTCAGCCTGACCGGAGAGAACGCGCACTATGGAACGCCCGAGAACCCGCGCGCACCGGAGTGTGTGCCGGGCGGCTCTTCATCGGGGTCGGCGAGCGTGGTGGCCCTCGGGCAGGCTGATTTTGCGCTCGGCACGGATACGGGCGGCTCGGTCCGCGTGCCGGCGAGCCACACCGGGCTGTTCGGATTTCGGCCTTCGCACGGGCTGATTTCGAGTGACGGCGTGCTGCCGCTCGCGCCGCGCTTCGATACGGTGGGCGTGTTCGCGCGCCAGGCAAGCGTGATCGATCGCGTGTGCGGCGTGCTGCTACCGGATTTGGATTTGCCCGAGCCGCGCGCGCTGATCGCGATTCGCGATTTGCAAGGGTTCGTCGACGGAGACGCAACGGCGGTGTTCGAGCACGGCGCCGCTGCGCTGGCGAACGACTTGGGTCTCCCGCTGGAATGGCAGAGCATTGCTGCAGACGTCGCTGAACCGTCCACTTGGCTCTCCACGTACCTGACGCTGCAGAACTTGGAAGCGTCGGGGATTCATCGCGCCTGGCTCGAGCAAAAGCGGCCGCAGTTTGGGTCGTTGATAGCGCGCCGGATTGGCTGGATGCTCGGCACGGAAGCGAGCGCGGGGCCGAGCGCAGAGGTCAATCGCAGCTCGCTCGTTGCATGGCTGACTGCGCTGCTCGCGTCGGGGGCGTGGTTGGTACTGCCGAGTGCGCCGGGAGCTGCCCCGCTACGCGGCCAATCCGACGACGCGCTCGAGCAGTACACCGGGCGCGCGCTGAGCCTGAATTCGCTCGCGAGCTTGAGCGGCTCGCCGCAGCTCAGCTTGCCCTTGGCCAGTGTGCGCGGCTGCCCATTCGGAATTTCGTTGCTCGGCCCACGGCGCGCCGATCGTGCCCTTTTGCGCGCGGCTCAGCGCGTTCAACTCGGAGTCATGTCATGACGCAAAGTAAGCCTACTCATCATCCCCTCGGCCTGGCGCGCGGACAGCGCTGGCTCGTGAATCGCGAGCACGTGGACATGTCCGTGCCCCTCGCCCCACCGCGCCCGCTCAAGTTCGACGCGGAGCCGCAGCAAGTGACGGTCGATCTCGAACGCACCGCGTTGGTCGTGATCGACATGCAGAATGACTTTTGTGCGAAAGACGGCTGGGTCGATCACCTGGGCGTCGATTACACGCCCGATCGCGCGCCAATCGAGCCCCTGCGCCGCTTGGTGCCCAAGCTGCGCCAAGCGGGCGCGCACATCATCTGGGTCAATTGGGGCAATCGCCCGGACCTCGGCAACATGCCGCCCAATCAGATCCATTTGTACAAACCGCACGGCCAGGGGGTTGGCCTGGGCGATCCCCTGCCGGGCTCCGGCGCGCACGTGCTGGAGAAAGATAGCTGGGCGGCCGCGCTCGTCGACGAGCTCGTGCCCGACCCGGCCGATTACCGCGTCGATAAGTACCGCATCAGTGGTTTCTGGGAGACGCCCCTCGACGGCATCTTGAAGAACCTGCAAGTGCGCAGTGTCTTGTTCGCGGGCGTGAACACGGACCAATGCGTGCTCTGCTCGCTGCAAGACGCAAACTTCCTTGGCTACGGCTGCGTGCTCGTCAGCGATTGCTGCGCCACCACTTCGCCCGCGTATTGCACGGAGGCCACGATCTTCAACGTGAAGAAGTGCTTCGGTTTCGTCACTGATTCGACGCGGCTCTTGGGCGCGCTGGAAGCGACACGCTGAACGCACAGCGGGCACCTGGAGCCTTCGTGTGAGGTGCAGTGCGCGTCGAGCGGGCGCCCACCTGCCTCGTGCCGCCTCGACATCAATCTCTTTTTTGAACGCTGCGGAGACCCGTACCGGCAGGAACGGGCGGCCCCTACTGGGAAACGAACGCGCCTGGCAGCCAGCTTGGACGTGGCTGCCTCGATTGCAGGAGAGTGCTCCACTCGCTGTCGGTCAGACGTTCGTAGTTGTCCGTGACGTGCTCGTAGTAGCTGGAGGCGAGGCCAACATACGCTTGGGCGCCGTCGCAGCCGTCGACGGTGACGACCATCAGCTCGGGCATGCCGGTGCCGACGTGCAGCACGCGGCCGACGTCATTGCCGGCTTCGTCCGTTGGCTGGGTGTGCACGTCAGCGATCGTTGGGTCGTATTCGGCCGATTTGAGGCTATTGAAGAATAGGCTGCCGTACCAACCATCGGCGGCGTCGGGGCCGCCGCAGCCTTGGGAAGTGACGTGCACCTTTTGGTTCACGAACGCCAAGTGCTCGGCGCTGAGCGGCTTCCGATCGCGTTGATCTTGCGCCATGTCACGGAAGGTAGCGGCCGTTTCGGCGAGCCGTTTGAAGTATGGTCCGACCGCATCGTATTTGGCGAGCAGTGATTCGGCGAGCGCTTGGCCGCGCTCGGCAAATGCCACGAGCGCCGCGAAAAATTCCGGATACGGCTCGACATACGCGGTCGGAAAGCTACACGAGGCACCCCCTGTGTAGGACTGCTTGGCGTAGAGCAGGGTGTCGTGACGCAGCTCGGCCCAAGACGCCAACTGAGTGTCGAGCAGGCGCCGTCCCCAAGCGTCCGTGGCCGCGACACTCGGCAAACCGAGGCTCGCCGCCTGGTCCAGTTTCGCCGGAGATAGAGTGCGTAGGGCAGCGAGCCATGAGTTGTACAGGCTGCCCTGCCAGTAATCGTCCCCGTGTGCATCGGCCAGCGTGCGCATGTCCGCGAGCTCCGGGGCGTAGCGATATTTCTCGAGCTCTGGGGCGAGCAGCATGCCGGCTTGGTCGTTGCCGAGCGCCGCATAGGCGACATCGAGCGGATTGGGGAGCAGGCGCGCTGGAGTATCGGGATGCAGCACGCGATCGTACACCACGTTGGAGAACACTTCGCTGTCGAGAATGTAGCGCTGACCCAGAAGCGCGAAGCTACGGGCCAAGGGCAACGTCTTCGCATGAGGACCGCTCTTCACGATCTGGCTCGCGATGCGCTGCGCGCCGTAGCCGCCATCGATCACCGCTTGTGCCAGATCGGCGTCGGAGATCGCGCTCAGAGCGCTGACACCGTCGACGCCGAGCCCGGTGAGCAGCGCGTCTACTTGCGGTGGGGTCATGTCGTCGTGCTCACCGACGAAGCCGGTGATCACCGCGTCCACCTGGTCCCAGGTGGCGCGCTCGAGCTTGGTCATGAGCTGGCGCAATGCGACGGCCCCCTGCAGCTGCTCGCGCCGGAACTTCGCGGTGCCGGTTTCGTCGATATCGATGATGCGCAGCTCGATGCGGCCCAGCCAAATCAGCGCGCGAAAGTAGTGTTCCAGCTCTGGATCGCCCGCGTAGTGACCGCGCGGTTTGAATTGGGAGAAATCGACCTCGCGGTCCAAGCCGAAGAGCTCGACGTTGCGGGTGCCACTCGCGGCGCCGGCGGAGGCGTAGAGTTGCTGCACCTTGGCGTCGTTTTGGGAGTCGAGGGCGGCGACGACTTTACCCGCGAGCAAGCTCCGCGCAACACTCAGGTACACGTCGCTGCCCGCGCGCACGTCCGGCTCGAAGTCGGCATCGGCCAGTGCAGACGCCATGCCTTGCAACAGGGAGTCGAGCTTTGGCCTCAACGAAGCTTGCTCCAAGTAGCGCAGGATCTCGTCGTAAGACGAGTGCACCGCTTCGAAAATCGAATCCGCCGAAACGTACAGCGGCAGATCTTGCGCGTAGATGCTGGCGTACCCGTAGCCGAACGTGGGAAACGGGCGCGCGCCGGAGATCACGAAGCCGTGCTTCGACAGCGCCGCGAGCTCCCGCTCGTTCAAAGCCAGGGACGAGGCCTGAATTAGGTCCACTCCCGGAGCGGCACTCGGGTCATAGGAGCCGAGCGCGGCAAAGGGCACTTCGGTCCGACTAGCGAACCCAGACGCATCCAACGAGTCTTGTGCAGAGAGAGCGGCTTGCAAGCGCCCGAGCTCTTCGGTCGCGGACGCCGACGGCTGAAGCGGCACTTCGACGGCTGGGTCCGGAGCGAGCGGGGTGGGCGTCTTGGGATCCGAGCTGGAGCACGCGAACAACGGGGCGCAAAGCAGCGCGACGCGGCAGCCAAGCTTCACCGCCACGCTTCCCGCGCTGCGCTCGAAACCGTTCACCTTGCTCGCTGACGCCTGTCCCACCCACCGAGCGTTGAACATGCCCCCGATCGAGCATCAAGCATGCCAGACGCTGCTTGCCGGATTTCGGCCGAAATTAGAGAGCTGGCGGAACCCGGAGTGGCACGACCTGGCACACCGTTTCCGGTTAATGCGACAGACGCGACAGACGCCGTGAGATCCGGCGGGCTCGACGGCGGACGAGCACGAGCGCAACGACGGCTCCGCCGAGCAGCGCAACGGCGCGACTCCAAGGGTCACCCGGTGCGCCAATGCGGCACGAGCAGCCTCCGGGATTGCGCACGTACAGGTTCGATGCGCCGCCCTCGCCGACGTCACTGCCTGCGGTGCCGTCGCCACTACTGCCTTTGCCGGCAGCACCCGCACGCGCAGCTGAGCCGCCCTTGCCGGCCGCTCCGCTTTCACCGGTCGTGCCGGCTTCGCCGGGCGCGCCTGCCTCTTCGTTGCCGGTTCCGGCGTCGCTGCTCGTCGCGCCCGCGTCGCCCGTGGCGGAGCACTTACTGTGCATGCAGCCGACCGCGGGATCGCAACTGTCGGTGGTGCAGGTCTTGCCGTCATCGCAATCGAGCGGCGTGCCTCCGCCGCATTTGCCATCCGTGCACGTTTGGCCCTGCAAGCACTTGTTGCCCGTGTCGCACTTCGCGGTGTCGGCGAGCTTTTCGTTTTGGCATTTGCCGGTGGCGACGTCGCAGCCGTCGCTCGTGCACGGATTCATGTCGTTGCAGTTCGGGCCGCTCGTCGGCATGCACACGCCGGCCGCGCAGTGGTCGCCGGTCGAGCAATCGTTACCGTCGCTGCAGGTGTTGGAGTCATTGTCCTTGTGCTCGCAGCCGGTCGCAGGGTTACACGAGTCGTCCGTGCACGGCTTCTGATCGTCACAGCTGAGCAGCGTGCCGGGGGTGCACACGGTCCCCGTGCACGTCTCGGCGCCGTTGCACGGGTTGCCGTCGGCGCACGTGGTTCCCGGCGCGGCCGCAGGGTGCGTGCACACGCCGGTCGTGCAGCTGTCGGTCGTGCACGGATTGGTGTCGGTGCAGGCGGCGCGGGCAATACCGCCCTTGCCGCACACGCCATTGCTCGTGCCCAATTGACAGGTGGTGCCGTCCCAGCAACCCGTGCAGCAAGCGCCGGCTTGGCACTTGCCCGTGCCGTTCGAGCAACTGGTGCCCGGTGGAGCCGGCATGCTCGTGCAGGTGCCGTCGCTCGCGCAGCTGCCGATGACGCATTCGTTGCCGGTGTTACAGTTGGAGCAGGTGCCGCCCCCTTTGCCGCACGCCGAGGCCTCGGTGCCGGCAAAGCACGTCGTGCCGTTCCAGCAACCAGTGCAACAGCTGCCGTTGAAGCATTTGCCGTTCGTGCACGGCGTGTTGTTCGTGACGCTCGGCGTGGTGCACGTGCCGTTGGAGCACACGTTCGTTTGACAGGCGCCGGCGGTATTGCAGGTCTGACAAACCCCGCCCTTGCCGCACGCAGCCGTGGTGTTGCCGGTGATGCACGTGTCCGAACCGTTCAAACAACCCGAGCAGCACTTGCCGCCGGAATCACAGATCCCGCCCGAGCACCCGTTGCCGGGTTGGATCTCACAGAAGCTATTGATGCATGCCTGGCATGCCGGGCAACCGCCTGCGTTACAGATGGCTTGCGTGACCGCGGCCACCGGCTCTTCGCCCTTGGCCTGTTCCAGATCGCCGGCGCCGCTGGTACATGCGCCCACGGGCAGCACCAGCACCACTACGAGCAAGCCGATGCGTCGCATCAGCTGCTGAAAAAGCGCGATCCACCTCATGCTGTGCGAGCTGCGGTTCATCAAAAGGTCCCTTCGAGGCCAACGCTGCCGAGCCCGAGCTGTGGCGTGATCGTGAGGCCGTTCGCGGCTGGTTCACGATGACGACTGAGCACGAACAACACTACGCCCGCGCCGACCCCGACCACGCCCGTCGCAAACCCGACGATGCTGAGCGTCTTGGCCGAGGCCGCCGAGTGATCGAGCGACGAGACTTGCGAAGAGAGCGGGTTGTCGTTCGTACAAGCCGCGGCGCCGCCGCATTGCTCGAACTCGTCGTCCGCCCGTGAGCGCTTGCTCGCCGAGCTCAACGCGAACGCGGTGCCCGCGCCGAGCCCGACCACGCCGACGCCGAATGCGACGTAAGCGGCAATCCTCTTGGGGTCCTGGTGCTCTGCGGTGCCCGAGTCGGTGCGGGGACTGTCCGACGTGCGCGGCTCGCTCGCGGACGGAGGCGGCGTAGGCTTGCCGGCAGGGATCGAAGCGACTGGCAGCTTTACCGCATCCGAGGTTGGGCGGCCAGGAACGAGCTCGAGCATCACGCTCGCTTTACCGCCATCGTCGACGCTGACCTTTTTGCCTTGCGCGGAGAACCCCGGCGCTTCCGCTTGGATTTGGTGCTCTCCCGGATCGATCGGCCGGGCCACACCGATGAGCACGCTCTGCACGGCCGCACCGTCCATCGTCACCTTGGCGAGCTTGGGGTCGACGCCGCGCACCGAGATCGTCAGCTGACCGATATGAGGCTCGACCTCTTTGAGCTCGTCGCTGGCGCTCGTCTGCGCGTTGCGAAAGGCGCGCGGAGCGTCGGCAGTGAGCTGCTGACGGCTGATGCGCAAGTACAGCTCCCGAGCTTTCACGTAATGGTGCAGCTTGGCGTGCGCGCGGGCGCTGTACAATAAATGAGTCGGTGCGTCGATCAGCGCTTCGGCGCGATCGAACAGGTCGACCGTATCTTGCCAACGCCCTTCGGAGAAGGCTTGCACCCCTTGATCCGCCAAAGCGCGTGCATTCGCGCGTTGCTCGTCGCTCTGTGCCCACGCGGAGGTCGACACCAAGACGAGCGCCGCCGAGAGCGCAACCGAATACGCCGCAGTTCGCATATTGGGAGCGAGAGTAACATCAACGCGCTTCGGCCAAGCGAGGAACTACGTGCCATCCGTTCGAGTCGGATAGTGCGTTTATGTGCACCTCGCGCCGCGTTTACGACCGGTGGCTGCGGCGTTTACACCGCGCACGGCGCCGTAAACGCCGCGCGGTGGTGGCGACAATCGTCAACCGCGAAGCGCGAGCCGATTGTAAGCGCTGACGATGGCTCGGAACGACGCGAGCACGACGTCTTCGTGCTCGCTCACGCCGTACTGTGGCTTGGGCGACGTAGGCGTGCGCAGGCTCACGTACGCGACGGCGCGCGCCGCCGCTCCTTCGCTCACTGCGTGCTCGGAGTAGTCGATCAGCTCGAGGGGAGCTTCGACGCAATGGGAGAGCGCGGCGACGAATGCTTCGATCGGCCCTGCCCCAATGCCGCGCACTTCCAGGGACGCGCCGCGCAGCTGGAGCCTTGCCGTGACCTTGCAACGCGAGCCGTCACTTTGGCGATCGACATGCGCGCTTTCGAAGGCCAGCGTTCCGGGGGCGTCGGCGTACGCGCTCTTGAACAGGGCGAGGGTGGATTCCGCCGAGAATTCTTCGCCGCTCGCGTCCGTGCGCAGCTGCACTTCGCGGCTCAGCTCGATGGCCAAAGCACGCGGTAGCCTCAGGCCGAAGTCACGCTCCAACACGTGCGCGATGCCGCTCTTGCCCGATTGGCTATTGATGCGGATCACCGGCTCGTAGCCGCGGCCCACGTCGGCCGGATCGATCGGCAAATAGGGCACTTCGTAGATGCGACCATCACCAGCCTCCATCGCTTTCTGGCCCTTGTGAATGGCATCTTGATGCGAGCCGCTGAAGGCGGTGAACACCAGCTCTCCTGCGTAGGGATGGCGCGGGTGTACGGGCAGCTTCGTGGTCTCTTCCACGATGCGCACCAGCTCCGGGAGATTCTCGAAAACGAGCCCCGGGTCGACGCCGTGTGAGTACAGGTTCAGCGCCAAGGTCACGATATCCACGTTGCCGCTGCGCTCGCCGTTACCGAGCAGCGTGCCTTCGACGCGCGTCGCGCCCGCGAGCAAGCCAAGCTCGGCGCAAGCCACGCCCGTTCCGCGATCGTTGTGCGTGTGCAAGCTCAGGATCACGCTGTCGCGCCGCTTCAAGTAGCGGTCGAACCACTCGATGCGGTCGGCATACACGTTGGGCGTGGTCATCTCGACCGTCGTCGGCAGGTTGAGGATCATCGGCCGCTCAGGCGTCGGATCCCAAGCTTCGACCACGGCTTCGCAGACCTCGAGCGCATAGTCGAGCTCTGTGCCAGTGAAGCTTTCGGGTGAATACTGAAACGTCACTTCGGTGCCGCGCAGGGCTCGAGCCTGCACCTTGACCCAGCGCGTGCCCTGCACGGCCAGCTCCAGAATCTCGCGCTTCGACTTGCCGAATACGACGCGGCGTTGCAGCTCCGAGGTGGAGTTGTACAAATGCACGATCGCGCGTTTGGCACCTACGATCGATTCGAAGGTGCGCGCGATCAGCGGTTCGCGCGCCTGAGTGATGACCTGCGGAATCACCCGATCGGCGAGCAATCCGCTCTCGATCACCCAGCGAATGAAGTCGAAATCGGTCTGCGAGGCCGAAGGAAAGCCGAGCTCGATTTGCTCGAAGCCCACGGCCAAGAGCAGCCGCAAAAGCGCGCGTTTTCGCTCATGCCCCATGGGGTCGGGCAGGGCTTGGTTACCGTCGCGCAGGTCGACGCTGCACCAAGTGGGCGCTCGGTCGAGCGCGCGATTGGGCCACTTTCGGTCGGGCAGGTGTACGCGGTCAGGGGCTCGGTAACGCGAAGGGTCGAAGGACATCGGATGCTCTGGAGTTGGGCTCCGGAGAGTGACGATGCACGCGCTTCATCCTCTCCGCAGCGGTTGCGGGAGGAGGAAGTGAACGCTTCAGGCTGATTGCTGCGTGTTCACACCTCTCCCGCGCTGCTAAGAAGCAGGAGGGAAAGGAGCGAGAAACGGGCGATGCAGCTCACGGCGAGTGCGCAAACTATGCGCGGGCCCTCCGGACTGTCAAGCACCCCCCGTCTTCCCAGGCCCTTCCACACGTTTGCGATGGCTTCGGCCAAGCGCGCACGCACGAGGTGCGAGCGGTGAATTCGTACTGGCTCTCGCTGTAGCTCGTGCTCTAGAGCATCGCTGCGCGCAACCGTGGGGGTGGCGAGATTCGCAAGTTCGACAGCGCGCGCCGCGCGAGACAGCTGATTTGTGCGCTGGCGTTAACCGTCAGCACACATCGGCCACGTGACACTTTGCCTCGGCTGAGCGCACGGCGACAGCGCAGGATTCGGTGTTGAGTGGATCAGCCAGCGCGATCGACTTGCACTTGCACGACGATCGAGGTGGCGAGCCCACGAATCGCGCGCGGTGCGCGCGCACGTGGGGCGAATAGACACCATCGCTCGCGGCGCACTGGCGGGACGCGCCAGCCTAAATTTTTGGGACTGCGTCCGTAGCGAACGACAACACCTCAAATCGAGACGGCGTCCACGAACGGGACGATCTCGAACAGGCCTGTCGCTATGTACCAATCATCGAGATCGTCGCTCGCTCTTTTGCTCGTGGCTCCATTGATGATCGCGCTCGCACCTGCGACCGCGGCTGCCGATACCAAAGCGTGCATTGCCTCGCACGCTTCGGCGCAACGCGAAACCAAGGCGGGGCACCCCAAACAAGCCGCGCAGCTGTACACCGCGTGCGGCTCGGACAACACCTGTCCCGAGCAGTTGAGGGCCGAGTGCGCGGCGCTGCTCGAGCAAGTGAAGGGCACGGTCCCGTCCGTGATCTTCTCGGCCATCGACGGCAAAGGCGCGGACGTGAGCAACGCCAAGGTTTACGCCGACGAGCAGCTCTTGGCTGATGGCCTGGACGGGCGCGCCATCGAGCTCGAGCCCGGCAAATATCATCTTCGCTTCGTTTTGCCGGACAATTCGACGCTGACCAACGACGTGCTGGTCCGAGAGGGCGAGAAGAACCGCCTGATCGAGGTGCGCGCGCCGCTCGAGAAGAAACCGGAACCGGTGGCGCCGACACCGCTGGTCAAGCAGGCGCCGCTCCAGGCGGCGCCGCCGCAACCAGTCGAGAAGAGCACCCCCGTGGGCGCGTGGGTCGCGACGGGCATCGCGGTGGTCGGCTTCGGTACGTTCGGGACCTTCGCGCTCTTGGGCAGCTCTGACAAGAAGAAGCTCGACGACTGCGCGCCGAGCTGCCCTGACTCCGCGCACGGCACGCGCGACTCGTTGAAAACGAAGTTCTTGGTCGCGGACGTCGGTCTAGGCGTCGGAGCGGCGTCGGCGGTCCTCGCCGGCGTGTTGTTCCTCACGGCAGGGCCCTCCGCCAGTGAGCAACGTGCACAGGTGTCGAACCGAGGCTTGTCGTTCGACGCTTCAGCGCACGGCGGTCAGCTGCTCCTGCGAGGCCAATTCTGATGAGCTTACCCGGCTCGCGCAGACCGCCTGGCGAGTTGCCACCGAGCGCCATTCGCCGCAGCTCATCGGGCAGCATGGCCGCGGTCACGCCGCGCCGAACGGCGTCCGGAGAAATGCTCGCGCCGAGCTCGGGGCAGCCTTCTTCCGGCCATTTTCGCAGCTCGAATCCGGACGGAGACTCGTTTCGACCGTTGATCGAGCTGGGCCGCGGCGGCATGGCGCGCGTGTACCTGGCCGAGAAAACGACGCGCGGGTTGCGGCGCTTGGTCGTGCTCAAGATTTTGGAGCCGACGTTCGCGAGCGATCCCGAGATGCGCGCTGCATTCCGGCGTGAAGCCGAGGTGTGCGCTCGCCTGAACCACCCCAACATCGTCCAAGTCTTCGAGGTGGTGGAAGAGGCCAGCTCGCCCATCATGGTGATGGAGTACGTCGAGGGCGTCTCGCTCTCGCAGGTGGTGGCGCGCACCGAGCACCGCTTGCCGGTCCGCATGCACGTTCACGTAATCATGCAGATCTTGGCCGGCCTGCAGTACTTTCACGAGCTGCGCGGGGACGACGGCCAGCCGCTACACGCGGTGCATCGCGACGTGTCACCGCAGAACGTGCTGGTCATGCACGAAGGCGCGGTAAAGGTCCTCGACTTCGGGATCGCCAAGGTGCACGGCACGGCGGACGCCGACGCCACGCGCGCCGGCGTGATCAAAGGCAAGCTGAACTACATGCCGCCCGAGCAACTGCTGGGCGACACTACGATCGATCGGCGTGCCGATCTCTTTCCGGTGGGCGTGATGCTCTGGGAGGCCTTCGCTAGACGGCGTCTGTGGGAGGGCTGGGAGCAGCAAAACATCATGAAAGTGCTGATGAACGGCCCAATGCCGTCCATCCGCGAAGCGTGCCCCTGGATCTCGGAAGAGATGGAACAAGTGATCACCCGCGCAACGGCCGTCAAGCGCGAGGATCGCTTCGCCACGGCGCTCGAGATGCAGGTTGCGCTCGAAGACTGCATGCCCGCGCTCGGCGGCGCCGTGCAGCAGCGCGAGCTCGCCAACTTCATGGAGTCCGAGTTCGGCGAATGGCGCCGCGATCGCCAACGCCTGGTCGATGCCGAAGTGCGCAAGCCCGCCGTCGCTTTGGAGAGCGTGCTCGAGGTGTCCGAGATCGAGGAGATCTCGTTCGAAGACGATGCCTCGCAACGTTCACAGCATTTGGCCTCGCGGATCGAGGAGTCACCCTTTGCTCGGCGCACGCGCTGGCCGGTTTGGGCAGCGCTCGGCGCGGCCGCAATCGTCGTCGTGCTCCTGGTCTGGCGCTTCGGCGCGGGGGGCTCGGCGGATCCACGCGCTGCCGCGAGCCCAGCCGTGGCCAAGCACCAAGTGCGATTGCAGGTCGCTGCTTCGCCAGTCGAAGCGGAAATCCTGCTGGACGGTAGGCCCGTCGGGCAAAATCCGTGGCACGCAGATCTGGACGCGAGCGCACGCAAGGCACGCATCGAAGTGCGCGCACCCGGCTATGCCTCGAGCGTCCGGGACGTCGATTTGACGCAAGACGCCGACCTGAGCGTGCGCCTCGATCCGCTGGCCGCGCCGAACGCACCGTCTGCAACCGCAGCCGAGTCACACGGTTCGAAGTCCGATTCCACCAAGCACGGGGCGCGCTCTTCCGAGAAGTCAGTGGTCACTCGCCCCTCGTTCAAGCCGGCTGTTCCTGCGTCTCCGGCGCGCAATTGTTCTCCCCCGTACGTCCTCGATGCCGATGGCGTCAAAACCTACAAGCCGGAGTGTTTGTGATGCTCTTACGGAAACACCAGTTCGTCGCTCTAGTCGCAGGCTCATTGAGCGTGCTCGCCCTCGTCAATTGCTCGGATAACGACACCGCGCCTGGCGGCGCAAACGGCGGCAGCGACGCGGGCAAAGCCGGCGCAAGCCAACCAGGTGCCGGTTCGAGCGCAGGCGGCAAAGCCGGCGCGACGAGCCACGCGGGTGCAAGCTCACACGCCGGTGAACCGTCGGAAACGGGCGGCGACACCTCGGAGGCGGGCGGCGCCGGCAAGCCTGGCGCGGGCGCGGGCGGAACCGCGAACCCCGGCGCGGGCTCGAGCAACACTGGCGATGCCGGTGAAGGCGGTATGCAAGACGACGGTGGCGCGGCGGGCAGCGGCGGCGGGCCGACGGGGCCGCACGTCAACGCGATCCTCAAGTACAGCTTCGACGAGGGCGCGGGTTTGGTCGCGGTCGACAGCTCGGGCAGCGGGCTGAACGGCACGCTCGCGGCCTCGGCGTGGACTCCCCAGGGACGCAACGGCGCCGGCCTAGCGCTGTCGGGCGGCCTGCTGCCGACCACGTACGTCACGGTTCCTCCCGGGCTCTTCAAGGGCGTGACGGCCACGACCATTGCTGCCTGGGTGAAGTTGGGCGTCTTGGGCGCCGGTTGGAGTCGCATCTTCGATTTTGGCAACACGGGCGCGGGCGCCGATACGCGCTTCATGTACCTGAGCCCCAACGCCGCGGACGGCATGCACTTCTCGACCTTCGGCGGCAGCCAGGCGCGCGAAGCGATCGTCGCTACCAACACGCTGCTGCCGGTCAGCGTCTGGAAACACGTGGCCGTGACCATCGCGGACGGTGGCAAGCGCTCCATCTACATCGATGGCTTCCCCGCAGCCGAAGCGACGACGGTCGACGTTCCGCCGTCGGAGCTGGAACCCTTGTCGACCTCGGCGTGGCTCGGGAAATCGCGGTTCGACGCCGATGCGGGTTTGAACGGCGTGATGGACGAATTCGCGGTCTACGATCGCGTGCTCTCGCCCGCCGAGATCGCGACTTTGGCAGCGCCCAAGGGCGACTACACGCGCATTCCATTCGACGATGCCGCGGGCACGACGAGCAACGATACCTCGACGCGCGCCGTCAACGCGACGTTGAATGGAGGTGCCACTTGGGCATCGGGGCGCTTGGGTGCGGCAGTGAGCCTATCGGGCACTGATCAGTACGTGACCCTCGCGAACCCCCTTGCTGGCTGCACGGACTCGTTGACGGTGGCGATGTGGGTCAAGCAGAACACATTGCAGCCCTGGTCGCGGCTGTTCGATTTCGGCGGCACTACCGACAACTTCATGTTCCTCACGCCCAGCGAGGGTACGGGGAAGATGCGGCTCTCGATCCACATCACGGGCACGGAGACCGTCGTGCTCTCGCCCACGACGTTGCCGGCCGACTCGACGTGGCACCACGTCGCGGTCGTGATCAATCCGCTCACGGCCACGATCTACGTGGATGGCGCGGTGGGAGGCAGCGGCGCGCTTCCGGTCACGCCGGCCACGCTCGGCGTCACGAACGAGCATTGGCTCGGCAAGTCGCGTTTCCCCGACCCGTACTTCAACGGCGCGTTCGACGAAGTGCGCATCTCTTGTCGCGCGTACACGGCCGACGAGATCAAGAACCTGGCCTTCCATTGAAGCTCCCCGCCCGCTCCGATCTGAGGCCGATTGGGGTGGCCGCGACGCTGACGGTGCTCGCCGTGGCGCCCGCCTGTGGTTCGTCCGATTCGGATGATCCGCCGGCGCGCGCCGGAGCGAGCTCTTTCGGTGGCGGCGGCGCTGCGGGCTCGGCTGCCGGAGAAGCGGGTGGTGCAGGCATTGCCGGCGACGCAGGCGGCGGCGCGGGAGACGTAACTGGCGGAGCCGTCTCGAGCGCAGGCGAAGCGGGCACGGCGGCGAGCGCGGGGCAGGACGCGGGCGGACAAGGTGGTGAAGCCGGACAGCGCAGCCAGCATGACGAAGGCGAAAGCGGTCAAGGAGGTACCGCCGGAGTCGTGAGCAACGAGCCGCCCACGCTCGAGCTCTCGGGCGCGTTCACGCACGTTCACGACCCGGACATCATCAAAGACGGCGATACGTTCTACCTGTTCTCGACCGGGCAAGGCATTCAAATCCGCGCGTCCAAGGACTTGAAAGCGTGGCTCGGCGCGGGACAAGTATTTACCAGCAAGCCGTCGTGGATCACCACCACCGACCCGAGCGATCCGAACAACCTGTGGGCGCCCGAGGTGCTCCTCTTCGGCGGCACTTTCCACCTTTATTACGCCGCCTCGAAGTTCGGCAGCAACAAGTCCTGCATCGGTCATGCCACGAAGGGCTCACTGAGCTCGGCGACGGCTTGGGTCGATCTCGGTGCCGCGTACTGCTCGAACGCGAGCGGGCCAGCGCAGGACTTCAATGCCATCGATCCGAACCCGTTCCAAGACGAGGACGGCAAGCTCTGGCTCGGCTTCGGGAGCTTTTGGAGCGGGCTGAAGCTGGTTCGCCTGGACAGTGGCGGACTGCTCGATGGGCCCGACCTGTTTTCCTTGGCGACTCGCTCGAACACGGCGGTGGAAGCGCCGCATTTGCAGTACCACGACGGGTTTTACTTCTTGTTCGAATCAGTCGACGCCTGCTGTCAGGGTTCCGCGAGCACCTACAAGATCATGGTGGGGCGCTCGGCTGACATCACTGGACCGTACGTCGATCAAGACGGCACGCTGCTGAGTGACGGCGGCGGCACGCTCGTACTGCAAGGCGCAGGGCGCTGGCGCGGCCCGGGTCACAACGCGATCCTGCGCGATGGCGAGCGGTACTGGAACGTTTACCACTCGTACGACGCGGACAACGACGGAGTGCCCACCTTGCGCATTTCCGAGCTGACTTGGAGCGACGACAACTGGCCTGTTTCTGCGGGGCCCTGAGCCCCACTTCTTTGCGAGAGAGCACCTCATGAGCCCTACCAACCATTCACCCAGGACTGCAGCCCGACTCAGCACGTGGCTCATCGCCGCCACGCTGGTCACGGCGTGCTCACTCACCGTGCCTTCGGAGAGCTCCCTGTTCGGAGCATCGACTAGCGGTAAGGGTGGCGGCAGCGGCGCTTCCGAAGACGGCGGAAGGCCGGCCGGCGGCGCGCCCGAAGGCGGCTCGACCACTGGTGGCCGCCCCGACGCAGGCGCAGGCAACGAAACCCACTCGGGCGGCAGCACTGTGCTCGGCGAAGCAGGAATGGGCGGCGAGCCCGGAGAGGGCGGCAGCGGCGGCGAGCCCCCCGTCATCGAGCTACCGCCCGCGGTCCTCGTCCTTCATTACGACTTCGATGACTTGACGACGCTGATCGCCAAGGACAGCTCCGGCAACGGCAAGGATGGCACGCTGGCGGGCTTGTCACTGCCGATCGGCATTGCAGGCCACATCTCCGGTGCGCTCTCGCTCAACGGCGCGCAAAAGCAGTACGTGCAGCTGCCAAATCGCATCCTGGAGGGCAAGAACGGAGTGTCGGTCGCGTCTTGGATCAAGCTCTCACAAGCCTTGGCCTGGGATCGCTTGTTCGACTTCAACGGGGGTGAGTCGGAGTGGTTTTACTTCTCGCCCACGGGTTGGAACGACAACACCAAGACCTTCGGTACCCGCTGCGCGACCCGCACCACGGGCGCGCTCGCCCCCGAGATCATGATGACCGCCACGATCTCGATCAACCAGTGGCACCACGTGGCGGTCGTGTTCGCCCAGCCGATCCTGCGTTACTACCTGGACGGGGTGCTGCAGGCCGAGCAAACCGACATGAACTTCGGGCCGGACTCGCTCGGCGATACGACGCAGAATTGGATTGGCCGCTCGGTGTATGCGGCTGACCCCTACTTGACCGGTCAAATCGACGATTTTAGGCTGTATTCCGGGGCCCTCACCAGCGAAGAAGTGGCCGTGCTCGCGGCCATGTGAGCGCAGCGGGGTTCCTCATGGCGGTCGCAATTCAAATCGCGGTTCTGGCCCTGATCTTCGGCCTGGCAACGTTCGCGCTGCTGCGTCTGCTGACCTCGAAGAAGCAACACGCGCCGGCAGCCAAGCGGCGCGAGCCCGACGTGCAAGTGCAAGTGCGCAAGAAGCGCCGCCGCAGCGTGAGCAGCGCCGCCATCCTGCTGAGCGATGCCCACCGCTTGCCGCGCTTCGTGGAAGAGGGGGATGATCTCGATATCACGGTGATCTCGACCAGCCCCGTCCAGCCGGAGCGAGAGAACATCGTCGAGCTGACCGAGTTCGAAGAGGTGCGGCGGTCGCGCGTCGACCTGATTTACGAGGACGAAGCCGAGATCGACGAACCCACCGCGCCCGCAGCGCGGATCTTGATGTCCGCGCAGGGCGACACCAACTGCGGACGTTTTCGCGCGCGCAACGAGGACAGCTTGCTCATGCTGCGCGAGCATTCGGTGTTCGTGGTCGCAGACGGCATGGGCGGGCATCACGGGGGCGGCGTGGCCAGTGAGCTTGCCGTAAAGACGCTCAACGACGTCTATTCACGGAATGCGTTCCAGGGTTTGGTCGAATCGTCGCGGCCCATCCCGAGGCGCGCGCACGACTTGGCCCTGGCTATACAGTCCGCGAATCAAGCGGTGTATTCGCGCGCGGCGAGCACCCCCGAGCTCTCGGAAATGGGCACGACTTTGGTCGCCGCGCGTTTCTCGCCCCGCAAGCAGCGCGTGTACATCGGGCACATCGGCGATAGCCGCTGCTACCGCGTCCGCCAAGGAAAGATGCGCCAGCTCACGAAGGACCACACCATGGCGTCCATCGGCGTCAGCGGGCCGAACGCACAGCGCTTGGTGCGCGCCGTCGGCATCGGCTCGAGCGTGACCATCGACTTGATCGTGGACAAGCCGCGCCCGAACGACATCTACTTGCTGTGCTCGGACGGCCTGCCGAAGATGTTGGGGGACGAAGACATGCTCGCCGTGCTGCGCGCGCAGCCCAACCTCGATCACGCAGTCAAGTCGTTGATTGGGCTCGCCAACGAGCGAGGGGGCAAGGACAACATCACCGTGATCCTAGTGCGCGTGGTGGAGCGGGCCGAAGGCCAGCAGCTCAACGCAGCTTCAGGATGAGAAACGACGCCAGGGCGAGGGCGAGCAACATCAGCGCGACGCGCATGGCGTGCGAGCGTTGCGGCAAGGCGGCTGCCGGCGAGGGCAAAGAGGGCAGCGCGCTCGATACGAGCGTGGGTTCGTCGCGCGTTTCCTTGATCACCACGGTGGGCACGTGAGGTGCCAGCGGGGGCGACGGAATCCGCGGCAGGGGCCCCGAAACGAACTGCCCAGTCGGCGGCTCCGAGCGGGCGAACGCGCGCGGCGAAGCGCGCTTGGTCTCGTCGTGAGGGTTCTCTGGCACCTCCGGCAACGCGGAAGGTCGCCCAGACGGGAAGCGCGGCAGCGGCTCGCTATCGGCCGCCGCGGCCGGCGCGCTCGCGGCGGGCCCATCGATACCCGGAGGGGGCTGAGTGCGCTGCGCGAACGCACGCTCGAAGTCGAGCGCTTCACGTGGGATCTGACCGATCACCGTCGGCTCTTCGTGCACCGAGAGGCCTTGGCCGAACTTCGGACGCGCGATCAAGGTGACGTCTTCTTGGCGAGCGGCTAACCCAGCAGCACTGGGAACCTGCAGCGGCGGAGGCGGGTTGAACTTGGGCAGCGGGCTCGGCGGAGCTACGTCGCTCGCCGGCATATCCATCCCATCCACGATGATCGACGCCCCGCAGTGTTTGCAGGTGATGCGGACCTTCTTGCCGCGCACCTTCGCGTCCGGAACGGAGTACTGCGACGGGCAGGCATGGCAGGCGACAATCAAAACGAACGTCCTTTCCTGGCATACGGCCAGCGAGCACTCAGCTGAAGGACCCGCGCGCGGCCCATGGAATACCACGGGAAAAGGGCATGCACCCGCGCTCGGGAAGGAAACCGTAATTCCTTGTAAGAGATTGTCCGAGCGCAAAAATGCCGCTTAGGGGCGTGTCAGGCTGTGCCCCATGCGTAAGCAACGGCTGCGTTGGGTGGTTGTCTTGGGGTTAGCGTTGGGGGTGGTGCTCGGTTGGGGGCCGGGGGCGCGCTATGCGCGCGCGGCTCGATTCCTCCACCGGATGGCGCACCAGCCGACGGTCGAAGCTTTGGGTGCAAAGGTGGTGGCGACGCGCGAGCTCACGATTGCGGGCGAGCACGGGCCGATCCGAGCGCGGCTGTACTTCCGAGCCGACCAGCCGCGGGGTGACGGGATCGTGGTCGCGCATGGCGTGCACTACAAAGGCATCGACGAAGGCAGGTTAGTGCCGTTCGCGCGGGGTCTGGCGGAGAGCGGCCTGACGGTGCTGACGCCCGAGTTGTCGGATCTCGCCGACTATCGCATCACCGGGAGTGGCGTGGGGGTGATTCGGGATGCCGTGCGCTACTTGGCGGCCGATCGCGAGCACGTGCGGAGCGAGCGGGTCGGACTCCTCGGGTTCAGCTTCGCGGGTGGGCTGGCGCTCGTTGCGGCGCAAGATCCGGAAACCGAAGACCGCTTGTCGTTCGTCACCAGTGTCGGCGGGCACCATGATCTGCGCCGCGTGATGCGGTTTCTGATTCACAACGAGATCGAAACGCCGACCGGCGTCGAGCACCTCCAAGCGCATGAGTATGGGCTCGTGGTGCTGGTGTACGGCAACCTGGAGCGATTCGTGCCCCAGAGTGATCTCGCGCCGATGCGCGCCGGGTTCAAAGCCTGGCTGCAAGAGGATCGCAAAGCTGCGCGCGAGCTCGCTCAGGCGCGCACGACACCCGAAGCGAACGCGCTTTGGGACTTGCTCGAAGCGGGCAAACTGCAGACCCTGGCTCCGCGTTTGGATGCGCTGCTAGAAGCGCAACACGCCGAGCTGGCTGCGCTGTCTTCCGCGGGTCACCTCGCCGACTTGGACGTGCCCGTGTACCTCCTGCACGGCGCGCACGACAACGTGATCCCCCCTTCGGAGACCGACGCCGCGGGCCTCGAGCTCGGTGCGGCGCGACACGTGGCGCTCGTTTCGCCGTTGATCGAGCATGTGGAGGTGAGCAAGAGCGCTGGCCTCGGGGACGAGCTCGCGCTCGTCTCGTTCATGGCGCAGCTCCTCTGAAGCAGACAATCACAGCCGGTTGAGCAGATCTGCTTTTTTGCTGCGGAATTCGTCTTCCGAGAGCACGCCGCGCTGATGCAGATCGCTCAGGCGCTCGAGCGTCTGCAAGATCTCGTCGTGCGATTGCGGATTGCCGTAGCTCGGCGCGGGCTGATTTTGAAACGGCGGGTTCTGGACGGGTTGATTCTGAAAGGGCGGGCTCTGAAGCGGTTGGCTCTGAATCGGTTGGCTCTGCACCGGCTCTCGGTTGGAGCTCACGACGGGCAAGCTGTCGACGGTGAAGGTGCCGAACTGGCTAGTGAACGAGAGCGAGCCGTACGAGCCGCCTTGCTGCTGCTGCACGCCACCGATTTGGTGGTCCAGGGCGTCGTACACGGTGACGTGCCCGGCGCGGTCGATGGCCAGCCGCTGTGTGGAAGGGAAGTAGGCGTAGCGCGAGTCGTTCTGACCGCCGCTGGAGCTCGGGCTACCCAGATCCCCGGGCCACCAATTGTTGCTTCCGTTGCCGAAGCCGCCGCCAAAGCCCGCATTGGATTGCGGCGCCGGCACGAACACCTGTTGCGAGCTGAGCAGGTTCGATAGCTCCGAGCACAGGTTGGCGACCAAGGACTGCAGCCCATGGTTGAACATGTCGCCGACCATGGTCATGCCACCGCGCATCCACTGCCCGCCGCCGCCGAGCTCCTGGTGATAAAACTGAGCCATGCTGCCGCCGCCGTTGGAGACGGCGAACAGCAGGGTGGTCACTGCATCAGTACTCACGCCGTAACGTTGAGCCAAATTGCGAACGGCATCATTGCCGGCTTGTGTGAGTTGCTGCACGCGAAAATCTCCTAAAAAAAGCGAGTCGACCCTAATCATTGCGCCCCCGCGCCCGAAGGCGCAAAAGCGTGCGAATCGCCCTACGCGGATTCGCCCTACCTGGATGCCCCAGTGGTGCTGCTGTTGCAAGGCACTTCCGCAAGACCGTTCTCACATGTCGCGCCATGACGACGGTCCCGCGCGTGGCTCATTGTATAGGTGAAGACCCCGAACTAGTACTGATTCGGTCTTAATTGCGCTGGCCAAACGCGGACCGCGTGGCTAGCGTTGACCACAATCGAGACTAGACGTGCCTATGGTACGACTAATGTGAGGTGCGCAGGCGGCACGACAGGTAGGCCAAGCGTTGGCTGTTCGACGACCCGGGGCAAGCAAAGGCACCGGATTCCGCTTGGTAAGGTCCTGCCATCCAGCTATCCGCCCGAAAGGGCTTTCGCCGCCGCCTCGCGCACTTCGGCCACTGCGTCGTTTTTCCGCGCCAGATCTAGAGCCTCCGCGAGTTTGGGCAATTTGTCCAAACCTAGTTCTTTCAACCCGACGATCGCAAGCCGGACCGCCGGCGAAACATCTTGCAAAAGGCCGGCCGCGGCGGCGGCATCAATAATTGGCGAGGCGTCGCGCATGTGCGCGGAGGTTATCGCTGCTATTCGTACCCGAATACTGTCGTCGCGCAAGAGACGGTCGGCAATCAATTGGTCTGCTTCAGGCCCTGCGATCTGCCTGAGTGCGACGACAGCTGCGGCGCGGACGCTTTCATCGCTGTCTGCCAGGCCGTTCTTTATCTGTTGCAGTACGTTGACCGAGGCTGAGTTTCCGAGTGCTGCCATCAAGGTGGCGCGTTCCGCGCTTGAGCCAGACGCGTCGAAGTCCGTTGCGAGCTTGGCGAGCGTGGTCGCGCCTTCCGGCTCGCTTGTCCGGCCCGAGGCGGTGCCCAATGCTAGGAGCGCTGCGTGCTTCAGGCCCGGGTCGGTGGCGCTGTTTGCCAGTTGGTTCAACTGCTGAACTGTGTTCGACGTAGGCTTAGCCTCTAGGCCGAGCTGTACCGCAGCCGCCTGGCGTGTTTCCGCGTCGTACTCGGAACTCTTGGCAACGTCAGCCAGACCCTTCTGCGCTGCCGCGCCTTGGGCACTGGCGAGTGCCCCTATCAATAGTTCAGAGTGCTTCGCTTTGGTATGATCGAGTAGCGCTTTCTTTGCCTGGTCTACTGTGGCGGGGTTTTCGTCAAATAGCGCTGACATTCGGCTCATCGCTTCCCACTGCTCTCGCGATGTGCGCTCTATATCCATGTCCGCGGCAATTTGGTCGAAAGAAGCGCCTGCAATAAGCGCCTTGCGCTCCGCGCTGGTCGAGACAACATCACTCGTGACGGACGATCCGAACATCGCTGCGGGTTGCAACCGGTCAGCGTCCCAGCGCAAGATTCTATCCTCGTAGCCACCGGCGCGCTTCATGAGCACATGAGTGCTCGAGCTGAAGCTGGTCGGCTCGAGTGGCACGTCGATCTTAGTATTCGATTCGGCCCAGAATACGTGACCTACAGAGTCCAGTTGATAGACAACATTCGACTGAACTGTCGGCTGAATATCTTTACGCACCAAGCCGAACTGCTCGTTGAGGGCCAGCTCCGAGTACCGGAGTTTAACTTTTCTAAAACCGTGCGGGCTAGATTCATATCTAGCGCTGAAGTGCCCCTGATCGTCGTCCTCTTCAGTAAGCCACGTGCGCGGCAGCACGGCTTCGTTCATGGTTGGTCGGACGAATTGCAGTGTACTGACGAGCATCCGCAATACGCCAAGCCCCTTGTTGACTCGACTGACAACAGACAGATGCTGGACTCGGCCGTCCGCACGGAGATCGAGTGCGAATGGCAAAGAAAGCTCTGCAGATAGTTGTTCGTCTGTGCCCCCGGCTTCTTGCTTGTTTGACTCGACGAATGTGGACAACCCGCTCACTGCACCGCGCAAGCGCACGACGTCCGAATCAACCTCTATGACGTCGAACAGCAGCGTTCCGGAGCCCCGCAAGGAAAGCCAGTCGGAGGTGCCACCCTGCTGCTGAAGTCGCGAATCAAAGTCGAAGTCATAGCCGAACCGGGATCCGACCTGCCAATCGTGTTTCTCCGCCGGTGCCTGTTTAACACTTCGAGCTGCTACCTGCCCGGGCTGCGCCGATGGTTCGCTCGCTTTGGCGCGTTTCGAAGAAGTCGCGAGCACTGCTCGAGGGCCATGAAGACCAACGAACAGTGCCGCGAGACTTGCTAATGCGATGCTGAAAATCAGGTACCAGGCTAGACTTTTGCGCATGATCTTCAATTACCATCTGCGCGCGTTACTACGCGGCGACCGTTACCCGTATTTCCGCATCGCAACCAATATTAGAACGAGCCAGTTCCGGAGTCATCCCAGAACGGCTGTTTGGCGAACGAATAGCCGGACCAGCTCGTGATGGTTCGTGTGTATCGGATTCCGAACACCGACCCCCATAGATCCAAGTGACCGTTCATTGTAGAGGCGCCGAGTTGTGCCAGATTCGTCCACTTACCCGCTGGGTTCGTGTCCGTGATCGCAAATTTATTGGACGTGGTTGGCGTAAAATCCGTTGCCAGCAGGTCGACGTAAGCGTCGAACCCAAACCCGACAACTAAGTAGCTAGCGCTGGCGGAGATTCGAACTCCCAGCGCGGCCCCGGCGTCCAGCTGTGCAGACGTTCCGGCAAAAATAGACCCGGCGATGCCCAAGTAGCGATTCGAGTTAGACCCCGCCGAAAGCCCCGCGTGGGCACTGCCTACCAAACTACCACTGACCGTAATCGGAACCGGCCCCAGATAAAACGTATCACCAGAACTAGCAAAGGTCCGCGAAAGCGAAGGCCCACTGTATGACGCGCATACGGAAGTCCCGCAGGGGGTGTTACCGTCGCTGTAAATGACGCTATTCCCCGCGAATACATTGCCTGTCGCATACTTACTGTACGTGTCCACACCCGATACGCGATGGACAGATGAGTATGCCTGTACCGTCGCGGAGAACGGCGTCACTGACTGCTTGAACAGCTTGGCAGAAGTGTGAAGCCAAACAATCGAACTTGCATCGCGGTCGCGATTGGCACCACCGTTCCAGCTGACTTCACTAGCGCTTTCCTGCGCTTTCATGTCGAAACTGCCGTTTACTGAGCTATTTCCGAAACTGTCGCTAAACCCCTCCTGCGTGAGATGCGAAAACGTCGTGGCATGGCCGACCTGCGTAATCGTTACGCCGGCCAGTGCAACGGCCAGTCCCATGAGCCGACCCCCCAAAGAACCACTTACAATGATCATCCCTGACTCCCTATGTTGCTAGTTACTACTCAGCAGCCGTCTCGCCACGACGCTTCTTCGATTGTAACAACCGCCCGCGACTGACGAGCTTGCGGGCGCGTGATACACGCTCGTCGCGCGCTCACCCGCCGCACTGATTCGCCTATCAATGCTCCGCCAACGATAGTTCACCACCCGAATTGCATGAGCGACGTCCCCTGACTGCCCAAATTCAGGGTAACGCGGACGAGACGAATCCGTCGACTCGAATTAAGAGAGCGAGCAAATGAAATATTTCTGATGCGAGTTGCGCGTGCAGCCCATCGCAGAAGTGTCTCAGTTGCAAACAGCTAAGTGTGGCAGAGGTTTTGATACAGTATCACAGCAGTCACTGAGTCACGGGTCCCCAGGTCGCGGAGCTTCATTAGGCCGCCGGTGACGGGCAGACTCCCGCAGCTCGACGCGTTTATCGATGTGATCAAGTCGCTCGGATGTGGCCAGCTGCGTCGGACCCACAGTTTACTAGTGGCTCGTGCGTCAAAGCACGCGACTTGCTTCGCGAGGATGCGGGCTGAGGAACCGGCATCACGCGGACGCGCGCAGCTCGCGCGGCGTGATGAATCAAGCGCAAGATTTACTGGAGTTAGCCAGGAATCGCTTCCGACGTTCTATCGGTTGTAGGATCCTGTACGAGTGCGTGGTCGAGTGGTCTCCCGTGCGTGAGGTGCGCTCATCGGCCAGCGAACGGAAGGCGTGCCCTCGCGCCAGCGGTGCGGCAGCGCGCAGGTGGAAGCCGCCGCCGACGCCGGGTTCTCGACGCAACAAGGGCGGCAATAACGAGCGCTCAGCAGCTGCGAGCCACTCGCAACGCACGAGAAACGAAATGGGACAGACTGACTCGCTGCTCCGGTCAGCGGTCACTCGTCGTGGGCGACCAAGCGGCTGCTGGGTGGTGTGACTCAAGCTGTAGGCGCCCGCGGTCGGGCGCCTACGCGAGCGCATCAGTCAGGTAGTGGTTTGTGCTTTGCCCTGCACGCTCAGACTGGCTTGGACGGAGAAGTTAATGCTCACGCTGGCCTGCGCTGCGATGGCGGCAGAGGAGATTACGCATGCCGCGCCTGAGGCGCCGATGTCGCCGATCGCGCTGAATGCGCCGGGGCTCTTGTTAACGAGGGCACCGATCGGAGTGGTGAGTTGGCCCGTCAGAGCGAAGGCGTCCTTCACTTGGCCGATGTGAGCGTTGATCGCGGCGTACAGGTCAGCGTCACCCGTCACGACCAGGTCAGCGGACGACGAGCAGCTGGCGTTCGCGCTGGCGTTGGCGTTGCACGAAGCTTGGCACTCGGCAGCGCCGTCGCACGAGATGGTGCCGGTGCAGGCCGGCGGTTTGACGGCCGCGCTGCACTCACCATGGCATTCGCCTTTGCAGTCCGCCTTGCCGGGTGCGTAGCTGCAGGTGCCTTCGCACTTGCCGGTGCATTGAGCGCCGCCCGTGGCTTCGCAGGAGCCCTTGCATTGAGCCTTGCAGCTGCCGCTGAACGAGCCGCTGCACTTAGCCGAGCAGCTGCCGTTGGCTTGCGCCGAGCAGGTGCCTTCGCAGGTGCCGGCGCAAGTGCCGCTCGAGTCTTTGCCGTCGCACTTACCCATGCAGGTGCCGCCGCAGGCGCCGCTGAAGTTGGCAGAGCAACCGGCGTCACAGGTGCCGTTCCAGGCCAGATCGGAGCAATCACCAGTGCAGGAGCCGGAGCATTGGACGGCGACGTCCGCGGTGCACTTGCCAGAGCAGCTGCCGGTGCAGTCCACGCTGGGGGCTTGCACGTCACAGGCGCCCGAGCAGGAGCCGTTGCACTCCACGACCACTTCGCCACCCGTGCAGTTGGCCTTGATATCGCAGTTCGGGATCTTACAGCTCGCTTGGCAGTCGGCCTGCACGCTCACATCCGCGTGGCACTCGGACTTCACGTCGAGGGTCACGGTCACGCCCGCGTTGAGCGCCTTCTTCACGCGCGCGTTGAGCACGGCGCAAGCGTCAGAGGCACTCGTCTTGCTGGCGTCCTCGCCGAGATCGGCGTTGATCGCGTTGCAGGTGTCGCGCCACTTGCCCTCGACCTCGAGCGCCCGATCTTTGAGCGCAACGGCGGCCCGAGAGTAGGCCAGCACGGTGGCTTGTGCAGTGGCGTTCACATCCAGACTGGTACAGCTGCTGGGCGTGCCGGTGCCATCGGTGGAGCTACAGCCGGCAGCGGTCAGCATGGCCAGCAGGCCAAATGCCCCGACTATCGAGAACGTCTGCTTGAATTTCAGGTGCTTAAGGATTTTCATGATTAGTGACTTCCCGACTCGGTGTGACAAAAGGAGCCAGCATCTGCACCACACGGGACGTGCGGCCGGTTGCCGACTGGGGTTAAAACGGGTCCGATTTCGAGGGCGAGAACCTCGCCCGCGTCCCTAAGCAGGAAGCGGGCCACGAGTAGCCCGTCGAGGCACCACCGGCTCACCCGTAGTCGAGACACTCGTCGATAGGTAGCCGCGCGGGCTCGCGGACGTGGCCGCGCGGGCTCACGGGCAGGCGCTGATCGCCTGGATCCAATCGCCCACGACGCTGACCGCATCGTGATCCACGGCGTACGACGCGATTTGCGGCATGCGGCCTTTTTCCGGGTCGGCCTCGTTCATCCGCAGCCACAGCACCGAGCTTGTTTCTTGACCCGGGACCAAGATTTTGGTTTTGCCGGGCGCGCTCGAGATAGCGCCCTTCTTGGCGTCCGCGTTGCACAGGTTCATGTCTTTGAACGCGGTGTCGTAACGGAAGTCGAAGTTCGGGTAGTTGCCACCGGGGCGATGACAGAACCCGCAGTTGGCGTGCAAGTACGAGCGCGCTTTCTGTTCCGTGGTCGCGCTCGCCGGCGGCGTGCCGGCTTGGCTCGCGTAGGGAGCGACGAGCGCGGCCTTGTACGGTTTCGTCGGCGCGGTCTCGAAGAGCGACAATGCCGCGAGCTGATCGATCTGGTTCGCCGTGCCGACGACGCGATTGAGCTGCGCAGTTTCAGGGCCGAGCGTGGAGCCACCCGCTGTGTTGTGGCAATTCAGGCAGTCCTTTTGGCTCGGATAATGCCAGCTCACGGTCTTGCCCGAGCTCGACAGCGCAACATCTTCGCCAGGTGCGGTCCGTCGTCGCAACGACGGACAAGCGATGAGCGCCGGGCTTCGCTCTGCGCCCAAGGCGGTCTTGCTGTTATTTTGGGTGGCGCAAGCATGCGGCTCATCTGATGGGCCAGGGTCTGCCGGTGCTGGGAGTGGAGGTTCAGGCGAGCAACCTTCAGGGGTCAGCGGCAGTGCGCCCGGAGGCTATCCCGGCGCCGGCGGTGCTGACACCGCAACCGGAGGCGCCAACGCCGGAGCGGCAACCGGCGGCAGTACCACCCTTACCGGGGGCGGGGGCGAGGGCGGCGCAACCGTAATTGGTGGAACAGGTGGGAGCGGCGGCTCGGGCGAGAGCGGCGGCTCAGGCGGTAACGGGGGAAGCGTCACGGCGCCACCATGCACCGGACCTCTCGTGAAGGTCAGCCAGGCCGGGACGAAGTTCACCCTCGACAACGGCCTCGTGAAGACAACAATCGATAGCTCGAGCGCGACCGTTCCGAGCTTCATCTTCAACGGCGTAGAGACGATGAAAGATGGCGGGTACTTCACTTTCGGTACGAATGTGTACACGGCGGGCCCCTTCACGGGCAAGCTGTCAGCCGACCCGAGCGCAAACGCGGGCGCAATTGCCGAAGTGGCAATGACGACCGCATGGAATGGCGATCCCGGAGTGGTACCACTCGAAATCGAGGTGCGCTTTGCACTGCCGCGTTGCTCACAGGGCCTCTACGAATATTTGGTGCTGACTCACCCGACAACTATCCGGCGTTCTCGCCGGGAGAGATGCGAGTGAACCACTACACCAAGCTGGACGATCCGTTCGACTGGTTCGCGGTTGACGATAACCGCCGTGGCCGCTTCCTCTCACAGGCCGATGAAGACGCCTCCCAGGCGATCGCAGGCGCTCCAAAAGAAGTGCGTAAATATACAAGTGGACCGTTCGCTGACCGACCTGGTTGGCAGAAGTACGACAACTCCCTGGAATGGGGCGAAGGGACGGTCTACGGGTTTAGTAGCACCAGTCGGAAGATTGGCTTGTGGTTGATCAATCCATCCAATGAATACCTCCCGGGCGGCCCACTAAAACCGAGCTGACCGTGCACCAAGGCGGAAGCGGCCGAGGCGCGCTGCTCAATTATTGGGGTGGAAGCCACTTCTACGGCGGTCTCGAGAGCGTGCAGAAGAATGAGCGCCGTGAAAAGGTGCTCGGGCCATGGCTATTGTACGCCAATGGGACACAGACCGCTGGCACACCTGGACAGGACGAGATGTGGGCCGACGCGAAGCGGAGACTAGTTTCGGAAAAGGCGGCATGGCCGTACTCGTGGGAAAAAGATGCACGCTACCTGCCGAAGTCGGCGCGAGGAGCCGTTCAGGGACACATCGCCTATAACGATCCGCAGGAGCTCCAGGCGTCCGCCGCTAACGCTTGGGTCGGCCTCGCCGATCCCCCTGTCGCCGGCCTTCCCAACTTCGAGCACCAAGGTTGGGACTACCAGTACTGGGTGCATGCGGACACGCAGGGTAACTTCGTTATCTCGAACGTCCGACCGGGTAACTACACGTTGCACGCCATGGTGGCGGGCGTCCATGGGGTCTATGTGGGTCAGGCGAGCGCCGTCACCGTGAGCGCGGGTACCGTGCTCTCTCTTGGCAACGTCGTTTGGGTTCCTGACCGCCTCGGTCCGACTGCGTGGGAAATCGGAAAGCCCGATCGCGCCCCCCAAGAATTCTTTCGCGGTGACCAAGCCTGGCACTTTGGGACGAATCTGCTTTTCGCCAAGGACTTCCCGACGGGGATCACCTACGTGATCGGCACCAGCACTCCCGCCAAGAATTGGAATTACCTGCAGCCCGGTGGGACCTGGAATGTTCAGTTCAACCTGGGTGCCATCCCGACTCAAGCGACTGGAGCCTCACTCGTGCTCGACATCGCCGGCGCCGACGTGGTGACACTGTCCGCAAGTATGAACGGCACGCAGGTTGGTACGGTCAAGACTTCGTATGACGATGGCTCAATCGATCGTGATCAACCTCACGGCGCATGGCGGACTGCTCGTATCAGCGTACCGGTCGCCGCATTTAAAGTCGGCACGAATAGACTCGCCATTGCGTCGAGCGGGCGGGTGATGTGGGACTACCTGAGGATGGAGTGGGTCACGCCATAGCAGAAAGAAGGCCGCGGCAACGCTTTGCCGGCCGGGCCGTCTTTCTCGAGCTGGAACAGGAACGCGCCGAAACGACACAAGGTGCGCCGAGCGTCCGCCCGCCCACAGGACGGCAAGATTGGAGCGGACCTACCCCTAATTGAGGGGTGAATACGTATCGTGGCGGAACCTTAGGCCTAATCTCGCTGTACCGCGCGGCACCCTGTCTCGCGGCGGTCGCAGCCGCCGCCGTTGCTTGCGGAGGAAGCTCGAGCCCAGGCAGCAGCTCGCCAGCAGGTCAGTCGGGCGCTGGCGCCGCGGCGGGCGCGCCACCGGTGGCCGGGGCAGCACCCAGCGTTGGCGGAGCGAGCGGCGGAGGCGCTGGCGGTGCGGCAAACGCGGGCACTGGCGCGCTCGATTCGGGCGCCGGGGGCAGCGCGCTGAATGCAGGCAGCGGTGGTGACGGTGCGGCCGGCACGGCAAACTCGGGCTCGGCCAACGGCGGAAGCCCAGCCGGAGGCGGCGCGAGCGGCGGAAGCCCGGGCGTCGGGTTGACGAAAGACACGGAGAGCCTGTTGCCCAAAGCCGGCGTCACCATCGTGTCCTACGGCGGCTACCTGAACGGCGAGTCCTTCCAGCAAGACGGCATCGTCAGCTACAAAGGCTTCCAATACGTCGCCTTCTGGAACAGCGCGCGGCACGTGGTGCTCGCGCGCAGGCAATTGCCCAATGGCTCCTGGGACGCGCTCGAGTTCACGGATTACACGAACACCGAGGGCGACGCGCACAACACGATCTCGATCGGCATTTGCCCGGGTGATGGCACCATTCACCTCGCCTTCGATCATCACGTGAGCACGCTGCATTACCGCAGCTCGGCACTCGGGCTCGCGCTCAACGCCAGCTCAACCCCTTGGTCCACGGCGAGTTTCTCGGCCGTATCGAGCCACTTGGTCGGCAACTCGGCCCTCACCCAAGTCACTTACCCGCGCTTCGTGACCGAGCCGGGCGGCACGAAGATGCTGTTCGATACCCGCATCGGCTCGAGCGGCAGCGGTGACGAATACCTTTGGGAGTACGACAGCGCGAGCCACGCTTGGTCGTCGCTGGGGCGCTTCATCTTCGGCACGGGCGATAGTATCAACGCCTACCCGCACGGCCTGAGCTACGGCCGCTCCGGGACGCGCCTCCACCTCACCTGGTGTTGGCGGGACACTTCCGATGCGACGACGAATCACGACTTGATCTACGTGTATAGCGACGACAACGGGCGAACCTGGAAAAACAACGCCGGCACCAGCGTGGCCACGACGGGTACCTCGTCCGTCACGCGAGCCTCAGCGGGCGTCAAAGTCTGGACCATCAATCAGAACCGCGGCCTGATCAATCAAGAGCACATGGCGATTGACGGCACAGGCGGCGTGCACGTGCTGCTCTCGCACCTCCCCGACGCACGGGCCGACGACCCGAGCTTCGACAGCGCACGCACGAAGAGCCAATTCTTTCACTACCGCAGGGCGCTCGACGGCAAGTGGACGCGCACCCCACTCAACTTGCCGGTGGTAGCTGCTTTCCGCGGGAAGTTGGCGTTCGCGGCGAGCGGCAACCTGTATGCGGTTTTGCCGGATCTGCGCATCGCTGCCGCCTCGGCGGCCTCCGGCTATGCCACGTGGCAGGTGCTGGACAGCGCCGACTCGGGCCGCTTCTTCTCCGATCCTTTGATCGACAGCGCGCGCTTGCTGAGCGAAGACAAGCTGTCCGTGTTTTATCCGCAGAAAGCGTCCGGCAATCTGTACGTCCTCGACTATTCGATTCGGTAATCCGGGCATCCTTCGAGCAGGCGCGGCGCTCCGCGTTCGGTTGAGCCACTCCTGCTCGAAAAGATGCCGCGGCTGGGCGTCAGCCCTTCGGTGTGTGCGCCTCGATGTACGCCTTCACCTTGGCTAGCGTCTTCGGATCCTTACCGAAACGCTTTTGAGCCTCACCCAATAGCTCTTCTTTCTTCTTTTGGATGTCCGCGCCCTTCTTACCCGCGTACATCCCAGCCAAGTCTTTGTCGACCTTCTGCTGAGTCGTGGGAGCGAGCGCGACGGGCGTCTTCATCTGCAGCTGAATGCTCTGCCACTTGCTGGCGAGGCCCGCGGCGGCCGCGTGCTGCTGCACCACGATCGGGAACTTTTGCGGATTCGCGCGCTCGATCGCGAGCGAGATGCGCTGCTTGTGCATCAAAGTGACGCTCGGCGAGACCGCCACTGCTTGGCCGGGCGGCGGCGGAGGCGCGGCGGGGTTCGGGGCAACCATGACGCCCGCCGACCTCGGCAAGAGGCCGTTCAGCGCATCCAAGTTGGCTTGGGTACGCTCGGCGTTCAGCTTCTGCATCGCTTCGACCACCGTGTGCGCGGAGGCGGCAGAGTCCTGGATCTGCGTCAGCGCAGCCGTGCCTTGATTCAGATCAGTGAGCGCCTCTTGCGTCACCTCGTTCGAGATGCGATCGAACATGGCCGGCATCTGCTGCGAAATGCGGGTAATGTCGGCGTTGATTTGGGCGGTCGGGTCGAACATACGCTCGGGGTGCGCCAACAAGTCCAACAACGAATCACCCAACATTTTGAGCGGCGTCAGCATCACGTCGGTGCTGATCTGACGGGCCGTGTTCAAGTGCCGCACCGCGGCTGCGACCGCCGCATCCGCCGCTTGGTTCACTTGATTCGTAGGGTTCGTGCTCTTCGTGTACAAATCCTGAACCAACACGTCCGCGCGGTTGAAAGCGTCCTTCACCGCTGCGGCATCGGCCGGCTTGGGCGGCGTGGCCATGGCGCCCATGACCCCCGGCTTCACCATCACGGTACCCGCGGCGGGCTTGGGCGCGGCGGCGGCCGCGGCCGGCACGTTCTGCTTCGCGATGGCAGTGCCAGGCTTCATGACCATGGTCGTGGTCGGCGGCGCGTGCGCAATCGCGCGCGATTGGTCGGAGCTGTTCTTCAAGTCATTCGCCGCGTCGAGCTTCACTTGTTTTAGATCCGCGGCCGCGCTGTTCACGCCCTGTTGCGCTTGCGTGATCAAGCTCGCCGTTTGCGCGCTCAGATTGCTGCTGATCGTATCCACTGCTTGCTTCAGCGTAGTAATGCTCTCGATCAAGGATTGGATTTGACACGACGCACCCAGCGTCGCGACCGCCCCGATACAGCTCCAAACATCGTTGCAACAATCGGCCTTGGCGGCGCCAGAGGCACCGAGAACCGCGACGAGCGCCAGAGCGGACAGGCTGATTTTACGCATGAAAGACCTCCGGAAGGCTGTTTGGGCCCGCAGCCCGGCCCGGCTTGATGACAATGCCCAGGACAGACGAGCTGGCCCGGCTCCTGATTCAAACACGCGAAGCTAGCAGACCCCAGCGGCACGACTCAACCCAGCACGGAACTGTCAGCTGTCGCGCGTGCTTCGCAATCGAGCAACAGGACAGGTTCCAAGTGTGCGGATTCAGCCGCAAGGTCATCAGGCACACGTTGTGCGCAAAGTCCGGCTCATGGAAAAATCCGCACCCGCCGGCCAGACGCATCGAAGGCTTGGCCTCTACGAGAACCGCCGCGCGGCGACTCAAAACCTATTGCGTTCGCGTCAGGTCGTCGCGACCAGTAACTCTTCGGAGTTATTGGGCGGGCGCAGACCATCGGTCCGGTTCGCAAAATAACGCTCCGCAAGTGCGGCCGCCGACACGTGCTGCACGTCCTTGAAGCCCGCTTCGCGCGCCAGCGCGAGCATCTCGCGGGGCATGAAAAAGCTGATGAACGGCGTGCCATTGGCACGGGCCCCGGCCGCCGCTCGTTCGATGCCCGGCCGCACCGCGGGATCGGTCTGATCGATGGGCAGCATGAAGGTCATCGCCAAGGTGCTGCCCGGCGCGAGCGCCGCTACCTGCCGCAGCGTCGCCAAGATCGCCTCCTGGGTCAGGTACATACTCACCCCGGTGGACGCCACCAGCGCGGGCTTGCTCGAATCGAACCCGAGCTCGACCAAGCGAGCCCACCAGCTATCGCCCGCCTCGAAATCGACCGGCACGAAACGTAAGAAGGACGGCACACCAAACCCGAGCTCGAGCAGGCGCTGACTCTTCCACGCCCGCTCTCCGTCACCCAGAGGCAAACTCGCTGCTGACCCTGCGTACGCAAGAACGCGATCGCGGCGGCGACCAAGGCGCGCCCAACACCACGTCGGCGGAAGGCGGGGTCAACCCAAAACGCCGCCAGGAAGGGCGGCTCGTTCGAAACGTCGCAACCCGCCACAATCATCCCGACCGGGCGCACATCCACGAACGCCAAGTAGGCCGTGCGCTGGCGAGGTGCCGCTAGTGCCAGCTGATTGACCCGCGCATGCCAATCGCGCAGACGCGCCTCTTCCAGAGTTTCTGCATACGCGTCCGGCGACTCGTCGAGCGCTTGCAGGCGCAGTGAACGAAAAATGTCGACATCCGCCGGAACGAGCTCCCGCACCAGCAGGCCCGCGCGCGCGGTTTCGTCTAGCTCGCTCGTCATCACGTCCCCCGCGCAACTTACCAGCTTTGGCTGAGGTCCGGCCACGCACTCGAGCTCCTCCGTCAACTGGAGGCGCCGCTGGTCAGCGCGCAACGGGCGGCTCGCATATTCGAAAAAGGTCGCTTGCGCGCCCTTGCACGGCTCGAAAACGCGTGTTAGACACTTTACCGCATGGTTAAGTATTCGCAAAAGGGCCTGGATGTGTCGTTTAGCGCGCTGTCGGATGCGACGCGGCGCGGCGTTCTGGAGCAGCTGGGCCGCTCGGATGCCTCGATCACGGACCTTGCGGACAAATTCCACATGACCCTCGCGGGAATGATGAAGCACGTCGGCCTCTTGGAGGAGGCCGGGCTCGTCACGACGGAGAAGGTCGGGCGCGTGCGGACGTGCAAGCTCGGCACGCGCCGGTTGGATGAAGAGGCGGCGTGGCTCGAAAGGCACCGTCAGCTCTGGGACTCACGCTTCGACGAGTTGGATCGAGTCGTCGAAGAGCTCAAATTGAAGGAGAAAATCAATGGTCGCAAGAAGTGAAAATGAGTCCACCGCTACGAAGAGCCGGACCACGGTGGAACGGAAGTCCGACCGTGAGCTAGTCGTCACGCGAACCATCAACGGCCCAGCGCGGCTCGTGTTCGAAGCGTGGACGAAGGCTGAGCTATTCAAGCGCTGGTGGGTACCCGCGTCGTTTGGCCTCAACCTGCTCTCCTGCGAGACGGACGTTCGTGTGGGAGGCGGGTACCGCCTCGTCTTTGCTCACGGCGATTCGACGATGGCGTTCTTCGGGAAGTACCTGGAAGTGATCCCCAATTCGCGCCTCGTCTGGACCAACGAAGAAACCGAAGGGGGTGCCGTTACCACGCTGACTCTAGAAGAAAAAGGAGACAAGACTCTGCTGGTTTTGGTCGACACTTTCCCGACGAAGGAAGCTCTCGATGCCGCCATGGAATCCGGAGAGAAGAGCGGCATGAGCGAGACGTTCGAGCAACTCGAGGAGCTGCTCGTCACCCTGGGCACGCGCGCGGCAACGGGCTGATCGCTTCCCATCTGGGTGCTAGGTGCTAGGTGGATGTGGGGCGGCGCCAGCTGGACGGCGTCGCCCGCAGTCGGTGCGCTGCCAGCAACTACTTTGGAGTGGAGTCGGCGACGAGCTCCTCGAGTGAAAGCACTCGATAGATCGGGCCGAGCTTGTCCTGCAATCTGCTCGCGGTAGTCTGTCTCAGATCGGGTTGATCCAAAAGCAACTCGACGCCGGTCGGTGAGAGACCAAAGGCACTCATCGAGCGAAGATCGACAATGGCTAGCTGTTCGTTGAAGTGAGCGAATCCAAAATCCACGACCGCACGCACTCGACAGCTGACGGTCGTACCGGGTGGCTCGCTATTGTCGGGTCGGAGTACGACCTCGTCGCCTCGAGCGGCGCCCAAGTGTTGGGCGAGCACGTTGCCCAGTGTCACCTCGGGCTCACCCGACGAAGGAGTCGGCAGCTGAGCAAGGCTCAGGCGAAGCTGATGCGACAGCTCCGCATCGGCGAGCTCCAACTTGACCAGTCCGCGCCCCGTCCGACCTCGGCTCGAGATCTCGACTGAAGAAATCGCAAAAACGCCGGCCCGCGCCACGTGTTCCGTGTGATTCGCGAGGCTCAAGACCTGCTCGGTGTTCGGAAAGGTGGCTCGATACGCCAGAACCACGACGTCACCATTCACCGGCCGAGTGGCATCGAGTCGATTGCGTGCGGCTCTCGATTGATAAACCGGAACGGCGATGCTCAGGGCAAGCGCCAACGCGGTGGCCAAAACCAGGTATCTCGTGCGCATGGCCTCGCTCGCGGAATGTATCAGGCGTAGCCGAGCGCCGCGAGATTTGCGTGCCACCGCCAGACGGCGCGCCGAGCGCTGGGTTCACTGTTGCGGAACGGGCGGAGCATCGGCGGGCACGGGACTGACCGCGTGGCTGTCGGAAGAGTTCATGTACCAGTCCGTATTTCCACCGCTGAGCACGTAGGTAGCTCGTCGGCCACAGCCGGTAACACCATACGAGCGAACCAAACCCGTGTCAGTCTCCAGTGGAACCAAGTCGACCTTGGGACAATTCAAATCGAACTTGGCCCGAGTGTCCAACCTCGTCCGGAGATCGCTGTTGGATGCGCCGCACGCGGCAAGTGTTGTCAGAACGACGGTCACGAGGGCGGCACGCTTCATGAGTGGAACGATAACCCGCATGCGTGCCGATTGGTCTGCTCAACTGGCGCTCGAACTGCGACGCGGCCACGACGGAGGCCTCGTAGCGTGCGGCTCGGCTATGCCGGAATGGGCTGATTTCTCACAGGGCCGTCCGGGGCGAGCCGTGTGCCCCAACACAACCGATTTGGAGTGTGGCGCTCGCGAGCCAGCCCTGCACCTCGTTAGAGCGCGTGGTTGCCGCGAGGCGCGGGCCCGTGACGGCCTCGCCCGAAGTTGTGCCAACCTGGGCCGCAAACGTGGCCGGAGAAGATCGGAACTCTCGGGATTTGGTGGTGTGTGGGTGGCATGGGAGCTGCTCAGGGAAGCTGAGGTTGCCAATGCCCAATCGCAATTCCTGGACGATGATTCGCGCTGCCCTGCTGTTCGCGGCGAGCGCGGCGGTGATCTCGGCGTGTGGGGGATCGGTCGAGTTTCGAGCGGGTCCGGGAGGTGCGGCGGGGAATGCCGCGGGCGGAGCGCCGAGCGCGGGTGCGGGCGGCTCGGGCGTGAGTGGCGCGGGCGCGGGAGGGCTCGCTGATTGCGGCCACGTGGCGTGTGCGGGCAACGCCGTGTGCGGCCTCGGTTACAAAACCGTGCTGGACGCCAGCGGCTGTTGCACGACCTGCGTGCCGGACGGCAGCGGTGGCAGTGGTGGTGGCGATCCGTGCTCGGGTGTCGCGTGTCCGGCGATCGCGTGCGTAGGTGGCACGAAGTACGAGAGCGCGCCGGGTCAGTGCTGTGGGACGTGCGTGCAGGACCCGACGGCCTGCGCTCAGGGCCAGGCGGATTATCGCAGCCTGCGCTCGCAGTTGCTGGCCGCTTCGGGTACGCGCGACTGCGCGGTGAACGATGATTGCCGGTTTCTCGGCGGCAACGCGAGCTGTGATGTTACCTGCGAGGCGTACGTGGTGAGCAATCGAGCGGGCCCGAGCATCGAGCAGCAGCTCGATCAATTCGCGCTGCAAAAATGCTCGCTGTGCGCCGCCACGCACCCCCCGTGTCTGACGCTTCCGCCACCGTTTTGCCAGGCCGGACAATGCCGATACGGTGTCTACGACTGATTGCAGCTCGGGCTCAAGGCTGCACGACGACTGCGCGTTCCGGTACGAGCCGCACGACGAGCGCCAACGTCGCGGCGAGCGCGCCGAGCGTCATTACGCCGGACCAACCAAAGCGAACCAGCACTTGGCTGGCGAGGGCGGCGCCGATGCTCATGCCCAGGAACATGGAGCTGACGAGCACGGCGTTGAGGCGGCTGCGGGCGGCGGGAGCCAAGCCGTAGACGATGGTTTGATGCGAGATCAGCGCCGCTTGGACCCCCAGATCGAAAGCGATGGTGCCCGCGATCAGCACCGCCAGTGAACCGGGCAGCACGGCCATGGCCGCGAACGATGCGATCACGAGCGCGGCGCCGTAGCGAATCACGCTTTGCGGGCCGCGCTGGTCGGCAAGCGCGCCGGCCACGGGCGCGATGATCGCGCCTGCGGCGCCCGCCAGGCCGAACAGACCCGCCGCGGTGCTGCCGAGGTGAAAGGGCGGCCCGCCGAGGGCCAAGGCGAGAGTCGACCAAAAGGCGCTAAAGGCGAGGCTGAGCAAGGTTTGGGAGAGCGTGGCCCGGCGCAGCGCGGGGATGTCGCGGGTCAGGGCCACCATCGAGCGCAACAGCACGCCATAGGATTCGGTCGCAGTCGGCGCGATCTGCGGCAAGCGAACGGCCGACACCAGCGCGAGCGCGGCGATCAACGAGGCTGCGCCAAAGTAGACCGTGCGCCAACCGAAGTGCTCGCTGACCGCGCCGCTCATCAGGCGCGATAGCAGAATGCCTAGCAAGAGCCCGGTCATCACGCTGCCCACGATTTTGCCTCGCGCAGCGGGCGGCGCGAGCGCGGCCGCCGCGGGCACGAAGTCTTGCGCGGTGGTCGCCAAGAAGCCGATGGCGAGGCTGGCCGCAGCCAAGAGCCCGACCGAGGGCGCCAGCCCGGCGAGCGTCAACACCACGCAGAGGCCGATCAACTTCGTGACGATCACTCGCCGCCGATCGAGGCGATCGCCGAGCGGCGCGAACAGCAGGATGCCCGCGGCGTACCCCAGCTGCGTGAGCATCGGCACGAGGCCGATCTGGCGCGGCGTGGCGTGCAGCTCGCGCGCCATCGCGCCCAAAATCGGCTGGTTATAGTACAGGCTGGCGGCAGACAAGCCGGCGCCCACCGCAAACAAAGCGACCAGAGACGGGGCCAGGGGCGAGGCGCCCTCGGTGGAGGGCGCAGAAACGCGGGGCATACGGCGCAGTGTCGCGCGCCTGGCTCGTTCCCGGTAGCCGTGTGACGGGTAACCGCGACCGGAGGGCATTTGGGCGTTCGGTGAGCACGCAAAATCCCGCATGGGCCCGGTCCGACCGAACGCCGCGCAGGTTGACCCGGCGACGCTCGGTCCAGCACTTCGCGCACGACGCGGACGAGCTTTCCCTCGATTGGGTAGCTAGCCGTGAGCCCGTGAGTCGTCCAAGGCTGGGGGCGGGGCCGCGCCCAACCCCGACGGGTGATCGCGGTCCTGGTGGGCGCCGCTTTGCGCTCCATGCAGCACGCGAGCGCGACGGGCGCCCACGCGCCGGCCACGCTGCCCGACGAAGATGGCACTTCTGTAATCTGGGACCGGTTCCAGCTTCTCGCGAGTTTTACGATCTTAACGATACGCCGCGCGTTTTCAGCGACGAGCGCTGGATTTTTCCAGGTCTGAGACGAACTAAAGCAATCCTGACTAACCGAAATACGAGTTCCATTTCTCGCCATCGCGATCGCTGGATGGTATCTGCAATGCGATGGCTCACCCTCGCTTGCTTCGTTGCGGTGTTCTCTTCTCCAGCGCGGTGCTCACCGCCCTCGTCTTGCCCTCGTGCAATAGCGGCGCGATTGACGACGCGCCGCCCGGCTCCGCAGGCTCGAGCTCGAGCACGACCGCGGGCAGCTCTTCACTGGGCGCCGGCTCGCCGAACGCGTCCCAGTCAGGGGCGCCGGGCAACGTGGGCACCGCAGGCAGCACGAGCCCGGGCAATCCGGGAACCTCCGGTGCAAGCAGCAGTAGCGGCGGCATGTCGAGCTCGGGAGCAGGCGCTCCGTCGACTGGCACGCCATGCACCGACAAGCCGCCAAACAACGGAGACACCTGCGCGCACGCCGTCGAATACGACTGGTGCTCGCAATCGTGGCTCGGTGACTCGTGTCAGGCCTCGTGCAAGAAGTGCACGGGCGGCACTGGAACCGGTTCCGGTGGCAGCTCGTCCGGCTCTTCCGGCGGCGCAACTGGCAGCGGCGGCTCCATGTCGAGCGGTCCAACTTTGCCTCCGGTGAGCGGCGGCAAAGACGGCTGGGCTTCGCGCTACTGGGATTGCTGCAAGCCGGCGTGCGGCTGGTCGAGCACCTCGTGCGGCAAGAACGGGACGTCGAACGACGGCGGCAATAGCGCCTGCCAAGGGGGCTCGGCGTACATGTGTTACGACTTTGCGCCCTGGGCAGTGAGCGACACGCTGTCCTACGGCTTCGCGGCGGCGTCGGGCAGCAACTATTCGTGCGGGCGCTGCTACCAATTTACCTTCACGGGTGATGGCTCCGCGAACTCCGGCTCGATCAAAGGCAAATCGATGGTCGTTCAGATCCTGAACACCGGCGGCGACGTGGCCGAGAGCCAATTCGACTTGCTCATCCCGGGCGGCGGCGTGGGCATGTTCAACGCCTGCTCCAGCCAGTGGGGCACCTCGGACCTCGGCGCACAATACGGCGGTTTTGCCTTGACCTGCAAGAACGACAAGTCCTGCATCAAGACCAAGTGCGACACGGTGTTCGCCGGCAAGCCAGACCTGGCAGCCGGCTGCGACTGGTACCTGAACTGGTTCGGCGGCGCAGATAATCCCAAGTTCTCGTACAAAGAGATCTCCTGCCCCGCCGCGATCACCCAAAAGTCCGGTCACTGAGAGCCCGGGTCAGTGCCCCGGGGGTGTCGCCCAGACGTCCTTGGCTATACTGACCCGGAGATGCCCATCACTCATCTCGTCGTCGGCAACCCGACCGCGCAGAGCGGCAAGAATCAGGAGCGCATCGATCGCGCGCTCACGCTGCTGAAGGAGGCGGGGATCCCGGCCGATCTCTTGCCGACGTTGCCCGACGGCAAGACGATCGAAGCCGTGCGTGCGGCGTTGGAAGCCGGCTCGTACCGCGCGGTCATCGCCATGGGCGGCGACGGTACGTTTCGTGAGGTCGCCGCGGGCCTGTACACGAGCCTGCGACGCGAAGAGGTCGCGCTGGGCATGCTGCCCACCGGCACCGCGAACGACCAAGGTCGGAGCTTCGGGCTCCAAGCAGATCCCAGCGCGTTCGCGCGCAACATCGACGTCATCTGCGCCGCGCACGAGACGCGCCTCGACGTCGGGATCTACCGCGCTGGAGATGCAGGGGCCGCGCCCGATTATTTCTTCGACTCCTGCGGCTGGGGTCTGTCCGCGCGCGTGCTCGCGCAACGCAACAAGGACCGAGCGCTGGTCGAGAACCTCGGGCCGCTGAAAGAACTGTACCGCGACCAAGCCGTGTACGCGGGCGCGTTCCTGAAGACGTTCCTCGAGTCGTACGTGATCAACGACAAATTCCGAGTCGTGGCCACGCTGGACGGCGAACGCGTCGAGCTGGAAGGGCTCACCGACCTGATCGTGAAAAATACGCGCGTGTACGCGGGCGCGTGGGTCTTCGACGAGCGCTCTCGCTCCGATGACGGCGTTTTCGAGCTCGTGCCCTTCGTCGGCAAAAACGATTGGGTTTCCAAGGCGATCCGCGACTTGGAAGTGGTGCCCCTCAACGAAGACCTGCTGCAGGAGCTGGGGCTCGAGCACTCGAAGACGCTGCGCGCCTCCAAGATGGATCTCGAAATCCTTTGCCCCGATGGCGGCGCTCCGCTCGCCACGCAGCTCGACGGCGAAGAGTGGCCCGCTAGTCACCGAGTCCAGATCGAAGTCGTGCAGCGCGGAATCCGGCTCATCGTCCCTGCGCCGTGACTTCGGACAGCGTCTGCCCGATCATGACCCGGTGACCATCCACGGTTCTCAGCCCGAGCTCACGCATGCCCCAAGGCTCATCACGGAGCGGCTTGATCAGCTCCACGCCCTGCTCGGTAACGCGCCGGCGGTACTCACGAACGTCATCCACGACGCGGCCCAGCTCGCGACTGCCTGCGAAAATGCTTCGAGATCTGCCAGACCGGTCGTCGCGGCAGAATGGATGGCCCCCGGGTCAACCCGTGCGTAACCGTGTGCCACGACGTTGCGCAGCCCAACCGCCTTGCGCAGCGCTCGCGCAAGCGACGACGCGATCACGCCTCGTTCTTCGAGCCCGGTGAACGCATCGCCGAGATTGTTTGCGGCTGGCCAGCTCTCGGCAATCCTTCCTCGAGCCGGAGCGCGAGCTACGCGACGGGGCGCGGGTGCAGAGTCCGCTAACACAAACCAATTCTGCTCGAGACCGCCGAGGTTTCGACTAGCGATCGCGCGCGGGGACGCCACTCACAGCTCACTCAGTTTCCCATCGCTGCGTCGAAGTATCGTTGATTGTCGGTGTGGAACGATCATTTACAATGCGCTCTCGAGTGACGAGATCGCGACGCGATGACGAAGCACTCTTGCTCGCATCGATAGTCGGCGAAGTGCGTTGCGATCTCGGACCTCCACGTCCTACAGTCGCCGCACTCTGGGTGGTAATCATGGAACGAAGAGAAGGAGGAGGCAGCGCAATGCTCAACTTGAACTTGGGACTCGTCGCGGCGGCACTTTTGTTTGCTGTTGGCTGTAGTAGTGGGGACGGCGCTCGGTCGGAAACCGGCGAGTCGGAGGTGAGCTCCCGATCTTCGGAGATCGTGCGTGGCTCCACCGAGAATGGCCGCAACTACGTGATGAACCTGCGCATTCACTATGGCTCGGGTCTCATCGGTGGTTGCAGCGCAGTTCTGTATGCGCCTCGCACGCTGCTCACTGCCGCGCACTGCATCAATCCGATTCGGAACGCAGGTCAGCCGAGCCAGTTCGTCGACACCGTAGCTGACATCCTCATCTACATCGGGAACAACTACGCCGCTGATCTGCAGGCGCTGACGACTGCTGGCGGCGGCGTTCCGCAAAACGGGGTCCCCGCAGCTCCCGCTGCCTCCAAGTGGATGAAGGCCGATAGCTGGGAAGCGCACCCGAGCTATGATGCGGCCGGCACGCTGTTCCCGGACCTGGCGCTCGTTTACCTCGATCGCGAGCCGCGCCTGCCTCCGAACACCAAGGTGGATCCGCTGCCGATCGGGCGCACGCGCCTCGGTCAGTCGGCAGTTGGCTTGCCCTTCACCGTCGTCGGCTACGGCGCCAACCTCGCCCTCAGCGCAGACATCCAGCAGAACTCGGGCAGCGGCATCAAGCGGACTGGTCTCTCGCCGTTCATCGGTACGCCAATCTTGAGCCCGCTCCCGCCTCACCCGCACCCCGGCCTCGGGAGCCCGGCGGTCGTCGCGGGCCTCATGCAGTTGAACGGCACCGCCCCGAACGCAAACAGCTGTGCGGGAGACTCAGGCGGGCCTGCAATCCGCAACTTCGACGGGCAAGAGCGCGTCTGGGGTATCGCCTCGTGGACTGGTGATTTCTGCGAGAAGTTTTCGTACTACACGCGGCTCGACACGCAGCTGCCGTTCCTTGACGCGGGCTATCAGAAAGGCGGGCAAGCGCCGCTCACCCCGCGTCTCGAGTGCGTCGCAACCCGTCCGGGTGGCGGTCTGCGCGCCTACTTCGGCTACAACAACGTCAACGGCGTCACGGTGAACGTTCCATACGGTACGAGCAACCAGCTGGCGGCCGACTCGACGAACAAGCGCCCGACCGCGTTCAAACCGGGTAATCACGCGTACGTGTTCGGCGTGAACATCCCCAACGGCCAAACCATCAGCTACAAGCTGTCGCCACCCAACGGACCGACCACGACGCTCACTGCGAACGCAGCAAGCCCGCGCTGCCCGGCCACTTCGCTTGCCACGGCTTGCGCGCAGTCGTGCGACGCTTCGACCGCGGCCTGCCCGGCTTCGCAGAGCTTCGAGGATTGCGGCGTGTTCTGCCGCAGCTGGGAAACCGACGTTGGGTTCTGCGTGCAGCCGTTCGCCAACTACAACTTGTGCCTCGGCACCCTGGGCACGACCGATTTCACCTGCGATCCCGACTTCGGTGGCTTCCCGAACCCGGGCACCTGCCAGACGGAGACCGACGCGCTCAACGCGTGCTTCGAGAACCCGATCTGAGGCAGAACAGTGCGCTGGCGCGCACCGAGAGCGTAGAGCTGCACCGCGTGGGCTCGTGCGCATCGGTCGCGTCAGCGCGCGGCTTGGACGTCAGGCACGCTCGCTGTGCGACTCACGTCGGCTGCGTGCGGGGCGCGAAGAGCGGACGGTACGTGTCCCGATAGGCCCAAGCCAAGTACGACTCCAGCACCAGCACGACGATGGCTATCGGCAAGCCCGAAGGCATGAGCACGGCGTGCACGAAGAAAATGTTGACCACGATCGGGGCGAGCAAAATCAGCGCGAACGGCGTGAAGCGGTTGGCCAGCAGCAGGGCGCCGGACACGATTTCGGTGGCCTTGATCAGGTGAAACAAGTAGCCCGATTTGAATAGCCCCGTCATGAACGCCGTGGCCGCGTCCGACATCGGCTCTTTTGGCGGCGGCATGGGCACGATGCCCAGCGCCATCAGCATCCCGAAGATGCCGGAGCCCAGAAAGATGATGCCCAGCACGACGCGGGCAGCAATGGGTAGGTAACGAGCGAGGCTAGACTTCGGGCTGGTATTCATCGGTTTCTCCGCGTGGGGAACTGAGCCGTGACTGGCGTTACCGAGGCGACGATCTAGCAGCCTTCCGATCGACACGCCGGGGGCCAGATTCCGCAAGCAGCACGTTTTCTGCGGAGCTGGCGCGGAGTGCGGCGCTTTGCCCAGTGCGCTGACCGTCCAAAGCTCGATCGGGTCGTTGATCGACCGACGACCGTTTGGCGGCAGCGAGCCATTGCGCTCGATGGTGACGCCCATCTCCGTCGCGGAGCCTTCCCTCCGCGAACAGAAAAAAAGTGAGCCTTGCTCGCGCCCGCGCGCAACTGCCCAGGACCCTATGCCAATCAGGTCATCCCAAAAGCGCGGCCCAGCTGAAAATTTCCTGCGATTTTGTGCATTGAGCCTGCTGTTCGTGTCGGCATGTGGAGGCACTAGCGACGGCGCAGCACCGAGCGAAAGCGCTGCGGGCGCTTCACCCGGCGGCTCAGCGGTGGCCGGCGCATCTCAAACCACGGCCGGCGTCGGCGCAGGGCCAAGCGCGGGCGGCACGCCGAGCTTTGGCGGGGCCAGTGTGGGCGGGGCTAATGTGGGCGGCGCCAGCGCGGGCGCAGGCATCGCGGGTGCGAACAACGTGGGCGGCGCCAGCGCGGGCAGCTCGAGCGGCGGCGCGCACGCAGCGGGCAGCGGAGGCCGCAACGCGGGCGCAGGCAACGCGGGCGCAGGCAACGCGGGCGCAGGCAATGCAGGCGCGGCCAACGCGGGTGCTGGCAACGCCGGCGCGGGCGGCTCGACCAACGCCGGCAAGGCCTTCGCACAGAATCGCTTTCATTTCGGAACCATCGATTCGATCGCCAAGAGCGCCGGCTCGTCGATGATCTCGCAGCTCGACTTCTTTACGTCAGGCTGGATCCAGGGTGACTCATTCGACCACAAAGGAGTCTGTGACGACACCAAAGCGGGCGCTGCGCTCGCCAATTTGGTCCCCGTCATGGTCGCTTACATCTCAGCGGCCCACGTCAAGCGCCAAGACAAAACCGTGTGCGACTGCAACGTCACCACGAGCCCTTGTGTCGCCGCCAATGACCTGTGTCACGTGGGCGCGCAGCGCATCTCGCAGCAGTTCACGACCATCCTCAATGCCTACAAGAGCTACTCGCAGGGCTTTGCCGCCTGTTACGGCACCACGAAGCCCATCGTGTTCGAGCTCGAGCCCGATTGGTATCAGTACACCACGAGCTCGCAGAGCCAGCCGTGGACGGGCGCGCAAGCTGGCCAAATGCTCGGGCAGATCGTCGCCGCGTTGAAGAGCTCGCTACCCAACGCGCTGTTTTCGATCGACGCTTCGCCCTGGGTCGGCCCGAGCAATGGCTCGGACAATGGCAAGCAGTGGTACGCAAACTTCGACCTGAGCCTGTTCACATTCGTCAACACCTCGGGCGGCGGCACCAACGCAAACACCGCGAAAATCCGGAGCTCGAACGGAATGACCTGGGCCGGGCTCAGCCAAGTGACGGGCAAACCGATCTTGGCGGACACCGGCTACGGCGCCAACGGCTCGGCCGCCGGCGAAGATGCGCTCTGGAACGACGCCGCAAACATCAATGCGCGCATCGCCGACGGCGTCGTGTCCATCTCGCAGTACAATCCCAAGTCCGACTGGGGCTCGCGGATCGCGGCCATCCGAGCGCAACTGAACACGCCCAAGTTCAAGCCTTGAACTGAGCTACGCGACGAGCCCCGCGCGACGAGCCCGCTATCCAAACCCCCATCAGGCCGGGCTGGTCGTTCGGGATTTTTTGGGTTAGCGGGCGCGGACGGCGCGTGGCGACCCGTAGCTCACTCCACGGTCTCCGCTCTATCTACGCCCAGCTGCCGGCGCGCCGAGCTCGGCTGAATTGCAGCGATAGCCGACGAAATCGGGCGTTTACGCGCGTTTCGGGCCCGGATTGCGCTTCGCCCAATCGCGATCTACATATCGTCTGTATACGAAATAAGATTCGGCCCGCACCGAAGTCGACGATCGCTCGAAATGCCCAAACAATCCGCGCCGGACGTAGACGAGATCATGAAGGCCCTGGCTCACCCAGTGCGGCGCGAGATCCTGTCATGGCTCAAGGCACCGAAGCGGGCGTTCCGTGAGCAACACCACCCGTTCGAGATGGGCATTTGCGCCGGGATGATCTTCGAAAAGGCCGAGCTTTCTCAATCCACCGTTTCGGCGCACCTCGCCACCTTGCAGCGAGCAGGGCTAGTGACGACCCGCAAGGTGGGGCAGTGGATTTTCTATTCCCGCAACGACGCCTTGATTGCGCAGTTTTTGAAACGCATGCGTAGCGATCTGTAACCCGTAGTCCCTTCGAGAGAAAACCATGACCAGTCTGTTCGAGCCCCTCTTGGTTGGCGATCTGCAGCTTCCCAACCGCGTCGTGATGGCGCCCTTGACTCGCTGCCGAGCAGGCGCCGGGCGCGTGCCGACGGACCTCATGGCGGAGTACTATGCGCAGCGCGCCAGCGCCGGGTTGATCCTGTCCGAGGCCACTGCGGTCACCCCCAAGGGCGTGGGCTATCCCGACACCCCCGGGATCTGGTCGGACGCGCAAGTCACGGGCTGGAAAAAAGTGACGCAAGCCGTCCACGCCTCGGGCGGCCGCATCTTCTGCCAGCTGTGGCACGTGGGTCGCATCTCCGACCCCGAGCACCTCGAGGGCGCGCTGCCCGTCGCGCCCAGCGCGATCGCGGCCAAGGGCAACGTCAGCCTGCTTCGGCCTCAGCGCGCCTTCGTCACACCGCGGGCACTGGAAACGACCGAGATCCCGGCCATCGTCGAGGTGTATCGAGTAGGCGCGGAGAACGCCAAGAAAGCAGGCTTCGACGGCGTCGAGATCCACGGCGCCAACGGCTACTTGCTCGACCAGTTCCTTCAAGACAGCACGAACCATCGCACCGATCTGTACGGCGGGGGCATCGAGAACCGCGCCCGGCTCATGCTCGAAGTGGCAGACGCTGCCATTTCAGTGTGGGGTCCGAAGCGCGTCGGCATGCACCTCGCACCGCGGGGTGATGCTCACGCCATGGGCGACTCCAATCCGCTCGCCACCTTCGGTTACGTGGCGGAGCAGCTCGGCAAGCGCGGCATCGCCTTCATCTTCACCCGCGAATCACTGGGCCAGAGTCGCATCACTCCCGAGTTGAAAAAGCGCTTCGGAGGCGTGCTCATCGCGAACGAGGCCTTCAATCGAGAGACCGCACAGCAAGCGCTCGACGCGGGCGAAGCCGATGCCGTGTCCTTCGGCAAGACGTTCATCGCCAATCCCGATCTGCCGCGCCGCTTACAGATGAACGCGCCGCTCAACCCGCACGACAACACCACCTTCTACGGCTACGGTCAGCCCGACCTGGCCGTGGGCTACACCGACTATCCCCGGTGGCGCGCTCCCGCCATCGGAAGCGCTCTGGGCTCGTCCGCCCAATTGGCATCGTCGTAAATCGGCGCTCCGAACTATGCCACGCCGTTGTCCCTGCCAGTAACGGACGCGCTCGGCCGCTCCGCAACGCTCTTGATGTACTTTCGACACCCGAGCGCTGATACCTGGGCCTACGAGGTCGAGCTAGCGGAGCAGACTGGCGAGCCCATCGGTGCTGGCACGTTGACCTTCAATGACAATGGCAGTTTGCGCCGCACCGATGTGCGTACGAAGCTGCGCTATGCGCTCCCCGAGGGCCGATCCACGCTGGAGATTGCGCTGGATTTCGGCGTCGGAACGGACCGTGGGGGGGCGGGAGTCGACGGCAGCACTGCCTTCCCGAGCGCGCCAGCGGTCGTCAACCTGAGCGTCCGCGGCACGGGCCCCAGGCTCGGCGCTTCTTGCTCGGAACCCGTTGCGCTCGACGACGTCCCGACCTTGCCAAGGGGAGGCCCGCCGATTGTGGCGACCAGGAGCGTGCGCGGCACCGACGGGATCAACCTTCCTTCGTTCGCGCCCCTGCGCACCGACGCTTGGGATCCGCAATTGCCCGACGACACGTCTTCCGCGTCCTTCCCCGTTTGGGTCTCCGATGCCGACGGCCGCTCGTGGCGCCTCACGCTGTACGCGCGACATGTCGCGACCTTGGATTGGGAGTATGCGTACGTCGTGGACGGTGAGCTGGGACGATTCGTCAGCGATCTAGCGGTGCTTCAGTTCACCGTGAACGGCGCGCTGCAGCGCTTCTCTCCATTCGCGCCCTTTCGTCTGCCGTTGAGCGATGGCACGCCTGGCCCGACGATCGAGATCCAAGACGGCACATCGATCGAGCAAGGCGGCACTGGGCTCGATTGGATCGTTAGCTTTGCCGGGCCGCGGCAAGGGACGCTACAGGCCAGCTCCCGTCAGTTCGAGGCGCGTTGACCGAAGGGGTGCACGTGCTCGTTCAGGCCCGCCCTTGCGAGGCCATTTTGCGAAGAGCTCCGTTCGTCCCGGCCGCGCGGTGCTTTGGGAGGGTCGCCATCTTGGTCGAGCGGGCGCGGGAGACGCGGCCCGGCGCGTAGCTCGATCGATCGGCTTCGAGCGTCGTACCTCTCAGGAAACGGCGGCTTGCACGCGCAGCAGCCGCCGCTTGTAACGGTCGCCCCAATCGCGCAGCCCGAGCAGAAAGGGTTCGAGCGAGCGCCCGAAGGCGGTTAGCTCGTATTCGACGCGCGGCGGCACTTGCGCGAACACGGTGCGCTTGACGAGGCCGTCCTCTTCCAGCTCGCGCAGCTGCAGAGTGAGCATGCGCTGACTGCAGTTGGGCAGTCGCTTGCGCAGCTCACCGAAGCGGTGCGTGCCCTGGAGCAACCAGAACAGCACGACCCCTTTCCAGCGGCCGCCGATCACGGCTAGCGCCACTTCCACCGAACAGTTGGTCTTCGAGTCGTCGGCGCGTTTTCGAGCCATAGTTCCCTTTTTGTATGTACTGGCGAAAATTGTTCGTACTTGTGAAGGAGTAGCGCGCGCCCTACCTCTCGGCCATGAAAGCATGGCAACTGCAAAGTAAGCCGGGGTTAGCTGCGCTCACGCGAACCGAGCTGCCCGAGCCGAGCGTCGGCCCCGGTGAGGTCAAAGTTCGAGTCGCCGCCGCGTCACTCAACTATCGCGATGTGCTGCTGGCCAAAGGCGCCGAGAAGGGATTGCGGGCGCCGCGAGTCCCCGTGTCCGACGGCGCGGGTGAAGTCGTGGCAGTGGGGACCGGGGTTTCGCGGCTCACGGTCGGCGATCGAGTGATGGCAAACTTCTTCCCACATTGGGTCGAAGGCGAGCTGAGTGACGCGCACCACGCGAGCGCGCTCGGCGGTTTCGGCGCCGACGGCATGCTGCGCCAGGAAGTCGTGCTGCCAGAGCACAGCTGGGTGCGAGTGCCGGCGGGTTACTCGTTCGAAGAGGCGGCGACGCTCCCGTGCGCGGGTCTCACCGCTTGGCAAGCGCTGTTCGAGGTGACGGCGCTCAGGCCCGGTGAGACCGTTCTGCTTCAAGGCTCGGGGGGAGTGTCGGTGTTCGCGCTGCAGCTGGCGAAAGCGGCGGGAGCGCGCGTGCTCATGACCTCCAGCAGCGCGGACAAGGCCAAACGGCTGATCGAGCTCGGCGCCGAGCAGGTCATCGACTACCGCGCCGAGCCCCAGTGGGGCTTACGAGTCAAAGAGCTCACGGGCGGCCGCGGCGCGGACCTCGTGGTCGACGTGGGCGGCCAAGCGACGTTCGATCAATCGTCCGCGGCGCTACGTTACGGCGGGCGCATGAGCATGCTCGGTGTGCTCACCGGCGCGCGCGGGGAAGTGAACCTGCACGCGGTGTTTCACCATCGCCAGACGGTGCACGGGGTGTACGTCGGATCGGTCAAGATGTTCGAGCGCTTCGTCACGGCCCTCGAGCAGACCCGCATTCGGCCGGTGATCGATCGTGTATTCGGCTTCGAAGAGGCGCAAGCGGCCTATGAGTACCTGCTCGGCGCGCAGCACTTGGGCAAAGTGGTGCTGTCGCTGGCGTGACCGCTGCTCGAAACCCAGAGTCAGTGATTGACGGCATCGGACAAGCTCACCAAGCTTCGCGCCAATGACACCGGGCGTGATGCGTTGGTTCGCGGGCTTCGTGTTCTTGGCACTGACGCTCGGTTGCGCGGCTCCGGGGCGCACACCGGATGCCGCGCATGGGGCGCTTCCGCCGTCGGTGCCGGCAGCGAGCCAGGCTCGTCGAAGCACCGCTCCGACCGTGAGCGTGCAGGACAAGCTGGGGCACGCGCGCCTGCGGGTAGGAACCAGCGGAGACTACGCGCCGTTCTCGTTTCGCGACGCCACTGGGACACTGCGCGGTTTCGACCCCGAGATCGCCACTGCGATGGCGGGCGACCTCGGCCTCGAGCTGGAGTGGGTCGGCTTTCGTTGGCCCACGCTCGAAGCTCAGCTCCAGAACGGCGAGTTCGACGTGGCCATGGGCGGCGTGACGTGGCAACCCACGCGCGCCGTGCGGGGCTACCTGACGCGCGCATTGGTGCGTGGCGGGCCCTGTGTGTTGGGCGACGAGCAGGCCGCGCGTTTGGCGGTCAATCGCGGCGGCGTCCTGGAGGCTTGGGCGCGGGCTCACTTCGCAGGCCGCGAGCTAGTGACGGTGGACGAGAACCAAACCCTGCCCGGGCTGCTCGAAAGCGGGCGCGCGGGCGCCATCGTCACGGACAGCTTCGAGCGCAAAGCCTTCGAAAAGCCCGGATGGAAAGTGCGCTGCGAGCCATCGTTGTGGCGCAAGGTCTATTGGTTGGCGCCTGGTCAGGAACAGCTCGCGGCCCGCGTCGAAGACTGGCTGCGCTCCCACTCGGCGCGCATCGAGAGCGCTCAGCAGCGCTGGTTCGGTGAGCGGCAGCCTTTGGACGCGATGGGCAATTTGTCGGATTTACTCGCGCGGCGCATGGCATTCATGCCCCTCGTGGCCGGCGCGAAGGCCAAGTTGGGCCTGCCCATCGAAGACTTGCCGCGCGAAAAGGTGGTGCTCGATTCCGCTGCGGCCAGCGCGCGCAAGGTCGGCCTTCCCGAGGCCGCGACGCACGATTTTTTCGCGCTACAGATCGAGCTCAGCAAGGCGGTGCAGCGCCGCTCGAGTGACGAAACGCGCCTCGACCTCGCTCAGCAAATTCGACCCGCGTTGAGCGAGCTCGGCGATCGCATTCTCGCAGCCGTGGTGGAAGCGCGGAGCGCCGGACAGCTCACCGGCTGCTCGATCTCCGACTTGCAAGCGCTCTCACCTTGGCTCACGAGTGGCGAGCTAGAGCAGTTGCTCGGAGCGTTGCAGGCGCTCGGCCGCTGAGCGGTGCCCGGCTCGTTCGCGCTCGAATGGTCGGGCAGCTACGGCGCAGCTATCGATATGATATCAGCGACGAAAGCAGCGATTGTCGCTGGCCCACCGAGTTCCCGCTGGTCCGCGTGAAGGTTGGTAGCAAGCAGCAATTTGCGAACGTGATCGCGCCAGACGCGGCCTTCGGCGACTCACTCTCGGTCGATGATCCGGTGAGCACGGTGGAAGCCAACCCAGCGCCGAAGGCGACGGTGCGTCTGGAGGGGGCGCGCGCGGACAAACCATTCGATCGCTTCACTCTCGTAGAAAACACGTTTGCCGCGGAGGACGTGGTCGGCAGGCGAATCAATCTCAATTTCGCGCCGCCCCTGCCGGCTCGGGCGCTCGTGGGCACGCAAGCCAAGAACCTCAGCACGTTCGTGCCCGTCCTCTCGGTGGCCGGGAGCGACCTGACTCAGAAGGAGCGAGATCGCCTGGGCACGGCTGGCAAGCCTGTCTCCATCGGCGGTGACGTGTACGATCGCGACGCCGACGGCAACGTCACCATCAACGACACCGTGCTGCCCGACGCAGACCCCAAAGCCGCGGCCAAGGTGGCCGCGGTCACCGCCGCCGCCGATCCGGCGGCGTTTCCCGAGGTGCGTCTGCGGGTCGGTGCCGCCGACAAGAGCGGCAACTCGGTGACTCACCTCGCCGCGGACGCCATCACCGTCGCCGAAGGCGGCCAACCCGTGTCGTTCACGATCACCCAAAACGAAGCGCCGCCCCCGCGAGTCGTGCTGCTGTTCGACGCATCGAGCAGCGTGCCCGATGCCTTCCGCAGCACTGGGGCGGTGACCGTCGGCAACCAAATCGTCGACTCGCTGTACACCAAATACCCGAACGCGCAGGTGCGCGTCGGCACGATCGATTTCGGCGTGCTTTGGGCCGATGGCGGCTGGGCAACGGACAAGGCCGCAGCGCTCGCCGAGGTTGCCACGCTGGCAACGGCCGCGGGCAGCTCCGAGATTTGGCAGGCGCTCAAAGAAGCCGCTGCCGAAGCGCCGACCCTGATCGTGCTCGTCAGCGATGGTGACGCCACGGATCAGGATTCGCCGGAATTCCGCAACGCGATCGCCGCGGGCCCGCCCGTGCTCGGCATCGGCGTGGGCACGGTCGTGCCTGCGACGTTCGACGAAGTTTCCGCGCTGTCCGGCGGCTCGAGCACCACGGTCACGATGCAGGCAGAGGCGGTGAGCGCGGCGCTCGACGCCGTGGACCAACGCGCGACCGAGGACTACACGATTCACTACGAAGCGCCCGTCAAGGGCAAGTCGCCGCGCCAGGTGACGGTCACGATCAACGGCAAGAGCGTGACCACGAGCTATGACGTGCCCGAGAGCCCGACCACGCCACGAGCCCTGTCGGGGCTGTATTTGACGATTCGCGCCAACGGCAAGGAAGTGACGCGAGCCATTGCCGGATTCTCGCGGGCCTTCGCCGCGGCTGACCAAGAGATCTCGAGCGCCGTGCTGGCCGACGTACGCGCGATGCTGCTCGGCCGGGTCTCGATCGCCGTCGAGGGCGCAGCTCCGACGGCGGCCGTCGTGCTCGACGACTGGATCAGCGACAAGCTCAGCCTGCGGCCGATCTGGGACGCGGCCCAAGCGCACGATCAAGAGGCCGTGTACAAAGCGCTGGAGCAAGGCTTTAGCGTGACGCCGGTGGCGCTACCGCTCGCGCAACCGCCGTTGCCCGACGCTGCGTCGAAGGATGCGCTGACCTTCGAGACCGGGGTGCGCGTGGCCACCCTCTCGATCAAGGCGTTCGATGGCGGCCCGGTCAGCCACGAGCTCGACCTGTTCCCGCTCTCACAATGGGCCACCGCCGCAGACGATCCGCGGGTGGCTTACGAGCAGACGCTGCGAGCGACGGCGGCGCTGGCCGTGAACGAAGCTGCGCTGCTTTCGAAGACCAGTACCCTGGCCGCGCTGAAGGGAAAGAAGCTGAGCGCCATCAAGAGCGGTGAAGTCGCCAATCAGGCGGGGCTGACCGATGACGAGCGCAGCCAATGGATCGTGGCCCAAGGCCCGTTCACCGACAAATACACGTTCCTGACGCCGGGCAAGCCGGGCGCGTTCTGGGCCATCGACAACGCGACAGGCACACTGATCGGTCTGCTGCCTGACGGAGCAGGCGGCTCTGGCGGCGACGCGTGCGGGACTTACAACGCAGCCAACACCTTCCTCAACTTGGCCAGCCTGGCCGGCAGCGCCATGGGCATCAGCATCGGCGGTTGGGTCGGCCTCGCGGAGTGGGAGGTGAAGTACGTCACCATCGCAGACATCGTGATTGGCGGAGGCGATCTCCCGCCCGGCGACGACCCGTCCTCACCCGACTTCGACGTCTCGAACCCTGCCGCCGACATGGGCTGCGGCATGGTCGACGACGCGCTGGGAGACGTCATCCCTGGCCTCGGGT
>JBEQTH010000073.1:0-39537 GCA_040348785.1 Myxococcales bacterium | reverse complement strand
TCCGACTACGGGTACAACCAAGCTCACGCCGAAGCCGCGAAGAAGATCGCCGCCTCGGGCTTCAAGGTTCGGGAAGAAGAGAACGTCCCGGAGACGCTCGACGTCCAGAAGACCATGGAGAGCATGATCAACTTGGACGGCGCGACCGTGCTGTTCCCCACCTCCTTCGGTTACTTCGATCCGCACATCTTGAAGATGGCGGAGAAATACCCGAACGTGACCTTCCTCCACTGCGGTGGCCTGTACGACGCGGCCAAGCACCCGAAGAACGTGGGCAGCTACTTTGGCTACATTGGCGAGGCCGAGTACGTCGCGGGCATCGTCGCCGGCATGACCACCAAGACCAACAAGCTTGGCTTCATCGCTGCCAAGCCCATTCCGCAGGTCTTGCGTAACATCAACTCCTACGAGCTTGGCGCGAAATCGGTGAATCCGAAAGTGACCATGACCGTGATTTTCACGGGTGATTGGTCGCTGCCGGTGAAAGAAGCCGAGGCCGCGAACAGCCTGATCGACCAGGGCGCGGACGTCCTGACATCACACGTCGACTCGCCGAAGGTGGTGATCGAGACCGCAGAGCGCCGCGGCGTGTTCAGCACGGGTTACCACGCCGACCAGTCGGCTTTGGCCCCCAAGGGCTACCTCACCGGTGCCGAGTGGAACTGGGAGGTCGTGTACAAGGATTACTTGGACAAGATCCAGAACGGGAAGCCCTGGGAGCACCTAGTACGCGGCGGCTTCAAAGAGGGCTTCGTGAAGATGTCCCCCTATGGCGCGGCCGTCTCCGAAGAGGCAAAGAAGAAGGCCGACGAGGCCAAGGCCGCGCTCACGGCGGGCACACTCGTGATCTTTGCTGGCCCGCTGAAAGACAACGCGGGCAAAGAAGTCGTAGCAGCGGGCGCCAAGCTCGAGCAGCGTGATATCGCGCTCGAGAGCATGGGTTACCTGGTCGACGGGATAAAGGGCTCGGTCCACTGACATGAGTGCTAGCTCGCCCGTGCCGACCAGCCCGGCAGGGGCGAGCGGTGCACTGCCCGGCGCGCGCGCTCCGCACGCGAGCGCGCCGGGGATCAGCGTGCTGAAGCGCCTCGAGCCGTTCCTGATTTCGATCGGCGCGCTGCTCGTTACCCTGGTCTTGTTCGGTATTTTCTTGGCCTGTGACGGCCTGAATCCGCTGGACGTTTACGAGGAGATGTTCCGCGGTGCCTTCGGCACCTGGTTCTCTTTCCAAAACACGCTGCAGCGCTCGGCTCCGCTCATGCTCACCGCGCTCTGCACGGCGCTGCCCGCCCAGCTCGGCTTGGTCGTGATCGGTGGTGAGGGGGCGCTCGTGATCGGCGGTCTGGCGGCCGCCGTCACCGGGCTCTCCCTGTCGCACTCGAGCCCGTACGTGATCCTCACGTGCATGCTGTTGGCAGGCGCCCTGACCGGCGGTTTCTGGATCGGCCTCGTGGGCGTGCTCCGTGCTTACCGCGGCGTGAACGAGACCATCAGCAGTTTGCTTTTGTCGTACATCGCGATCGCGCTGATGAACCACCTGGTCGAGGGCGCGCTCCGCGATCCCGAGAGCTTGAACAAGCCGGCTACGCGCCACATCGGTGAAGCGAACATGCTCGGTCCCATGCCGGGGATGGACGTGCATTGGGGGCTTTTCTACGGCGTCCTGGCCTGCCTCGTCGCGTACGTGCTGATGAAACGCACCGTGTTCGGCTTCGCCGCGTCGATGACCGGCGGCAACATGCGCGCTGCGTTGCTGAGCGGCCTGCAGGTGCGTCGCTTGATGGTTTTGACCTGCTTTTTGGCAGGCGCAGCGGCCGGCACGGCGGGCATGGTCGAAGTCGCGGCCGTGCACGGCCGCGCCAACGCCTCACTCGTCGCCGGCTACGGCTACACCGGCATCTTGGTCGCGTTCGTCGCTCGCCAAAACCCGCTCGGCGTCATTCCGGTCGCGCTCATTCTGGGCGGCATCGGGGCGAGCGGCGGCCTGTTGCAACGCAACTTCAACCTCCCTGACGCCAGCGTGGCCGTCCTTCAGGGCATTCTGTTCATGGTCATTCTCGCTAGCGAAACGCTGTACGGTCGCCTCGATATTTGGGCTTTCGCGCGGCGCGCCGCAGCGACGAAGTCGGCTGAAGCCGGAGCCACGGCCTGATGTCTGGCGAGCTCGGCAATTGGGGCGTACCGGTCGCGGTGCTCGCGGGCGCGATCCGCGTCAGCACGCCGTTCATCTTCGTCAGCTTGGGTGAGTGCATCACCGAGCGCAGCGGGCGCGTGAACCTCGGCCTCGAAGGCACGTTGGTGATGGGCGCCATGGTCGGCTACGGCACTTCTTACTTGAGCGGCTCACCCTGGCTGGGCGTGCTCGGGGCAGGGTTGATCGGCGTCGTGCTTGGCGCGCTGCACGGATTTTTGTGCAGCCGCCCGCGCGTGAACGACGTCGCGGTGGGCATCGGGCTCATGCTGTTCGGCTCCGGTTTGGCCTTTTTCTTGGGCAAGCCGCTGATTCAGCCGACCGCGCCGCGCTTGCCGGCCATTCCGCTCGGCTTCTGGAGCAACTCGCCGCAAGTGGTCGATGCCCTGCGCGTGAACGCGCTCTTCATCCTGGGTGTGCTGCTCGCGCCGGCCGTCAGCTTCGCCCTCAAGCGCACGCGCTGGGGGCTCATCGTGCGCACCGTGGGTGAGAGTGCCGAGGCCGCGCGTGCCATGGGTTATGACGTGAACCGCGTGCGCACCCTGGCCACGATGGTTGGCGGCTTCCTCGCCGGCGTCGGGGGCTCGTTCCTGTCTTTGTTTTATCCCGGCAGCTGGAACGAGGGCCTGTCCAGCGGCCAGGGCTTGATGGCCGTGGCTTTGGTGATCTTCGCGCGCTGGAATCCGGTGCGCTGTCTGTACGCTTCGCTCTTGTTCGGCGGCGCGAGCGCGCTCGGCCCTGCGCTGCAAGCAGTGGGCGTGACCAAGGGCTACTATTTGTTCAACGCCGCGCCGTACGCGCTCACCTTGCTCATCATGGTGCTCAGTAGCTCGGCGACGCGCGTGTCGGCCGATCAACCCGCGGAGCTCACGGTCGCGCGTTAGCCCGTGCCCGTTAGAGAGGAGATAGAAACGATGCCGTACGCAGCTGCAACCCCGTATCCTTGGCCCTATAACGGCGATCTGCGACCGGAAAACACCGCGCTGATCGTGATCGACATGCAGACCGATTTTTGTGGCAAAGGCGGCTACATCGATCTGCTCGGCTACGACATCTCCAACAGCCGCGCCTGCATCGAGCCGATTCAGCGCGTGCTCACCGCGATGCGCGCCAAGGGCTATCACATCTTCCACACCCGCGAAGGCCACCGTCCGGACTTGGCGGACTTGCCGGCCAACAAGCGCTGGCGCTCGCGCCGTCGTGACGATGGCTCGACCGGCACCGGCATCGCCGACGTGGGCCCGTGCGGCCGCGTGCTGGTGCGTGGCGAGCCGGGGTGGGAGCTCATCCCGGAGCTGCAGCCGCTGCCGGGTGAGATGGTGATCGACAAGCCCGGTAAAGGCTCGTTCTGTGCCACGGACCTCGAGCTGATCTTGCATCAAAAGCGGATCGAGAACCTGATCCTGACCGGCATTACGACCGACGTGTGCGTGCACACCACGATGCGCGAGGGTAACGACCGCGGCTTCGAATGCGTCATCCTCTCGGATTGCTGCGCCGCGACGGACGCCGGCAACCACGCCGCCGCCCTCAAGATGGTGACGATGCAGAGCGGTGTTTTCGGGGCCGTCAGCACCTCGGCCGCGCTGATCGAGGCGTTACCATGAGCATGGCGGCCGAGCAGCTGCCCACCGGCTCCGTCATGACTTCGGGCACGCGGCGCCGCGTGCCGGGTCAACCGACCGAACCGCCGCCGCTGTTGATCGCGGAGAACGTGACCAAGCGCTTTGGTCCGCTCACGGTGTTGGATTCCGTGTCCCTGCGGCTCGAGCCGGGCAGCGTGCACGCGCTGTTGGGTGAGAACGGTGCCGGCAAGAGCACGCTCGTCAAGTGCATCATGGGCTTTTACCACGCCGATGGCGGCCGGGTCGTGGTCGGCAACTCGGCCGTGCACATCAAGAACCCCAAAGACGCGCAGCACCACGGCATCGGCATGGTCTACCAGCACTTCACGCTGGTCGAGAACATGACCGTGGCCGAGAACCTGGTCCTCTCGCGCGCCGAAGTGCCCGCGCTGATCGATTGGAAGAAGGAGCACGCCGCGCTCGACGCGTTCATGGCCAAGATGCCGTTTTCGATCTCGCCGAACCGCTTGGTTCGGCAGCTTGCGGCGGGCGAGAAGCAGAAGCTCGAGATCCTGAAGCAGCTTTACCTCGGCAGCCGGATCGTGATCTTGGACGAGCCGACGAGCGTGCTCACACCGGACGAAGCCGACAGCGTGCTCGGGATGCTCCGCGACATGACGCGCCGGGGTGAGCTCAGCGTGCTCATGATCACCCACAAATTCCGAGAAGTGACCCGGTTTTGTGACGAGGTCACGGTGCTCCGCAAGGGGCGCTTCGCCGGCGCCGGCCGCGTCGCGGACCTCACCACGGCGCAGATGGCCGAGATGATGGTCGGCGCGGAGCCGCCCAGCGCCTCGGTCGCGCGCGAGGCCACGGAGGTCGGGCAAGTCGTGCTCAAGCTCGCCAAGCTCGAGGCCGATGACGATCTCGGCTTGCCGATCTTGAATGGCATCGATTTAGAAGTGCGCGGCGGAGAGATCGTGGGCATCGCCGGTGTCTCCGGCAATGGCCAAGACCAATTGGTCGAGGTGCTCGGTGGCCAGCGCGCGCTCCGCTCCGGAGCCGTCACGGTGGGCGGCACGACTTACGGTGCCACGCGCTCCGAGATTCGCCGCCAAGGGGTGCGCTTGCTGCCCGAAGCACCCTTGCGCAACGCGTGCGTGCCGAACATGTCCGTGGCCGAGAACATCGGCTTCCGCAGCTTCGACATCAGCCCGTTCACGCTCGCCCGCTGGCTGGTGCGTAAATCGAGGCTGCGTTCGCACGCCAACACCGCGATCGGTGAATACCGGATCAAGACGCCCTCGCCCGACGAACGCATTGGGAACTTGTCGGGCGGCAACGTGCAACGCGCGGTCTTGGCCCGCGAGCTGACTGGTCACGTGCGGCTCCTGATCGTCGCGAACCCTTGCTTCGGGCTGGATTTTGCGGCCGTCGCCGAAATTCGGACCCGGATCATGAGCGCCCGGAATTCGGGCGCGGCCGTGCTGCTGGTGAGCGCCGATCTTGATGAAATCTTCGCGCTGTCCGATCGCATCTTGGTGATGAGCGAAGGTGCTATCGTGCACGAGGCACCCGCGGCGAGCGCGGATCTGCAAGAGATTGGCCGTCATATGGCAGGCCACGGTTGAGGAATGCAGGAATCATTTCGGGTCGACCTCGAGAACGTACTGAAGGGAGACATCGCGTGGCAGCCGTTCAGGACGGGCATCGAGATTCACCCGCTGTACGGCGAGCTCGGCGTGGGGCGGGCCGCGGCGCTCTTGCGCTACGCGCCAGGCGCGAGCTTGCCCAATCATCGGCACGCCGGTTTCGAGCAGATTTTCGTGCTCGAGGGCTCGCAAGTGGACGAGCACGGCCGCTACGGCAAGGGCACGGTCGTGGTGAACCCTCCCGGGTCGCATCACGCGGTCACCAGTCCGGACGGTTGCGTCGTGTTCGTGACTTGGGATCTCCCGGTGGAGTTCGATCCGGGATGAACGAGGTTCTGCCCGCACCGCTGCGGGCAACGGTCGCTCCTGTCGAATCGGCCTCCTCCGTCGAGCTGGGGGCCGCCGGCGGCGGGTGGCAGGCCGAGCTCGAGCTGGGCTTCGAGGTCGTGGCAGGGCGCAGCGCGCTGGTGCGCAACCGCCATCGCGGTCCGCTCGCCGTGCAGCGCGCCTTTTACCCCGAATCCCTGGATTTGGCGCACGTTTACCTGCTGCACCCGCCGGGCGGCATCGTCGCCGGTGACGAGCTGACGGTGCGCGCGAGCGTCGGTTCCGGCGCGCGCGCGCTGATCACGACGCCCGCTGCGACCAAGTTCTACAAGAGCGCGGGCCGCGTGGCCGTCACTCGCCAGCTGCTCCATGTGAGTGAAGGCGCGAGCCTGGAATGGATGCCGCAAGAGACGATAGTTTTCGGCAGCGCCCACGCCCGCACCGAGACTCGCGTCGAGCTCGCGCCGGGTGCCTCGTTCTTTGGTTGGGACATCGTGTGCCTGGGGCGGGCCGCGTCCGGTGACCACTTCACGAGCGGTCATTTGCAGCAAGCATTCGAGATCTGGCAAGGCGAGCGCCCGTTGTGGATCGAGCGCGCGCATTTCGATGCGGCTGCACCGGTGCGTCATGCTCGGTGGGGCATTGGCGGGCGACGCGTGTTCGGTACGTTCGTATGCACGGGTCAAAGCACGGTCGCGGTGGCCGAAGCCCGAGCCGCGGTTGACACTGACGAGACGCGCGAGCTATTCGCGGTCTCTCAAATGCGCTCGGCCATCGTGTGTCGTTACTTGGGAGACAGCACCGAGCGCGCCCGCCAAGTGTTTGCCCGCGCTTGGTCGGCGTTGCGGCCGATTTTACTCGGGCGCCCCGCATGTGCCCCCCGCATTTGGCTTACCTGAAGCGATTTCGCGCGCCACTCCGGAGAAGGACCCTGCATGGAGCTCACGCCTCGAGAAAAGGACAAGCTGCTCATCTTCACGGCGGGCCTGCTCGCTGAGCGTCGCAAGGCACGCGGCCTGAAGCTGAATTATCCAGAAGCAGTGGCGTACATCAGCGCGGCGATCTTGGAAGGCGCGCGTGACGGCCGCACGGTGGCCGAGCTGATGAGCTACGGCGCCGAGCTGCTCACACGAGCGGACGTGATGGACGGCATCCCCGAGATGATCGCCGAAGTTCAGGTCGAAGCGACGTTCCCGGACGGCACCAAGCTGGTCACCGTTCACAACCCCATCCCCTGAAGCGAGGCAAGTGATGATCCCTGGTGAATTCCTGCTCGCTTCGGGCGACATCGAGCTCAACGCGGGCCGGCCAACGGTGACGGTCAAGGTCGCCAATACAGGCGACCGGCCGATCCAAGTGGGCTCGCATTACCACTTCTACGAGACGAACGACGCGCTCAAATTCGATCGCGAGGCAGCGCGCGGCTTTCGCTTGAACATCGCCGCGGGCACCGCGGTGCGCTTCGAGCCCGGCCAAGAGCGTGAGGTCGAGCTCGTGGCCTACGCGGGCGAGCGCAAGGTGTACGGCTTTCAAGGCAAAATCATGGGCTCATTGGACGGGCAGGGCTGATGCCGCGCATCGACCGCGCGGCGTACGCCGCCATGTTCGGACCCACTACGGGTGATCGCGTGCGCTTGGCCGATACGGACTTGGTCTTGCAAGTCGAAGCCGACCACACCGTGTACGGGGAAGAGGTGAAGTTCGGCGGCGGCAAGGTAATCCGCGACGGCATGGGCCAGAGCCAGCGTGCCGACGAAACGGTGGTGGATACCATCATCACCAATGCGCTCATCGTCGATCACTGGGGCATCATCAAGGCCGACATCGGCATCAAAGATGGGCGCATCGTCGGCATCGGCAAAGGCGGCAACCCCGACGTGCAGCCCGGCGTCGACATCGTGATCGGCCCCGGCACGGAGGTGATCGCCGGTGAGGGGTTGATCGCGACGCCGGCTGGTATCGATTCGCACATTCACTTCATCTGTCCGCAGCAGATCGAAGACGCGCTGATGAGCGGCGTGACCACGATGATCGGTGGCGGCACCGGCCCCGCCGCGGGCACGAACGCCACCACTTGCACCCCCGGCGCCTGGTACCTGGAGCGCATGCTGCAGGCGGCCGACGCGTTGCCCATGAATTTGGGCTTCCTCGGCAAGGGCAACGCGAGTCTGCCCGAAGCGTTGGATGAGCAAGCGCGCGCTGGCGCCATGGGCTTCAAGCTGCACGAAGATTGGGGCACGACGCCCGCCGCGATCGACAATTGCTTGTCAGTCGCCGAACGCCTGGACGTTCAAGTCGCCATTCACAGCGACACCCTGAACGAGTCCGGCTTCGTCGAAGACACCTTCAAAGCCTTCAAGGGCCGCTCCATTCACGCCTACCACACCGAAGGTGCGGGCGGCGGCCACGCGCCGGACATCATTCGTGCCTGTGGCGAGCCCAACGTGCTGCCCTCGTCCACGAACCCGACCCGGCCCTATACCGTGAACACCATCGACGAGCATTTGGACATGCTCATGGTGTGTCACCACTTGGATCCGGCGATCGCGGAAGACGTCGCGTTCGCCGAGTCGCGCATCCGGCGCGAGACGATCGCGGCCGAGGATATTTTGCACGACCTCGGCGCGTTCAGCATGATCTCGTCGGACTCGCAGGCCATGGGCCGCGTGGGTGAGGTCGTGACGCGCACTTGGCAAACCGCGCACAAAATGAAGGTTCAGCGCGGCAGCTTGCCGGAGGACCCCGCCGAGCACGACAACTTCCGGATCAAGCGCTACATCGCCAAATATACGATCAACCCGGCGATCACTCATGGCATCTCGCACGAGGTCGGCTCGATCGAGGTCGGCAAGCTTGCCGATATCGTGCTCTGGAACCCGATGTTCTTCGGTGCCAAGCCCGGCTTGATCATCAAGGGCGGCATGATCGTGGCGGCGCCCATGGGCGATCCGAACGCGTCGATCCCGACGCCGCAGCCGGTGCACTACCGGCGCATGTTCGGCGCACTGGGCGGCGCGCGCACGGCTACCAGCGTCACGTTCGTGTCGCAAGCCGCGCTCGACAATGACGTCGTGCACCGCGTGAACATGAAGAAGCGCGCAGTCGCCGTGCGCGGCACCCGCAGCGTCAAGAAGGTGAACCTGATACACAACGGCGCCTTGCCCAAGATCGAGGTCGACTCGCAGACCTACGAGGTGCGCGCGGACGGCCAACTCTTGACCTGCGAGCCGGCGAGCGTGCTGCCCCTAGCGCAGCGCTATTTCTTGTTCTGACGCGGAGAAAACCAGCAGATGCGCAAGATCGTAGAAAAAGTCTCGGCTTCCGTGGCAGCAACGGTTGCCGTCACGCTCGACCACCAGGCCCGCCAAAAGTCGCGCGGCCTGCTCCGTCTGGACGACGGCAGTGAAGCCGCGTTGCTCCTCGAACGCGGCTCGAATCTGCAGCACGGCGATCGCCTGCGCGCAGAGGACGGCGTGGTCGTGCAGGTGCAGGCCGCCCTGGAAGGCTTGTCGATCGTCACCGCGAGCGATCCGCTCGAACTAGCGCGCGCGGCCTATCACCTGGGCAACCGCCACATCGCCGTTCAGATCGGAGCGCTTCGCCTCGCTTACCTGCACGATCACGTGTTGGACGACATGGTACGTGAGCTCGGCTTCCAAGTGGCGTTCGCGGCCGAGCCCTTCGAGCCGGAGTCGGGCGCCTACGGCCATGGCCACGCGCACCTTTCGAACCCTCACGGGCATGGCCATGCGCGGATCTCGCACGCGCACGGCACGGACCACGATCACCACCACGAGCACGAGCATCCTCCAATCTCACTGCGCCGAGCCCAAGCACGGTCGTGACCCCGCTTCCAGATCTCGCCATGCTGCGCCTATTGCAGCTCGCCAGCCCAGCGCTGCCCGTCGGTGCGTTCGCCTATTCGCAGGGCCTCGAGCAAGCGGCGCTCTTGGGCTGGGTCTCTGACGAGGCCAGCGCTCGGCATTGGATCACCGGAGTCGTGACCGAGGTGCTGCCGCGCTTGGACGTGCCCCTGCTCGCCGAGCTGCACGCTGCTTGGTCGGCGAATGACTTGGCGCGCGTGCAATGGCTGAGCCAGTTCTTGCACGCCTGTCGCGAGTCCGCAGAGCTCGGCGCCGAGGACCGGCACTTGGGCGCGTCCTTGGCGCGCGTGCTGCACGGTCTGGGTGTCGCGCGTGCAGAGCCCTGGATCGCCGATCCCGACGCAACCTTCGTCACTTTGTTTTCGCTTGCCGCGGCGCACTACGAGCTCCCGCTGCGCAGCACGGCCCTCGCGTTCTTGTTCGCGTGGGCCGAAAATCAGGTGGCGGCCGCAACGCGGCTGATCCCGATTGGGCACATCGCGGCGCAGCGTGTGCTGTCCGCAGTGCTTGCCGAGTTGCCCGCGGCCGTGACACGCGGGTTGGCTGTCCCCTTCGCCCGCGCAGGCTTTCTGGCTCCCGGTCTTGCGTTGGCCAGCGCCCTGCACGAGGTCACGTACAGTCGGCTGTTTCGCTCATGAATACGAACGAGGTAAAGCGCATGAATACGAAGCCCGCGTTGCGGCTCGGAATCGGTGGCCCAGTTGGCTCTGGCAAGACCGCGTTGGTCGACACGCTGTGCAAGCGCCTGCGCGACCGCTATCAGATCGCCGTCGTGACCAACGACATCTACACTCGCGAAGATGCCGACTTCTTGCTGCGCAGCGGCGCTCTGGCCGAGGACCGCATCGTCGGTGTCGAGACCGGCGGCTGCCCGCACACGGCGATTCGTGAAGACGCTTCCATCAACTTGGAGGCAGTTGCGGGCCTGAATCGCAAATTCGATAACCTCGACTTGGTGATCATCGAGAGCGGCGGAGACAACCTGGCCGCCACCTTCAGTCCGGAGCTTTCGGACCTCACTCTGTACGTGATCGACGTCTCGGCGGGCGACAAAATCCCGCGCAAAGGCGGCCCCGGCATCACGAAGAGTGATTTGCTGATCATCAACAAGACCGACCTCGCGCCCTACGTCGGAGCCTCGCTCGAAGTGATGGATCGCGATGCCAAGAAGATGCGTGGCACGAAGCCCTTCATCTTCACCAACTTGAAGTCGGGCACAGGTGTCGACGGCGTGTGCGAGTTCATCGTGCGCGAGGGCTTGCTCGACGCTTGAGCGTCGCTGCGCGGTGCACGCCCGAGCCGTGCGCTGCGCATTGCCCCGGTGCGTGGATCTGACGAGGTGATGTCGCGAGTGCAGTGAGCGTGTAGGGCGCGCGCTGCGAGCGCGCCACGCGCTCGGCGCGCCGCGTGTCAGCGCAGGCCTCACGACCAATTGTGAGATCGCGCGATCTCACAATTGGCGACAATCCGACTGAGAGCCTTCTTTGACATCCGTGTGGCGGGTGCCGGACACAATCACGAAACGTCAACTCGGCCACAAGCGCTGTAGGGAAAACGCGTCATTGGTTGAACAGCGCTCACGCGCTGAATTTCTTGGTAGTTCGCGTCAACACCGCTTCGAAGGAGCGCATGAAATGAATAGTTGGTCCGTCGCCTCGTTTCTCTGCTTATTGAGTGTCGCGGGTGCAGGTTGCAAAGGTCCGGAAGCCGGCCCGAGCCCCACCGCCGCCCCCAGTGCCAGTGAGGCGTCGTCAGCCGCCGCCGCCCCTGCCGCCGCGCCGGAAGCGCCGAAGGGGAAGGATACTTCGCCGATCAAGATCGGTATTCTGCATTCGCTCTCCGGCACGATGGCCATCAGCGAGACGTCTCTAAAAGACGTTGCTTTGATGACGATCGACGCCATCAACAAGAAGGGCGGCGTCCTCGGTCGCAAGCTCGAGCCGGTGGTGGTCGACCCGGCCTCCAACTGGCCACTGTTCGCCGAGAAGGCGCGCGAGCTGCTGCAGAAGGATCACGTCGCGGTGACCTTCGGCTGTTGGACGTCCGTGTCTCGTAAGTCTGTGCTCCCGGTGTTCGAGGAGCTGAACGGCCTGCTCTTCTACCCCGTCCAATACGAGGGTGAAGAGTCGTCGTACAACGTGTTTTACACCGGTGCCGCGCCGAATCAGCAAGCCATCCCGGCCGTCGAGTACTTGATGAGCCCGAAGGGCGGCGGCGCCAAGCGCTGGGTGCTGCTCGGTACGGACTACGTGTACCCCCGCACCACCAACAAGATCCTGCGCTACTTCCTCAAATCCAAGGGTGTCGACGAAAAAGACATCATGGAGAAGTACACCCCGTTCGGACACAGCGACTATCAAACCATCGTGAGCGACGTGAAGAAGTTCGCGGCCGGCGCGCACACCGCGGTGGTCTCCACCATCAACGGTGACTCGAACGTCCCGTTCTATAAAGAGCTCGCCAATCAGGGCCTGAAGGCCTCCGACATCCCCGTCGTCGCCTTCTCCGTCGGTGAGGAAGAGCTGCGCGGTATCGACACCAAGCCGCTCGTCGGTCACTTGGCGGCGTGGAATTACTTCATGTCGATCGACAACCCCGAGAACAAGGGCTTCATCGATCAATGGAAGGCGTACGTCAAAGAGAAGAACCTGCCGGACGGCGACAAGCGCGTGACCAACGATCCGATGGAAGCCACCTACCTCGGCATCACGATGTGGGCACAAGCCGTCGAGCAAGCCGGCACCACGGATGTGGACGCCGTACGCATGGCGGTCGGCGGTCAGAAGGTGAAGTCGCCCTCCGGCTTCGAGATCGAGATGGACGCCAAGAATCATCACTTGCACAAACCGGTGTTCATCGCCGAGGTCAAGGGCGACGGTCAGTTCAACGTGGTGTGGAAGACCGATGGTCCGATCGTCGCGGCTCCCTGGAGCCCGTACGTTCCGGACAGCGCCAAGAAGGTGGCTGACTGGACCTTCCCCTGGGTGTGCGGCAACTGCACCGAAGGCAAGTACAAGGCCGCGAGCCTCGCGCCCTGAGGCGGCGCTTCGGAACCGCGGCGCGTGGCCGGTATTCGAGCCGAGCGCGCCGCGGGCTTCCCGTGGCGATGACAGTCTTTGCCCCGCTGGGGAGCTCCCAGCATCCCAGCGGGGCACTTTTTTCAAGCAAACCAGTTCCGGAGCGTGCCAGAGGAACATGACTCGAATTCGACTCTTCAAGTTCGCAGCGTGGCTCCGGCTCGCGCTGCCCGTTATCGGCGCGATCGTGGCGCTGTGCGTCGCTCGCGTGGCACGCGCCGATCAGCTGAGCGAAGATCTCTCCGGTCTGGCGAGCACGGATTCTAGCGAGGTATCCGGAGCGATCGTCAAGGCTGCCAACAGCGGGGACGCGCGCGCCTTGCCCGCCCTGCACGCGCTCGATGACGGCAAGCTCCGCTTCGACGCCACCAAACGTCTATTGATCAAGGGCGACAGCGGCCTGACCGATGCCCTCACCGGCGCAGCAGCCACCGCCCAAGGCAAGTTGGAAGAGCCAGTGAGCGACAATGAAGTGCGTCGCGCGCTCTCTCCCGCGCTCGCCTCGCTCAGCTTGTCCGCGCCTTCTGCCGAAGTGCGCCTGAAAGCCGCCAAAGACCTGGGTCGCCCCAGCGACGAAATCGTCCCGATTTTGCGCAAAATGCTGGCCAAAGAGAGCAACTCCGACGTGCGCATCGCGCTGGCGCTGGCGCTGGCCCCTGCCGACATGGCCAGCGACAAGCCCGCTGATCGAATTCGGGCTTTGGAAGCGATTCGCAGTGCCGCGGACGCTACGTTCAAGGGGGATGTGGAGCGTTTGCTGACCAAGGGCGCGGACGGAAAGTTCGTCGAGCCCGACGCGAACGTGCGCGCCGCAGCGACCGCCGCTATTTCATCGATCGAAACGCGGCAATTCCTGATCAACTCCGTGGGCAACACGTTCTACGGTTTGAGCCTCGGCAGCGTGCTCATCTTGTGCGCGCTCGGGCTCGCCATCACATTCGGCTTGATGGGCGTGATCAACATGGCCCACGGCGAGATGATGATGATCGGCGCCTACACGGCGTTCGTGGTGCAGAACTTCTTTCAAGCGCACTTCGCCGCGCACTTGGATTGGTACATCGTGGTCGCCGTACCGGCCGCGTTCGTCGCCAGCGGCCTGGTCGGCGTGGCCATGGAACGTACCGTCATCCGCCATTTGTACGGCCGCCCTCTCGAGACGCTGCTCGCGACGTGGGGCATCTCGCTGCTCTTGATTCAGACCGTGCGCTTGATATTCGGCGCGCAGAACGTCACCGTCGCCAACCCACAGTTCCTGTCGGGCGGCGTCGAAATCTTGCCGCAGGTCGTGCTCACTTATAGCCGCCTGACGGTGATCGGCTTCAGCATCGTCGTCATGCTGTTTGTCTGGGCGCTGATGCAGAAGACGCGGCTCGGTTTAGAAGTACGCGCTGTGACGCAGAACCGTGCCATGGCCGCGGCCATGGGCATCTCCACGCGGCGCGTGGACATGTGGACGTTCGGCATCGGCTCGGGCGTGGCCGGCTTGGGCGGCGTCGCGCTCTCGCAGCTCGGCAACGTCGGTCCGGAGCTCGGCCAGCAGTACATCGTCGATTCGTTCATGGTCGTGGTGCTGGGCGGCGTCGGTAAGCTCGCTGGGACCATTGCGGGCGGCCTCGGGCTCGGCCTAGTCAACAAGTACCTCGAGCCCATGGCTGGGGCCGTGCTCGGAAAAATCTTCATCTTGGGCTTCATCATCATCTTCATTCAACGTCGGCCTCAGGGCATCTTTGCCCTCAAGGGTCGCGCAGCGGAGGTTTCGTGAACGCCGAACCGTTAGTTGGCCTCAAAGCCCTGCATACGAAGCGCGGTTGGCTGGCGCTCGCGGGCGCGGTGCTCGTGTTCGTGGTGCTCGTCCCGGTGCTGAGCTTGGGCGTTCCGGCGAGCTCCCCGTTGCACTTGCCGGACTACCTGGTCGCGCTGCTCGGTAAGTTCCTTTGTTACTCGATCGTTGCGCTCGCCATCGATCTGATCTGGGGCTTCACGGGCATCCTGAGCTTGGGCCACGGCGTGTTCTTCGCGCTCGGCGGCTACGCCATGGGCATGTATCTGATGCTCTCGATCGGCGCGCAGGGCGTGTACAAGAGCGCCTTGCCGGACTTCATGGTCTTCCTCGATTGGAAGGAGTTGCCCTGGTTTTGGAAGGGGTTCGACAACTTGGGCGTGGCGCTCGTTGCGGCCCTGGTCGTGCCCGGCCTGCTCGCGTTCGCCTTCGGTTACTTCGCGTTCCGGTCGCGGATCCGCGGCGTGTACTTCTCGATCATCACCCAAGCGCTGACCTACGCGCTGATGTTGCTGTTCTTCCGCAACGAGACCGGCTTCGGCGGCAACAATGGCCTGACCGACTTCAAATCGCTGTACGGTTGGGATCTGCATCAACCTTTGACCAAGGTCGCGCTGTACGTGATGTCGGCGCTCGCGCTGCTTTTCACCTACCTGCTCTGCCGCTACATCGTGACCTCCAAAGCCGGCCGTGTCCTGCGCGCGATCCGGGATGCCGAGAGCCGCGCAATGTTCGTGGGCTTCAACCCCACGAACTACAAGCTCTTCGCCTGGACGCTCAGCGCGGTGCTGTGCGGGCTCGCGGGCGCCTTGTACGTGCCGCAGGTCGGCATCATCAACCCGAGCGAAATGCAGCCCGCGAACTCGATCGAGATGGGGATTTGGGTGGCCGTCGGCGGCCGCGCGACGCTTTTCGGCGCTATCTTGGGTGCGTTCTTGGTCAACGGTATGCGCAGCTTTTTTACCGCAGCCATGCCCAACGCCTGGCTGTACATCCTGGGCGCGCTGTTCATCGCAGTGACGCTCTTCTTCCCGGACGGGGTGGCTGGTGCCCTCGGCCGCTTGAAGCGGAAAACCTGATGAGCACCTCCTCAGCCCGGAGCAGCGCAGTGCCTCCCGATCCGGAATCAACGACCGCGGACCCCGCGTCGGGGCCCATCCCCGCAGCCGAGCCCGCCGCAGACACCCCCGCCACACCCGCACCGAAAGACGCCAAGGCTGCCGGCAAGAGTGGCAAGCGCTTTTCGATGCGGCCACGCCTGATCGACCCCGAGCGCCGCAAGCAAGTCGTGGGCGGCAAATCGGCTATCTTGTGCGTCGACAACGTGAGCGTCAGCTTCGACGGCTTCAAAGCCATCACCGATCTGACGCTGATCTTGGAGCGCGGTGAGCTGCGCTGCCTGATCGGCCCGAACGGCGCTGGCAAGACCACCCTGATGGACATCATCACCGGCAAGACCAAGCCGGACAGCGGCACCGTGTTCATGCCCCATGACGCGCGTGATCTGACTCAGCTCAAAGAGTACGAGATCGCAGAGCTCGGCATTTGCCGTAAGTTCCAGCGCCCGACCGTGTTCGCCGGCCACACCGTGTACGAGAACATGGAGCTTGCGCTGCAGGGCAAGAAGGGCGTCTGGAACAGCCTATTTTTCCGGCTGAACGCCGAGCAAAAGAAGAACATCGAGCAAATCTTGGAGCAGATCGGCCTGCACGAGCACGCGGCGACGCGCGCCGGGCAGCTCGCCCACGGTCAGAAGCAGTGGCTGGAAATCGGTATGCTGCTCGCTCAGAACCCCAAGGTGCTTTTGGTGGACGAGCCGATCGCCGGCATGACGCACCAAGAGACCGAGCGCACGGCAGAGCTGCTCAAGTCGCTCGCCGGTGAGCGCACGGTGGTCGTGGTCGAGCACGACATGGAGTTCGTGCGCAGCATCGCCCAGAAGGTCACCGTGCTGCACGAAGGCAAGCTGCTCGCCGAAGGCGACATCGACGCCGTGCAAGCCAACCCGCGCGTGATCGAAGTTTACCTGGGCGAGAAGCGCACCTGAGGGGCCCCGAGCGAGCCCGCGTTTCTGATTTTGTCGGAGAGCTGTGATGCTGGAAATCGAAGGCCTGAACCAATTCTACGGCGAGACCCAAGTGCTCCGCGACATGGTGCTCAGCGTGCCAGAGGGTAGCTGTACGGTGCTCATGGGCCGCAACGGCGTGGGCAAGACCACGCTGCTCAAGACCGTGATGGGCAGCTTGCGGTCGCGTACCGGTAAAATCAAATTCATGGGTGAGGACATCGCGTCGCGCCCTGCCGAGCTGCGCGCTAAAAAGGGCATCGGCTTCGTGCCCCAGGGCCGCGAGATCTTCGGCCAATTGTCGGTGGGTGAGAACCTGCGCGTGGGCCTAGGCGTCACTGGTGAAAAGCAGGTCCCCGAGCGCATCTTCAAGCTGTTCCCGGTGCTTCTCTCGATGCTCAAGCGGCGCGGGGGTGACTTGTCCGGCGGGCAGCAGCAGCAGCTGGCCATCGGCCGAGCGCTCACTTTGCACCCGAAGCTCCTGATTTTGGACGAGCCCACCGAAGGTATTCAGCCCAACATCGTGAGCGAGATCGGCGACATTTTGATCGAGCTGAACCAAAAAGAGAAGCTAACGATCTTGCTGGTCGAGCAAAAGCGGGCCTTTGCGCGCCGCGTCGGCCAGCGCTTCGTGATCATGGATCGCGGTCGTTCGGTCGCTCAGGGCGAGATGCCCGAGCTGAACGACGAGCTGGTCCACCGCTACCTCACGGTGTGAGGCAGGCAGCCGCGGCGTGCTCGGGCGCCGCGACTTTATCGGCGGAGGCGTTCATGCCCGTAGTGGTCACGCAGGCCATGGGTACGCCCTGATCGATGTACGTGAGCCCGCCGTGCGCGGTGTCGGCGGCCGCTTCCGGCGTCCAAACCAACTGCTGACCCACGCTGAGCGGCTGGAGCTCGGCGCGCAGCGCTGCGACCGCGGCCGAGTCCATTCCCAAGCGCGCCGGATCCGAAAAGAGATCGTCGAACAGCGCGTACGGGAAGGGCAAGAGGTGCACGTCGAGCGTGGCCCGGCTGGGAAAGCTCGCGAGGCTCGCGCTCAGGTCCTTGGGGAACGTGCGGGTGACGTGAGACTGATAGAACTCCGGCTTGGAGCGGTCGAACGTGAGCTGGCCGGGGAGCAAGTTGCTATCGATACTGGCCGCGTCCCACAGCTTGGAGACCGCATTGCCGGCTTGGTCCAGCATGCAGTCCGAGACCAGCCACAGATCCGGATCTGCGACGGGATCGGGATCGCTGCCGTCGGGCACCTGGCCGCTGTGATACGTCTCTTTGTCCCCGGTGAACGCCGCCACCTCGAACCACGCGCGGCGATCTTGCGCGGCGCCGCTCGGCCATTGGTGCCCGGAGGCCACGTTGTCCACGACCACCACCAGGCTCGCGTTCTGCCCGCGACCCCGCACGCAGAGCGCGGTTTGCAGCGTCGAGTTCAAGAACGATTGCACCAAGCGGCGCTGATCGTCTTGCTGGGGAAACGGAGTCAGCGCCAGGTCCACACCGGGAAACTGATGCGCATGCCGGTCGCGTGCCGGTGCGCCCTGAACGTCCGCGATCGGAGCGCGCACGGTGCCTTTTTGCATGTGGCATTGGCCGCAGGTGCTGCCCGCGCTGCCCGAGAACGCGCTGCCTTGCCATTCCGCGAACGAGCGTTCGACGGCCACGCCGTGCCCGTTCACCACGTCGTGGCAGCTGCCACAGAGCGTGGCCGACTCGAGCTGTGAGCGGTCGTGCAGCGGTGAATAGACCGAGCCGTGCGCGGTGCTGGGCACGGCATCGCCGAACGCACCGCGCATCGTGGTGTCGTTGCCCAAGCGCAGCGAATTGTTGTGCGTATTCGTGATCTCTTCGACGTTGTGGCAGGCGTAGCAAGTCACGCCCTGCAGAGGCGCGGGCAGGGAGGCGAGGTTCGTCCCATCTTTCGTAGCGCCGGTGCGCACCGCCATCGGCGCGTGGCAAGTGGCGCACAGGGAACCGACGTTGCCGGCGTCTTGTGCGCGCTGGTTCAGCGCCACGAACAGCGGATCTTGGCTGGCGTAGGCATGCATGCTGCCGGACCACTCGACGTAATGCTGAGCGTGGCATTGGCTGCAGGTCTGGGGATCCATGAGCTGATCCACGCTCAGGGTGGCCGCGGGCGGCTCGCCCGAGCTACCGCAGGCGAGCGGGAGCAGCAGCAGAAGAGGGAACAGGCCGCTGCCCTTGTGCAGGTCCTGCTGGAAACGTGGCGCTTTCTTTGGCATCTCCGCGAGCTCGTGAGGGCTGCTATGCTACCTCGGTCGAAGCGTCGACCGTCAGCATCATGTTCCGAGCCCGAATCATTGCAAGCCCTGTCATCCTCGCGGCGGGGCTCGTGTGCGCGAGCTGCTCGAGCTCCAAGGCGAGCCCCAGCACGGGCAGCCCGGACGCCGCTCAACCAACGGGCAACGTGGGCTGCACGCAAGCCGCGGGGGACGCTTACACGCCGGGCATGCAAAAGCTCGGCGCCGCGGGGCGTTTTTCGTTCGAGCTCGTGTCGAGCGCGCCTGCGCCGCCCGCGATCAACGACAACACTTTCGTCTTGCAGGTGAAAGATAGCGACGGCCAGCCCGTCGCGGGTGATCTGAGTGTCGACTTGGAAATGCCCGAACACGGCCACCCGAGCCCCACGCAGCCGGACATCACGTTCGACGCCGCGACGAGTAGCTTCACGCTCGACCCGATGCGGCTGTTCATGGTCGGGCTGTGGCGCCTGACGTTCAGCTTTCAGCCCGCGTCGGGCAGCGCCGCCGATGCGGACTCCGCCGTGTTCAACTTTTGTATCGAGTGAAAGCGTAGCGCAGGAACAAGAGTGAGCCGTGGCGGCGCACGCTCTGGAGCTCGAGCCGCACGCCGCTCAAGTCCAAACCGTCCGTCAATGCCTTGCGCTCGTCGCTTGGAAAGCGGCCGAAGAGCGCAGGCGACGAAGTGAGGAACAGCTCGTCGACCAGCTCGTGCTTCACGAGCTCGGCGAACAGCGACGGACCGCCTTCGGTCAGCACGCGCGCGTAGCCCTCGGCGCGCAGCGCCGCCAGCACGGCTTCCGCGTCGATGCGCTCGGCATCGAGCACGGTGAGCCGCGTGCTGCTCGGCAGCTTGCCGCGCAAGCTCGGCTCGCCCTTTGGGGTCGTGAACAGCCACGCGCCCTGGATGGCAGGCTCGTTCAAATCGAGGTCGCCCGAGCCGCTCAAGAGTACGAGTAACGGTTGGGGACGAAGGCCGAGGGCCCGGCGCGCCTCGGCGAACAACCCCGCAGCCGGCGGATAGATCCGATCCGCCTGCCACAGATGCCCGCTCGATTTTCGGAACGTACCGGCACCCAGCAAGACCGCATCGGCGCAGCTGCGCAGCACGCCCATCACGAAGCGATCCGCCGCGCTCTTGCCGCTGATGATCTGGCCGGACTCCTTGTCGCCGGGCAGCGCCACCAACCCGTCGAGCGAAGCCACGAAGTTTGCGAACACGCAGACCTCCGGCAACCGGAGCGCCCCTTGGTAAATCGCCATTAGCTCGCTCGGGAACGGCAACGCCGCTTCGTTCGAGCGCTCGAACAAGAGCTGCAGCGGCGCGCCGGCCGGAGCCAAACCAGGGGCGAGGGATTCGTGTCGATCCACTTGTAGGCAAAGCTACCACCAACCGTCGCGCTTGGAGCACTCGCGGGAGGTGAGCTACAAGGAACCCAATGAGGGATTTTCGACGGTGGGGCCATTCGCCTCGAGTAACGGCGCTGATGATCGTGGGGATGACCAAGCTGGCGGCTGCGCAGTCAACGCCGCCCAGCCCGCCCGCTGCTGCGCCACAACCAGCGCCCGCCCCGGCAGCGCCGGCCCAGTCCGCAGCGCAGCCCGTGGCGCCCGCAGCCCCGCCGCCGGGCTACCCATACCAGTATCCGCCCCCGCCGCCGGGCTACCCGTACCAATACCCGCCGCCGCCCGGCTACGCGTACCCAGCGTATCCATACCAAGCGCGCCGCCCGCCAGACACCGTGCCGTATCAGGGCGGCGCAATCCCTCCGGGTTATCACCTGGAAGAGCGACCGAAAAAGGGACTCATCATCTCCGGCGCGCTGCTCACCGGCGTGCCCTGGGCCATTGGCTTGGCCGGCGTGTCGAGCGCCAACTTCCCGAACAGCAGCGGCTGGCTCGTCGTGCCCGCGCTCGGCCCCTGGCTCACGCTCGCCGCGCGTCACGACAGCACGTGCAAGTACGAAGGCGACTCGGACGTGTGCTTCGACGACGGCCTGAACGCGCTCGCCCGCACCGCGCTCGTGTTCGACGGCCTCGTACAAACCGCAGGCGCCGTGCTGTTCATCGTCGGTATCTCCTCGAAAAACCAAGTGCTCGCCCGCGACTTCACCGGCCACCTGCACCTCACCCCCGCCCCTATCGGCCGCAACGGCACCGGCGCATTCCTGTCCGGGGACTTCTAACGCGCCTATCGCTCTCCCCCCGCGTACACGTGACGTGCCCGTGCCCGATCTTCTGCAGCTGGGGCGCTCAGAGGACACGCCACGCACCTCCCTGGTCGTCAAAGGTGCCCGCATGCCGTTTCCTTGGAACAGCTGTTGCGGCTCCACTCTGACCTCCCGGCTTCACTCGAAATTGGTCACATCCGCTCACTCGAATTCTGCTTGGTGAATGGATCACCAGTGGGCTCCTGCTTCGGCGGAGACCCACTGCGTGCACAAAAATAGCGTTCGGGCCCGCGGGCCCGAACGCTATTTTTCCGACCGAGATGGGTCGGCGGCTTCGGACCTTTCGGAGTTCGCGGCTTCGGATCTTCTCGGCGAACTCAAAGATCGGGGCGCGTTTACGTTCACGTGTGCCGGAGAGAGAGCGGCTAGATCGACTGGCCCTTGAATTGGCTCGTATGAAGCCGGTGGTACAGGCCGTGTTGGGCGAGGAGCTCGCTGTGTTTGCCGTGCTCGGTGAGGGTGCCGTGGTCGATGACCAGGATTTGGTCGGCGTCGGCGATGGTGCTGAGGCGGTGGGCGATGACGAAGCTCGTACGCCCTCTCATCAGCGTGAGCAGCGCGCGCTGGATGCGGGCTTCGGTGCGCGTGTCGACGCTGCTCGTGGCTTCGTCCAGGATGAGGATCGCGGGATCAGCCAAGATGGCGCGCGCTATGGCCAGGAGTTGGCGTTGGCCTTGGCTCAGGTTGCCGGCTCTTTCGGAGAGTTGGGTCTCGTAGCCCTTGGGCAATAAGCGAATGAAGCCGTCGGCCTCGGCGAGCTTGGCGGCCTCCATCACCTCTGCGTCCGTGGCCGTGAGCCGCCCGTAGCGGATGTTCTCCAACACCGAGCCCGAGAACAAGAACACCTCTTGCAGCACCAAACCGAGCCGTTTGCGGAGCTCGTCCTTCTTGATGTTGCGGATGTCTTGGCCGTCGATCGTGATCGTGCCGCCCGAGATCTCGTAAAAACGGGTGAGAAGATTGATGATCGTGGTCTTCCCTGCACCGGTAGGCCCGACCAGCGCCACCACTTGACCAGGCTTGGCCTCGAACGACAGATCCCTCAGCACCGGAACGTCGGGCAGGTAGCCGAAGCGTACGTGCTCGAAAGCGACGTCGCCGCGCACCACGCCGAGCGTGCCCGAAGCGTCGTCGGTTTCGGCGGGCACGTCCAAAATCGCGAAGATACGCTCGGCGCCCGCGAGCGCGGATTGAATCGAGTTGTACAGATTGGCCAATTGGCGGAGCGGCTGCACGAACAGCTGCCCGTAGCTGATGAAGGTGGCGATGATACCGATGCTGACCAAGCCAGAGAGCGCGAGCCAGCCGCCGAGCCCCGCGAGCACGATCACGAACAGGTTGCCCAGCACCGAGGTGATGGGCATGAGCAAGAGCGCGTAGCTGTTCGCGTACACGCCGGTCTTGAAAACGAGCTCATTTTTCTGCCGGAAAGCGTCGATCGCCGACTGCTTGCGGCGAAAGGCCTGCGCGGTCCTTTGGCCGCTGATCGCCTCTTCCATCACGCCGTTGAGTTGGCCGAGGTCGCGCTGCAAATCGCGGAAGCCCTTGCGCGTGTAGCGGGCCACGAACTGCGTGAACCAGAACATGATCGGCACCACGACCAGCGATGCCAGCGCCAGCCAGCGGTCGAGCAGGAACATAGCGACCACGATCCCGACCATGGAGAGCAAGCTCGCGACCAGCGTGGTCACGTTCTGGGACACGGCTTGATTGATGGCTTCGACGTCGTTGGTCAACCGGCTCAGCAAGTCCCCCGTCGAATTCTCGCCGAAGAAGGCAACGGGCAGGCGCTGCACGCGAGTGAACAGATCGCGGCGCAACGCCTTCAGCGCTTTCTGCGAGATGTCGGCCATCAACCGACCCGAGACGGCCTGCAGCGCGTTATTGAGCAGGTACACGGCCAACATCGCGAGAGATAGCCGCGCCAGCCCCGCGACCTCGTGCTGATGCAGCAAGTGATCGATGGCCACGCCCATCAAATAAGGCCCGATTAAGCCCAAAAATGAATACAAAACCACGAGCAAGAGCACCCAAGAGATGCCTCGCTGGAATGGCTTGAGGTACGGCAAGAGTCGGCTCAGCGCGCTGCGCGGATCCTTGGCCTTCTCGATCTTGCCCATGTGGATCCGGGGCATGCCGGGGCGCGGCGCTTCGCCCCGGGCGTCGGGGCGAGCAGAGGGCGCAGGCTGCGTCACGCGCGCACCTCGCTGTCGGGGCGCGAGGCGCGATTCGGGAGCGAGCCGCTACCGAGCTGAGAGGCGTAGATCTCTTGGTACACTTGGCTCTCACGCATGAGCTGAGCGTGGTTGCCCTCGGCAACGACTCGCCCTTCGTCCAGGACGATGATCTTGTCTGCGCGTAGCACGGTGCTGATGCGCTGCGCGACGACCAGCCGAGTTTGCGGCTCGTTTTGTGCGGCGAGCGCGTTCTGAATCAAGGTCTCGGTTTCGACGTCGACGGCGCTCGTGCTGTCGTCCAAGATCAGGAGCAAGGGCCGCAACAAGAGCGCCCGCGCGAGCGCGATGCGTTGTCGCTGGCCGCCCGAGAAGTTTGCCCCCCGCTGCTCGACCCGGCTGTCGTAGCCATGCTCGAGCTGAGTAATGAAATCATGAGCTTGCGCGGATCGCGCGGCCGCCTGGACCTGTTCGTCAGTGGCGCTCGGCTGACCGTAGCGAATGTTGTCTTTTACGGTGCCGGAGAAGAGCAGCGCCTCTTGCTGGACGATGCCGATGGCCGCCAGCAGCGAGTCCTGGCTCACCGTGCGCACGTCCACGCCCGCGATCGTCAAGCGCCCCGAGCTGACGTCGTAGAAGCGCGGGATCAGCTTCACCAAGCTCGACTTACCAGCGCCGGTCGCGCCGAGGAAGGCGACGGTCTGACCGGGCTCGACCATGAAGCTGATGTTTTTCAGCACCGCATCGGCGAGCTCACCGCTGTAAGAGAAGGTCACATCCTCGAACGCGAGACCCGGAGCGCCGTGTAGCGCGAGTGGCTGAGCATCTGGCGCATCGACGACCTCGGGCGTCACGCTCAGCACCTCGTCGAGGCGGCGTGCCGAGACGAGACCACTCGCCCACAGGTTCGAGAGCATCGTCATCATCACGAGCGGCGTCATCGTGGTGAGCAAGTAGTTAGTGAAGGCCACGATTTGCCCGGCCGAGAGCTTGCCGTGGATGGACTCGAGCCCGCCGGCCCAGATCACGACCACCACGCCCGCGTTGACGCACAAAGTCAGCGCGGGCGGCATCAACGCCGCGAAGCGCATGACCTTGGCCGATTCGTCGCTGTAGGCGTCGTTACTGACGCCGAAACGCTGCTCCTCGAAGCGTTCGCGAACGAAGGCTTTGACCAGGCGAATGCCAGCGATGTTCTCTTGCATCACCGCGTTCATTCGGTCGAGCCGCTGTTGTACGAAGCGGAACATCGGCTCTTGTTTGACCAGAAAGAAGACGATCAAAATCGAGGTCACCAGCAAGAGGGGCAGCATCGTCAATGCCAAAGTCGGGCTCGTGCTGATCATCAGCACGAGGCTGCCGAGCATCAACAGCGGCGCACGCGTACCGATGCGCAAGGTGATCTGCAGCAGGCGTTGCACGGCTCCGGTGTCGCTCGTCAGCCGCACCATGAGTTGGCCCGTCTTCTGCCGGTCGAGGTTGCCGTAAGAAAAGGTCTGGATCTTCAGGAACAAAGCTTCACGCACATCGCGAGCGAAGCCCTCACCGACGCGCACCGACAGATCGTTGTTGCCGATGGCCACGAAGATGCTGAGCGCCGATACGCCGAGCATCAGCAGTGACGTGCGGACCACGAATGAACGGTCGTGCGCCAGGATGCCGTGGTCGATCAGGCTCTGGATCAGCCGCGGGATCGACAGATCCAACACGACGAGCAAGGTGAGCAGCACCAGGGCGCCGAGCGAGCGCAGCCAATAGGGTTTGACGAACGGAAGCAACTTGGCGACAGGGCTCATTTCAGGGCCCGTGACGATAGCTCACGAACCGTGGCCCGGGCCTGGCTCGTTTTGCCACATGAGGCGCGAGGGCCAGGCCTAAACGGGCTCTGTGGGACATCCGTGGTCATCAGCCCTGCGACCAGCCCACGAAACCACGAGATCAGGTCGGGAGGAAGTTGGCATACGCAATGCACCAAAAGTCGTTCAATCGGCTGCCCCTTTCGCAGGCAGCCAGAAGGAAGCCCATGCCGAGCTCAGAAAAGCCGTACGTGATCGTGGTTGGGACCGACTACTCGCCGGCCAGCGACCTGGCGTTGGAACGGGCCTTCGAGTTGGCTGCTGCACAGCCTCTGGCGGAAGTGCACGTCGTGAACGTCGTTCGCTTGTACGGCGAACAGGCGTTGATTGACCTGCCCGGCGAGCCCGCGTCGTTCGCGAGCGTGTCGCTCGCGGACGCCACGCGGCAACTCGCAAAGTACGTGGAAGAGCGCCAGAGCAGCTTCCGCGCGCAGCACGCTGAGCCGAAACCAACCAGCGCCTGGCGAGTGGTCTCGCATTTGCGGCTAGAGGCTCAAGCCGAAGAGATCGCCCAGATCGCAGCTGATTTGGAGGCGGACTTGGTGGTGGTCGGCACCCACGGTCGGCGTGGCATCGCGCGCTTGCTACTCGGTTCGGTGGCCCAAGCCGTGGTCCGCCTCGCGCCCTGTCCGGTCCTCGTGGTGCGGCCGAAGGCGTTGCAGGAGGACGGCCCGCGTATCGAGCCGCCTTGTCCGGCTTGCGTGGAGACCCGCCGCGCCACGGGCGGCACGCAGTATTGGTGCGAGCAGCACCGTGAGCGACACGGCCAACGGCACACGTACTCGCAAGGCGACCGCGTGGGCGCCGAGACGGAGATGCCACTCACGTTTCACAGCTAGTCAACGCGCGCTGCCCGAAGCCCGTCCCCTTCGGGCGGCGCACCAGCACTGCTAGCCTCAGTTGGGCGACGGATAATTGCGACGCACGAAGCACAGGCCATCGGAGTTCAGGTGGCCCTGCGTGCTTTGGTTGTAGGTCGCAAAATCGTAGTAGTCGCGTAAGCCGGTCGCTGGGTCCGACCCGGTTGCGCTCTGCACACTGCGCGGATCGAAGCGCATTGCCCCGACGAGCTTCGGGTGCACGTCGGTTGGCGGCTCGACGCAGTAGCGCCAATTGACCGGGTTGCCCCGCGCGTCCGTGTAAGCGGTGTAGTCGACGCCGACCGTGTCTTCGAGCGTCACCAAGCCGGCCGAGTCAGAAGCCGCCGCGCGTGCCGCGAATTGATCGAAATGCGCCGGGGAATCGTGCAGCACACTGTCCCAGAAGGGATGATCGGTGTGCAGCGTGACCTGAGCAATGACGGATGAATTGCTCAGGAAGGCGATCCCGCGTTCCGACTCTTCGTCATCGCTGAGCGGCTTTGCCGGATCGTTGTCGGGGTTTTGGCAATTCACGTAGCTGGTGGGGGACTTGAAGCAGAGCCGAAAGTCGACGACCTTTGGCCACGATGCGCTCTCCTCGGTGACGCAGCCGGCAAAGGCCGGGTCGCCCTTGAAGGTTGCGGTTCCGACGTACAGCACGGCGCAGCCAGAGCTCACCATCGCTTCGTAGTCGGCCAGCGCTTCCGGATCGAGGTTCACGTTTTGCGCGTCATTGCTGGCGGGGATCACGTCGAAGCCGAACGCGTAACGCGTGCCATCGCTGGAAAATGCGGCGCCGCCATTCTTGTTCTGTGAAGCGAGCGCCGCGATGGGCACGGCCTGTTCGCCCGCTCCGCCTTTGCCTGCCAAATAGCGTGGGTCGCCGTGGCTGAGGTCGACCGCCCAGGGTCCGTCGACTTCGCCCACGACCTTGCCGGTCACCGCCTGGCTGCCCTTCTGATAGTCGGGGTTCTCGGACAGCGTGAGCTTGTCGATGGTCGTGAGCAGGTGAGAAAAGCGCACGTCCCAACCGTCCACGAAGGCGGCGTCCGAAGCACTCGCCGGCGGAAACGCGTAGCCGGTGAGTGCCAGGACTTCGCCGGAAGCCGCGAACCAGATGTTGCCTGGGCCGGGGTCTTCCGGCGAGCAAAACGGCCTGAGCATGTAACCCGTAGCGGATTGGGGATTCGTCGTTTCATCGCAAGTGAGGTTCGTGGCACGAGTGAGGGGTGGTGCGTCGCTGCTGGAGCAGGCGGTTCCGGTGAGCAATGCAATCAGTAGTGCGGCGCGCGCGACGGCGTCGCCATGAATAGAGGTCATGGGTGTCTCCGAGATAGAGGACTGCAAGCGGTCCGCGCACGGCGCGCGCGCGGACCCTTCCGCCGTTGCGCTACGAGAGCGTCGGCAGGTTCGCTACGCGCACGAGCGCGCGCAGCACGTCAGCGCGCTATCGCGCGCTACTGACGTTCGACGATGGACGAGCACGGCTCGTCAGATGGAAAAAGGCGCGGCTCAGGCGCGGCGCGGGGGCGATGTCTTCGGCGCGGCCAGCAGCAGCTGAGCGCGGGAGCGCGCGCTGGGCGCGTGCGTGAGCGCCGCATTGACGATTGGAAGCGCGATGCGGGCAGTGGCTGCGGCGGGCGCGAGGAGCACCGAGACCGGCCCGGCGAAGCCAATGGGGCACGTATCCGGCGCGCACGACGGGGCGCCGGTGACGAGGCTTGGTCGATCCGGTTCGCGTTCGATGGCACGGTTGACGAGCACCCGATGCACGTGCTCGAAACCGCTCAGCCCCGCGTTAAAACTATGCGGAATTAGTGCAAAATGTAGCGCCGTAGCCAGCTGCAGCAGCACCAACCCAAGCGCGACCAAGCCGGGCAACGCGCGCACGTGGCGACGCGCGGCGAGCCGAAGCCGGACGCTGGATGGGGCGCGCTTGGTCATTTCGCGGAACGACGCTATCCGTAGCGCGCCAAACCGGCCTTGGCAAGACTCGCTACCTTAGATCCAGTCGAACACTCAGTGCTCAGCGCAATGAATTGGAAATTCCTGATCCGCGCGGCTGCCCTTTGCCTGACGCTCGGGGTCTCGATTCGAGCGCACGCGGCCGACGCCGACGAGCACGCAGACAGCTTCAGCGTGATGCAAGTGTTGGCCGATCACGGCGCGCACGATCTCGAGCACGAACGCTGGAACGCGTACGGACAGTTTACTTGGATCTCGAGCTACAAGGCGCCATTCTCGGCGCCGTACACCAACTTCGACGGATCTAGTAAGTCACTCTCCCCGAACGCCGAGCACAGCTTCACTGCCACCGCCACGCTGTTCTTGGGGCTCGGGCTGTGGCGCGGCGGGGAGCTGTACTTCGTGCCCGAGACCATCTCGAGTCGCCCGCTCTCACAATTGTCGGGTTTGGGCGGCTCAATTCAAAATTTCGAGCTCCAGAAACAGGGCAACCTGACCCCGACCGTGTATCGCTCGCGCACTTACCTGACTCAAACGTTTGGTTTCGGGGGCGCGCCCGTGGAGCGCGCTTCGGGGCCGATGCAGCTCGGGGCTACGGTCGATAGCCGGCGGCTCGTGCTTGCATTCGGGAACTTCAGCGTGCTCGACTTCTTCGATCGCAATGCGGTGGTGGGCGACCCTCGGCGTCAGTTCTTCAACATCGCGTTTCTGTCGCACGCGGCGTACGACTTTGCCGCCGACTCGCGCGGCTACTCCTGGGGCGCCCTGTTCGAGTTGCACTGGGACGACTGGGCCGTGCGCGCGGGGCGCTTCACGCCGCCCAAGGAGCCCAACCAGCTCGCGATCGATTTTCGTTTCTACAAGTATTACGCGGACCAGGTCGAGCTCGAGCACGCGCACCGCGTGAGCGGGCAGCCCGGAGTGGTACGCCTGCTCGGCTATCGCAATCACGAGAACACGGGCGGCTTTGCCGATGCGGTGACCGCCTTTCAGGCCGATCCGAGCAAGAACGCCGCCGCCTGCGGCAACCCGAACTACGGCTCACAGAACCCGGGCGCGCCGGATCTGTGCTGGGCGCGCAAGCCACGAACCAAGGTTGGGCTGGGTATCAGCTTCGAGCAGCAGCTGACCGATGACATCGGTGTGTTTGCACGTGCCATGGTCTCGGACGGTCGGACGGAAGTGTACTCGTACACGTCCGCGGATCGTTCGGCTTCGATTGGCACGGTCGTGCACGGCGCCGCGTGGCACCGCCGTTACGATGTCTTGGGTACGGCGTACGCTGCGGGCTTTATCTCGCCCGAGCACGCGGAATACCTTCGCCTGGGCGGCGTCGATGGCTTCATCGGCGATGGCAAACTGCGCAAGGGCTCGGAGCGCGTGTTCGAGGTCTTCTACAGCCTGCACGTGTATCGCTCGCTCGCGTTGTCCGCGGACTACCAGCACATCTCGAACCCCGGTTACAACGCGGACCGCGGCCCCGTAAACGTACTATCGGGGCGCGTACACGCGGAGTTCTGAGCGCCTGGTCAGGCTCGCAAGGATCTCAGCCTGTGGCTTGCTTGTCTATTAAAATGACGTTACCGTTGGCTTGGAGGACAAAGAAGCCATGAGCCAAGCCCAATATCGCCCAGAAACCGTCGCTTTACACGGTGGGCAGAGCCCTGACCCGACCACCGGCTCGCGCGCGGTGCCGATTCACCAAACCACCTCCTATCAGTTCAAGAGCAGCGAGCACGCCGCGAACCTGTTTGCGCTCAAGGAGTTCGGCAACATCTACACGCGGCTCATGAACCCGACCACTGACGTGTTCGAGCGTCGAATCGCGGAGCTCGACGGCGGCGTGGGCGCGCTGGCTGTGGCCAGCGGGCAATCGGCGATCACGCTTTCGCTCTTGAACATCGCCCGAGCCGGGGACGAGATCGTGGCGGCCGACAACTTGTATGGCGGCACGTACAACCTCTTTCATTACACGTTTCCTCGGCTCGGGATCAAAGTCCATTTCGTGCCTTCCGAGGATCTGACGGCGCTCGACAAGGCCATCACGCCGAAAGTCAAAGCAGTGTTCGCCGAATCGATCGGCAACCCGAAGTTGGACGTCGCCGACTTGGACGCGATCTCCAAGGTGGCTCACTCGCACGGCGTGCCATTGGTCCTCGACAACACCGTCTCACCATACCTGTTGCGCCCGTTCGAGCACGGGGTGGACATCGCGGTTTACTCCGCCACCAAGTTCATCGGCGGTCACGGCACCTCGATTGGCGGCGTGATCGTCGATAGCGGCAAGTTCGACTGGTCCGGCGGCAAATTCCCGCTGATTTCCGAGCCGGATCCGAGCTACCACGGGCTCGATTTCATCGAGGCGCTGAAGCCGCTGGGCAACTTGGCATACATCATCAAGGCGCGGGTGACCTTGCTGCGTGACCTCGGTCCAGCGTTGTCCCCGTTCAACTCATTCCAATTCTTGCAAGGGCTCGAGACGTTGCACCTGCGCTTGGTGCGGCACTCGGAGAATGCTTTGGCGGTAGCCAAGTTCCTGGAACGGCATCCGAAGGTGACCTGGACGCGCTACCCGGGGCTCGAGTCGAGCCCACAGCAGGCCAAGGCCAAGAAATACCTGCCGCGCGGCGCCGGCGCGATCTTGGGCTTCGGCATTCAGGGCGGTGCGGCGGCGGGTGCTCGCTTCATCGATTCGTTGCAGCTCATCTCGCATGTCGCGAACGTGGGTGATGCCAAGACGTTGGCGATTCACCCGGCGACTACGACCCACCAACAACTAAGCCCCGAAGAGCAGGCTCGCACGGGCGTGACTGCCGACTACGTGCGCTTGTCGGTGGGCATCGAGCACATCGACGACATCCTTTCCGACGTGAGTCAGGCGCTCGACAAGGCCTAAAGCCCAAGCTCAACCCGAGGGCGATCGAGTCGAAGGCCCCGTGCTGGTTTTACCGAACAGTTACGCATTTGCGCCAGACGAGGGCCTCGCGCGCTCAGAGCGGATTCTGCGCGCCGAGGAGGCCTCGGCGCGCGGGCTGCGCGTGGTGCGAGTGGGCGTGCTCAACGTGATGCCCAAAGCAGAAAGCTACGAACCGTTCTTGTTGCGTCCATTGCTGCAGGCCGCCGTGCTCGTCGAGCCGGTGTGGCTACGGCTCGAATCCCACCGCTATGCGAGCAGCGACGCCGCGCACATTCAGCAGCACTACCGCACCTTCGCGCAGGCCATCGGGGAGCAGCCTCTCGATGGTTTGATCCTCACGGGGGCGCCGGTAGAGGAAATCGACTTCGAGGACGTGCACTATTGGCGCGAGCTCACGCGCATCCTCGACTTTGCGCGACGCGACCTGAGGAGCACCCTCGGCTTGTGCTGGGGCGGGCTCGCGCTGGCGCGAATCGTGGGCGTCGATAAAATTCTATTTCCGAAAAAGCTGTTCGGCGTTTTCCAAAATCGCAATTTGGACCGCTCACACCCGATCAGCGGCGAGTTCGACGACGTGTTCTCGTGCGCCCACAGCCGGCACTCCGGGATCGCGGACCGGGACCTGGAAGACGCCAGCGATCGCGGCCTGGTGCGGCTTTTGTCGCACGCTCCGGAGACTGGCTATAGCATCTTCGAGGCGGGTGATCGCCGCTTCCTAATGCACTTGGGTCACCCCGAATACGAGGCCAGCCGCTTGGTGCACGAATGGCAACGCGACCAAGGCTTGGGTCGAACGGATGTCGAGCGCCCCGCCAATTTCGATCCAGACCAGCCGAAGAACGTCTGGCGTAGCCACCGCAACGCGCTGTTCGCCGAGTGGCTGCGCTACGTTGCGGGCTGATCCTCAATACCCCGCGTGTGGGTCGACGACGTTCACGAGCGCTTCGCCATTCACGAACCTCGCCAAGTTCTCGAGGAAAATTGCCGACGCGCGCTGGACATAGCCCGGGTGCGCGCCCGAGTAGTGCGGGGTCAGGATCACGTTGTCCAAGGTCCACAGCGGGTGCTCGGCAGGCAGCGGCTCGGGCTCGACGACATCGAGCGCGGCTCCGGCGATGCTCCCTTTGCGCAGCGCATCGACGAGGGCGTCCGTCTGCACGGTGCCGCCGCGGCCAATGTTGATCAACACCGCGTCCGAGCGCATGGCCGCGAATTCAGCGGGGCCGAAGAAGCCGCGCGTCTGCTCGGTCAGCGGCAGCGTGTTCACGATATATTCCGCTTCCTTCAGGAACGGGACGAGCTGCGCCGGCCCGTACACGCGCTCCACGCCTGCCGCTCCGCCCGGGGTGCGCTTGAAGGCGATCACGCGCATCCCAAAAGCGGCCGCGATCTGCGCGATGCGCGTGCCGATCGCGCCCAGGCCGACGATGCCCAAGGTGGCCCCGCTCAGGCTGCCTACGTTTTCGCTCAGCGCGGCGCTGTTCCAAATGCCGGCGCTCTGCTGCCGCGCGGCGCGGTGCAGCTGACGCGAGAACGAGAGCACGAAGCCAAACACGTGCTCGGCGATGGGCTGAGCGTGAATGCCGCTGGCGTTCGTGATCGTGAGGTCCTCGCGGCGCCGCACCTCCGGCGTGAGCAGCCACTCCACGCCCGCGCCGAAGGTTTGCACCCAGCGCAGGCGCTCGGCCGAGGCGACGCGGCTCGGGTCGATGCGCTGCGTGTACAGCACGTCAGCCTCGGCGAGCAAGCTCGGGCGCGCTTGAAATTCGGGCTGGGAGACCACCGTGAGGCGCGGCGAAATATCGCGAATCCGCGTCAACACGGGGCTTGGGACGTCCGTGTTGACCAACACCGTCAGCGGTAGGGCGGCCATGGCTCGGCTCAGGTCAGCTTCTCGGCTTCGATCACCGCTTGGACCGCGGGGCGCGCGCTGATGCGATCGAAGTACGCCTTGAGGACTGGGCGCTGATCGAACGCGGCTTGCCCTTCGAGGCGACGCAGGCTGCGTAGCACGTAGAACGCGTAACCATCAGCCACGGTGAAGGTGTCGCCGAGCAAGTACTGCTTGCCTTCCAAGCTCTTGGTCAGGAAATCGAAGCGCAAAAAGAGGCGCTCTTTCAGCACTTGGCGGAGCTCGTCGTTCGCCTTCGGATTGTTGATGGGCGAAAAGCCCTTCTGCAGCTCGGTGGCGATGAAGTGCAGCCACTCTTGCAGGCGGCGCCGCTCGGGCGTGCCGGGAGCAGGAGCAAGGCCCGACTCGGGCTTCTGATCGGCGATGTATTGGACGATGATCGCGCCCTCGGTGATCAGCTCGCCGCTGTCCAGGAGCAGCGCGGGCACGTAGCCCTTGGGGTTGATGGTCAGGAAGTTGTCGCCGTGCTCGGTTTTCTTCGCGGCCAGATCCACTTGCACGCGTTCGAAGGGCAAACCCGCTTCGCGCAGGGCAATGTGAGGGGAGAGCGAGCAGGCACCGGGGGTGAAGAATAGCTTGAGGGTCATTGGTTTCTCGAGGCTGAGGGGCCTAGAAAGGCCCGGACGGTCGAAGAGACCCTGTGTATATTATGATAGACATGGCCCTGTCTAGCTCCAACGCGCGCGCTCGCGCCCTGCCGTCAGAAGTCGAGGATCAGCGGTTCATGAGCCGCGCCCTTAGGCTCGGGGAGCGCGCCCGGGGCAGCACGGGCGACAATCCGCATGTGGGCTGCGTCATCGTGCTCGGCGAGCGAGTGTTGGGTGAAGGCTGGACGGGTGCGCCAGGCCAGCACCACGCGGAGGTGAACGCCCTGCTTGCGGCTGCCAAGGCCGGATACGACGTGCGCGGGGCGACTCTTTACTCGACCCTCGAGCCCTGCTCATTCGTGGGCCGAACCCCCGCTTGTGCGTTGACCATCGTCGCTTCCGGGATCGCGCGCGTCGTGTACGGGATCCTCGACCCGCACCCGCGCGTGAATGGCCAAGGCAAGGCGCAGCTCTTGCGTGGCGGCATCGAAGTCAGCGAGGGCGTGTGCGGCGACGAAATCCGTGACGCGCTCGCCGAGTGGTTAGCGCGACATTGACCCTCCGCCGAGCTGGCTTCGGGCTTTGGGCCGCGCTCGTCCGCAGCGCGCCCGCTTGCCCAACAAAATCCAGGTTTTTGGGGCGCCCGAAGGTGCGGTACCGCACCTCGAAACGCGCCGAGCTCCTCGAGGCCCGCGCCCCACTTCAGCGACGCTCAGCGTGAGAATGCGTCCACGGGGCGCTTCAGGCCGAGGTTCTCGCGCAGGGTTTGCCCTTCGTATTCACGGCGAAAGATGCCGCGCCGTTGCAGCTCGGGAACGACGCGGTCCACGAAGGCGTCGAGGCCACCGGGCAGATACGGGAACATGATGTTGAAGCCGTCTGAGCCACGGCGCTCGAGCCAGTCTTGCATTTCGTCGGCGATGGTCTGCGGAGTGCCGACGAACGCGAGCCCGCTATAGCCGCCGAGCCGTTGCGCGAGCTGCCGAACCGTGAGCTGCTCGCGTTCCGCGAGCTCGATCGCGCGTTCGCGGCCACTGTGGCTGGCATTGCTGGGCGGAATGGGCGGCAAGGGTGCGTCGGGATCGAAGGCCGAGGCGTCGTGACCGAGCGCGATCGAGAGCGAAGCGATACTGCTCTCGAAATGTACCAAGCTGTCGAGCTGAGCGCGTTTCTCGCGCGCTTCGGCCACGCTTTCTCCGACGACAACGAACGCGCCGGGCAGGATCTTGAGCGAATCCGGCGCGCGGCCGAGCTTCGCCAGCCGTGCTTGCATGTCCGTGTAGAAGCGCTGCCCGGCCTCTAGCGTCGCTTGCGCGGCAAAGATCACTTCGGCGGTTTCAGCCGCGAGCTGCCGGCCTGCCTCCGAAGCGCCCGCCTGCACGATCACCGGCCAGCCCTGAACCGGCCGCGCGATGTTGAGTGGCCCGCGCACCGAGTAGTATTTGCCGCGGTGACCGAGGATGCGTAGCCGTTCGGGATCGAAGTAGGTGCCGCTCTGGACATCGCGCACGAACGCGTCGTCGGCGAAGCTGTCCCAAAGCCCGGTCACGACATCGTAGAACTCGCGAGCGCGCCGGTAGCGCTCATCGTGCTCTAGGTGCTCTTCGAGTCCGAAATTGAGCGCAGCGTCCGGGTTCGACGTGGTGACGATGTTCCAGCCGGCACGCCCGCCACTCAGGTGATCGAGCGACGCGAACCGCCGCGCGACGTGGAACGGCTGATCGAAAGTGGTCGACGCGGTGGCCACGAGCCCGATGCGCTCGGTGATCGAAGACAGGGCCGAGAGCAACGTGAACGGTTCGAACGAGGTCACCGTGTGGCTGCGCTTCAGCGCCTGGACCGGCATGTTCAATACGGCCAGGTGGTCGGCCATGAAGAAGGCGTCGAAGCGAGCTGCCTCCAAGCGTTGTGCGAAACGCTTCAGGTGCGCCAGATTGAAGTTGGCGTCGGGGTAAGCGCCCGGATACCGCCAAGCGCCGGTGTGGATGCTCGCCGGGCGCATGAACGCGCCGAGCTTCAATTGCCGTTGGCTTGCCATCGCTCGGGATCTGCAGCCAGATCCCGGCCGTGTCCAGTGTAATGGACGTGACTATTGCAGGAGCACCGCGCTTTCGGCGTCGCCCCCCCGTCGCACTGGCGGCGCTTCCCCGGTCTGCAGCCGCCACAGCCCGGCGTACTGGCCGCCGCGTGCCAGCAGCGTCTCGTGGGTTCCTGACTCCACGATTTGGCCGGCCTCGAGCACGTGAATCAGGTTCGCTCGGCGCACCGTGGACAGGCGATGCGCGATGATGAGGCTGGTGCGGCCCACGACGAGCTTGTCGAGCGAGCGCTGGATGGCGGCTTCGGTCTCGTTGTCGACGGCGCTCGTCGCTTCGTCGAGCACCAAGATGGGCGGGTTTTTGAGGATGGCGCGGGCCAACGCGATGCGCTGCCGTTGACCCCCCGACAGCTTTTGCCCGCGCTCACCGACGCTCGTGTCGTAGCCGCTCGGCAGCGCCATGATGAATTCGTGCGCTTCGGCCGACACCGCGGCGGCGATCACGTCCTCACGCCGGGCGGCGACGAGGCCGTAAGCGATGTTCTCGGCCACGCTGGCGTCCGCCAAGAAGCTATCTTGCGCGACGTAGCCCACGGAGCGCCGAAGGTCCTGCAGCGCGAGCTCGGCGATCGGCGCGCCATCCAGCAAAATACGGCCACTTTGCGGCTCGTAGAAGCGGAGCAGCAGCTTGACCAGGGTGCTCTTGCCGCTGCCCGTGCTGCCCACGAAGGCGACCGTTTGCCCCGCTTCGATGAGCAGCGAGATGTCGGTGAGCGTGGGGCGTTCGGCGTAGGCGAAGCTGACGCCTTCGAAGCCGAGTGCGCCTTGGACGCGCGCCGCGTCCAAGGGCTTTCCCTCGTAGCCGATGGTAATGGGCGTTTCGAGTAGGTTCATGACTCGTTCGACCGACGCCATCGAGCGTTGATAAAGATCGGTCATGTCGGCGAGCCGCGTCATCGGCCAGAGCAAGCGCTGAGTCAGGTACACGAGCACCGAGTAACTGCCGACGCCGATCTCGCCCCGCAGCGCCAGAAACCCGCCATACAGCAGCGTGACCGTAAAGCCGCCCAAGATGGCCATGCGGATGATGGGCGTGATCGCAGCCGAGAAGCGGATCGCCGACGAGTTCGCGGAGCGGTACTCGCTGGAGGCGGATTGCACCTGCTTGGCCTCGAAATCCTCCGCGGTGTAGGCTTTGATCGTGGCGATGCCGAGCAGGTTGTTGTTCAGGCGCGAGTTGAGTGAGCCGGCTGCGTCCCGCACGGCTGCATAGCGCGCGGCAAGCCGGGCCTGAAACCAAAACGCGCCGTACACGATGAGCGGGATCGGGATCAAGGCGAGCACGGCGATCTTCTTGGTCAACGTGAAGAACACCGCGCCGACCAAGGCCGAACCCGTGACGACCTGGATCAGGTCATTCGCGCCGCCGTTCAGGAAGCGCTCCATCTGGTTGATGTCGTCGTTCAAGATCGACATCAGGCTGCCCGTGCGGCGTTGCTCGAACCAAGACAGCTCCAGCCGTTGCACGTGCCGGTAGGCTTCCATGCGCACGTCGTGCTGCAGGTTCTGAGCGAGGTTGCGCCAGCGGAGTGCATACAGGTACTCGAAGACGGACTCGCAGACCCAGATCAGCACCGTCAACGCGGCAAGGAGCAACAACTGCTCGTGCGGCTCGACGACGCCGAGGCGCGCCATGAAGGATGCCTTGCGGCTGACCACGACATCCACCGCCATGCCGATCAGCACTTCGGGCAGGACGTCGAAAATCTTGTTCAATACCGAGAAAAGTGAGGCAATCCACACCTCCCGGCGGTAAGGACGAGCGTGGTCGAAAAGGCGGCGGAGCGGGTGTGACATCAGACCTTCGGGAGCGAGGAGCGTGAGTGATGAAGACGGAACTCTTGAAGTGGTTCAGACAGCTCAAAAGCATCTCGCAGTACGGCTTAACGTACACCAAAGACCCCTACGATCGCGAGCGCTTCGAAGCCGTGGCTCGGGTCGCAAGCGAGATCGCAACCCGCCTGACCGGCGCGACCGAGCTCGAAGTCGAGGCCGCGCTGAAGCTCGAAGCCGGCCCGCCCACACCGAAGTTGGATGTGCGGGCGGCCGTCTTCCGGGGCGATGCGATCCTGCTGGTGCGTGAAACGGCCGATGGCCTCTGGTCGTTGCCTGGTGGGTGGGCGGAGGTCGACGAGTCGCCCGCTCGCAGCGCGGAGCGCGAGACCAAAGAAGAGTCGGGTTACGACTGCCGCGCGACGAAGCTCATCGCCGTTTGGGATCGCAACTTGCACGCCCACCCGCCGATGCTGCTCCACGTGTACAAGTTGTTCTACTTGTGCGAGCTGCTCGGTGGGGAGCCCAAACCGAGCCAAGAGACGACCGAAATCGGCTTTTTCACGCCTGAAAACTTACCGCCCCTGTCCACCGCGCGCGTGCTCAGGGCGCAGATCGAGTGCGCGTTTCGGCACCGGGCCGAGCCGGGTTTGCCAACCGAGTTCGATTGAACGGCGCAAAGTCCGACGCGCCGCGGTCTTCGCTCAACGCGCTGTCAGACTGGCGACTCCAGAGCAGGTGATACGCGCCGCGCCGCTCGAGCAATTCGGCGTGGCTGCCGTCTTCCAAGATGCGACCTTCGGAGAAGACCAAGATCCGATCCAAGTGGGCGATGGTCGACAGGCGGTGGGCGATCACGATCACGGTCTTGTCGACCATCGCGGCGTCGAGCGCTTCTTGGATCGCTTGCTCGGTGATCGAATCGAGGCTCGAAGTCGCCTCGTCCAGGATCAAAACGGGCGCGTTCTTCAGGATCACGCGCGCGATGGCGATGCGCTGCCGTTGTCCGCCCGATAGCTTGACGCCCCGTTCGCCGACCTCGGCGTCGTAGCCACCAGGAATGCCGCGGATGAACTCGTCGGCATGGGCGCGGCGGGCGGCGTCTTCCACCTCGGCGTCGCTCGCGTCTGCCCGGCCGTACCGGATATTCTCGCGTAAAGTGCGGTGAAATAGCGTCGGATCTTGGGGGATGAGCGCGAGCTGGGCGTGCAGCGAATCCTGCGTGAAGGAGCGCACTTCGTGGCCGTCGATGCGAATGCTGCCGCCCTGAGGGTCGTAGAAGCGCAGCAGCAGATTCACGAACGTGGACTTCCCAGAGCCCGAGAAGCCGACCAAGCCCACACGCTGGCCAGCAGGGATGCTCAACGAAAAGTGCTCGAACACCCGGGCGCCATCGGCGTATTCGAAGTCGACGGCATCGAACTCGATGGCGCCGCGTGCTATGGGTCGCTCGAGCGCGTCTGCGCCGTCGACCAACTCGTGTGGTTGCAAAATCGCTCGCACGCCGCTGCCCACATTGCCCAGGGCTTCGAACAGCTCGAGCAAGCGACGGCTCAGGTTGCGCACTTCGGCGATGATCAGCAAGCTCAAGCTGACGGCCATCACGAACTGGCCGACGCTGAGCGCGCCTCGACTATAGACCACGACGGCTACGGCGACCATGCCGGCCTTGAGCACCGCAGACGCTGCAAATTGGAATAGGCGGACGCGCTCCATCGCCAAATTCGCGCGCAGCACCGTGACGAGCTCTGCGTCGTACGCGAGGTCGAGCCGCGTGCGCTCGTGCCCCAGGCGGGCGAAGAGCCGTACGGTCGCGTGATTGGCGACCGAATCGACCACCATGCCCACGGTGTGGCTGCGCGCGTTGGACGCCGCGGCGGCCAACGGCTGCGTGCGCCGCGCCAAGAACAGCGACACACCGAGGAAGCCCACCGTCCAAAGGCCCGTGAACCAGCCGAGCCAAGCGTTGGCCCCGATCAAGAGCACGTTGGCCACGCCGATCACGATCGCCGTCGGCAAGAACTCGGTGATGAGCGAGAACAAGACCTGGTTCGTGCCGAGCGCGGTCTCCGCGATGCGGCTCGCCAAAGCGCCAGCGAAGCTCTCGGAAAAAAAACGGTGCGAGTGCCGGTGCAGATAGCCGAACAAGGCGCGGGCCACGTACTGGCGTTGGCGGGGGGCGACGCGCAGCTGAAGCGCGGAGTTGAGCCTTCCGAGCACGAGCTCGCCCAAGCTCAGCGCTGCAAACAGCGCGAGCGGCGCTTTGAGGTAAGGCAGGGCCGCCTGAGGCGCCACGTGCGCCGAGGTGATTGTGCTGATGATTCGGTTCAGCGCGTAGGGCAAAAGAATGCCGCAGCCGGCGTTC
>JBEQTH010000058.1:0-33337 GCA_040348785.1 Myxococcales bacterium | reverse complement strand
CCAGCTGAGCTAGGGGCGCTTGCTTTCGAAGTGGTTTCTCGCATGCCGGGGGGGATCGAGCAAGGGCCGTCGACGGGTGGGCTTTTGTGCGGGGTTTACTGGCTGTCCTCGGTCGCCTCGTGCCTTATCAGTGCGCCATTTTGGCCGTATTCTCGCGTGATGCTAAGCTGGCTTTGGGGTCACGAGTCGCCCGAGCGCGCTGCGGCGAGAGCCGCGCCGTTCAAGGCGAAGGGGCTCGTGTTCCAGGGCGCGCTGGCGTTTTACGATCAGAACGTTCCAGGGGGCAGCGCGGAGGTGCTCAAGACGTTGGCGAAGACGCAGCCGTCGGCGGAGGAGTTTTTTGCGCAGTCGTTCGTCGCGGGCGGTTGGTATGACGTGACGCCGATCGTGCCGTTGAGTCAGGCCGCGGCACACGTGGCGGGCATGGCGCAGCAACGGTTGATTCGCGATAACGCCGCTTGGCTCGCGCGCCGCGACTTGAATGGCGTGTACAAGGCCGTCCTCAGTCTGGCGAGCCCGGAGGTGGTCGCCAAGCGGTTGCCGGGGCTTTCGCTGCGCTACTTCGACTTCGGCGGCACGGGTGAGGTGACGAGCACGGCAAAGTCGTTGAGCGCAGTGCGCACGGGCATCCCGCACTCCCTTGCTGACTGGTTCATGCACTGCATGGAGGGTTTCGTGCCCGTGGCGCTGGCGCTGGCCGGGGCGGTCGACGTGCGAGTGCGCTGCACTCAGCTAGCCGAACGTGGAGCCGCTACTGACGGCGCAATCGTCTCGTTCAAGATCGACGTGAGCTGGACCTAGCGACGACTAAAGTCCGCTTTGTTCGATCCAACGCCAGGGCAGGGTGCCGTGGGAGAGCGCCCAGTCGTTGAAGCGCTTGAGGGGCCAGCCTTGCTCGTCCACTTTGCGCTGCTTGAGGCTCATCACTTCCATTTTGCCGAGTAGGTAGCTCATCGGCACGGTGGGGCTCATGGTGTACCAGTTCACGTCGCCTTGGGCGCGGCCGCGGGTGAAGCCCATGTGCTTCATCAAGTGTTTGACCGCGCCTTCGTAGCTGAGCTCGCCGGTTTGTAGGCCGCAGTCGATCAGGATGCGGTGCGCGCGCCACAGGGCGTCGTTCAGTTGGTTCAAGCGCGCGACGGGTTCGGCGACCACGCCCTGGTCGACCGCCATCTGCTCGCACCACAAGGTCCAGCCCTCGTAGAACACGGAGTGCGCGAACAGGCGGCGCAATTTGCTCGGGTGCTGATTGGCGGTACAGAACTGCAGGTGATGGCCGATGTAAGCTTCGTGCGCGCAGGTGAGCGGCACACCGTAGTGTTGCCGAATTTCGGCGGCTTTCTCCGCCGGTTTGTCGCGCAGCAAGCTCAAGTCATTGACCCAGAAAATTCCGGTTTGATCGCGGTCGTAACAACCGGGCTGGGAGTAGGCAGCGGTCGGAAACTGATGGCGCAGGAACTCGGGCACCAACTTGACGAGTAGGCGTTCGCCTTTCGGCAAGGTGACCACGTTGGCTTTGCGAAATGCTTCGCGCACCCGGCGGGTCTCGAACTCGTACTCTTCGAACAACGTCGGTTGCTTGGGCTTCCAGGCGGACGATGCGCGCTCCAAGATGTCTCGCGGTTTGCCGCGCCCCAGCTTGCGCGCTTCGATCGCCATCTCGGCTTCGATGCGAGCAACTAGAGTGTGTCCGAGTGCTTGAGCTTCACGAGCACCGAGATCCCAGCCGAGGCGCTCGCGAATCAACGCTTCGAAGCGTTCGCGGCCGACCGAGAAGCCGTCCGCGGGTCCGTGCTTTTTCCGCTGTATCGCCTTGGAAAATGCCTCGAATGCCGCCTTCGCCTTGGCGATCAGCGCGTCGATCACCGCGGGCGAGGCGCGCTTGGTGAGCTTGAGCGGTCCGGCAATGGCGTCGAGTAAGCTCGGTGCACCGGCGCAGCTCTGCACGGCCATGTTCGTCCAAACCGGAATCGGTGCTTCGATCAGCTCCGCGCTGCTCGACAAATACGCGGGCAGCTTGCGCAGTCGAGACAAGATCGCGTCCGCTGCAGGCTTCAGATCATCAGCGTACTTGACGACTAGGTTGTGCACGCTGCCGATCGCGCCGCCCGCCCAGCGCTCCGGGTTCTTGCGAAACTCGCCGCGCTCGATCGACCACAGCTCGGTGCGAAGCTCTGCGAGCAGCGCGCGACGGTCGAGCCAGTCGTTGCCCGTGAAGTCGAGCTCTGGCAGGTCTTCGACGGTCGTGAGTGTCTCGCGGAGCAGCTTTTCGTGCGCTCGATACAGGGCCAGCGTGGGTCGCTCCAGCTCGGCATCGAACTCATGCCGGCCCGTGCTCGCGCCGTAACTGGGAAAGCGTCTGAACGTTTGTTCGACGTAAAGATCCGCTGCCTTGGTAAAGGCGGTGAGAGAAGCGGTGGAGATGCCATTGCCGCGTGCGCGTGCCATGGCGTCGAGGCTGCTCGATGCCCCCGAGCCCGTCAACCACGCGAGTCAGCGAGAGCCAAGTGCGCTACTCTGCGGCACTCTACCCGGAGTCTCGATGATCCACGCATTTCGTTGCTCGTGCGCCGCGCTGCTCGTGACTTTGGGGCTCGCGGGCTGTGGCTCGAGCAGCTCGGATCCGCCGAGCAACACCGCTGGCGCATTCCCAGTAGCTGGTAACGCGGGGAGCGCGGTCGCCGGCGCTGGCGGCGCCGCGACGGGCGGAGCGGCCGCGGGCGGCGCGTCGAGCGCCGGCAGCGCTGGCTCGCCGTTGGCGGCGGGCTCCGGTGGAACCGCTGGCTTCTCGAGCGCAAGCGCAGGATCTGCAGGTGCGAGCGCTGGCGCAGGCGGTGCGCTTGCCGGCAGCGGCGGAATGGGCGGCGTGAGCGGCAGTGCCGCCGGCAATCCGAACTACGGAGGGAGCGCGGGCTATCAACCCTGGCCCGGTGGCAACGCCGTGGTCACCGTCGACCCAGTCGATACGTACGCGAGCGATCTCAGCGCGCTGCAGTACGAAGCCGCGAGCACCGGCCCCGCCGTGCTCTGGGCCGCACAGAACTCACCCTCCAAGCTGTATCGCTTGCTGTGGAACGGCACGACCTGGGCATCGGACACCAGCAACGGTTGGAGCTCGGGAAAAACGCTGCGCTTCGCCAACGGCTCGGGTGCCCCCGATTCGGAAGGCGTCACGCGCACCGCGGCCGGCGCGCTCTACGTATCGATCGAGCGCGACAACGACGACGGCAACGTGAGCCGCCTGAGCGTGCTTCAGTACGACGCCACCACCGCCGGCAGTACGCTCAACGCCCTCCGCGAATGGAACCTGACCAGCGATCTTCCAAAAACTGGCTCGAATCTCGGCCTGGAAGCCATCGCGTGGATCCCGGATGCGTACCTGGTCACCTCGGGCTTCATCGATGAAAGCAAGAAGGCCGCCTACGTGCCAGCCAACTACGGCGAGCACGCAGGCGGCATCTTCTTCGTCGGAGTCGAGGGCAGCGGCATGATTTACGGCTTCGCGCTCGACCACGTGAACGGCACCTTCACTCGCGTCGCCAGCATCGCGAGCGGCAACGACGCGATCATGGATCTCTCCTTCGACAGCGACGTCGGCTACCTGTACGCCGTGTGCGACGACACTTGTGACGGCCGCATCAACCTGCTCGCCATCGACACCCGCATTGGCTCCGCCACCAAGGGTAAATTCATCATTCGCCGCGGCTTCGAACGCCCGAGCTCCATGCCCAACCTGAACAACGAGGGCTTCACCGTCACCACCGAAAGCACCTGCCAAGCCGGCTTCAAAGCGGTCTTCTACGCCGAAGACGGCAGCACGAACGGCCACGCGATCCGGCGTGATTCGTTGCCTTGCGGCTCGTTCCTCTGATTTTCTGTTTGGGCAAGCGGGAGCTGCACCCAGCGCGCGTCGTTCGCCGCGCGAGTTAGCGCGCTTCGGATCGCGCTAAGTCCGCCGCACGCCGCTGATTTTCAGCGTCGAAAACGGCGCGCGCTTCTCGGCACCGTTGATTGTATTTGAACGCGTATTTGAAGACTAAGCACTTTTGCACTTCCCTTGGGTATTCGAGGCAGGCGCGCATGAATGTGCCGTATTCTGGACGTGTGATCGCCGGGAACCCGTCCGGAGTTTTGATCGCCCCCCCTGCCTCATCCACCATCCGCTGAGTCTGCTCGAAGGACCAGCGGCATGCGTACTCTGGGTCTCGTTCGAGCTCCGGCGGCAACGCACCGGCCCCGGGCGCCGCCAGCTCGGGCGGGATGAGCGCTTGGTCGCCCAACTGAGGCTCGCTGCCGGAAGATGGCGCGCTCGCCGCCGCTAAATGAATCGGTTCGCTCGCTCCAGGCTCGACCGGGCCACGGTCACAACCGGTCGAGAGCACGATACAGCAGCTACCGATTGTACCAAACGCTCGCAAGTACCGGATGCATGCACCCAAAAATGCGCTGGCCCGCCGAGTTGTTCCCGCAATCAAAGCCTGCGTGGTCATTCGCGTTGTGCTTCGTGTAAAGGACGGCATACGGGGAGTTGCGAATCGAAACGGCGCCGTTACCCCAGGTGTAACCCGGGGTAGATGCATACTCTGGGTTACCGGTGCCTTTGAACTCGCAGCGGCCCGTTGACGTGTTCTTGAACGTCGACATCATGGTGGAGCTGACGAACTCGAACGTCCAGGTACTGCCGTTGTAGCGCCAGCCGTAGACGTACGTGGAGAGATGCTGATGCCCGCAGTTACTGAAATCAGAGAAAGACGGCCAGCCGAATTCGTACCAATTGGTCGAAACGTTGACGGTCCAGCCCGTGGCTACGGACGGACGACCGGCGACGTAGCCAGCCCCTCCCGCTACCGAGCCGTGAACCCACTGACCGCATCCGAACGAGTCCGTTGTGGTCGCGGGTGGGACCGGCTTGTCCGCATAGTTCCAGTGGACGTCACCGCCGATGGTGCTGCTGTCGAAAAACTTGGTGTCAGTGCCATTCCAGTTGTTGGCAAAGTGGATTTCTGGAAAACCCGTGCCCGAAGGACAGCTCGCCACTTCGGTATACCCCGGAAGGCTGGCGTTGAACGCCGCCAATGCCGAGCCCGCACTCAGCATTACCGCATACACCGCGACCAAACCCACCACTCGATACTTCATGAGTAATCCTCCGGCCCCCAATTCGTGAGCCACGACTTCGCCCTTGCGACACCCTCATAAACTCAAACGTGGCTCAGCGATCCTGAAAAGTTCTGAATTTTACTGCTCACAGGCCAGCCCGGTCGTCTCGTCCCCAAGCGGCCGGCAAATCCCTTTCACCGAGAGGTTCAGCACCTGCACCGGAGCAAGCCCTGTGAATGGGTCACACACCAACAGCGCGCTCCCGCAATCTCGATCGCACGCACACGCTTTGCGACAAAGCCCTTGGCTATAGAGGTCGAACCCATCCCCGAGCGGCACGCAAACGTCAGAGCCACAAGTGGCGTAGCTACCGTAAACGCATGCCTTGGTGCACTGCTTGAGGTCTTGCGCAACGGCTACGCAACGACCGTCACAGTCTGCGTCGCTCGCGCAGAACGTGCCCACCGTGCCGCCGCCCGGTTGCTTTGGCGAACACAGCCCGGAAAACGTATCGCATGCACCCGCCGAGCAATCAGCGTCGTTTTCACACTGGGGAAAGCAGAGTTGCACTCCCGTCGTCGCTTCCGCCTTGCACACGGCTTTGGCCGGGCAATGGGAAGTTTGCTCGACAGGGCAGGTAGACAAGCACAAGTGAGCATTCCCCACTGCTGCGCAAGCGGTGCCCGCGCCACAAACCTCCGGGCTATCCGCGCAATCCTGAGTGCAATACTGACCCGTTGCGCTTGCGCCCGAAAGCCCCACTGGCTGGCACCGATTCGGTGACTTGCACAGGTTTTGCCCAACACACAACGAGCCTGGCTGGAGCGGCTTGGTCTCGTCCGATGCATTGGGCGGCGGATCGGCGCTGGAGCTACCAGGCGGGCCGGGCATCGGAGCGGGGTCGACCTGTGCCGGGGCGGCAACTCCTCCGCAGGAGGCCGTTAATAGCTGAGCAAGCAACACCGATCGAGCAAGACGAGTAGGCATAGAAGTTTCACCTGAGGGCAGCGGCCGCGCGTTTCACTTGAGCGATGGGAGCTAGAGACCCGCGCAACCCGCCGGGCAGCTCCCAATGATGCAAGCCAGCATTTCGAACGCAACGACGTTGGCTGCGGGGTTGTCCGAAAAGCAGGCCAGCACGCAGTCGAACGAGCCGTACTCGCAGCGGTCAGCCACGCAGGCCAGCCCTTCTCGACAGCGTGCGGTCCCGTCGCACGAGGCAATCAGCTCGGCGCAATCACTCTCGAAGCAGGCTTGGCAAGCGTTGCGCGACTCTCCTGCCGAGTGGCCGGCAGTGCCTCCGATTGCAGCCAGACCTCCAGCCGACGACGCGCCACTTGCAGCCCCCGTGCCCGAAGCGGGTGCTCCCGCCCAGTTGAACCCTCCGCCCGCCGAAGCACCTGCCCTCGACGAAGGCGCGCCGTCCGACTCGGTCCAGCCAGCCCACCCCGTGTTCAGCGCATCGGGCTCCGTGCGCCCACCACAGCTCGCCGCCCCGACCAAGAAAACCATGTTCATGACGAAGGCCGCGCGCCAATTATCGACCAAGGTCAACGCAATCCTTCCCGCATTTTTTGGCGACGCACGCAAATAGACTCAATGCCGTGAACGCGCTGCCGTCCGCACCGATGCAGCCGCTGCTACACGACGACTCTCCACTTTGGCAGGCCGCTTCGATACAGCGAACGATGTCCTGGCATCCCTGATCGGTCTGACATTGTACGCGCTGAGTCGAACAAGCGGTCTCGGAACAAGCCGTGCATACCGCGGCGGCGGACTCCACGTCCGCGCCCCCAGCGGCCAGAGCCCCGCCGCTCGCTTCTGCGCCGCCACTCGCGGGCTGGGTTGCACCGTCCGAGAGCCCGCCGCCAGCGCTACTTCCCGCCGCGCCAGTACGGGTCTCGGAAATGCCGCCGCAGCCGATGACGTGGCCGATCAAGAGGGTAGCGGCCCAGAGCTCCTTTCCGCGTTCGTGCTTCAAGCGCTCCGCCGTTCCACAATCCGATATCCTCGGCCGGGGACTGACTCAATCTCGACGGACCGGCTTCGCAGTCGCAGCCGCAGCCGCGAGATGTACTTCCACACCAACGCGACGGCAGCGCGATCCAAGCGGGCCAACGCTACTTTGGCCAGCTCATCGACCGCCACACATTCACCCCATGATTCGACCAGTATACGAAGAATGCTCCACTCACCGTCCGCTAGGGCGATCGTTTGAAGGTTTCTTCGTCTTCGATCCAGCAGCATCGATAAGGTGTTCCGTGGGAAGGCGTCTCCCATTGCGGATGTGACGACGCAGACGAGCTGCTTCTCGTCCAAGGCAAGCCAGCCAGCGAAATACGCCCCGAGCACTAGGTCGACATCGAGCCGATCCGAAATGACGACGCAGAGCCGCCCGGCAACTCGTTCCCGCCGTTCCTCCGCTGACAACGCCGAAAAAGTCTCGGCATCAGAAACGACTACGTCCGCCTCGTGCGGCTCCACCGGTACCAAACGGCCACCGAGCGCATTGCGCACCGCTGCGGTAAAGGCTGTTGGCCCTAGTATGTGTACGGCGTACCGCGCTTCCTCTCCCACGACTACTTGCGCTCCCACCAACTCCCCAGACAATCATACCGGTCGCTCTGCGCCCGCGTTCGCTCGATCACCCACTTCTGCAGTGGGTCAGTGCGCCGGGAAGCTTTTGTATCAGTACCCTCGGGATCGCATTTCGGCTCACGAAACGGGTTCTGGCGCTCGGGCCCACACCCAGACCGTTGGGGCGTGACGGACGAGGAAGTTGGGTCGGTCATCGGCTCGGCATCGGTAACGTTAGGCTCGAGGTCCGTCTGGACGACGGATTCAAGCCGATCGGCGAAATGCCCCAGCCTTGGACGCGCTGCTGGGCTGGGCCAGCGCGCCGATCAAAGCGGCTCAATATCAACCGCTGGGGAAGCCCTCGCGCTTCCGCTTCACCGCGGTGCTCGAAACCGAGCCGCCGACCGAGACAAAATGAGCTCCGCGGGCGCAAGCGCTGCGCGCGCGCTATAAGCCAAACATGAAGCTCGCCGAAAAAGGACGCTTTGCCCCGCCGCCCGTGCTGCCGCCTCACGCGCAGGCCGTGTCTGAAGCCATCGCGGCTTGGCCGGGGGTGCACGCGCGCACGCACTGGCTCCTGGGTGACGAGCAAGAGGTCGACGGCGCGGACTTCTATTTGGGAGAAGAGGAGCTCGGGCACATCCATTTGGATGGCGAGGCGCACATCGCTTTCTCCAAGCCGCTGCGCGACGCGCTGATCGCGGCCGGCCTGGCCAAGCCCTTTCGCTGGAGCGCAAAGTTCGTGATGTTCCGCATCCAAACCTTGAAGGATCGCGCGCACGCCGAGTCTTTGTTCAGCCTGTCGTACCAACGGCTGCAAGGTGCTTCTGATGCTCAGCTGTTGAAAACGCTCGGGATCTCGAGCGTTCGCAGCGCGGCTCGTTGAAGGGTCCGCCCAAGCCTGAACAGTGATCCTTGATCGAAACCGATCCGACTGATCGGAATCGATCCGTTCTCGTACTCGACGCCGGCCGAGCGGATGCGCTGTTCAGCGGTGGCTGTTACGCGAGTAAGCAAGCCAAAGCCATCGGCCAGCCGGTGCTCGTGATCGACTACTGGGTCGAGAAGTGATGCCGGCGGTTAAAGGCTCGTAAGCTAGCCAATTCATTGCACTATTCGTGCAGGGGCTCTGTCGACAACAAAATCGACGGGGCCCCTGTATCGTTTTGTGGGCGTGGCTCGTGTTGGCTGCATGAACAGCTCGAACGCAAACAAGAAGGTCGTGGTGGTCGGTGGTAGTCGGGGTTTGGGCCTCGGCATGGTGGAGGCGTTGGTCGTCCAGGGCGCCCAGGTGAGCGTCGTGGCGCGCCGCTCGAAGGCGCTCAATGACGTGGCCAACCGCCTCTCAGTCGATGCAATCGAAGGCGACGCGACGGACGCGTCGCTCGCTGAGCGTGTGCTCACGCGCGTTCGCCCGGACGTGTTGATCCTCAATGCCGGCGCACCGCCCGTGATGCGCGGCATGCGTGAGCGATCGTGGGACGACTTCAACAGCGTCTGGAACGCGGACGTGAAGCTCGGCTTTTATTGGGTCCAGGCGGCCTTGCGTTTGCCGCTCGCGCCCGGCTCCCGCGTGCTCTTGGGCTCGAGCGGCGCCGCCATCAAGGGTGCCTTGTACTCGGGTAGCTATTCGGGAGCCAAGCGCATGCTGTGGCTGATGGCGCACTACGCCAACGCAGAGGCGCAAGCGCTCGGCCTGGGGATCCACTTTCAAGCCATCGTGCCCATGGATCTGGTGGCGGGGACTGACGTCGGGAAGGCAGGCTCGGAGTACTTCGCGCAGCAAAAAGGCATCAGCGTCGAAGCATTTTGGGCCACTTATGGAGCGCCGCTGACCGTTTCGCAGGTGGGCGAACAGGTGGCGGCGATCCTGAGCGACCCCGCGCACGCGAGCGGTGTAGCCTTTGGTTTGAAGGGTGGCGTGGGCATCACCTCGCTCGATACCTGACCCCGCATGGCTGAGCGCGATCCCGAGGTGTTACCGTTTTTCGAAGGCCGCGAGCGCTTTCTGGCGCTCGTGGCCGAGGTGCGCCCCGAGCTGCACCGCTATTGCGCGCGCATGCTCGGCTCGGTCGCGGACGCGGAAGACGTGGTTCAAGACACGCTCGCGCGCGCATTTTACGCGCTCGCCGGGCTCGAGCAGATGCCGCCGCTTCGGCCGTGGCTATTTCGCATCGCGCATAACCGCGCCGTCGATCAACTACGCAGCTACGAGCACCGCATGGCCGAGTCGTTGCACGGCTTGCCCGACCTGAGCACGGAAGAGTCGGGGCCCGAGGAAGCATTGGCGCGCGAGCAAGCCACCGCGTTCGCGATCGCGCGCTTCACCGCGCTTGCGCCGCAGCAGCGCAGCACCGTCATCTTGAAAGACGTGCTCGGCCATTCGATCGAAGAGATCGCGGCGTTGCTCGAGCTGGAAGTGCCGACCGTCAAAGTAGCCCTGCACCGCGGGCGCAAACGGCTGGCCGCGCTCGCCCAGGAAACCCCGCTCGAGGCGCAGGTGCGCACCGTCTCGCCCGCGCTGACGCGCTTCATCGCCCTGTTTAACGCCCGGGACTGGGACGCCCTGCGCGCGCAGCTCGCCTCCGACGTGGAGCTGGATTTGGTGTCTCGCGCTCAACGCGGCGGGCAAAACGTATCGAGCTATTTCTCGAGCTACGCAGCACTGAACGGCTGGCGTTTCGCGCCTGGCTTCGTCGACGGGCGGGAAGCGATCCTCGTTTATCGCGCAGCCGGCGACGCAGAGCCCAGCTCCTTCATCGAGCTTTCGCTAGAAGCCGGCCAAGTCCGTTTGATCCGCGACTTCTGGTTCGTGCCGTATATCCTGGTCGAGGCCCAGGTCGAGCGCGTCGTCGACTAGCGCTCGGGCGGCGCGAAAAAAATTAGAACAAATCGTCCGCCCGCGATGTCACACGGGGCATGTCTCGCGTGACGTATGCGGCGATGGCCGTCTCGGATCAGTCCTCGCAATCGCAATTCCCGCTGAGTTTCGGCTCACAGCCGAATTCGGCGGCCGCACCTTTGCTTACACCGCGCGTCGACAAATCCTTTGCCGGCCCGGTGCGTCGAAGGGCCATGCGGCAGATCATGCGACGTTGGGGCGGCCGTGGCTTCTTGGTGCTGATGCTGCTCGGCTCGTTGCTCATCAGCGCGATGAGCTTGCCCTACTTCGACTTCGACACGCTGCCACCGTTCGTTGTCGAGAAATTCCCGCTCCGGTTCGAGACGTTGTGGCTCACGGCGCTCCGCATTCACGTCGCTGCTGCGGCGCTGAGCTTCCCGCTTTGTCTCGCTTTGATGACGCGCGCGCTGCAACGGCGCACGGCGTGGCACCGCATCCTTGGCCGCATCACGGGCGTGCTCGTGCTGTTTGCGCTCGTGCCTTCGGGCACGGTGCTCTCGTTCGACGCCAAGGGCGGCCGTATCGTGACGGCAGGGTTTTTGCTGTCTGCCGCGATCGTCGCTTGGGCGATGATCGCCGGTGTGCGCGCCGCCAGACGGCGCGATCTGATCCTGCATGCCCGCGCGATGCGCCACATCGTGGGTCAAATGAGCGTGGCCGTCGTCTCGCGCGCGATGATCGTCGGCTTCGACGCGCTGGGCGTCGATCCTGAGCTCGCCTACGTCGTCGCGCTGTGGGTTCCGGTTTTGGCAACGGTCGCGGTCGTCGAGCTGCTCTCTCGTCGGTCTTCGGCTTCGAATCGCAGTGGTCTTCCGTTCATGGAAAGGATGCGTCGTGAAATATCTCCGCTTGCTCTCGTGGTGCGTGTGCGTAGCGTCGTTCGTCCCGCGGCTCGCCTCGGCCGCGGATCCATCGCCCGCTGAGTGGGCGCGGCGCCGGGTCGAAACGGTGATCCTCAAGCCGCTCGCCGAGCGGCCGAGCAAGCGCTTCTCGCGCTCGCGCCCCATGCCGCACGAAAGCCGCGTGCGGGTGACACAGACCGAGCTCAGTCGCGATGCGCAGGGGCGTGAGTTCATCCCCTTCGCGGTCGACGTTCGCTTCGGCGGTGACTGGCAGCAGGATTACGTGGGCTGCGCCTACCGTGCGAGCGGCAACCTGTTCGTCAAACGTGGCGAAGCCTATTTCCCCGCGGCGGTCTTGCTTGGAAAAATCGTCGATCCGGTCGCTGGCGCCTGCCAAGTGGCGCCCGCCCGCTCCTGAGTCGAGAGTCGCCGAGCGGGCTACGCGCCGTGCCGAGTCGGTCGCGCCCGCTTGCCAAGAAGGATCGCCGTTGGTGGGTTTGGGTAGCGGGCCCAGCGCTCGGATCGCGTCGCGTAGCCCGCTCAGCGGCTAGCCCGGGCCTTCACGGCACGGTTCGATTCGGTCTTCGTCTTCAAGCCAAAGGCGTCGAAAAGCAACTTTTGAAACGGCGCGCCCCAGCCCGCGAGCGGCACCGAGCGCACGCCGCGCGCGAGCAACAGCTCGCTGATCAGCCCGTGCGGGTCGGAACCGTCGTTACGGATCCAGAAGTGACGCAACAGTGCGTCGTGGGCGCGCTCGCGCGTCGCGGCTTTGCTCGTGCCGCGTTGCGAGGCCACGTCGTTACAGATGGCGTTGTAACGCACGCCGAGCCAACGAATCAAATTCACGTCGTACATCGACGTGCCGATGAAGATACACGAGCTGTCGTGCAACGCCTGCGCCATCACTCGATTGGCGAAGGTGAGTGAGCTTGCCACGGTGGCCCAGTATTCGGCGTCCGTGAATACCAGCGTGTCCGGCGCGTCGCGCCAACGCTGGGCAGCGCCGTCGCGAGGCAGAAAACCGTGCACGTGATAGACGGGGATCGGTGCTTTGGCATTCGCCCCACGGGACATGCGCGGGTGACCGCTCTCCCGCGCGATGGGCCAGAGCACCGGGTCTCGGCGGCCGTTGTGCCCGCGATTGCCCTCGGTTTCCAGGTGATCGTCGGCATTGAACGTGATCACGCGCAGCACACGCCGCCGCTCAGCGGCTTGTTCCGCAACCAAGATCTGACTCAGCACGCCGAGCGTGTCGTTCGGATCGGGGCGCCGCGTCGCGGTCGCGTACAAAGCCGAACGCAGCGCCGTCACGAATTTCGCGTCATCACCGCAGCGCGCGCGCAGCAGCTCGATTGCCATTTGGTCGGCGAGGGGATGCGGCGTGTCCCAAGCCACTCGTTGCGCGAGATCCTTCGACCCAGATTCAGTGAGAAAGTCGCGAACCGCGGTCAGGGCCTTCGAGTCGTCGCGCAGCCACGCGGGGAGGGTTTTTTCGCCGAGCAAGCTCGTCCACAATAGGCGCGTCAATTGCCGCCAATCCGGCACGCCACGTGGCTTCGAGACGCCTGCGCCCAACACGAACGTGATCGCGCGCTCTTCGACTGCGCGGCCCAGCGTCGTTCCTCCTCGCTTCATGGGCGCGGATGTTACACGACGCAGACGGAGAGACTAGGCTCGCGCAGTCGACCAGCGCTCATTCTTTTCGTGAGCAATCGCCGCGGCCAGCGGCTCGGATGCAATCGCGTAGGCTGACGGCACAGCCTTCACGTTCTTCGCCGTAGATGGCCCCGATGAAAGCGCGCCCCGGCAGCGGGAATGGGCTGCGTCGTTCTGCCGATTGTTGGGTGCAAGCTCTCACGCTTGACGCATCGGAATCCGGTTCCCATGCTCTGTTGATGAGCGAACGACACTCCGGTGGCTGCTTGTGTGGCGCCATCCGTTTCACGATGGCTGGCGCGCCGACGAGCACCAACCTTTGCTACTGCACCCAGTGCCAGCGGCAGACCGGCGCTCCCATGCCTGCCTTCGCCACCTGTCGGTCAGAGCAGCTCACGCTCAGCGCGGGTGAACCTGCGCGGTATCGCTCCTCGGAGCGCGCTGAGCGGCAGTTCTGCGCGCGTTGCGGTTCGAGCCTGTTCTGGGTCGAGTTGGGTAGCGCCGAGGTGGACATTTTCCTCGGCACATTCGACGAACCGGGCCGGCTGCCGCGGCCGCAGCGGGCCATCTGGGCGGCGCATCGAGTGAGCTGGCTGCCCGAGCTCGAGGGCATTCCCAGCTACGCCGCCCGACACTCTCCCTAAGCCCGGCGACGGATCGACTCATCGTGGGCCGCTGTCAGACGCGGGTGCTCGCTCACTCCTCCGCCGAAATCGAGTCGACGGCCATGCGGATCCGAAAAAATCGCGCAAGCCCTCAAAAGCCGCTCTAGGTGCTGTTCTTGTTGCTTACACTGGCACTCAGGAACGGGGGCCTCGTGGACTGGCGCTCTTCGACTCCGACGGACGATCACTCGGACGGACACATTAGAGGCAAGCCGTGGAATTGGTGGCTATCGCAGTGCGCGTGAGCACGCGGGGTTAGTGCTGGTCGTCTCCGGGTTGGTCCCGAGCCCATGGTCGGAGGCCGCCAAAGGTATCGCGCTCTCGCCCATAGATCCGAAGTTCGACGGAACGCGGCTCACCTTCGACGCCGCTTCGGGAAGAACCTACTTTACTCGACAGCCATGAGCAGGGACACCGCGCATTCGGCACCAAGCCGAGCGCGCGGTGCTCGCTTCTGAATATTCAATGACGTTCCCAGCCACCTTGGTGGAAACGCCAATGCCCGTGGCCGTGCTCTTCCCAGCGGTGCTCACGCCAGGTGTAGCCGGGGCGTTCTACGACGTAGCGGCCCGGGACCCAGACGTGTGCATGTCCGTTCCACGCCCAGTAACCGCGCGTCCAAACGTGGTGAGGTTGACGAGCCGGCACGACCTCCACGCGCTCGGCCGGAGGGGCGATGTGCACCTCGACTACGGGCGTGGCTGACGCCGCCTGTGGCGCGGCGACTAGACACGCCGCGGCGAGCACGCTCACCGTCAGCCATTTTGCGATCTTGCCTCGTTCGTTCGATCCCTGGAACATCTGCTTTCTCCTTCGATCGACGCCGCTTCGAGCGGCGTCTGCGCACTGGAGGAGCAACATCGGTGCCAGATGTGTTGCAAATTGCGATAAGTGGCAGTTCTGCTGTGCTCGTCGCCAAGAGGGGTCGCGCGTGTGACGCGCTTGCAAACTCTGAATCGGAGTAACCAGGTTGGGTGGATTTCACTATCCATGTGCGTCGGAGTTCGGCATCTGAGGCTTCATGCTCAGTCGTCGTGCTCTGCCGCTTCTGGTCCCCGGCGCGCTGCTCACGCTGTGCAGCCCCGAGCTGGTGTTCGCCGGCCAAAATCGTGAGCTATTCACGCTGTCTCGGAGCACGAATGCCAACGTCGTGAAGTACGTCCTGCGGCTCGACAAAGAAGGCTTGCTCGACGTTGCCCACCCGGTCGAGGCTTATTGGCTGATGCTCGCGGAGAACGGCCGTCGTGAGGAGTTGACCTGGGGCGAGCGGCAGTTGGCCTACGGCTTTTCCGTGTCGAACGTGACGCCGCGCAGTTGTACCTTGCGCTTGACCGCGTGCCCGGACCGCGAGCTCAGTGTGCGCGCGGTCGATGGTCAATTTCGTGCGCAGCTCCTGATCCAGCGTCAAGCGGCGTACTTGCAGAGCATCTTCGTGCGCACTGAAGAGCATTTGCTCCTGCCCAGCGTTCGCTACGTAGAAATTTCTGGGTTGGGTGCGAATGGTCAACGAGTTGCCGAACGCATCGTGCCGCGCAGAGTGAGTCGTTTTTGAACGACGCCGTGTGACGCGCGTCGTCGTGTCGTCGCCGTAGCGTTGCGGACGACACGCATCCTCTCTAGTAGGCGTGAGACGAATCGAAGGCTGCGCGCCACGATCAAGTTGCCGACTGGATTCATTCGCTCGTCTCGCGCCGAGCTAAGACCTGCACATCGAGTTGGTGGGGCGCGTGCGCGCGCCATTTTCGTTTCGGAAGGGAGATGACCATGCGCAGGTTTTCAACGACGTTTACGCTCGGCCTTTTGGCCGTTGGTGCAGGGCTCGCAGGTTGCTACGGACACGCGGTAGACCCCGGAGATCCCGCGGGCGGCGCGAGCAGCGCCGGGAGCGCTCCGGTCGCGGGCGCGCCCGCGGGTGGCGCGAGCGCGGGTGCCCCGTCGGGCGGCGCGAGCGCTGGTGGTGCGGCTGGTGCGGCAGGTTCGGTCGGTGTGGCGGGCATGGCCCAAGTCGGCGGCGGCAACGCCGCGAACAAGGACTTGCTCGACGTGTTCGGCATTCCCAAGAACGCTCCCGAAGGTTTGGTCGGCCGCGCGGTGTTGCCCGCGGCAAGCTTCGTCGAAGGCCCGAGCTCGGGCGCGCTCATCGGCAGCAACTTCTCCTCGCAGCCCGTGCAGGGCATCTCTTGTTTGATCGACGTCAAGGACGGCTCGTTCTGGGCCATGCCCGACAACGGTTACGGCTCGATCGAAAACTCTGCCGACTTTCGGCTGCGCGTGTACCGCATTCGCCCCGAGCTGAAGACCCAAGCGGGCGGGGGTGGCAACATCTCGGTCGAGAGCTACATCGAGCTTCGTGACCCGGACAAGAAGATCAAGTTCACGATCGTGAATCAATTCACGACCGAGCGCGTGCTCACCGGCGCTGACTTCGACATCGAATCGATGCGTTTCGCGGCCGACGGCACGTTCTGGGTCGGCGATGAATTCGGCCCGTTTTTGCTGCACTTCGACGCCTCCGGCAAGCTCTTGGATGCTCCGATCGCGCTCACCGATCCCGATCATCCCGAGCAGGAAGTGCGCTCGCCGCAAAATCCTTGGTTGGAGGAAGCCTCCGCGGTACGGCTGATGAACGCCTTCCGAGCCCGCGGCGCGGCCTATGGCAATACCAAGCCGCCCGTGTTCTCACCCTGGCACGTGCACCTGATCGACACGGATACGACGGGCAACCGCGGCTTCAACACGCAGCGCGACAACCTGGCGCAGCCGAACACACCGGGGCTCAACGGTGACACAGGGCTCATCGCCGCCAACGACGAGGTCGTGCGCTTGACCAAGAGCCCGGGCGCTTTCCCGGATATGCAAGCCTCTGGCTATCCGGTCGTCACGTGGACGGTCGACTCTTCGGCGCGCATGAGCGAGCTGCTCGCGCTGGGCGTGAACGGCATCATCAGCGACCGTCCGGACCTGCTGTACACCGCGGTCGCCGAGTTCGACGCCAACAAGGACGGCGTGAAAGGCGATTATCTCGACGCGGACGGCCTGATCGATCCCACCAAGTTCGATGCCCAAGCGCACCGTGGCGGCCGCGACTTGCGCCCAGAGAACACGTTGCCATCCATGGAATCGGGCCTAGATTCGCTGATCACGACGCTCGAGACCGATTGCGGTCTGACCTCGGACAACGTGCCCGTGCTCTATCACGACCGCGTGTTCCGCGCGGAGCAGCCGGGTGAGACCGGCGGCAAATCGCGTCGTAAGTTGGGCGACGAGATCCCGGCGCGCATTCGCGACGTGTCGTTGGCGAGCATCCAAGATCCGTTCGACCCGATCTTGAACGATGGCGTGATTCGCACGGGTACACCGCAGTCGAACGCACCCGCACTCTCCCCGGTGACGGCTGCGTTCTGGAAGTCGAAGGGGCGCCCTGACGCGAAGGGCGATCTGTACATGATGGCGAGCCTCGACCAGCTGTTCGACTTCGTCGCCTTCTACGTCGACTATTACCAAAACGGTGTCGGCAAGTCGCACCCGGACGCGGTGAAGCGTTGGAAGAACGCGGCCCGCGTGCGCTTCAACATCGAGACCAAGACCGATCCGCGCGAGCCCGAGGTGACCAAGACCGTGGGCGAGTTCGTGACGGCGATTGGCGAGCGCATCATGTCCCACGGTATGCAAGACCGCGCGGACCTGCAAAGCTTCGATTTACGCACGTTGCTCCAAGCGCAAGTGGAATACCCGCTGATTCGCAAGGTCGTGCTGTTCGGTGACTTCGGCTCCTGCCCGAACGCACAGAGCGCCGACGCCGCGAGCGGTAAGACTTACTGCGACGACAGCACGAACCTGCAGCCGCTCGACATCGAAAAGCCCGTGACCGAGTCGCTCTCCGACAGCAACAATTCGCCTTGGCTAGGCGGCATGTTCTGGCCCTACCGCCGCACCACCCTCGACTTCAAGACACGCTCGCAAACCAGCGGCGGCTTCGAGGGCATGGCCGTCTCGCCCGACGGAACCAAGCTCTATCCGCTTTTGGAGAAGCCGCTGGATGCTGCCGGAAACGTCATCATCGCTAGCGAATTCGACACGATAAGCAAGGCGTATACCGGCAAGCGCTTCACCTATCAGTTCGACAAGGGCACTTCCATCGGCGAGTTCATCCTGTTCTCCGAGGACAAGGGCCTGATCATCGAGCGTGACAACTCACAGGGTGATCTGAACGGCTACAAGGCCATCTTCCAGGTCAAGTTGCCAAAAAATGGCGGAGCAATGAAGAAAGAGTTGGTGCAGGATCTGATGCAGATCCCGGACCCCAGCAACCTAAGCGCGGGCACCGGCCGCTTCGGTGACATCGGGCTCGGTGACCCGTTCTCCTTCCCGTATCAGACGATCGAGAGCGTGCTCGTGATGAGCCCGGACACCATCGCCATCATCAACGACAACAATTATCCGTTCAGCATCGGCCGGCACGTGGGCAGCAAGTTGCCCGACGACAACGACTTCATCTTCGTGCGTTTGCCGAAGAAGTTGTACTGACGAAAAAATAGCCTCGAGGCGCTCACCAGAGCCGCCGGGCTGGTCTCGGCGGCTCGTGTTTTTTTGTGTCCGGCATGGGCTGAACTTCGCGGAATTGTTACGCGGATGTCGCTGAGCGACGTGCGGTTTTCGCCTACGTTCGCGGCAATTTCGAGCCTCGCGTGTCGCGGGCGCTCCAGGAGATGGTCAAGATGCGTATATCTGGTGGCTCACGCTGCGCGGCACTTCTCGGTCTGATGGGCGTGTCGGTCGGTCTCTCGATTTTCGGCTGTAGCTCGGCGGATTCCCCGTCCGCTCCGGAGTCCGTCGAGAACGTGGGTGCGGTTGGCCTTGCCTTGCAGGCCGGCGGGATCACGCTGAGCAGCGTCAGTTATACCATCGTCGGGCCGAACGGCTTTGCGAAGTCCGGCGCGATCGACGTCTCGGCCAGCACACAAATCTCGACGATCATTGGCGGCATCCCTGCCGGCAATGGCTACTCGATCACGTTGAACGCGAGCGACGCGGGGAACACCGGCATCACCTGCGCGGGCTCCGCCAGCTTCAACGTTACCGCGGGCGCCACGACCTCGACTCAGGTTCACCTGCAATGCAAGACGCCCCCGAAGACGGGCGGCGTGATGGTCAACGGGACAATCAACTTGTGCCCCGTGATTGAATCCTTGTCCGTCGCACCCGCCGAGACCACCGTGGGACACTCGGTGGATCTGGTCGCGTCTGGCAGTGACTCCGACAAGCAACCGAGCGCGCTCAGCTACTCGTGGACCACCACTGGTTCTACGCTGACCGCCGCAACTTCGGCAAATGCCTCGCTTTCGTGCACGGCGGTGGGTCAATTCACGGTCACCCTGACCCTCTCTGACGGGGACTGCAGCGATGTTCTGACGCAGGTCGTCACCTGCTCGCCGGCTCCGAGCGGCGGCGCGGGCGGCGCGGGTGGTAGCTCGAGTGGCGGCGCGAGCGGCGCGGGTGCCAGCGGCGCAGGGGCTGCGGGTGCTACCGGCGGCGGCGGAGTGATCAAGATCAACGAGGTCGAGTCCAACGGCGGCACGCCGGACGACTGGGTAGAGCTGTACAACGCCGGCTCGGCGCCCATCGACATCTCGGGCTACATCTTCAAAGACAACGACGACACCCATTCTTACGTGCTTCCCGTGGGCAGCATCGTCGCCCCGGGTGCGTACTTGGTGATGGATACGGGCGCCACCGGCTTCAACTTCGGCCTCGGCGCTGCAGACTCGGCGCGCCTCTACTTGCCGAATGGCACGACGATCGTCGACACGTACAGCTGGACGGCCCACGCGACTACGACCTACGGCCGTTGCCCGAACGGCACCGGTGATTTCGCGACCACGCTCGCCAGCACCAAGGGCGCTGCGAATTCTTGCAGCGCAGGCTCCGGTGGTTCCGGCGGCGCGGGCGGTGGCGCCAGTGCCGGTGCTGGCGGGGCGAGCGCCGGTGCTGGCGGGGCGAGCGCCGGTGCCGGGGGCTCCGGCGGCGCGGTCTCCGCATTCGCCGTTTGGCCCGGCGGCAATGACGTTCAGACCGTCGATGTCGCGGGTACCTTCACCAGCAACTTGAGCGGCCTGTTCTACGAGCCCGCGCAAGGCTCATCGCCCGCGGTGCTGTGGGCCGCGCTGAACGGCCCGTCCAAGATCTACCGCTTGATCAACGACGGCACGAACTGGGTGCCCGACAGCGAGAGCGGTTGGAGCGCAGGCAAGACGCTGCACTACTCGACGGGCATCGGTAGCCCGGACAGCGAAGGCATCACGCGCGCGGCCGCCGGCACGACCGGCCTGTACATCTCGTCGGAGCGCGACAACGACGCCAACTCGGTGAGCCGGCTCGGCATCCATCTGTACGACGACACGGGCAACACGACTTCGACGCTGAACGCGGTGCGTGATTGGTTCGTTACGAGCGACATCCCGGCTACCGGCGCGAACCTCGGTCTCGAAGCCATCGCTTGGATCCCGGACACGTTCTTGGTCTCCAAGGGCTTCATCGACGAGAGCAAGGGCACGGCTTACGACCCGACCAATTACCCGAATCACGCCGGTGGCATCTTCTTCGTCGGCGTCGAGGGAAGCGGACTGATTTACGGCTACGCGCTGGATCACGTGGGCGGCGGGTTCACCCGCGTTGCGACCTTCAGCAGCGGCAACCCGGCGGTGATGGATCTGAATTTCGATCGCGAAGTCGGCTACCTGTGGGCCGATTGCGACGACACCTGCCAAGGTCGCATGAACGTGCTCGACATCGATACGCGCCCGGGCTCGGCAACGCTCGGCAAGTTCTACGTTCGCCAAGGCTTCGAGCGTCCGAGCACGATGCCGAACACCAACAACGAAGGCTTCACGGTCACGCCCGAAGCGCTGTGCGTCGGCGGCAAGAAGCCGGTGTTCTGGTCGGACGACAACGATCTGAATCTGCACGCCATTCGCCGCGATTCGATCCCGTGCGGCACGTTCCTGCTCTGAGCCCACACGAAGGCAACGTAGTCCGACGGGGCTAGTCAATGTTTCAGCAGCGCGTCGGCGGGAACCGCCGGTGCGAGACGATCGAGACTCACGAGACTAGCGGTGCTGATTCACCGCTAGTCTTCGTGCCAATTCGATGTCTGTTGGCTAGTCGCTAAACTCCCGCCTTGCTCGTCCGTTACGGAATGTTGCAATGCCATCTACCTCATCCGAGCCTGTAGAAGATCCGGATCTCCTCCGAACGCTGCCCGCGAGCGAGCGGCGGACGGAGGCCCTCGTGGCGCCCTCCGATAGCTGGGACAGCGAGGCACCCACGGCGGTTCATTCGCGTCGTCCGCTGTTCGCCGGCCCGCCGCGCCTTCCGACCACCTGAAACCGGGGGCAGAGCCGGGGGCCGCGTTTGGATCGCGGGGGTGACGTTGCGAGGCGGGGGGGAGGGCACTACGTTGCCCGGATGCAGGTCACGATCGTCCCTTGCCTGAGTGACAACTACGCCTACGTGCTGCTCGCTCCCGGTTCGACGCGCGCCGTCGTCGTCGACCCCGGTGAAGCCGAGCCCGTCGAGCGTGCGCTCGATTCGCTGGGCGTCACGCTCGGTGCGATCCTCGCGACTCATCACCACGGCGATCACGTGGGCGGTAACCTGGCGCTCGCGCAGCGCTATCCGGGCCTCAAGGTGTTCGGCTATGCCTCCGATCGCGGACGCATCCCCGCCCAGACCGAGTTCTTGGAAGACGGCCAAGAGATCGAGGTGGAGGGCTTGGCCTTTCGCGCGCTCCACATTCCGGGCCACACCTTGGGCGCCGTCGCCTACGCCGGTGAAGGTTCCGTGTTCACGGGGGACACGCTGTTCGCCGCCGGCTGCGGACGCCTGTTCGAAGGCACGCCGGCCCAAATGTATCGATCGTTGAACGTGACGCTCGCGGCCTTGCCCGACGCCACGCTCGTGTACTGCGGGCACGAGTACACGGCTTCGAATTTGCGCTTCGCGGCCCACGTAGAACCGGCAAATACCGCCGTTTCCGAGAAGGCCAAGCGCGTGGCCGAGCAACGCGCTCAGAACGTCGCCACCGTGCCCACGACGCTCGAAGAAGAGAAGGCCACGAATCCCTTCATGCGCGTCGACAGTCCGGCGATCATCGAGCGTTTCGCGCCGAGCCTCGGTGAAGATCGCTCCCCCGCTGCCATCTTGGGTGCCGTGCGTGCCGCCAAAGACAAGTTCTGAGTGCTGTCTCGCGCTGGTGGCGCTGCTCGCCCTCGCTCTGGGCAGCGCGTGCAAGCGCAGCGCGCCACCGAGCTCGAGCGCGCCGCACACTCGGTCACTCGGTAGTCCGGTTCACGCAGACCCCATCACGCCCATGCTCCCCGCCCAAGAAGTCACCTGGGACTATCCCGAGACCGAGCTTGGGGCGATGCGCGTCGTGGTCTCCATTCCCGAGCGCGCGCCCGACGCCCGGTTCCCGGTGCTCGTCGCGTTGCACGGGCGGGGTGAAGCATTGAAGGGGGCGGAGCTCGGCGCCCGCGGCTGGGTCGACGACTATTGGCTGCCCACGACCATCGAGCGCCTGCATCGCCCGCCGATCACGCTCGAGGATCTGCGCGGCTTCGCCGATGACGCGCGGCTCGCGCGTCTGAACCAGAGCTTGCAGGCGCGCCCCTATCAGGGCCTGATCGTGGTCTGCCCGTACACGCCCGACACCCTCCCCGCCGACGAAACCATCGACAAAGCCGCGCCCTTGGCGCGCTTCGTGGTCGACACGGTGCTGCCGCGCGCCTACCGCGAAACGCCGGCCATTGGTAGCCCCGCGACCACGGGCATCGACGGCGTGAGCCTGGGCGGGCGCGCCGCGCTGGGCGTCGGCCTCTTGCGTCCCAAGTCGTTCGCGGTGGTTGCGTCTTTGCAGGCCGCGGTGCGCAGCGACAACTCGGAGGACATTTTGCGCCGCGCGCGCGAAGCGAAGCTGCAAAAGCCCGATCTGCGCATGCGCTTGCTCACGAGCAGCGACGACTATTTCCTCAAGGCCAACACGCTGCTCGCCGAGGCATTGAGCAACGCCGGCATCAGTACTGAGCTGGTGAATATTCCCGGCCCGCACGACTACGAATTCAATCGCGGCCCCGGCGGCTACGAGATGCTCATGTTCCACGATCGCGTGCTGCGCGGGCAGCCTGAGTTCTGAGCGCTCAGCCGAAGGCTTCGGCTTCCAGGAGCTCGGTCAGCATGCGTACGGTGCTGCCGGTCGTGTGCTCGAAGCGCACGCCGAGCAACGCGCCGCCCCCTTCGGGATCCGGCAACGCGCGCGTCCAAGCCACGACTCCACCCAGGGTGAGAGGATCCCAAAGGTGCGGCGTGTCGAGCACGAGCTCGATGGCCGTGCCTTGCGCGACCGAATCCGACGCTTCGATGCATGCGCCGCCCAACCCCAAATCGACCACTCGCACGTCCCGGCTCCACGCGGCGCCTGGGTCGGTATCGGCGCCTGCTCCATGAAGCGCACCCGCCAAACTGACGGTTTGACGTGACCCCGCCCGGAAGTGGCTGGCATTTGGCGAATCAGCGTGTGTCATGAAGTTCCGCTATAGCTGAAAATTGGCTGGGTTTTTACACACGGAGGCTAACTAGTTGGGGTTCTGCGGGTGCCTCCGCTACGATAGCTTGCCCGACTCGGTTCGGTGAAGCCCCGACTAAGTTCGGGGGTTTACCCCGCCTTGGGCCCTTTGGAGCAAACGCTTTCATGAGCCAGGATACGCGAAAAGACCCCCGCGCGAAGGTGCTCACCATGACGGTCCGCTACAAGAGCGCGACCCTGGACGAGTTCATCGAGCATCACTCGTACGATGTCAGCCGCGGCGGGATGTTCATCAAGACGCCGTCGCCGTTCCCACCGGGGACGCTGCTCAAGTTCGAGGTCAAGATCGCCGCCGACCAGAAGGTGATTCAGGGCGTCGGGCGCGTGGTTTGGAAGCGCGAGCACGAGACCACGGCCGATGCGCGCCCCGCGGGCATGGGCGTCAAGTTCATCAAGATCGACGATGCCTCACGCAAAGTGATCGACACGTTGGTCGAATCGCGGGGCGACGCGAACAGCGCTTACGAGGCAGGCGGCGGTGACACGGGTCAAGTGCCCGCACCGATCGCCGCATCGGGCAGCAAGCCCGCGGCGACTGCCGCGGAGGCCCCCAAGGCCGTGAACCCGCGCAAGGCCACGATGATTGGCCTGGGCGCGATGAATCCCTCGAGTCGCTCGCCAGTCACGGCCCCTGCTCAGAAGCCGGCCAGCTCGTTCTTCCCGGAGACGAAGTCGGAGATCGACATGCCTCCACCGGAAGATCGCACCGTGATGAAGCAAGCGGCCGAGCTCTTGCAAGACGCGCTGCGTGGGGCCGGCGGTTCCATGGCTGAGGTCGGCTCGACCTCCAAGTACGACGATCCGCCCGCGAAATCGGCGGCGCCGAAGGCCGCGGACGCCGATGCAACGCCCAGCGTTCCAAGCACTCAGCGCTCCGAGCCGCCGAGCTCCGCAGCTCCCGCGAAGCCCGCTTCGGAACGCCCCGCCACTTCTTCGGTGAAGCCCGCCACTTCTTCGGTAAAGCCTGCTGCGTCGTCGACCACGAAATCGACCATCCCCGCGTCCTCGCGCAAGGTGCCCGCCGCTGCGGTTTCCAACAAGCGGGTCTCCGTGCCCGCAGCGGTGGTGCCTGCGGCGAGCTCGAGCAGCGGTGGTGGTGGCGGTCGCGTCGTGGTGATCGCGCTGGTGATCGCGGCCACGGGCGGCTTGGTGTACGCGTTCTCTTCCGCTAAGCCTCCCGAGCCGAAGCCCGCGCTCAGCGCCGAGCCCGCCGTGTCTGCTGCGCCGAGCGCCTCGCCGGTCGACACCGCATCGGCCGCGCCGCCCGAAAGCGCTGCGCCCGCCGAGAGTGTCGCTCCCGTTGCCTCGGCCGCGCCTGCGGAGAGCGCTGCGCCGTCGGCCTCTGCGGCGCCCGCCGTCACCGCATCTGTCGCGCCCAAGCCGGTGGTGCCCACACCCGCGCCCGTTGCCGCGCCGAAACCGGTGCTCCAGGCGCGCCCCGCTCCGAAGCCCAAGCCAGCGCCGGTCGCCACGCCCAGCGAGCCGACCGAGCCGACCGCCCCCTCCGCGCCGACGGCCGAGAAGCCTGCCGCTCCGACGCCCCCTGCTGCTCCCGCGCCCGAAGCACCGGCGCCCAAGCCGAAGCCCGTCGAGCCGGCCGGTGACAACCCATACTGAGTCGCCCGCCGATTCATGAGCGGTTCCTCCCGTCCCCCGAGAGGCGAGGTGGACCCGCGTGTCGGCACACTGCTCGCCGAGCGTTATCGCATCGATGCCCTCGTCGGCGAGGGCGGGATGGGCAAGGTGTATTCCGCCGAGCACGTGCTGATGCGAAAGCGGCTGGCGGTGAAGGTCTTGCGCCGCGAGCTCACCAGTGTGCCCGAGGTGGTCGCGCGCTTCGAGCGCGAGGCGATGGCTGCGGGCAATATCGAGCACCCCAATGTGGCCGCGGCGACGGACTTCGGAAAGCTCGCGGATGGCGCGGTGTTCTTGGTGCTCGAGTTCGTCTCCGGGCACAGCTTGCGTGACGAGATCGCGCGCGGCGCGTTTCAAGTGGATCGCGCGCTGCACGTGGCCCGGCAGATCGCGAGCGCACTTTCGGCGGCGCACGCGCAGGGCATCGTGCATCGCGATCTCAAGCCCGAGAACGTGATGCTGGTCGAAAAGGGCGGCGATCCGGACTTCGTGAAGGTGCTGGATTTCGGGATCGCCAAGGTGCCGCTCGGCGAGGTCGCAGGGGCGGCCAAGGCCGGTAACCCGATCACCAAGGCAGGCATGGTGTTCGGCACGCCGGAGTACATGTCACCCGAGCAAGCGCTCGGCCAAAACGTGGACGGGCGCGCGGACCTGTATGCCCTGGGGGTGATGTTCTTCGAGATGCTGTCGGGTGTGCGCCCCTTCAGCAGCCAGAGCTCGGTCGGGATTTTGGGGCAACAATTGTCCAAACCCACGCCCACGTTCGCCGAGCGCTCGCCGGGCCTCGTGGTGCCGCCCGCGGTCGAGCAGATCGCGCAAAAGCTCCTGGCCCGCGACGCGAGTGAACGCTTCCAAACCGCGCCCGAGCTGTCACGCGCGATCGACGTGCTGCTCGCGCCCATCCCAGGGCACGGCGTGTATCGCTACACCCTGGCCGATGGCTCGCGGCCCTCGCTCAGCGACGCCGAGCCGAGCCAGCCGCGGGTCGAGCCCCCTCAGCCCCTTCGATGGCCAGATGACAGCGTGCAGCCTCCACTAGCCGGGACCGCGCCGCTGTTCGTTACGCCCGCGCAAGGTTCGACCGGACTGCAGACGATCTTCATCCGTTTCGTGCGCGACTTCGAGCGCTCACGCCGGCGTTGGCCAGCGAGGGTCCGTGACGTGCTGCGCCCCGTGCCGACGCCTGCGCTGCTGTCGGCAGGCGCGCTCGTGCTCGTCTTGCTGATCGTGATCGTGATCGCCCTGGGCGCCAAGGGCCTGCGCGCGCTGAGCGGGCCGTCGAAAGCCGCGGCCAGTGCCGTCGCGAGTGGCTCGGCGGCGCCGCAATCAGTTGAGCCGGCCGCGGTCGAAACGGCCTCCGAGTCGGCGTTGCAAGACGCACAAAAGGCCGGCCCCGCCGCGCTCGAGGCGCTGGCCGGCAAGTACCCGAAGGATGCGCGCATCTCGCTCGAGCAGGCGCGTGCGGCGCTCGCCGCCAAGGACTACGTGAAGGCCGTGGGCAGCGTGGGACGCACGCTGAACCTCGATCCCGAGCTGTCCGACAACAAGCAGATCGCGAGCATTCTATTTCAAACCGCGCAGGTCAAAGCTGCTTCGGACGCGAGCTTCGCGCTCTTGTTCGGACCCATGGACAAGCATGGCCCGGACATCGCCTATGATTTGGCGGCCACCGAGGTCGTCAAACCTTGGGTCCGCGCGCGCGCCGATCAGGGGCTGCGCTCGGCTGACTTCACGCGCCTCGCGACGCCTGCGTTGAGCATCGCGGTGGCGCTGCGCTTTGCAACCAACTGCCCGCAGCGCGCTGCGCTCTTGCCCCGTGCCAAGGAACTGGGCGACGAACGGGCGCTCGGCTACCTCAATATGTACAAGGCCACGACCGGCTGCGGCCGTCGCCAAAAAGACGACTGCTATGCCTGCATGCGCGCCGATTCGCGACTGAACGACGCGATCGCAGCCATCAAGCAGCGCGCGCATCACTGACGGCGGGTCGCTTTCTGCGCGTCCCCGCAGAAAGCCGACCAAATTCGAAAACGTCGGACACAACGGGGGTCGCCGCCTGCAATGGCTTCACGGGCACGGATGCAATCAAGCTTCAGTGCGCCGGTCAGAACGGTTCTCAGGACCAAGACTGTGCGGGCGTGCGCCAACTAAGGTCGTGGCAGCCGCCATGAGCCTCGATTGGTTCGCGTCCACCAAGAAGTGATCGCTCGCTGTGCGCGGGCGATGCTGCCGTTTCGGCGGCTACTCCCCGAGCGTGGAGAAGCTCAGGATCAGACTGAGCAGCGCGAGCACGGCCGCGATGCTGCCCACGATGAGCGTGGGAATGCGCTTCCAGCCCAGGGTCACGCGCGCGCTCGGGTTCTTCCAAGCCGTGAACGCGGTGCCCGCGCCGGCGGCGATGGCCAACACCGGAAACAGGAAGAACAAGAAGCGATGCTGGAGCACGAAGCTGAGCAGCGCGATCAACAGCGCGCCGAACGCGCCAGGAAACGCCGAGCTCGTCGAGCGCTTTTCCATGGCTTTGGCAGCAGCAGTCAGCCGCTCGCCGCACGGCACGCACACGATGGAACCGTCCGGAGCGTACTTGCCCTGCAGCGACTCGAATTGTGTCCCACAGGCCCCACACGATTGAATCATGGCCGCCGGTTAACCGGGCCGACGAGCGGCGTCAATTGCCGGCCTAGCTCATTGGAGCACGCGCAGATCGTCGATGGGCTACCACAAGGCCGTTGGTCGCATCGAGCAGCTCGACCTTCAGGTAGCGCGCATACTGCGGATCGCTGAACGAGATTTCGATGGGCGGCGTGTCCGAGGAGAACGTGTGAGACGCGCTCGCCAGCCAGTCGGTGCTCGGGATCGGCGTATTGCCGTTCGACTTGGGCGTACAGCGCGAATCGTAACAGCGCGTACTCGAGTACGAGTGAGCCGTCAGGAGCCGCTATCCGACAGCGCGCGATCGACGATCACGCGCATGATTTCCAGCGGAATCGAACCCACGAAGAAGTAGTCGTTCACCAAGAAGGCGGGGGTGCCCTCGACGCCCACGGCGTTGCCGATGTTCACGTCTTGTGCGATTTCGGCGTCGTGGCGCTGGGTTCGGAGCGCGACTTGGAAGCGCGCGTCATCGAGCCCGGCCTTCTTGCCTAGCTCACTGAGCTTGCTCGCGGTGAGCTCTCCCTCGGGCGCTTCGTAGACCGCGTCGTGGAATTTCCAGAACGCGCTCGCTCCACCCTGCGCGTACGCCTCTCGTCCCGCGTTGGCGGCGAGGCGCGCGTGCGCGTGAAACGGTAATGGGTAGTCGTGCCACACGAGCCGCACACGGCCCTGATAGGCTTTCAATAGCTCGGTCAGCACCGGATGCACGTCGGCGCAAAACGGGCACTCGAAGTCGCTCCACATTTGGATGACGACGGGGGCGTTCGGTGCGCCCAAGCTCGGGTTGGCAGCGTTCGGTAGCGGTACACGGGCGCGCTCGAGGCGCGTGACCGGTAAATCTTCGAACCGAATCGCGCTTTGGGAGGAGCTCGGCTCCGGACCTAGCGTCGCGCGGGGAGGCCGCTTCGAGCCTCCCCCGCAACTCACCGTGAGCAACAGGGCGACGCACGACGCCGCCCCGATTGCTGCACGGAAGCTCACGTTCACGGCTAGACTCTTCAACGAGCCCGCCCGCCAAGTTTGGCGTTTTGGCGAGGCTTTGGCGAGGACCGGAGCGGAGCGTACTTTCGTACGTGAGCACCGGACCGCAGCCAAAACGAAGCCAAACCCAAAATCGGCGGGCGTCGTCACCCCTTGAGACAAGGGGCATGCGGCTCACTTACCTTCGGCCTCTTTGAGGGCGCGGTTAATGAGCTTCTTGAACGCGGACTCGGGTTGAGCGCCGCTCACGTAGTAGCCGTTGATCACGAACGCGGGCGTGCCATTGATGCCTGCCTTGTTCCCGACCTCGGCGTCTGCGTCGATCTTGGCCTTGTGCTTGTTGCTGTCGATGGCGGCCTTGAACTTGTCCATGTCCAAGCCCAAGTCCTTGGCGATCTTCTCCAAGTTCTCGCGCGAGGTGCGATCCTCGTCCGAGCCATCAGCGCCGAACACCTTGTCGTGGAAGCTCCAGAAGGCGACGGAACCCTTCTGAGCGAAGGCTTCCTGAGCGGCTTCGGCCGCTTGCGGCGCGTTCTTGTGGAACGGCAGTGGCATGTGGCGCCACACGATCTTGATCTTGTTGCCGTATTCCTTCTCGATCGCCTGGACGGTGGGCTCCACGCGCTTGCAGAACGGGCATTGGAAGTCCGAGAACTCCTGAATCACGACCTTGGCGTTCGCGCCGCCCTTGACCGGATCGTCGGCGCCCGGAGCCGCAATTTCCTTCTTCTCGGGCGGGGGCGGCTCTTTGCCTTCCTTCATGATCTCGTCGTAGACCTTGGCCTTGGGCGTGCCTTTGGCCACCACGGCCTTGGCCTTGGCCAGTTGCTCGTCGATCGACTTCTTGAAGGCCTCGAACGGTTGCGCGCCGCTCAGGCGAACGCCGTTGATGAAGAAGTGCGGGGTGCCGCGGGCCTGCAGATCGGACGCCTGATCGACGCTGGCGTCGAAGCGATCACCGAACTTGTTCGAGTCGATCGCCTTCTTCACGTCGTCCCAGGACAGGCCGACCTTCTCGGCGATGCCCTTGAGGTCGTCGTCTTCCAGCTTCGGGTTCGAGGCGAAGAGCGCGTCGTGCGCGTCCCAGAAGCCCTTGTCGCCCTTGGCCTTGTACGCCATGCGAGCGAGCGTTGCAGACGGCTTGGCGCGCGGGTGGAACGGCAGCGGGTTGTCTTTCCAGACGATGCGCACGTCTTGGCCGTACGTCTCCGACACCTGCTTCAGCGTGTCTTCGACGCGCTTGCAGAACGGGCACTGGAAGTCCGAGAACACGACCATCGTGACCAGCGCGTCCTTCGGACCGCGGATCGGATCGTCATCCGCGATCGCAACCTTCCAGACGCTCTTGTCTTCTTCTTCCGCGTCCGGCTTGGCCGCGGGAGCTGCCGGCTTGTCCGGGCCAGCGGCCTGGTTTTTGTTGGTCAGCGTGGTGTACACGTCGGCCGGCTTGGCGCCGCCGGCGATCATCTTCTGAGCTTCGGCGAGCTGGGCGTCGATCACTTCCTTGAACTTGTCGAAGGGCTGAGCGCCGCTCACGGTCACGCCGTTGATGCGGAACGCGGGCGTGCCGTTGGCGCCGATCTTGGTCGCCAGCGCCATGTCCTCGTCGATCTTCGCCGAGTACTTCTTGGAGTCGACGGCAGCCTTGAACTTGGCCTTGTCGACGCCGGCCTCGCCGGCCCACTTCTCGTAGTTCTCCGGGCTCAGCGATTGCTGATTGGCGAACGCGGTGTCGTGGAATTTCCAGAACGCATCGCTGCCCTTGAGGCCGAACACGGCCATGGCCGCTTCTGCCGCCGGGCGCGCATTGTTGTGGAAGGGCAGCGGGTTGTTCTTCCAGACCATACGAACCTTCTTGGGGCCGTACGTGTCGCGAACCTGCTTCAGCGTCGGCTCGACGCGGCTGCAGAACGGACACTGGAAATCGCTCACGGCCACGATCGTGACCGGCGCGTCGGGGCTGCCCCACTGCGGGTCACGAGCGCTCACCGGAACGCTGGCGGTGCTCTGATCGGGGACGCCAGTGGCGCTCCCGCTTTCGGCCTGAATGTCGGGGCCCTTGCCTTTGTCGAGGCCCCACATCAGGAACATGCCGGCTAAGAAGCTCATAAAGAAGCCGACGATTGCGGTTCCCTTGTTCATGATTGTCTCCCAAAGCTCGGAGCCGGCCGAAGGTCGGCAGCCGAGCACTTTCTGTTTCGAATGATGTTGCAGAGAAGAGTCTGGTGAGCGGCTCGCACGCGCCTCCGCGAGAGGCACGCGAGCCGATGTACACGAGGCGCGTTACGTTCGAATCACGTAAGCCGCCGTGCTCAGCGATCGTGAGTGCCGCTCAGGCTCGCGGTGGGCGTTCGATGGAGCGCGCAAACCCGGTAGCGATGAGCTCGGTCTCGGCTGCCGCAGGCGAAACGCGCGCGGTGACCGGACAGGGCGCGATGCGCGGCAGCGTCGGTAAGGCGCGGATCGGTAGCTCGTAGAAGCTCAGCTGTTGCGGCGCCTCGCGTTGCGGAACTCCGACGGCGCGCAGCGGCCCTGCCTGCTCACACGGAGCGCCGCCGCTGAGCGCAGCGTCGCTCGTCGGCGTGCCGATTGGCGGCGCTGCGATCGACTGGCCGCGTGCTCCGCACATCGGCACTGCCGCCGAGGCGCTCGCCGCCCAGCCCAGGCACAACACGAACGCGGTCATGGTGCACAGGCGCACCAACCAGGCGTGAGGTGAGGGGAGGGATGAGGACGGCATGTGTGAGGGCCGAAACGGAAGGCAGTCTAGCCGGACTGCCTTCGCACACAACCAGCGTCGGTCCATCGCAATTCCCTCGCCGCTGTTCCTGCTCGCTCCCCACCACAAAAGGGGCCTTGACTTTCTAATGTCAGTTTCTTGCCTACATCAGACTACCTAGGCACAGTAGGGACCATGGACGCCACCGAAGCCGCCGGTAACGAAGCGAAATCACAAGAGAATATTGCCAGTGATGCGACTCGTGACGACGACGCGCTGCCGCGTCGCTTCGAGCGCTACACCCTCCTCAAGCGGATCGCCCGCGGCGGCATGGGCGAGGTGTACTTGGGCACGGCCGGCGGCATCGAAGGCGCCGAACGCCCCTGCGTGGTGAAGGCCATCCGGCGCGAGCACGAGGAGGACCGTTCCTTCTTGGCGCGCTTCCTAGACGAGGCCCGCATCCAGTCGCAGCTCCAGCACCCCGGTGTCGCGCAGATCGTGGAGGCGACCAACGACGCCACCGGCAAGCCGTACGTCGTGGTCGAGTTCATCGAGGGGCGCAACCTGGGCGACGTGCGCGCCCGCGCCGGTCAGCTCGGCATGCGCATGGGCTGGCCCGAATCGATCGCGGTCAGCATCGTGATGGCCGACGCCTTGGCTCACGTCCACGAGCGCACGGACGCCAGCGGCAAGGCGCTCGACATCGTGCACCGCGACCTCAGCCCCCAGAACGTGATGGTCAGCTACGCGGGTGACGTGAAGCTGATCGACTTCGGCACGGCTCGCGGTCAGAACCGCCGCTGCCAGACCATCGCCGGCATCGTGTTCGCCAAGCCGGGCTATGTTGCGCCCGAGGTCGCCAACAACACCCCGGGCGGCATCCCCGCCGATCTGTACGCCCTCGGCGTGATGCTGTGGGAGATGCTCGCCGGTCGTCGCTTCCTGTCCGGCGACGCGCAGCAGCACATGGCCATGGTGGCCGCGGGCAAGCGCAACCCGACCGAGCTGGCCGCGTTGATCGGCGCTCCGAAGGAGCTCGACGCCGTGGTCGCCAAGCTCACGGCCGTGAAGCTCGAGGATCGCTATAGCTCGGCGCGCCAAGCCATGAACGACTTGGTTCGCCTGCTGCAGCGCGCGCCCAGCATGGCCGACGGCGACCGCAGCGTGCGCGGCCGCATCGCGCAGCTGATGCAAAAGCTGTATCCGGCCGAGCCCGCGCGCACGCGCTCGGAGTTCGCGCGCCTGGTCGCGCAAGCGCGCGCCACGGATCTGCCGCTGCCCGCGGCCGTAATCCCGCCCTCGCCGCCTGCGCCGCCCGTGGAGGTCGACCCGACGCTCCTCCCCGGTACGCGCTATCGCTTGCTCAAGGTGATCGGCCGCGGCGCGATGGGCGTGGTGCACGAGGCCGTGCACTTGGACTTGATGCGCACGGTCGCGCTCAAGGTGCTCGATCCGGAGCGCATGGGCGTGGACGCCGAGCGCCGCTTCAAAGTCGAGGCGCGCGCCATTGCGCAGCTGCAGCACGACAACTTGGTCAAGCTGTTCGAGTTCGGCGTGGCTCAAGACGGACGCCCCTTCTACGCCATGGAATTCTTGAGCGGTGAATCGCTCGACAAGAAGATCGCTCGCGAGCGCGGCATGGACTACCGCGAAGCGGTTGGCATCGCGGTCCAAGCGTGCCGCGCGCTCGAGACCGCGCACCAAGCGAGCGTCATTCATCGCGACATCAAGCCTGCTAATTTGTTCCTTTCGGACGATGGCAAGCTCAAGCTGCTCGATTTCGGCGTCGCCAAGGCCGCGTTCAACGTGGAAGCCGACGGCGAGGGGCTCAGCATCGTCGGTACGCCCGAATACATGGCTCCCGAGCAAGCGCGCGGCACGGCCGACGAACGCAGCGATATCTACGCGCTGGGCGTCGTGCTGTTCGAGCTCCTGTCTGGTCGTTTGCCGCACGAAGCCGAGAGC
>JBEQTH010000037.1:0-28012 GCA_040348785.1 Myxococcales bacterium | reverse complement strand
GACGAGCGCAGCCAGATCAAGAACAAGGCCAAGGGCCTCAAGATCCTGCGCGCGCGCCTGCTCGAGATCGAGCAAGAGAAGCATGACTCGGCCGTGCGCGACGAGCGGCGCAGCATGGTCAAAGCCGGTGAGCGCTCGGACAAAATCCGTACCTACAATTTCCCTCAGAACCGGCTCACCGATCATCGCGTCGGGCTGACCCTGTACAAGCTCGATCGCGTGATGGACGGCGATCTGACCGAGCTGCTGGATGCGGTGGGCTCGTTCCACCAAGCCGCGCTGCTGGAAGCGAACAAAACCCATCAGGACGGCGACGGCGCGCCGAACCGGCAGTGAAAGGCGCGCCGAGCGTGGATCTGGACGCGCTCTTGTGCGCGCTCACGCTCGTGCCCACGGCCTTCGCGCGCAATCGCTTCTTCAAGCTGTTCGAAGATCCGGCCGCCCTCAAAGTCCGCCGCCGCGCCTCCCGCGTGCGCGGCATCATCCGCCAACTGTGCGGCACCGGGCGCGTCAAAGCCGAGATCATCGGTGAGCAAGTGCTGGACGACGGCCAAGTGCTGCTCCGCTACCGCGTCGAAGAGATCGGCTTCTCACGCACCGCGGCGCTCTCGCGCTTGGAAGCGGCGACGCTGCGCTTCGCGCTGTATCGCGCGGGCGGCGGCACGATTGCCACCGAGGATCGCGAGCTCGTCGAGGGCGCGCTCACGCGGCTGAGTCAGAATCTAGATCTGCCGGACGGCTTGTTGAACGCACCGGACTGAGCGCGCGTTGCCGGTGAAAGGCTCGAAAGCCGTCGGAGGGCCTCGAGATCCGACGCCCGATCGAGGTGGCCGTCGACTTCCGAATCCCTTTGGTCAAACGGCTCGTCCGGTCCCGGTTCGTCGCCCGATAGCCATCGCGCGCCGAAAAATAGTGTTCGGGCCCAAACTAAATTTTCGAGACGGAAGTGGTGTGCGCGCCGCCCCGTGTCGTGCGGGAGGCGTCGCGCGGGCACCCGCAGCAGGCCATGAGCTGCAGTGCGCGCCTTGAGAGCGCCCCAAAAAAAAGCTGACCAGAGAGGGCTCAGATCCCGCGCCGCAGTAGCTCGAAGGCGCCGTGCTCGGCGGCGCTGAGTGCCGGGTCGCGATCCCAGTGAAAGGGATGAGAGCGCACGGGCGTTGCAGAGCGCGGGGTGACGGCGAGTGTCACGCGCTCGATCGTACCGAGCGCGCCGTGGGTGCCGGCGAAGAGCGCGAGTAGGTCGGGGCCGGTCGCTCGACGCGGGGCGGCTCGAACGTGAGCTTGAATACCGCCGGCGCTGGCTTCGAAGCCGGTCACGCGCGTGGCGACCGGGTCGCGGAACGAGTCGGGCGCGCCCGGGAAGCCGCGCGCGATCCAGTCGGCGATCGAAAGCGAGCCATCGAAGCCGTCGGCGAGGCCGAGGCTGAGCCCACCGCGCGAGAGCAGGTTCTCCACCGCAGCGATCGAAAGCCGAGCATCGACCTCGGCCAAGCGCGATTGCTCGTCGAGCGCGAACTGCGCGCGACCCTCTCGCGGCAGCGCGGGCTGCACCTGGAAGGGCGCTTCCAGCGCACCCGGGTTGAACATGCTGGCCGGATCCCAGGCGCGGCGCACACGGTTCAAAAGCTCGGTGCCGCCGCCCAGCTCGGCGGCGAGCCGCGCGGCTTTGCTGCGGCCCACGCCGTGGTGGTGGCTCAGGTTCGCGCCGGCTGCGAGCGCGGCCGACAACCCGGCGCGCCAAGCCGCGTCGTAACGCTCGGTGGCGTTGCCGGCTCGGGAGCCCAGCGCCGCGAACGTGAAGTACAGCCCGCAGCCGTCGGGGTATGCGTGGCTGAGGTGCGCCATCACCAGGGCGTGCTCGGAGAGCGCGCGACGAACACCGTTGTACACCGCTTCCAGCTTCGACCAGGGCGCTGCGACTTCCATCGTGTCGGTGAATGCGTCCAGGCGAAACGACGACGACTGTCGGAAGCTCACGCCATAGCGGTGCGCGAGCCAGCGGCGCGCGGGCCGTTCGCCGAGGGAGCGAGCTGCTGCGCGCGCGCAGATTTGCGTCGCGCGCTCGGCCTCGTGATCGGCCGTTTCTGCGTCGCCCTCGAAAATCAGGAGCAGGGTCGCGCCGCCGAGTAGGTTGCCTTCCAAGGCTTCGATCGTGCGTTGTAACCAACGCGGGTGCGCCAGGGCTCGCCGCGCCACGATGCCGAATAGATGGCCGCTGCGCGCGCTGCGATTTTTGGGCGCCTTCTTGGCGTCCGAGCTCTGACCGAGCAGCACCGAGTCGATCGGATCGTAGAGCCGTGCGACCTCCGGACGCAGCCCGGCTTGCAACATCGTGCGCAGGATATCGAAGCCGCTCTCGATGCTGGAGCAGGAGAAAGACAGGAAGCGACGCACGCGCGGCGCGGGGTGCAAGCGCAGCGTCGCGCCGGTGATGAAACCGAGCGTGCCCTCACTGCCGGTCATCAGCGGCACCAGATCGGGGCCGGACGTGCGGCGCTGCATGCGCACGTGATCCCCCGTGCCGAGCACGCAATCGAGGCCCACCACCATGTCTTCGATCTTGCCGTAGCGGCTCGAGCATTGGCCGGCGCCACGCGCCGCGACCCAGCCGCCCACCGTGGAACAGACGATGCTGGACGGGTAGTGGCCCGCCGTATATCCGCGCTTGATCAGTTTCTCTTCGAGCGTCAGTCCGAGCACGCCCGCGCCCGCGTGGACCACGGGCGCGTCCTCGTCGATTCGGAAATCGAGCAGCCGCTTGGAGTCGATGACGATCGTGCGCTCGTCCGGCAACACCGCGCCGCACACCCCGCTGCCCGCGCCGAACGGCACCACACGATACCCCTGAGCCCGCGCTACCTCGAGCAATTGGCTGATTTGTTCGGATCGCTCGGGCCAAGCGATCGCTCCTGGGCGGTTGGTCGGCAATTGACCGCTCTGAATGCCAACCAGGGCGCGCGGCCACAGATCGCGCGCCGCTGCGGTCAGATCGGGAGCGGCGCTACTGACGCGCAAGCCCGGCACGCGCAGAGTGAGGGCAGACGCGAGATCCACGGTCACCGTTTCTAGCGCGCGCGCCCGGCGACGTATACGCGCTTACTTGCAGGTGACGTGCAGGCCGCCCGATTGCTCGCTGCATTTGCAGCTCGAGCCCAGCTTGGCCGTGACGCAGCCGCAGCTGGATTTTTGGGCACACGCCGGCAACCAGCCGCAGGCAGGACCGCCCGCAGCCGATTCGTCGCAGTACCAACCTGCAGGGCAAATGCCGGAGCCGCACGGACTGCACGTGCCGTCGTCGCAAGCGCCGGCCTTGGGTGCCTCTTCCTCGGCGGGGGCATCATCCGCTGCGGAATCATCCTGACTCGGTTCGTTCGAACCGACCGCGTGAGTGCTCGAGGTCGGTGAGCTTGCGGGCGGCGAGCCGCCACCACAGCCGGCGAACAACGAAAAGAGCACGAACGATGGCGGCACGAACCACTGCATCGCAGACCTTCCCCGCATCACCAGCACCTCAGGGTCGCTGCGCGAGCATGATGATGCGCGGCGAATTCGGGCCGAAGAACACGCCGGGCGTCGAGGGGTGACCACTCGCTTCGGTGACGCGGAAGCCGACTTCGTGCAGCAGCTTACCGAGCTCGTGCAGCGAGTAGAGGCGCAAGGAATACAGGGATTCCTTGGTGCGCCCGTCATCCAAGATGATCGAGCGCTTCACGCGCAGCCGGCTCGAGATGTAGTCGACGCTCATGTCATCCATACACACGCACGAGTCTCCCTCGTACCAGACACTGCACGGCGCCGACGCAGCAGCAAAATCGCGGTTGAGCACGTCGATCAGGAACATGCCTCCGGGACGCAGCGCCTTGAACACACGCTGGGCGACGGCCAGGTTCTTGTCCTCTTCGAAGTAGCCGAAGGTAGTGTTCCAGCAGAACACGCCGTCGAACATTTCTTCGAAGGCCATCTCGCGCATGTCGCCTTGCAGGAAATTGATCTTCTGGCTGCGCTCTTGGGCAACGTCAGCAGCCAGGGCCAGCTGATACAGCGAGAGATCGTAGCCGACCACGCCGTAGCCGCGGCTCGCAAACTCGACCGCGTGATGGCCCGCGCCGCAGCCGAGATCCAGCACCACGCCGCCCGCGGCAACGCCCAGCGACTCTTCGATGAACGTCACTTCCTTGCGGATCTGCTCGTCGGACACCCGCGAGCTTGCGCGCATGAAGTCTTCGTTGAACAGATCCTCCCACCAGGGTTGGCGGGTCTTGGCGCGTTGCGCGGCTTTGGCCGCAGCAGGGTCGGGCGTGGGCGGCGGCTCTTTGGGCGGGGCTTCGGCGCTGGTCGGGGAGCTCACGGGCGGAGCGACGGCCGTCGCAACGTTCGGCGCGACGCTCAGCACGCCGGTCGTGCGCTTGGGCGGCGGAGGCGGTTTGACGGCTTCGGCCTTGGCGTCGAGCTCGGCCTTGAGCGCGGCGATCTCCTCCGGCGGCAGCGAGATGGCGTCCTCACGCCCGAGCTCTTCCGCGTCGGTTGCAGCCGCAGCAGCCGGCGCGAGATCCTCCTCCTCGTCGGAGTCCGGCGCATCCTCGCCGAGCACTTGGCGCAGCTCTTCGCGCGGGACCGCGCCGAGATCGACCGGCGGCGGCGGCGGCGGCGGGCGCACGCCTGCGACGGGAGGCGCGGGTGCAGCAACGATCGGCGGCTCGACGTCGATCGGGATGTCTTCCTCGTTCGCGCCGAGCAGATTGGCGGGCGGCAGCGGCACGTCAACGACGGGCGAGGTTCCCGGCGCGGCGACGGCGTGCGGCACGGACGCCGCTAGTTCCGTCGCGACCGGCTCGGGCGCAAGGACGGGCTCCGACGAAACCGACGCGACGGGCTCCGACGAAACCGACGCCGCGGGCTCAGGAAACGACACCGTGCTCGGCAGCGGGGCCGCTGCGGGGACTGCGACCGGCGCGCTGCTGGCTGCGGCGATCGCCGGGCGCGAGCTGCGGCGCACGCTCGTCCCAAGACGAGACGCGGAGGGCGGATACGAATCCGGATCGAGATCCGGCGCATTCTCCTGCACCGCGGGCGGACGCACCGAGTCGCCGACGGCGATGATGCGCATCGCGAAAATAGCAGACGAGGAGGGCGGCGCGGCGCTCGCGGGCGGCGGCTCGCTCCGCGGACGCGCAGCAGGGGGCGGGTCACTGCGCGGACGCGGCGGAGACGTGATCGGGCGCGGCGGAGCAGACACGCCTTTGGGCGGAGTATCGAGCGGTGCTCGCGGTGCGGGCTCGGAGGAAGCCTCGGAGCCGGCGGACGCAGTGAGCGACGGATCGGAAGGAGCGCGCGCACCGCCCTGCCCTTCGCCGTCTTCCGAGGCGATCGCTGGGTTCGAACGGCGCCGCGGAATGGGAGGCGGCTGGCTGAGCGGCGCAGACGCTCCAGCGGCGCCCGCGGCTGGGGCCGCAAACGCGGGCGGCTCCGGAAGCGCGGGGGCGGCCGGCATCTTGGCCGTGTCATCGGCGGAGTAAGAAATCGTGGGTGGGATGGGCGCCTTCAGCGCATTCGCGCCGGACGCGAGCAGGTCCGCGCTTTCTGCGCCGACCCCGGGCGGCGGGCTCGACGCGGCACCCGAATCACGCTTCGGCTTCGGCGGTGGCGCGAGCTTGCGCGACAGCGGCGGCGCCGAGTCGTGAGTACTGCTCAAATTCCGCGCGACTTCGATCACCGCGCTGGTCGCTGACTCCACGAGCGCCGCGCCGTCGTGCACGTGCTTGGACGACCCGGACGCAGCCTCGATCCCCTGCGCTTCTGCCGGATCCGGAACGCTCTCGTGCGCCGTGTCTTCCGAGTTTTCGATCGTCATCCAGCTCTCAACAGCGATTCCCCGAAGCGCACCTTGCCGAGTGGGCGACCGACGCTCACGCCCGGCTCGAGCAAGACCACGGCGGTCGAGCCCAGGTGAAACATGCCAATCTCGTCCCCGCGCGCCACGGACTTGGCCGGGCTCACCAAATGCAAACCCGGCTCCGCCGAGGGCCGGCCAGGCAACGCCGTGATCGTGATGCGACCAACGATGACCGCGCCGACCATGACCACCGTCACCCGCCCGAGCCCGCGCGTGTCGATCACGATCGCCGCGCGGTGGTTGCGCACGAACAGCTGCGGGATGTGCTTCTCGCCGATCGAATTGACCGGGTACAGATCGCCAGGGATGCCGCGCACGAGCGTGATGTCGCCGTCGACCGGCGAGTGCACCCGGTGATAGTCGCCCGGTGCCAAGTACACGACGGCAAACTCACCGCCGCTGTAACGGGCAGCATCGCGCGCATCGCCGATCAGCTCGCCGACGTCGTAGTGCTGACCCTTGACGAAGATGCGTGCGCCGGAGTCGACCCGACCGCACGACGAGAGCTTGCCGTCAGCGGGGCAGACCACGGCGTCGGAGCTGATGTGACGCGCGCCGTCTTTGAGCGGGCGCGTGAAGAATGCGTCGAAGCTCGCGTACGGGCCGGGCTCCGGCATCGCTTCGTCGAGATTCACGCGATAGGCGCGAGAGTACACGCCCATGATGGCGCGCGAGACCGGTGGCGAGAGCGGTAACTCGCACAGTTGCCCTACGGCCCGACTGATTCGGACGCGCGGAAGAGCGCGCAGGAGCTGAGCCGCAGCATATGTCGCGAGACCCACGAGAAATCCTTTAAACTTCGCAGAGATTCGAGCTGATTATCCTAGGCGCCCTCTGACCCGGCGGTCAATCACGGGGCACGCTTCGCGCAGCTTTACACAGCTCGAGCCAAGCCGCGCGTGTGGGCAATGGTGGTTCTTTCATCCCACTCGCCGACACCGGGAGGTTGGTCGTGCTCGCGGTCGCCCGGGAGCCGGGCGCCGCTCCCACCTCAGGTAGTACGCGATTGTCGGGATATCCTTCGCAGGCCACCTCATCGGAGAGCGGATCGGCGGACAAGCCGAGGGTGAAGGCGGAGTCAGCCTCGGAAAGTTGACCACGGCGCTTGAACCCTCGGCCGGCCAGCGCAAACCAAGGTCCGTACAGGCCGTCAATTTCCGCCACGGTGCCAAGCGCGCGTTCCGCCGCCGCGTCGTCACCTGCCGCGTACAAACCTGCAGCGATGCGCGCGCGAACTTGAGGCACTCGCGGGAGCGACCCAAGCAGCGGTTCGACCTCGGTCGCCGACTCTCGCCCGTGTGCGCGCGCCGCGAGCAGATCGGCGAGCCGCACGCGGCGACCGGCGTCCCCTTGCGAACGCTGCGCCACCGCGTGCGGCGTTTCTTCACTGGGCTTCACCGGCTCACGCAAGAAGCGCTGCCAACGCCGGTTCCACTCGGACAAGCCGTAACCAGTAACGCTGAGTAGCGCTGCATCCGCACCAGCGGGACCGTTCCCACGCAGATCGGCGAACAGCAAGCGCAACGCGGGCTCACCGTTCTGCTCGATGAAGAAGTGCATGAAGCTCGTGACCTCGGCGAAGGCGATGCCCGCCGCTTCCGGAGTCGGCAACATCGCGATCGATGGACCGAGCTTGTCGATACCGACTGAGCGCCCGTCGAGCGCCGCGTTACGCGCGCTGGTGTCGGCCCACTCCGGGCGATCGAACGGCCGCGGCGGGCGCCAACGCACTTCGAAGCGCTTGGCCAAGCCCTCTTGCATCCAGAGCGGCGCAAAATCGCGGGTCGCGCGCGTGACGAGCAGATGCGTGATCTCGTGGGCCAGCGTGTCTTGCCACGGGTAGCCTTGAACCGGCGCACGCGGCGAGAGCATGATCACGCGGCCCCAACGAGCGACGGCCAAGGTGCCCGTGGTCTCGGCCGCCTTCAGCGGCAGCCCAGAAACGGCGGACAGCGAGAACAAATCCCGCACTAGATCGATGCGCAGCGGGCGCGGCATGTCGATGCCCACTTCTTTGGACACCGTGTCGCGCGCTTGCGCGGCCACTTCGAAGATGAAAGGCGCGAGGGCGCGATCCGCGTCATCTTGCAAGCGCAGCCAAATACCGCGCTGTTTATCCTCCATCACGAAGCCTGCAGCGGTCGCGCGCGCGCAGCTCTTGGCGATTTCGGTCAGTGATGCGCCTTCGCGTGACTCACTGGAAACCGGATTGGCCAAGATGGCTTCGGCCCGGTCGCATTCGCCGAGATAAACGGCGAGCCGCGCGCGTTCCAAGGTGACGGCTGGCGAATCACTGGGCGCCTTCTGCAAGAGCTCCGTAGCGCGCGCGGTGTCGATCTCGGTGATCGCGTTCGAGATGCGCTCGAGCGGGCTCGGCAAACCGAGGTCGAAGGCCGCCGGTGCAGACGCGGCCAACCCGAGCACGAGCGATAACAGAGCAGCGATGAGGACGCGCTTCATTGCAGCAGGCCCTCCGCGTAGCGCCGCACCGCATCCGACAAGCGACCGCTCTTCTCTTTGCTCAGGCCTTCCAGCACTCGGCGCCGAAAATCATCGGCGTGGCCGGGACCGTCGGCGCGCGGCACGTCCGCGTCGGTGCGCATCTGCTTGCCCTTGGAGCTCGAGGAATCTTTGGGTGACGGTTGCTGAGACTGATCTTTGCCGTCACTGTCGCCCGAGCCCGATTGGCCGCTGTTGGTTTGCTCGAGCAGGCGCTGCGCGTCGCGTTGCAGAGACAAGCCTTGCTCGCCGTGGCCAGCGCCGAGCTCTTTGGCTGCGTCGTGCATCAGCCCTTCGGCCTTGCCGAGCGCGTCGGCCAAATCCTGCGGCAGCGCGATCTCGCCGTGATTGCCGCGGCCCGAGAGGTTGGCTGCGCGATCGGCCAAGCCTCGCTCGCGACTCGACGAATCTTGCAAGCCGGCTTGGGCTTTCTCGGCCGCGCTCTTTTCGGCGCGCGCCAGGTTTTGCTCGGCCCAGGATAAATCGCGATCGAGCTCGGCGCGCGCTTCGGCCAGCGCGGCGTCGTCCAGGGCCTCGAAGGCGTTCGATCCGGCCGAGCGCTTGGCTGCATCGGCCAGCTCCGAGCGCGCGTGGCGGCCGCTCTCGACGGCTTCCTTCAGTGCCAACCGGGCCAGGTTTTGAGCCATGGATTGCGCGTGCTCACGCGCGAGCGCCGCGGCGGCGCGAGCCGAATTCGGATCGTCCCCGAATTGGGGCAGCGGCGAGGTCTTGTCGCGCAGCGCGGCCGCGCGCTCGAGCGCCTCTTGCTTCAGATCGTCCAGGTTCACGGCCTTCTCGGCGTCGAACAGGTTGCGCTCCACGCGGTCGAGCTCTTGTTGGTGTTCCTCGGCCAAGCGCTCGAGCTCGCCCACGAGCTCGTCGAACTTCTTGTCGGCGTCGGAGGCATGCGCATCGTCGCCGCTCTGCTGACCCGAGCCGGACTCCACTCCACCGCCACCGGCCGTGCTGAACGACGGGCTGGGACGGCGCAAGCGCGCCGCGAGGTGACGCGCGGCCAGCTCTGTCGCGAGCAGGTTGCTTGCGTCTTGCGCGCGACGAATACGGCGGATTTCCCCTTGCGCCACGCTGCCCACGTCGCGCCCCAGCGGGCCGAGCGTCACTAGGTGCTCGGCGCCACTGCCCAGCACGGCCATGGCTTGGGTCAGGCGTCCGAGGCCCTCTTTGCGACGTTCGCTCTCCAGCGCTTGCTTGGCGCCGTCGGCCGCTTCCTCGGCGGCATCGCCCAGACGTTTGGCGACCGCAGCCGCATCGCGATTGCCCAAAGCGCGCAGCGCCGCGTCCACTGCCAACAGCACGTCCTCGGTGCGACGCATCGACGACGAGGGCGTGGGCAATGCACGCTCGAGGACCCGCGCTTGCCCACCGAGGAACGCGCGCTGACCGGCCTGCAAGCTCACTCCCGCAAAGCGCTGATCGAGCATGGCTCTGAGCTGCGCGGCGGCAGCCATGGTGCGCGCGCTGTCAGCCTTGCGCCGATCCGCGTCGCTCTGTCCCTCGGGCGGGCTGAGCTCGGACGCGAGCAAATCAGTCAACGAATCACGCACCGCGCGCAGCGCGGCGTAGCGCGCCGCCTCGGGCTCGCCCACGGGCACGGGTAACAGCGTGAATACCGCGCTTTTCCCCCACTTCACCCCTGCTTGGGCATCGTCGTCGCGCGCTTCCACGGAGACCTCGACCGGCAAGAACGTGCGGCGCAGGAACGGATCACTCGACTCGATGGCGTAGGCGCCGCGCGTGAGCTTGGTCTCGCCGTCGAGCCGCGTGAGTGGACGCCGGTCTTCACGCCCACCCGCGCGCAGCACGAGATCCACTTGGCGTAGGCCATGATCGTCGGTTGCCTCGTAACGCAGCTCCTTGCGATCGAAATCGCGCAGCTCGATGCGCTCGGGTGCGCCTTCCAGCTGCACCACGGGCGCCGCGTCGGGCACGGCTTCCAAAGTAACGGCCTCGGGCTCACGAACGAGCACCTTACCGAAGCGCGCGGCCACTCGCAGCTCCGCATCTTCGTTCAGCACGTAGCGCGCCACCACACCGCCCGAGCCATCGTCCACGAACGGCACTTCACGTTTGCCGTCGCTCAGCACCAAGTGCCGGCCCTCGGCGAGCGGCACACCGCGCACCGTGATCGCGCTGCCGCGCGCCTCCGCGCTGCCGAGCCCCGGAAAAATCGCGCGATCCGCGGCGCGTAAGTAGGCCGGAGGCTGCGCGGTGACGCGCACCAGATCGAGCCAAATCATGGGCACGGGGGCGAGATCACGGCGCGCGACCAGCACGTCCAGTCCCTCCAGCACGCGGCTCGGCTCGCGCCCCACGGCGATCGCGGCGACACACACCAAGCCGAGCGCCACCATGCGCACCACGCTGGCGCGCCGCGCCGCATGGGCGTCGACGGCATCGAGCGGCGCGCGCTCGAGCTGGCGCCGAAAGTGCAGCTGCGCGAGCTCGACCGAGCCCACGCTGGGGTCCGTCACGGCGCGCTCGGCAAGGCTCGCGGCGCGCAGCGCGCGTTCGCCGGAGGCTCGGTCCACTGGGATCAATACGCGCCGGATGGTGCGCCGCACGTCGCTGAAGTCTCGCCGATCCCGGGCGCGCTGCACGAAGATCTGCGCCACGCTCAGCGCAACGAGAAACGCGGCGCCCACGCGGGCCCAGGGCGTGCCCAGACGCGCCAACAGCCCGGCCGCGATGAAGCAGAAAACGAAGACCGAGAGCGTGAGCCAACGCGCTGGCGTACGGCGTCGCTTTTGAAACGTGACGGAGAGTCGATCGGTCAGAAGTGGCGACGCAGCCAAAGCCCGGGGAGCTTATCACCGACCGCTCGGGAGGCCGCTAACCGTGACAAACCGCGAGATCTGCCTCATCCTTCGGGTCAGGACGCGATGTCGGAAGTCGTGATTGGCCTCGATCGCCTGAAGCGTGTGCTGCTCTCGCTGCCCGAGCTCGGGCTGCGCATCGGCTGGCTGCGTGATTTCCTGGCCAATAGCTCTGACTTCGATGGCGCGGCGGTCCTAAACGCGCTGTGCGAGGACAACGAGCGCGCCGAGCCGCAGGCACGCGAAGCCATCTTGGTGGTTGCGCTGCTGCTCGCGTCGCTCGGCGAGTGTCACCTGGTGGACCAACTGCGCGCCCAATCCGAAGCGCGCCATTTGCTCAGCCTCGCCCGCTTGGTGAGGCGCGCGCCCCCGCCCGCCGTGCATGACCGCCCGGCGCACGAGCTCCCTGTCCCGGACTACGGCACGGGTCGTGAGCTCACGGTCGGTGAGCGCAAGAGCCTGGCGCGTAGCCCCAATCGGCGCGCCTTCGACAAGCTGCTGAAAGATCCGCATCCGCTCGTCATCCGCCAACTGCTGGAGAACCCGCGGCTCACCGAGGATGACGTCGTGGGTATGACCGCCCGTCGCCCAGCTCGCCTCGAAGTGCTGGAAGCGGTCGCTCAATATAGCCGTTGGCTCGCCCGCCCTCGGGTTCGCATGTCCATGCTCTTCAACCCGGGCGCGCCCCCCGCCATTGCCATGCCGCTGCTCGCGGTGTGCAGCCGCAACGAGCTGACCGAAGTCGTGTCTCACACCGAGTCCTCCCCGATCTTGCGCACTGCGGCTTTGGAGCTGCTCGAGCGCCTGCCCCCGCTCCGCAGCTCAGAAGCGCCAGGGCAGACTTTGCAGTAAGTTGAGCTCGCCATGGGGATGCGGCGTTACCATCTGCGCGTGAAGAGGCGGCTTGGGCGGCAGCTGCTCGGCGTAGCGTTCGTGCTGTGTGTCGGGTCACGCGCTCGTGCTCAAACGCGTGATGTCGAAGGCGCCAAACATTGGCGCCCGGGCGAGCCAGCGCCGGTCGGCTATCACGTCGCGCGCAAGCACACGATCGGCGTCGTGGGCGGCTCGCTATTGGCGGGCGGCTACGGGATCAGCGCGCTGTATGGGCTCGCGTTCATGACCGAGTGCTACGTGCCCAGTGGCGATGGTCGCACGAGCAGCCCGTGCAACCCGAACCCGGAATACCGTGCGGCACCGTTGCTATTCATTCCGATCGCGGGGCCATTCTTGACGTTGACGAACCGTGATGTGCGTCGCGATGGCGGAGCCGTATTTTGGTTCAGCACGTTCGGCGCCATTCAAGTGGCCGGCGCGGCGCTCCTCACCTACGATCTCGCAGTACCGCACTACGGTTTGAAGCGAGGAGATGGCGCGCCGGTGTCGAGCGCACGCGTTTTCGTGACGCCGACGTTTTCGTTCGACAGGCCGGGGTTGAGCGTGGTCGGGCAATTTTGAGCGTCGCGCGTCACTGACGGGGGCGCTCCTGCGCGGGGCAAAGCCGCACGAACAGGGCGCGGCGTTATTGCGACTCGAGCAACTTGACGAGCTCGCCGAGATCCACTGGCTTCACGAGGTGGGCGTGGAAGCCCGCTTCTCGCCCTCTGCGTCGATCATCTTCCTGACCCCAGCCCGACAAGCCAACGACGCGCGCTCGGTGTTGCGGGAAAGCCGTCCGGAGTCGGCGCGCAAGCTCGTAGCCATCCATCAACGGCATTCCGATATCCAACAGGACGAGAGACGGCTCTTGCTCGCCGAATTTCTGCATGGCGCTTTCTCCGTCGTAGGCCACGCTGACGGCGACCCCCATTTGCCGTAACAACATTTCCAGTGTGTCGGCCGCGTCCTCGTTGTCGTCGACGACGAGCACTTGGCGCCCAGCGTGTTCGAAAGGGCGCGTGACGGGTGCGGGGCTCGGTCTGGTTTCCGGCGTGTCTTGCAAGCGAGGCAAGGTGAGCACGAACTCTGCGCCACGGTCTTGGCCCTCGCTGCTCGCGTCCAGCTCGCCGCCGTGCATCTCGGCCAACTTTCGAGACAATGACAAGCCGATCCCGAGGCCAGTCGATTGTTTGCCGCGCTTGAACATCTCGAAGATGCTTTCACCGTGCTGAACGTCGAAGCCGATCCCGGAATCACGAACCTTCACCGTTACTGTGCGTGCTTCGAGCTCCACAGTGACCTGAATCAGGCCGCCCGGCGGAGTGTATCGGGCAGCGTTGTTCAATAGGTTGCTGATGATTTGCGTGAGGCGGATGCCATCGCCATTGACCCACGCGGGAGACCCGGGAAATACGAGCTCGACTCGATGTTGTTGCTCTTGAACCAGTGAGTCGCTGGCCTCGAGCGCGTTGCGCACGACTTGCGCCAGGTCTTGCGGCTCCTTGCGGAGCTCGAACGCACCGTTGTTGATTCGTGACACCTCGAGCAAATCATCCACCAAGCGCACCAGGTGATGCACCTGACGTTCCATGGTCGCGTGCAGCGGGTCGGTTTGGCCGCGACCGCGCAACACTTCGAGACCGGTGCGCAGCGGCGCGAGTGGATTTCGAAGCTCGTGTGCCAGAGTCGCGATGAATTCGCCCTTGTGACGATCAGAAACGCGCAGACGTTCTTCGCTCGCAAGTAAGGCGGCTTCGTTCTCTTTTCGTTTGCTGATGTCGATGGCCGTGCCAATCACGCGGATGCAGCGATCGTGTTCGTCGAAGATGGCGCGGCCCTTGGCGGCGATCCAGCGCACGACTCCGGCTTCCTTGCCGATGGTGCGGTACTCGACGTCATAAAGCGCCTTTTGCTGCGGATCGCAAGCCGCCGCGAACGCTTGCACGGTCGCCTCTCGATCGTCCGGGTGCAGCCCCGCGTAGAAGTCTGCCATCGAGATCGGGACGTCTGGTGAAATTCCGAACATCGCCTTGACCCGAGGCGGCCAGAACAACGCATCGTGCAGCGGGTCGAGGTCCCACAACCCGATCTCGGCGGCTTCCGTGGCTAACCGAAGCTGCTCTTCGCGCTCCTGCAACGCCCCTTGTGCCGCAAACGCCTCGCTCACGTCGTGGCCTTCACAGAACACGCCGGACACGGCGCCCGCCTCGTCGAAGATCGGCGCGTACATGAAATCCAAGCGCAGCTGCACCTCGGCACTGCTGGGGGTGGCGCGAAAACGAACGTTGATGCCCCGCGCCAAATAGCGCTCGCCGGTGCGGTATACACGATCGAGCGCCTCGTAGATGCCTTGGCCTTCCAGGTCGGGGAACGCTTCCCGCACGCTTTTGCCCTCGATGTTTTCACGCCCGAATACGCGCCGATGGGCGTCGTTCACGAACTCGAAGACATGGTCCGGGCCGGTCGAAATGCAGATGAAACCCGGTGCTTGCTCGAACATCCGACGCTGCCGCTCGATCGCCTGAGCTTGATGTCGCTCCAAGCGAACCTTGTGCGTGGTCTCGATGGCCACGCAGAAGATGCCCGAGATCGCTCCATCGTCATCCAACAGCGGCGTGTACGAAAAGGTAAAGTAGCTGAGCCCGCCCTCACCTCGACCGGCCAAGTCGAACGGCATGTCCTCGAACAGCTGCGCCTCGCCACGCAGCACGGCGAGATTGATCGGCTCCAGGGCTTCCCAGATCTCCGCCCACACGACCGACATGGGTTGCCCCAAAGCAGCCGGATGCTTCTTGCCGCAGATCGGAATGTATCCGTCGTTGTAAAAGGAGATCAGCTGCTCCCCCCAGCCAATGTACATCGGCTGCTTGGAGCGGAGCAGGATGGCAACTGCGGACTTCAGGGCGTTAGGCCAGTGGCTCGTTGCCCAAGGGGAGATTGCGCCCAGTCGAACGCGCGGACTCGTTCGCCCATCTTCCCGCCGCCTGCCAAGAACGGCGGGATTCTGCTGGCAGAATCTGCTTGGGATCCTTCGCTCACGATCGGCGTGATTATAAAACAACATGCACAGACGAAGAGTGCTTTGCGACTTCGACCGGTTGCGCAGCCGCTGCAAAGCGGCGCAAGAGCCTCACCCTTTCGTCAAAATCCAACTTTCGGGTTTCGTCGGTAGCCGACCCCTGCAAACCGAGCGGTGACGGGATTGGGTGCTCCCAGGGGCGGGCAAGTTGCCGCTGCGCCCCCCGCTGCGCTCGCGTCAACGTTGCCACCCGCAATGACCGTCATCGATCTCACTTGCCGGCGCGAATGTCTAGGTATCTACGCGGTGCCGTCTTTCTAGCCTCATTCCTCACTTCGCGACGTTGGCCCGCGGCGTGCAGAAGGTGTCGGCAATCACCGAACGAAAGGGAGCCATCATGGCCAATGAAAATCGAAATGAAGTGCTGACTACGTACGCGAGTGACGTCCACGCCTTGGTATCGCACGGTGTTCAGGCGATCCATCGGCAAGTGGAACAGCTGAAGGACGTAAGCCATCAGGATGCGAAGACGGCGGTGGTGTGGTTCGAGCAGACGCTCAAGAGCCAACAAGGAGCGCTCGCCGATCGCGTCAAGGCACTCGGCGGAACTGCTACCGGCCCGGTCAAAGACGCTGTCTCCGCGGTTGCGGGTGTGGCCGCTGGCCTCATCGATGCAGTGCGCCCCGCCGAAACGGCCAAGGCCATCCGCGACGACCACACGTACTTCAGTCATCTAGGTATCAGCTGGCTCATGTGTACACGACCGCAACGGCGCTCTCGGACGCCGAAACGGCGGCCTTGGCGCAACGCGGCTACGAAGACACCACGAAGATGATCATGCACGTGGATCGCATTCTCCCGAAAATCGTGGTGGAGGAACTGAGAGAGAACAAGCGGCTGTCGCCCGTGGACGCGCAGGAACAAACGCGCGTGATGGTCAAGAACGCCTGGGATCGTGAAGCGCCGAGCGGCGTCGTCTAGCTTCGCCGCCGGTCTGCGGTGGCGGAGACGTACGAAGGTTCTGACCGCGCGCTTCGCTGGGCGGCGGTCAGCGCCCCTGTAGTTTAGGACCCGGGCCGTTCCAAACCCACCAAGCGCAAGCCGCGCTGTGGGCCGAGATCGTAGAAGTGGGCCAGGAGCGGCCCCGGTGCGACGCCATTGCTGATCCGGAGCGTGAGGTAGCGCTCCTTGGCATTGTCCGGAGCGGAAGGCGGAAGGGATGTGTTCTCCGCCACAGCGACGCAGGTTTCACCCTGCGGAGTCAGGTTGGCGGCAGCGGGCTCTGGGTCTGCTGAGCCCCGCGTGAGCTCGGCTGAATAGTGGAACTCATCATTGGGGAACGTGGCGGTGCTACGCGCCAGATCGGTGGCGCAAAACTTTCGATCTTGCACGCGCACGTCCGCAAGTGACGAGAGCTTGGAGAAATAGCGCTTGAGCACGATATGCTGACGCTGAAGCAACACTCGAGTGAGGTACTCCGTGTTCTGCGGCTTGCTGAAGTTGCCAACGCTGACCGCGGCGCGAACGTCAGCGGGGGTGAAGTGAGCGATGATCCGCGTCGCCCAAGCCGCGTCGCGCTCCGTCATGCGCGAGAACGCGGGATTGGGATACTCCCCAACCCAGGAATCAGGATCGAAATCGAGCGCGCTGAAGTAACCGAAGTTCTCTTGCCCCTTGGTACGGTGCGCGCGCTCCCACGGCCGCTCGATCGCACCCAACGTCGCAAAGTCACCCAAAATGTGCTGAAAATCGAGCAAGTAGGACTTGCCGAGGCGCCGCGAAAACCCGTCCACGTCCCACTCGCTACCGAAGCAGTCCCCGAGGTCGATGTACCAGTGGCGAACGTAGCCGGCGCTACTCGGATCCTTCTCGTTGGCGGGCATCCACGTGGACATGCTGTTTTGCTCCCGTGAATCGAAGTGATTGAGCCAGGCGGCGAGCACGCGCGCGCCCCGCAAATCGCGGCGGTTCTCGTGCTTGATCGTATCCGATGGATCGTCAGCCCGCCGGCCCTCGTAAGTGAAGGGGCCGAGCGGTTGCCCGGGTAGCCAGCGCGATGCGACGGCTCTGTACAGCTCCCCACGGCGGCCGGTCGCAGCCAGAATCTTGTCGAGCCGTTTTTCGTCGAAGGGCGTGGCTGGCCCAACGTTGGCTTTGATTGTCAGACCGGGTTTGAGCTTGAGCGCGGACCTCTTGAAGTAGACCACGCTGTCGCACGGAGCCCACCAGCCCGCTGCGTAATAGAAACGCGAGGCGATCGCGGCGGCGCCAGTCGCGCGCTCGGCCTGGGCGTCATCGGTCTTCAGCATGTATTTTTCGCCGTCGACCTTGACGCGGAACCCGGGATTGGCCCCGTTGTCCTTGCCGTGGTCGATGAGCCAGCTCCCGTCGGCCGGGTCTGGTTTTAGCTCTGGCCCTTCTTTGCAATAGCCGGCCGCCACGGCTTCGGGCGACATCGGCTGCGCGCCGATGCGATTCACGAACCAGCTCGAGTCAGGCACCTCGTCGAAGGCGTTGACGTTCTCCGCTTCGCCGTACGAATCCACCTGGAAGAACTTGGACATCGGCCGAAAGATGGACATGTCCGCGGCGTCCCAGGAGAACGACGATTCGTACAGCTCGGGGGCGCATGCGGCGGCTTCCACGCCCGCTTTGGCCGGCTCTTTCGGGCAGTCGACGTGAACGAAGTCGAGGTCTTGGTCGCGGAGCACCGGCGCGCGCAACGCAAACACCCGAGGGTCATGCGCACACGCCACCAAGCTTGCAGCGCTAGACAGCCAGCACGCAAGGCGCACCGGGGATCGACTAAAAGCCATGGTGTGATCCTATGACGAGGCGGAACGACGAATAGTGAAACCCTTGCTCGAAGGGATCGGTGCCGCCGGCGACCAGCACCTCCAAACCCGAATCTGGCTCACCGCTGGAGCGGAAGCCGATGGCTGTGCTCAACCGCAGAAGGCCGGCATCGAAACCGTCGAAGTGTGCGCCAAACACGTTGCCGACGTCCGCTTGCAGAACCCCATTCAGGTAAACCCAGATCGGCCAAGTGTATTGCGCGCTGGCAACGAGTGCGCTGCGGTCGATCAACCTGCCGTTCAGGTAACCGCGCATGGGTCGGTTCCCTCCGAGCGCAACCTGATCCGTGAACGGGATGGTGCCAACCAGCGGATCGACGAGATCCGCCGACACACCGAGACCCACCACGCGATGACGCCAAAAATCGATCGCCACGCCCGCCGCGGCGCCGTAGCTGACCCATCCCTTGCGATTGGCACCGGGCGCTACGGTGGTCTCGCCATGGCCTTCGATGCGCACGCCGGTGCCGTTGTCCGGTAACGCACGGCGCGAGTCGAGCGCGAGCGAGAGGGACTCGAACGCGCCGACGTAGCCTTCTCTGTAGCCGGGCGGCAGAGGTACGGTTCCTTCATCTACCGCGTCGGACAAGGAGGGCTCGGAGCAGCAGCCACGGTCGCCGAAGCTCAGTGTTCGCATGCCAGCGCGGGCAACCAAGGCACTCGAGCGCCAAAAGTCGTTCTGGTAGCCGAGCGCAAATTCGGACGTCATCGCCTGATAGCGATAGCGTGGCTCGCTCGGGCTGCGCGGGCCCATGCCGAAGAACGGCAAATCCCGACGCCGCACGAACGAGGCCTGGGCCAGGAACGATTGCTTATCGGTGAGGGAGTAGCCATCGCTCCCTTTGACCGACACCCAGTCAGGACCCCAGGTTCCGAAGTGCAGCTTGAGCGTGTTGGGATCGGCGAGGAAGTACTTCCAGGTCAGGTTGAAGCCGACGCTCGGCTTCAACCCAAAATCGAACAGCGCCGAAGGAAACAGCGTCACGTTGTGGCGCTCCCCGAACGTGAAGAACGAAATCACGGCCTGCGGCCAGGAATGCTTCTCGGCGGTGCGGACCAAGGCGCCAGTTGGCTCCCGCACGACGTACTCGCTCACTAGCCAAACCGGAAATAGCACCACCCGCGGCGCCCACATCAGCGAGGGCCCCACCGTGGGCGGAGGGGGCCCGCCGTAGTCCTGCTTCTCGCGTTTGGGCCCTGCGAATGCGCTGCTGCACGCCGCGAGCAGGACGAGGAAGGAAACCAGGCTCAACCGGCGCGCCCAGCGTTTGCGCGCCACGGTGATTGCGAACGGAGACCGATACGACCAAAGCTCAAGATTGGACGACAACGAGCACCACCAAAAACTTCGTGCCGTTGTCACGTGCCTAGGTCAAGCCCAAAAAAACCTGGTATTTCGTGACATTTAGTCGCAGCACCTCAGCCGGGTCACGTCGAGGGCGACCTGCTTACGGCAACGAGCCGGTGCAAGCTGCGGCTACTCACGAGGAAAGTGCATCTGTTCGAGACAACGCTTGGCGGCATCGCCAAGGACATCCCGTTGCAGGCGAGTTTCATCGTCGAAGAAGGCTTGCGCGATTTGCTTATCGAGCCGGCGCGTGGCGACGAGTGAGATTGCCTCGTCCTCGTCGCTGATGTTTTCGCCGTACGTCACCCGGTCGTCCGTACCCGGTTGCTCTTGCAGACGGCGCTTGAAGTACTGCATTCCGAGGCTTCTGGCCCGAGCTTGATGGTCGCCCATCACGACGACTTGTAGCTCGGTCTGCTCAGCGGCGGAGAGCGTCCGGAGCGTCGCTTCGGCTGCCTCGTGAAGCCCGGCGACCTGCCGGCAAGTGGCAAGCTCGGTGATTTGCAGAATGCGCGGACCCGCGTCGCTCGCGAACTCCGCACGGCTCGCTTCGCTCGGCGACTGGTCACGCGCGGCGCGTGCGAAACGCAGGCACCGTTCGAGGAGCGCAGTGATTTCTCGCTCCACCGGCTGCTCGCCCGCAGCCGCCTCCTGTTCGAGGGCCGCACCGATCGAGTCGAGCAAACGAGCCACACCCGCCCGGCTCGCTGTGGGGTCCGAATCGGCACTGGTTAGCGAGAACAGCGCGACGGCGATGTGAGCGGCTGATTTGGCTGCCGCAAACGAGGAGCATGAGTAGGGCACCGCCTGCCGCTGCCCTCGGTGGTGAAGCGCAAGCTCGCTCGGAAGCACCACCAAGATGGGCACCTGAGAACGGACGCCGTCGCGAGCGCCTTGGTAAGCGTCGTGAAAGACTCGGTTGCCTGCTTCGAGCCCAGCGCCCCCTGATTCGGTACCCATTGCGCAGGGCTTGAGCAATCGCCGGGCCAAGGCGCGAAGCACTCCACGAAAGAAGTTTCGGCGCGCCGTTTCACTGCTGGCACTGTCGTTGCACTGCTGGGCGCCATGTCGACGCTGATCCCCATCTCTCGCTGTGGCTCCCCCGCAAAAAGCGAGGCAATTCACCACCTGTTGGCAGCTTCGCATGCCAAGCGCCTCGCGCCTGCATTGGACCCCGCGGACTTCGAAGCCGATCTCGCGAGTGAGACGTACGTGCGCCGCGTCGAGCGCGCGTTCGTGGAAGCCGAGCGCAGCGAAGTGTCGCGACAACTTCGCACCGTTCCGACCGAAGCGACACAGTTCGTGAGCTGGTTCGAGTCACTCGAGAAAACGGGCCCCGGGCAACACGATGCGTTGTTCCCCTGGCTTGCCGAGCAGGCCACGCACGAGCAGATGTGCTGGTTCCTGCGGCAAGAGCTGGCAGGAGAAGCGGGGTTCGACGATCTGGTGGCGCTCACTCAGGTCAAACTGCCCACCGTCCCCAAGCTTGAGCTGGCCCGCAACTACTGGGACGAGATGGGCCAAGGCAACGAGGGCGGAATGCACGGTCCGATGTTGAGTGCGCTGGCGCGCTCGTTGAACCTCGAGCCCGACGGGCAGACGGTCTGGGAGGCTTTGGCGCTGAGCAACCTGATGGTCGCGCTCGCGACGGCGCGCCACTACGCTTATCAGTCCGTAGGTGCATTGGGCGTGATCGAGCTCACCGCACCGGGGCGCTCGCAGCTGGTGAACGCCGGACTGAAGCGTTTGGGCATCGGCGGCGCTGCACGGCGTTACTATGCGTTGCACGCCACGCTCGACGTTCGCCACTCGGCCGCGTGGAATCGCGAGGTGCTGAAGCCGCTCGTCGCGAGCGACCCGGCGATCGCGCCGCGCATCGCCGAAGGCGCGCTCCTCCGTCTGCGCGCCGGCCAGCGCTGCTTCGAGCGCTATCGTCAAGAGCTGTGGGCAGGTGCGAATCAGCCGCCGACTGATCCAACGATGCCGAGCGCCACGGCGTGATGCGGGTACGACGAGCGCCATGCATCCCGCCCACTCTCGCGCTGCGGCCTGAGTGCTCGCCGCTTGGCGGGCCGCGAGCACTGAAGCTGCATCGGCGCAGCTACTTCAAGCTTGGAGACGGAGCGTTCACTGTCTCTTGCTTGCTCACCGCGCGCTTCTTCGATTCTTGATCGAGCGTGGGGCGCCGAATGCGTTGCCGCGGCGGCAGGGCTACCGGTGCAGCGGTTTCTGCCGATTTCAAGATGGCTTCGATGACGCGGATGTCGTCGATGGCTTCCTCCGCATCGGGCTCGGGTTCTCGGTTCTCCAGGATGCAGCGTGAGAAGTATTCGAGCTCGGGCGCGAACTGATCCCGCTTGCTGAAGCTGGTCGAAGTGATTTTGCCCTCGATCGTCAGGTGATGTTCGATCTTGTCGGTGTATTCGTAGGCCGGTTCGACGCGCAAATCTCCCTCTGTGCCCACGACGCGGTAGCTTGAAACACCGGCGATGCTGTTGCTGACGGTGAATTGCGCGATACGACCGTGTGGAAAGTGCAGAAGTGCCGTCGTGGTGTCGTCGGTGCCTTCTTTCATTTGCGAGCTGGCGTACACGGACAGCGGCTCTTCTTGGAACAGGTTCCGTGCGGCGTTTACGCAGTACACGCCGAGGTCAAACATGGCGCCGCCCGCCAAGTCTGCCCGCGTGCGAATGTCGCCCGGTCGAACGGTGTGCCCAAACACCGACTCGAACAAGCGTGGTTCACCGATTCGTCCGGACTTGACTAAGGCGATGGCCTTCAACGTGCCCTCCTCGAAATGCAAGCGATAAGCGATCATGAGCTTCAGCTTCGCGTTCGCGCATGCCTCGGCGATCTCTTCACACTCGCGGACCGTGGGAGCCAACGGCTTTTCGCACAGAACATGCACACCAGCGCTGGCGGCACGTAACGCCACTTGCTTGTGCAGCGCGTTGGGTGTGGCGATGTACACCGCGTCGATTTGGCCTTCTTTGAGAATGCGTTCTAGATCGTCGTAGCTACCTGTCAGCGCCAAGTCGTACTTCTCGGCAAGCTGCGTGCGCTTTTGGGGATCGCCGGAGACGATGGCCGCGAGCTCAGAGTTGTCTTTGGCGTGGGCGAAGGCCGGCAAAACCGCGACTTGCGCGATGTTGCCGGCCCCCACCACGGCATAGCGAATCTTCTTCTTTTCGGTCGTCATGCCGACGCTTTTGCAGGAGCTGCGCCACTGCTAGGGCGTATGCGGAGCCCCGTTCAGCTGCTTTGGGCGGTCGCGACCATTTCGTGCAGGAGCTGAATCAGATCCATCGGCGAAACAGGCTTCGTCAAATGGGTCTCGAAACCCGCGTTCGCACTACGCTCGGAAAGCGCCTCACCACTGTAGCCGGTCACGGCGATGTAGAGACAGGCCCGTAGGGCCGGCTTGGCGCGCAGCGCCTGCACTAGCTCATATCCGCTGACCTCCGGGAGGCCAATGTCGATAATCGCCACGTTTGGGATGAACTCATCGACGACGAGCAAGGCCGACGAAGCCTTGAGTGCGACTTGGACCTCGAACCCCGCTCGCTCCAACAGGATGCTCATGACCTCGGCGGAGTCGAAGTCATCATCGACGATCAAAACGCGTGCGTGACTCGTATCTCGGATGCCAGAGCGACGCGCGTCCGCCATGCGGCACGGTACCGCTCGGCTCGCCGAGAAACCAGTCCCAGGTGCGAGAGACTTCGCTGCGCCCAATGTTTTTGCAGTTTCGGTGATTGACGGCGATTGAGAGACGATCGAGAGCGAGGCAGATTTCCACGCTCCAACCCGCCCAAGAACGTTGCCGAGTCTGGTTCGACTTGCTCGACCATTCGTTGCTCTAAGGCTGAAGGCTAGTGTCGCGTGGCTAGCGGCTACAGCGCGATCATCCGCCACGCCGTGGCGGCGCCGCGCCTTGCCTTGCTTCCATCGCGACGAACGTGTGCAGATCGGGCATGCCGCTATGGCGCCGATCTGCAGCGACGGGGCAAGCGTCAGCCGTGCTTTGCAGCCTCGAAGCGGGGCAAGAGTGCCTCGGCTTCATCGTCGCCGATCACTTTTTGAGCTTTCGGAAAGAAGTCGGTCTCTTCTTGCTCCACGTGAGCTTCGACCAGCGCCGCCAGCTCCTCGAAGGTCGAGGCCCACTTGGCATCGTCGAACGACAGCGCATCGACCGCGGCGATCGCCGCGTCAAGGTCGTCCGCTTCGCGCTGGTGCTCGGTGGCAATGCTGCTGGTTTCCACGAAATTAGCCAGCACCGGATAGACAGCGGTGAGCTCGCCTTTTTCGTGCGCTTTTAGCTCTTTACGGATCGTCGGATAGAGCTCGGCGCGCAAGCTCACATCCGAGCTGGACTTTACCCGGCTCAACAGCGCTCCGACTTTCCCGTGCTCCTCCATGAGGTGCTTGAACACTCCGGTCAGGCCCTTGAACGTCGCCTTGACGTCTTTGACCGCGCCCATCACTTTCGCCCCTGTACTTTCGATTGCGTTCGGCATGGCTAATCTCCTTGATTCGCCGATTGAGCAAACGACGTGCCGCGAGCGGCTTGGGCGGCCCGAGCGCGACGACTGGCAGGGGGCGTTCGCTCTGGTTGTTGTCTGGCGGGATCCCGGTGTTGGTAATGAAGCGGGTCGGGCCTGCCAAGTTTTTTGATCGAATGGTCGATGGCATTGCCCATTGCGCTTTTCGGCCGGTGGTTGGGACATCTGTTCGTAAAGCAACCCTTGGTATGAGATGTCCGAAGCGAATGACGTGATCGGAGGCGGCGGGTCTGCTCCAGCAGTTGCCCCACGTTGTCGTTCCGTAGCCGGTGCCGAAGGGTCGTCAGTTGTCACCGTTGGGGCGGGGAGCAGTTTCGTCGCCCGAGAACCTAGACACCCGAAGCAAAGTCGAGAGTATCGTCGTCGACCGCACGGCTTGTTCGTGCGATACGTCGCGTTACGGAAACAGAATCCGTCGTATGGAGCGGTGGGTCAAATGGTTGCAGCCCGGCTACAAGAAGGCCACCTGCTTGGGGGAAAGTATCGGATCGACGGGGTCATTGGCGAGGGAGCGATGGGCGTGGTGGTTTCGGCATGGCACCTCGACCTGCAACAAAGGGTTGCCATCAAATTTTTGAATCCTCTGCTCGCCCAGCGTGAGGACGCGGTGGAGCGATTCCTTCGTGAGGCGCGCGCAGTGGTTCGTATCGAAAGCGAGCACGTTGCCCGTGTACTCGACGTCGGCCGGTTAGAGGGGGCAGAGCCGTATCTGGTAATGGAATACCTGGAAGGCCGGGATCTTGCAGCAACGTTGAAGCAACGCAGGACGCTGCCCATCGCGGAAGCAGTGAGTTACCTGCAACAAGCGTGCGAAGCGATCGCCGAGGCGCACGCCGCGGGCATCGTGCACCGCGACCTCAAGCCAGCCAATTTGTTCCTGTTGGGGCGCGAGAACGACGTGCACCGGATCAAGGTTTTGGACTTCGGTATCTCCAAAATGTCCGCTGCAGCTGAGACGGCTCAGTTGACCAACACCTCCGTGATCATGGGCTCTCCCATTTACATGTCGCCCGAGCAGCTGCGTTCGACGCGAGACGTGGATGAGAAAGCCGACATTTGGGCGTTGGGCGTGATCTTGTTCGAAATGCTCTGCGGCCGGGAGCCGTTCGTCGCACAGAACCTAGCGCAGCTCTGCGCGATGGTCTTGGAGCAACCACCGACGGCTTTGCGCAGTCTGCGCCCCGACGTCCCCGTCCCTTTGGAACGCGTCGTGTTGCGGTGCTTGGAGAAGGCGGCGAGCGCGAGATTCCCTACGGTCGCCGAACTGTCCTTCGCTCTCGTGCCATTCGGCTCCGACCACGCGCTGGCCCTGGCCTCTGCCGAGCGCGCGGCACGGTCGCTTCGGCGCACGGGCGACGCTCTCAAGTCGACTTTACCCGGGGTCGTCAAACCGGGGGGCGCCGCTGGAAGCCGTTGGCGGGTGGGGTTCGCCGTGCTCGTGGCCGCGGCCTTGCTTTGCGTGGGGTTGCTGCGCAGCTGCCCGAGCACACGCAGCGCCGAGCGCGCGATCCAAGCGACTGGCCACGACAGCAAAGCGGTCGTACCTCCAACGCCGAGCCTCCTCGCCGCTGCAAGTCCGCCGGCCGCGCTAGCCCCCTCCGTGTCTGTCGGCCAACGCCCGCAGCCCAACCTGAACGCACCCCAGAACGGGTTGACCCAACGCCCGCTAGCGCACGCACCCGCCCTACGCCCGAGCCTCAAGCCCTCGCAGCGACGCGCGCCCGTCAACGATCACCCCGAGCTCCGACCGCCCGGTGATAACTTCGGAGGCCGCGAATGATGCCCCGTACGACGCGCCCATTCCAAGGTTCCAGTCTGAGCCTCGTGCTCATGCTCTCGCTGTGTACCGCGGTTCGAGCGTCGGCCCAATCGGCCGCATCCGACAAAGCGCTCGCTGAGGCCCTCTTCGACGAGGGTCGCAAATTGATGGGGGACAATGACTACGCCCGCGCGTGTCCCAAATTCGAACGCAGCCAAGCGCTCGACAGCGGTATCGGCACCTTGCTGTACTTAGCAGACTGTTACGAAAAGAACGGACAGCTTGCGAGTGCCTGGGCGTCCTTCCGTGAGGCGGCATCGCGCGCTCACGCGCGCGGCGAGGCCGAGCGCGAACGCATCGCAGTGCGCCGAGCCGCCGTGCTCGAGCCGTTACTCGCCAAGCTCAACATCGTGGTGGAGGCAGACGCGGATTTGCCGGGCTTGTCGGTGAATCGAAATGCTCGTCCGGTCCAACGCGAGCTTTGGGGGATCGCAGGCCCTGTGGACGCGGGCATGCAATTGGTCGACGTGACCGCTCCGGGCCGGCGTCCTTGGCACGTCTCGGTCCAGCTCTCGGACGGGCAAACCCAGGTGCTCAAAATTCCAGTCCTCTCGCCCGCGCCTCAATCGAGCCCGCCGGACGCAGCACCAATTCCGTTGCCTACGAATGCTCCATCCGTCGGCAATCCACCCTCCCCGGCGGATACGACCCCCTCTCACTCGTCCGCGAGGGCCGGGCACGGTCAACGAACATTTGCCTACGTGCTCGGCGCCGTCGGCATCGCGGGCTTGGGTGTTGGCTCCGCCTTTGGGGTCGCGGCACGCAACAGCAACAACGACGCCAACGCGCACTGCTCGCGCGCGGGCGGGCTGTGCGACGCGGCTGGCGTGGCCGCCGGGAAAGACGTCGATCGCCAGGCGACCGTCTCGAACATTTCATTCGGCATCGGCGCTGCGGCCAGCCTCACCGCACTTGTCTTGCTCCTCACGTTGCCAGACGAGCGATCGAGCTCGCGAGGGTGGGGCCTGACTGCCGATGTCGGCAGCGGCGGCACGCAAGTTTCGTTGATCGGTGCGCTACCATGAGCTCGCGAGCCATCACCAGCTGGGCGCTTGGTTGCTGTCTTTTGTTCGCTTTCGGCTGCGCGCAGGTGTTGGATGCAAGAGAGCGTAAGCTCGATCCGGCCTTGATGACCGACGCCGGATCGCCGTCAACGGCTTGTAGCAGCTACTGCGCCAGCATCATGACCAACTGCACCGGGAGCGACGCGCAGTACGTGTCGCTCCCGGTGTGCTTGGCCGATTGCTCCCACCTGCCGACCGCTGCGCCCGGCGCCACCTTCGGCAACTCCGTGCAATGCCGCCAGGGAGAGGCGACTCTCGCGGCCACGACGGGTGAACCGTCAGAACACTGCTCGATGGCAGGCCCCGCGGGCAACTCGGTGTGCGGGACTACGTGTGAATCGTACTGCTCGCTAATCATGCCGACTTGCCCGACAGCGTTCAGCAGCACGCAGGCTTGTGAATTCGCCTGCAAATCAATGGCCGATCTCAAGCGATACGACACCTCCGAGCAACGAGGCGACACGGTGCAATGCCGCATTTTTCACGTGAGCGCCGCGACCCAAAGCCCGTCGAGTCATTGTCCACATGCGGGCGCAGAGTCCACGCACTACTGCGTGGATTCTGATGCCGGCGAGGCGACCCCGCCGTCCTGCGACGTGCCGCCGGAAGCAGACGACTGCGATCGTTGCGAACGCCAAAAGTGCTGCAAGGAGTTTGACGACTGTTACTCCGACACCATCTGTGACACGGCGGACAGCGATCTGGATGCGTGCATCGATCTGGCGGAGAGCATGGACGCCGGCACGAGCGATTGCCACACGCGATTCATCGCTACCAACGCCTCGGCTGCGGCGTTCGCGGCTTGCTTGCGGAGCAACTGCGCGCTCGAGTGTCATGTCCCTTCGCCGGCAGCTTCACCTGCGCCATAGCCAAACGCGCTGTGGATGAGCGCTAACACTACTTAGTCAGTTCTTGAGCAGGGGCAGATCACGATCGGCGCGAGCAGACACGAGTAAACGAGGGAGCCGGCGGGACCGGGCGCCTGCTGCCTCGACAGTCGGAGGTGACGCGGGACGTCCGGGCTCGCTGCACGGCCAATATTCAACGGCCGCCGCGGCCTCTCTATCTCGGGACGGAAGTGACCAAGTAGTACCAAGAGCGGGTCCTAAAACCTCGGACCGAGCCTGGCGAAGAGCTGCAAGCGGGCCAAGGCGCGCGGGCATGCGAAGCAGAATCTGAAGCCAGGCGACGGGAGAGGATTTGGGACCCGCTCTAAACAATCGCGGCACATGTCGCTCGACCT
>JBEQTH010000027.1:0-53856 GCA_040348785.1 Myxococcales bacterium | reverse complement strand
GTGTCTCAGCAACTCGCCCCCGGTGACTCGAGTACTGACCAACGCTCGCTTTGCCGAGCGTGGTCTCCTCTCGCTCGAGACCACATGGGTACGCTACCAAATCCCGCCAGATATCGTCATCGCCCCAGCGCAACTGGAGTTAGCCCTGGGATAATTGCGGACGGAAACGTCGCTGCTGAACTACCTGCACCACCGCTCGGACGAGACGCCACAACAGCCACCTCGCCCGCGCGACCCAGGAACGTCAACTTCCCGAAAAGCCGGATGTGAGATCCACAAGTCCGGTTTTGTGAGAGGGGCCCCCGAGCGATCGGGGGCCTCTACTCGACCGAACGCCGACTCGTCGTCGGGATGAACGTGTTCTTGCCAGAACGAGAGGTCGAACGCGTATACTTCCGCCGGGCTATACCCGGTGAGGGGCTCGATGTTGTTCGTGACGAACACGCATTTGCCGCGGCTGGCCGTCCACACCACGTCCGGCATACGCTCGACCAACGAGCGGTACTTCTCTTCCGCCGTTGCCAACGCGCGCGCCGCGAGGAAGCGACCGGTCACGTCACGACCGATGGCGAAGACCAAGCTTTGCCTCTGGACTTCGATAACGGTCAATGAAAAATCCACGTAGACCGTGGTTTGGTCGGGCCGCTCGATCGCGACGCCATTGAGCCGACCCGAGCCTCTTTGAATGGCCGCTTCCAGCTCGGCGCCGACAGCTTCGCGCCTTTGCGGAGAGAAGTCGAGCAGGTGGCGACCGACGAGTAGATGCGGATCGATACCGAGCACGTGGCGCCAACGTTCGTTGGCCTCGAGCGTGTAGCCGTTGCCGTCGAGCACCGAGATGGTGTCGTTGGCGTTCTCGAAAAGCGCCCGATACCGCTCTTCGGCGCTCTTGGCATCGACGGCCAGACGGCTAATTTCCAGCGCGTTCGTGCGCAGGTGCTCCTCGTAAACGTTGTTCGAGACCCGCAGCACGGGCTGGCTTTCCCGCGCCAGGATGTCGAACAACGTCTGCAACTCGGCCTCGAACTCCGGAGTCCGCGCGATCAACGCGGAAGCGCCAACCGACTCGGCCAACGCATGCGCAGCGCTGTCGCCGTAGTGCGCACTGAGCAGCACCACCGGCACTTGCGCGAGCGACGGCTGCTCGCGCAGGCGCCGACACAGGCCGAAGCCGTCCATCTCGCCCATGATGACGTCACTCATGACGGCGTCCGGAGGGGCTTCTCGGGCGAGCTCGAGCGCAACGCTGGCGCTGTTCGCCGTCGTCACGGCGAAGCCTGCTTGCTTGAGATGAACCGCGGACAACTTCAGCTGGATGGCGTCATCGTCGACCAGCAAGATTCGGTGCTGCCGCCGCGTTGCGGGAGCCTCAAGCGTTCCTTCCGTCTGCCCTTGCGTCACGTTCTTTTTCCCAAACCTCTGCGACTTGCTGGGCAAACGTGAGCGGGTCGATGGGCTTCCGAAAGTACGCCGCACACCCCGCTTCGCGGGCCAACCGCTCCGCATTCGGCCCGTTGCTCGCCGTTACAACGACTACGACGAGGCTACGTGTTTCCTCGCGCGCCTTCAACATCCGCGTGAGGTCCAAGCCACTCATGAACGGCAGAACGACATCGAGCAACAAAATATCTGGCTGGAACGTGGGGATCACTCGCAGCGCCTCCGCAGCGCTCGCCACCGTCAACAACTCGCAGCCCTCGTTCGCGAAGATCACTTGAACCAACTTGATGCTGAGTAGGTCGTCGTCCACGATTAGGAGTTTGGCGTTCTGTAGGCTTTTTCCGAGGTTTGGTGACGTAGGCATCGAACCTACCTGTTGCAAAAAGGACGCCTTCACGCTGACCGTGCGGATGCGTGGGTTTCGTGCGCCCAACATCGGCTAATTCGAGCGGCTATGGTAGAGAGACCCGGGTAGACCCACCCGAACTATGGTACTTTTGCCATAGTGCAATACCGAATCCTGGCTATCGATGACGACGCAGTTGGCGGTCGTCTATTGCGGGCAATCCTGAGCCCGGAAGGGTTCGAGCTCACGCTCGCTCAGAGTGGTGAAGATGGCCTCGCGTTGCTCGAAGCGAGCGAGCCGCATCTCGTGATTCTCGATCTGCGCCTGCCCGGATTGGACGGCCTCGAGGTGTTGGGGCGTTTGCGAAAAACGCATCCGAACTTGCCGGTGATCATGGTCACCGCGTTCGGTGATGTTCGCACTGCGATCGAAGCGACACGCTTCGGAGCATTCGACTACCTGAGTAAACCAATCGATCACGAACAATTGCTGTTCACGGTAAACCGGGCGCTCGAGACGCGCATCTTACGCGATCAGGTCCGAGATCTGCAGCACGGTGTAGCCGTCGGTGGCACTCTCAGTTGGCAGATGGGCAACGGACCCGCTGTCACTCGCATAGTGGAGCAGGTGCGCAGCGTTGCCGCGACGAGCTTCTCGGTCCTGATCCTGGGCGAGACCGGTACGGGCAAAGAGTTGGTGGCGCAGGCCATTCATCGTCAGAGCGAGCGGCTTGAGCGCCCGTTCGTAGCGGTGGACTGCGGCGCGATCCCGGAAGCGTTGATCGAGTCGGAGTTGTTCGGTCACGAGAAAGGGGCGTTCACGGGGGCAGGGCAGCGCAGACAAGGCCAGTTTCGACTGGCCGAGGGGGGGACCTTGTTTCTCGACGAGGTGGGTAATTTGCCGATGGGGCTACAGGCAAAGCTGCTCCGCGTATTGGAATCGAAGCAACTCCAATCCGTCGGTGGCAGCACGCCTCAGCCGCTCGACGTGCGCTTCTTGGCCGCCACGAATAGCGACCTGCAACTCAAAGCGTCTCAGGGCAGCTTCCGCGCGGACCTGTATTTCAGGCTCGCTCAATACTCCATCAGCCTGCCCCCACTGCGGGAACGCGCGGGCGACATTCCCTACCTCGCGAAGCGCTGCCTCGAAGAGGTGAGCGTCGAGCTAAGGCGGCCCATGCTCAACATCACTCGAGACGCTCTGGCACTCTTGCAGCGCTATGCCTGGCCCGGAAATGTTCGTGAGCTTCGCAACGTGGTGAGGCAGGCCGTACTCGAATCGACCGAGTTAGTCTTGAGTGCCGATCACTTCAAGCGCTTGGTTCGTGGGGGGGATGCGGTGCAACCGTCGCTCGGTGAGGCCGCCAGCGAGCCGTCCTTACGCGAGATCGCGAACAACGCGGCGCGCGAGGCCGAGCGGCGCGCGATCGCCGATGCGCTACGGAGAAATCAAGGAAACAAAAGCCGTGCCGCAAAGATGCTCCGAACCGACTACAAGACCCTGTACCTGAAGATGAAGAGCCTTGGCCTTCGCAGCCGCGACTTTACTCCGGCTCAATGAGCAACGCGCTTGCGGGCTAGATAAGCGGCGACGGCGCTCGTCAAGTCCGGAGGCTCGATCGGCTTAGTGATGTACCCGTCGCAACCGGCGAGTGCGGCTTTCTCTGCGTCGCCTTTCATGGCGTAAGCAGTCAGCGCAACAATGGTGGTATTTTTCCAGCGCTCGTCGCGGCGCAAGCGGCTGGTCAGCGTAAGGCCGTCCATACCCGGCAGCTGCAGGTCCATCAGGATTAGATCGGGCTGCATCTGGCCCAGCACCTCGAGCGCCTGCTCAGCGTTCTCCGCGGTGACAACCGAGTACGATTCGCCCTCGAGAATGACTCGCGCGAGCTTCAGATTCGTCGGGTTGTCATCCACGATCAATATCGATTCGCCAGCCATAGTGCCCATCCCCTTTCGCCAATCGTCAACTCGCGCTCAGCACCCGGGGAAGCTCTGCGGAAAAGACGCTCCCTTTGCCGTAGATGCTCGAGACTGCCACGGTGCCACCCTGAGCCTCGACCAAGCGCTTGGTCAAAGCGAGACCGAGACCGGTGCCGGAGTACTTCTTCGCGGTTCCCGAGTCGAGCTGCTGGAATTCCACGAACAAGCGGTCCATGTCTTGGGGCCTGATGCCGATGCCGGTGTCCTGAACACGTATCGTGAAGCTTTTGCTCGTGCCGCAGTCGACGCTCACCTGGACCGAGCCTCCCTCGGGTGTGAACTTGAGCGCGTTGGAGACATAGTTGTACAGAATCTGCTTCAGAATGCGGGGATCCGTCACGATCTCGTGCAGCGCATCGTCGACCGAAATCGAAAGCGCGATCCGCTTCTCTGCAGCTAGACCGCGCAGAATATCCCGCACTTCACTGGTCACGCGCCGAAGGTCGACCGGCTCGGGCAACAACTCGCTGCGACCGGCCTCGACCTTGGCCAGGTCGAGCACGTCGTTGATCAGCTGGAGCAGATGCCGCGACGTGGTCAAGATGTCGCCCATGTACTCCTTTTGAGTCGCCGACAACGGCCCGACCTTACCTGCATGCATCAACGCCGAAAAACCGATCACGGCGTTCAACGGAGTGCGTAGCTCGTGCGACATGTTGGCCAAGAACTCGCTCTTCAATCGGTTGGCTTCCTGAGCCCGACGATTCTGAGTTTCGAGCTCTAGCGTGCGCGCTCGCGACTCTTCGAGGCGCTTGCGCTCGGTAATGTCTCGGATGACCGCCGTGACCAGTTGGCCTTCCGGCGTATCGATCGGGCTGAGGTTGATTTCTGCGGCAAACTCGCTGCCGTCTTTCTTGCGACCGAACAGGTCCAAGCCGGCAGCCATCGCGTGGCGCAAGCGCGGCGCCTTGAAGTAACCGTCACGCAAATGCGGGTGTCGTGCGCGATAGCCGGCCGGGATCAGGAGCTCCACGGTCTGCCCGAGTAGCTCTCCGCGCGAGTAGCCGAACAAAGCCTCGGTCTGCGCGTTGATCAAAACGATCTTCCCGTCGTGATCGATGATCACGATGGCGTCGGGCGCCGACTCGAGCAAGCCTCGGAATTTCTCTTCTGCCTTCTTATTTTCGGCGACCCGCTGCTCCAGATCGACGAGCAGCGCGGCATTGCTCAGAGCCAAGGCAGCGCGGTCTGCCAAGTCTTGCGCGAGACGCAAATCATCCGAGTCGTAGGGCGGGCTTCCCCGGCGTCGATTCAGGCTCAGCACGCCACTGCAGCGCCCGCCCACCAGCAGCGGCACCACGAGCACACTGGAGATCGAGAGCCGCTCCACCAGCGGTCGAAACGCGGGGGTCGTGTGTGGAAAAAGCTGTTCGGGGCCTTCGACGTTGAGCATGAACGGCGTGCCCGAGGCTGCTACCGATCCCGCAACCCCTTCACCCACTCGTAGAGCCGTCCCCAGCGTGAGCTCGCTGAATTCTCGTGCAATCGTGGGATCGGAGTGAAAAACCGTGGCGTCCTCCGCGTGCAGCCACTCGCCGTCGCGCGATATGAGTCGAATCGAACAAATCTCCCCCAGATTTTCGCCGATGGTTTGCGCGATCAGATGTCGTAGTCTTCGATAATCCGTGGTCGCGGCCGCAAAATCCCGCGACGCCTGCGCCAGTACACGTAGGCGCTCGGCCATCCGTTGGCGCTGCTCGAGCTCGCGGCGGGCCTCGATCAAAAGCCTCGCGTGCTCGATCGCCACGACTGCGCGTTCGGCGAAGTACTGCGCGAACAAAACGTCCTCGGTGTCGAGGTCGGGCTGATCGGGCCCGCGCACGATCAACAACACCCCGAACCAGTGGCTCGACGAACGGAGCGGGAGATAGGCCGCCTTGCACGCCTCAGCGAGGCGCTGCTGCCCTTGCTCGGGAGCGATCGGCCATGGTTTGCCGCTCGCGAAGACGCACTGAGTCGGCGCGTGAAGTGCGGGACTGACCGAATTGCTCAGCTCTATCTCCGCTTCACTTTCCGCCGCCCATGGCAGCCTGAAGGAGCCAAGCTCTTGCCAATCCGTCCCGTCCTCGGAGACGAGCCGAACGACGCAGCTCGCGGCCAAGCCGTTACCAATCCGATTGCATACGGTGGCGAGGAGCTCGCTCGGGTCGTTGGCGACCGCCATGAACGCTCGCAGGGCCGCAGTGAGGATTGGAAACCAGCCCTCGGGACCCGCGATGTGTCGCTGTTCCTTTTCCAAACCCGGCTCTCCATTGTTCACGGGTTCGGCCTCGACGAAACCGGGGCGCGAGCGGTGAGTCATAAGACTACGTATTTGCTAGGCTTATTATTCTTGCGTAAGGCGGACAGCGGGCCGAATTTAGACGCAACCACGGCGGGATCGCGTTTTTGCAGACTCAGCTGCGTGAAATCCCCCGGTGCGAGGCAAGACCAAATGACCGAGAATCCAAACGAGCGACTGAAACAGCGCGCCGTAAGGAAGCGGACCAACGCGGAACTATCCCTTGGGTCGGCCGAACGCCACCCCGTACTCGTGTAAGCGATATTGGATGGTGCGCACACTGATATCCAATACCTCGGCCGCTTTGGTGGTCGAGCCATCTGCGGCTTCTAGCGTGGTCAGGATCGCGTACTTCTCGATCTCGGCCAATGTGGTGCCGGGAATGCGAATGCCGTCGAACGTCGGAGCTGCGGCCTGGAAGGGCAGGGCTTCGGGCTCCACCTTCTCGCCCTCGCTGAACACGACCGCTCGCTCCATGGCGTTCTCCAGCTCGCGCACGTTGCCAGGCCAGCTGTGCGCCATGATTTTGGCGCGCGCACTCGGGCTGAGCCCATCGATCTGGCGATGGTTCTCGCGCGCGAACTTGCGCAGAAAATGCTCGCCGAGGACCACGACGTCGCTGCCGCGAAACCGCAGCGGTGGCATGTCGATGTGCACCACATTCAACCGGTAATAGAGGTCCTCGCGAAAGCGCCGCTCGCGCACTTCGGTGAGCAAGTCCTTGTTGGTCGCAGCGATCAGGCGAACATCCACGTTGACGGTCTCGTTGCCACCCACTCGTTCGAAAGACCGCTCCTGCAGGACTCGCAACAGCTTGACCTGGGTGGCCGGTGAAACCTCCCCGATTTCGTCGAGGAACAACGTGCCGCCATTGGCTTGCTCGAAGCGGCCAATCCGGCGCTTGTCAGCGCCCGTGAAGGCGCCGCGCTCGTGACCGAAGAGCTCGCTCTCGAGCAAGCTCTCGGCCAAGGCTGCGCAATGCAGCGACACGAACGGCTCTGCCTTGCGCGGGCTCAGCTGGTGGATGGCGCGCGCGAGCTCACCCTTGCCCGTGCCGCTCTCGCCGGTGATTAGGACGGACGCGCGCGCAGGCGCGACCTGACGGGCCATGGCATAGACTCGCTGCATCGGCGGGCTCGTGCCAATCAGCCCCTCCAAGCCATCGTGGTCGCGCGTTCGCAGTTGACGGCGCAGGTTTTCGGTTTCTGCAGCGAGCTGACTGCGCTCGAGCGAACGTTCGACGAGCAAGAGCAAGGCATCGAACTCGATCGGTTTGGTGAGGTAGTCTTCCGCACCGGCGCGCATGGCCTGAACGGCCGAAGATACGTCGCCAAAGGCAGTCGCCACGACGGTCGGAATGCTCGGGTACTGCTCACGGACCTTCGTGATCAGATGCAAACCGTCCATGTTCGGCATCTTCAGGTCGGTGATGATGAGCGCCGGTGGGCGTTCGGCAATCGCCTCTAGAGCGAGCAGGCCGTCGGCGGCGCTGTCGACTTCATATCCCTCTTGCTCGAGTAGTTTGCCGAGCCCGCTCCGCGCGCTGGCTTCGTCGTCGACGACTAGGATTCTGGGTTTGCTCATCGGTTCTGATCCTCGATGCTTTCCAACGGAAGCGCGATTCTGAGCTCGGTCTTTCCGGGTAGGCTGCTCACGTCGATGGTGCCGCCGTGATCGGTCACGATGCGGTGGGTGATCGCGAGGCCCAAGCCCGTGCCTCCTTCCTTCGTCGAGAAGAAGGCGTCGAAAATCGGCGCGTCGGGGCTCGGTAAGCCAGGGCCATTGTCCTCGACATCGAGCAAGGCGCTCCGGGGAGAGCGCCGCACGCGTAGCTTGACCGCGCCCCCGCTGGTCCCCGCAGCGTCGATAGCATTGCCAAGGAGGTTCAAGAGCACCTGTAATAGCTTTGCCTGATCGGCTTGCACGATCACTTCGGCGCTCGGCAGGTCGCAGGACAGGGTAACTTTCGCCTTCTCGGCTTGAGCAGAGACCATCGTCGCTGCGTGCTCACACAGCTTGCCGAGATTCACGGCATTTCGCTGCAGCGGCTTCGGCCGAGCAAAATCCAAGAACTCCGTCACGAGGTTGGCGAGCCGCTTGATTTCGTCCGCCACGACGCGAGTGGCCTCGAGCATGTCCTGCTCGCTGGCTTTCTTCTTGATCGCGCGCTCCAAGAACGAGACGTGCAGCTGGGCACCGTTCAACGGATTGCGAATCTCGTGGGCGAGCCCGGCCGCGAGCGTGCCGATGGCTGCGAGCTTCTCCGCTTGACGCGTGCGCTCTGCCAAGGAGCGAGCGTCGGTCATGTCGCGACCGACCGCGAACAGCACGACGTCGTCTTCGGCTTGCTCCCCAGCGAACGATAGGTTCCAGACGATGTCTCGCAGCTTACCCGAGCGCATCGCGAGCGTGCCTTCGACCCACTGCGAAGAGACGCTCCCGCGCAGGCCCGCCGCGAGCTGCTCTGGTAGGCTTCCCCGCGGGTCGTGCACCGTGAGTGAGCTCAAGAAGGGCTTGCCGAGCACCTCGTCGCGCGCGTAGCCGGTGACTCGTTCGGCCTCTCGGTTGAAGAGCTGGATGTTGCCAGCCGCATCCAGCCCGACGATGAGCACACTCGCAAGCTCCACGGCGTTGACGTAGCGGTGCTCGGCGCGCGCCAAAGCTTTGCCGAGAACGACGTGCTCTTGCTGAGCCACGTGACGAATGCGTTCGACGAAAGAGTCTTTGTACGTCGCGAGCATGATCGCGAGCTCGAGATCGAGCACGCGAATCAACGCTTCGCGAGTTTCCGCCGCCTGGGCGCCGCCTTCACGATCGGCGATACGCAGCAGAGCCACGCGGATCAGCGCCATCGCCGTTAGCATGTAGCGCTGTGGCAGACCGATCTTGACGTGCACGCGCCCGATTTGTGAAGTTTGCTCGTGATAGGCCTCGTCGTACGGGCCGCTGCAAATCCGCTTCATCCAAGTGACGAGCGACCTTTGTAGACGCTGGATCTGATCTTCGCCGGTGAACACCTCGTGCGCACTGCTGTGCTCGCGAATGCGGTCGTAGAACTCCTGCGCGATGCGAGGGAACTCTGGGTCAGCTGCTTGGCCGAAGGCGGCCAGCAATGCGGCATCACGCTCGTCGAAGCGCACGTACCGTTTCAGCTCCTGAAATCGCGTTTCCTGAGGCATCCGTTGGGGCCGATTCTAGCTGAAGGTTTAGCGTCGGCGGGCGCAAATCTCCGTCGCGCGCGCTGTCCTTCGAGTCTGGCCGCAGCTTGCTTGCCAAAGCATCTCGTAGGCTGGCGTAGTCGACCGGTTTGGTGAAGACGAGCGGCGCCTCCAGGCCGAACGCAGCGGGGTGGAACAAATGCGGGTAACCCGTGACGACGACGATCGACATCCCAGCTCGACGGGTGCGCGCAAATTGCCCGACAGTGGCGCCGTCGACGTGAGGAACGTTCAGCTCGGTGACAACCGCATCCGGAACTGGCGTGCGCGCGAGTCTCGAGATAGCCACTGCCCCATCACGGGCAACCTCCACCGCAAAGCCGTCCTCACGCAGCATGTCGGCCATACGCCGCGCCGTGCGCAGGTCGTCATCGACCAGCAGCACGAGTTGGGGTCCGGGCAACGAGTTGGACATCGCAGGGGAGCAATGCAAATCGTTGGCCAACGCTTTCGTTTCGGATCGCGAGCGAGGTTTTCCAATTCATCGGCCGCTTTTCCCGATTGTTGGCCGCGGCCGTGGGAAGGTCAGGCGAAGCGGCGCGCGAATTGCGCGCACGCGCAGGTTTTGCGCTGGCCCCCCCGAAAACGCGGCCGGCGGCCCGCGATTTTTGCCGGATCTTCGAGGTTCGGGCGAAGGCACGGCTTTTGCGAAGGGGCCCGCCGATGTCCACGCACACGGAGAAATTCGAATACGACGACGCGACCGTTCGCAAGTTCGTCTTTGCCACTGCCTTTTGGGGTGTCGTGGCTACGCTCGTCGGCCTGTGGCTAGCTGTGATGCTCGTCCTGCCGACCATGAACTTCGGCTTGCCCCAACTCAGCTTTGGGCGCCTGCGACCGCTACACACCAACGCAGCAATCTTTGCGTTCGCCGGCAACGCGATTTTCGCTGCCATCTATTACTCGTCCCAGCGCCTGCTGAAAACGCGCATGTTCAGCGACGCGCTGAGCAAATTCCACTTCTGGGGTTGGCAAGCGATCATCGTCGCGGCCGCGCTGACGTTGCCCTTCGGTATCACGCAGTCGAAAGAGTACGCGGAGCTCGAGTGGCCGATCGACCTCGCAATTGCCGTGGTGTGGGTCGCGTTCGCGATCAATTTCTTCGGTGCCATCGCCAAGCGCCGCGAGCGGCACATCTACGTCGCGGTCTGGTTCTACGTGGCCACGGTCATCACCGTCGCCATCCTGCACATCTTCAATAACCTGGCATTGCCGATCAGCCCGCTGAAGAGCTACTCGGTTTATGCGGGCGTTCAGGACGCTTTCATGCAGTGGTGGTATGGGCACAACGCGGTCGCGTTCTTCCTGACCACGCCGTTTTTGGGCTTGATGTACTACTTCTTGCCCAAGGCCGCGAACCGCCCGGTGTTCTCGTACCGGCTGTCGATCTTGCATTTCTGGTCGCTGGTCTTCATCTACATCTGGGCCGGTCCTCATCATTTGCACTACACGGCGCTGCCGGAGTGGGCGTCGACACTCGGCATGCTGTTCAGCGTGATGCTGTGGATGCCGTCCTGGGGCGGCATGATCAACGGCCTGATGACATTGCGCGGCGCTTGGAACCGCGTGTCCGAAGATCCGGTGCTCAAGTTCTTCGTGGTCGGGATCACCTTTTACGGCATGGCCACGTTCGAGGGCCCGCTGCTCTCGATCAAGAGCGTGAACGCGCTCTCGCACTACACGGACTGGACCATCGCTCACGTGCACAGCGGCGCGCTCGGCTGGAACGGGTTCATGACCTTCGGCATGCTCTACTACCTGGCGCCGCGCTTGTTCCAGACCAAACTCTGGTCGAACAAGCTCGCCGAGGTGCACTTCTGGATCGGCACGATCGGCATCTTGCTGTACATCGTGGCCATCTACGCGGCCGGTGTAACTCAGGGGCTGATGTGGCGCGCCTTCGACAGCACGGGGCGCTTGGCGTACCCGGATTTCGTCGAGACGGTGGTGCGCATTCTGCCCATGTATTGGGTGCGCGTCTTGGGCGGCACACTGTTCGTGGCTGGTGTGGTGATGGCCTTCGTGAACATCATCATGACTTGGCGTAATCGCCCGGCTGTGTACGAGCCTTCCAGCGACGAGGCCCCGGCGCTCAGCGAGTACGATGGACCCACGACGACGCTCGTGATCCCGAGTCACAGCACGGTCTCCGACACCGGGCTTCGCCTGATTTACTTGGTGCGCGCACAATGGCACCGCGTTTGGGAGCGTCAGCCACTGAAGTTCACCATTTGGGTCGCGGTGGCCGTAATCGTCGCCTCGTTGTTCGAGGTCCTGCCGACGTTCCTGATTCGCTCGAACATCCCGACCATCGCTGCGGTCAAGCCATACACGCCGCTCGAGCTGTACGGGCGTGACATCTACGTGGCAGAGGGTTGCTACAACTGCCACTCGCAGATGGTGCGACCGATTCGCGCGGAGACCGAGCGCTACGGTGAGTATTCGAAGCCGGGCGAGTTCGTCTACGACCACCCCTTCCAGTGGGGCTCGCGGCGCATCGGTCCCGATCTGCATCGAATTGGCGGCAAGTACCCGTATCTCTGGCACGTGCGCCACATGCAAGACCCGCGGTCTACGACGCCGCAATCGATCATGCCGGCCTACGGCTGGCTATTCAAAGACGACGCCGATTTCGGCAGCATTCAGAAGCGCGTCGACGGCATGGCCATGCTGGGCGTGCCTTACGGGGATGCCGTGCTGCACGCCGAGACAATGGCGCGTAAGCAAGCGCACGAAATCAGCGGCGAGATCGCCGCCCAAGGCGGCCCTTCCGATCTCGAGAACAAAAAGATCGTTGCGCTCGTCGCGTACCTGCAGCGCCTCGGCACCGACATCAAGAAGCTGCCCAGCGCGCCGAGCAACGGCGATCTGAAAGCCGAGGCCAAGCCGCCAGCTGCGCCAGGCGCTGTCGCCGTCAACCAGCCCGTATTGGGAGGCTCCTAGTCATGAAACTTTCCGATGTTGTCTCTGCCATGAACGTTTCGATCTTTGCGACTCTGCCCTTGCTCATCTTTTTGGGCATCTTCATCGGCGTGGTCATTCACGTCACGTTCGAGAAAGAGAAGTTCGAGTCGATGAGCCGCTTGCCGCTCGAGCAACAGGGAGGCAAGAAATGACGACCAGCTCAGCGCCGATCGCCTCTGCACCGCCCGCCGCAACACTGGTCACTCGGGCCAATTCCAGCGCGCCCGAGCCCGCGCTACTCGAGCACGAATACGACGGCATCCAAGAGTACGACAACCCATTGCCACGCTGGTGGGTGTGGATGTTCGCCGGCAGCTTCTTCTTTTCGATCGGCTACTTCTTTCATTACCACGTGTCGCACAACGGCGTATCTATCGCCGATAGCTACGAGCAAGACATGCGCGAGGCCCGTGAAGCCGATGCCAAACAGTCCCTCGCTCGACCGGTGACGGAGGACTCGCTGACGAAGCTCACGCTCGACTCGGCCTTGATGGCGGACGCGCAGGTGCTGTTCGTGGCGCGTTGTGCACCCTGTCACGGTGAGCACGCCCAAGGCATCATCGGCCCGAACTTGACGGACGGCTCTTGGATTCATGGCCACGGTACGCTGACTGACATCTACGGAGTCGTGGAAAGCGGCGTGGCAGCCAAGGGCATGCCCGCTTGGGGCCGGCTTTTGACGCCAGTCGAGCTCCGCAAAGTGGTGGCGTTCGTCGGCACCCAGCGCGGCAAGAACGTTCCCGGCAAAGCCCTCGAGGGCACCCCGGCGCAGTAAGCGATACCGCGTCGCCTACGGCAGCAAGACCAGTGATGAACGCCCCCATTCCGCGCGAACGAGTGTTACCGACCCTGAACGCGGACGGCACTCGCAATCGCATCCGTCCCCGCCTTTACCCGGGGCGCCTGCATGCGCGGCGCCGCTGGTTGGGCTGGAGCCTGATTGCCTCGTTCGTCGCGCTGCCGTTCGTGCGTATCGGTGGGCAGCCAGCGGTGCTGCTCGACGTGATGGAGCGCAAGTTCCACCTGTTCGGGCGCACCTTTCTGGCGACGGACGGAGTGCTGTTGATGTTGCTGATGCTGAGCACCTTCGCGACCGTCATCTGGACCACTGCGCTCGTGGGGCGAGCCTGGTGCGGCTGGGGCTGTCCGCAAACCGTGTACATGGAGTTTCTGTTCCGGCCCATCGAGCGCTTGTTCGAAGGCAAGCGCGAACAGCAGCTCCAGATCGACCAGCACGGCGCAACCTTTCGTCGCGTGGCCAAGACTGGAGTTTTTTTGTTACTCGCGGCACTCCTGGGCAACGTGTTCCTCTCCTACTTCGTCGGAGTGCACACGCTTGGCGCTTGGGTGACCGAGCCGCCTGCGCGGCACTGGGCCGGCTTCCTGGTCATGGGGGTGACGACGGGCTTGGTGTTCTTCGATTTCGCCTACTTTCGCGAGCAGATGTGCACGATCATCTGTCCCTACGCGCGCTTACAGTCGGTGTTGCTCGACCGTCGTTCGCTGATCATCGGCTACGACGCGCTGCGCGGCGAGCCGCGCAGTAAAGGCAAGCCCAAGCCCGGTCACGGTGATTGCATCGATTGCCAGGCATGCGTGGTGGCATGCCCCACGGGCATCGACATTCGCAACGGGCTGCAACTGGATTGTATCGCGTGCGGCCAATGTATCGACGCCTGCGATACGATCATGGGCAAGATTCACAAGCCCATGGGTCTGGTTCGCTACGCGTCTCAAGACTCGCTCCAGACCGGGCAACCCAACCGCTTCCTGCGGCCGCGCGTCGCTATCTACAGTGGGCTCGTGCTGGTGCTCTTCGGCACACTTGCCTTGGTCGGGCGGAAACCACGGGCCGACGTCACCATCCTACGCGGCATCGGCGCTCCCTTCAGTGAGAACGCTGGCAACGCGGTCAATCAAATCCGAATCAAGGTTCGCAATCGTTCGGACGCGCCGCGCGAATACCGCTTGCAGCTGCTCGCGCCTGGGGCGGCCCAGCTGATTGCTCCGGAAAACCCACTGCGGGTTGCCGGCGGCGAACAAGCCTCGACCAGTGTGTTCGTGTCGCTGCCGGTCGAGCGGTTCCAAGCCGGCCGTCTGCAGGCGCAATTTCGAGTGTCGGACGGTCAGGGCTTCGTCGCGACTCTTCCTTACGAGCTCCTGGGCCCACAAGGTAAACCATGATGAACGTAGTCGAGAGCTCGGACAAAGGGTCACGCTGGGTTTGGATGCCCGTCGGGCTGCTGCTGGCGTCCACGCTCGGTGTGGGCTCGCTGGCCATGATTGCGGTACACGATCCGAGCTTCGCCTTGGAGCCGAACTACTACGAGCAGGCGCTGCACTGGGATCGGACGCAAGCACAAGCGGCGGACAACCAGCGCCTCGCGTACCAGATCGAGCTCGTGCCCGGGATCGCAGTCGACGCTCGCGGCAACGCCACGGTCCGAGTGCGCATCGCCGACGCGAGCGGTCACGAGCCCAACGCCGCGACCGTCCGCGCGACGGCGTTTGCGAACGCCTACGCTGGCCAACGAGCTCCGCTCGACTTTCTGCGTGTCGGCCCCGGCTTGTACTCGGCATCGCTGAGCGCGCCGCGCTTGGGTCTGTGGGAGTTTCGCTTCGTCGTGACTCAGGGCAGCGATCGCATCACGAGCACGCTGCGCAGCGATATCGTGCGGGGGGCGGGATGAACCTGCACTTGCTCCTGCCGCTGGTCGCCGCAAGCGTGCTCGGAAGCGTGCATTGCGCGGCGATGTGCGGGCCGTTCGCGGCCATGGTCAGCGACCCGACGGTTGGTGCGCTGCCAAGAGCCCGACTGCAGCTCGCGTATCAAGCCGGAAGGCTCGCGGCTTACGTGGCGTTGGGGGCCGCAGCTGGCACCGCCGGCAAAGCCTTGGACTTGGCGGGCGCAGCGGCGGGCCTCGGTCAAATCGCCGCGATCGGAGCCGGGGCCCTGTTGCTGCTCTGGGGACTGAACGCGATGTTAGAGACTCAAGGCGTGCGTTGGTTGCCCGTGCGGCGGGCTTTGCCTGGGTTCGTGGTGCGTTTCCTGTCATCGCTGCGAGAACGTCCGTCGTCCGGGCGAGCCGTGGCTTTGGGTTTGGCGACGACGCTCCTGCCTTGTGGCTGGCTCTACGCCTTCGTGCTTACGGCGGCGGGGACTGCGCGGCCGACCGAGGGCGCGCTCGTGATGTTCGCGCTCTGGCTGGGAAACGCACCGTTGCTGCTGGGAGTCGGCTTCTTCTTCGGCAGCGCGTTGCATCGCATCCGCCGGCACGTGCCCGTGCTGAGCGCCGCGTTGATCTTCGTCATCGGGCTCGGCACGATCGTCACGCGCACTCGCCTTTCGTCGTTCGCCGGGCTCGTTCCGAACGCAGCGGGCGGCCAAGCGCCCGCCATCAAAGATTGCCCCTGCCATCGGAAGCAGCGCTGAGCCATGTCGAACGCCGCGCTCAACATTGCATCAGAGCCCGTCAGCGCATGTAGCCATTGCGGTCTGCCGGTTCCCCCTGGTCGCATCGAGCGCGGTCGGACCACACAGTTCTGTTGCGACGGCTGCGCCGCGGTCCACGCCATCCTCGACTCCGCTGGGCTCGATGGATACTACGACCGGCAGAGCGCCGCCGAGCGCCGGGCTGCGCCCGCGCCGAGCCGTCTTCGCTTCGAAGAGCTCGACGACCCGCGCTTCCTCGAGCAGCAGTGCCGCAACGTCGGGAAGGGCCTTTCGTCGGTCGAGCTGTACTTGGAGGGCATTCATTGCTCGGCGTGTGTCTGGCTCGTCGAACGCCTGTCACGAGTCGCGCCGGCGGTGGTCGAGGCGCGCTTCGACATGACGCGCTCGGTGCTGCGCGTGGTGTGGGATCCAGCTCGCGCGCCCCTCAGCGCGATCGCTCGTGCTTTGGACGCTCTTGGTTACCGCCCGCATCCCGCGGGTACGCGAGATCGCGTTGCCGAACAGCGCCGCGGCGACCGAGCTCTGTTATTGAGGGTTGGCCTTTCGGGGGCTGCGGCCGGCAACGTCATGCTCATGGCGTTGGCCCTCTACAGTGGCGCGTTCGGAGGCATGACGGCCGAGTACGTCTCGCTGTTCCGTTGGGGTAGCCTGTTCATCACGACGCCGACGGTGTTCTTGGCGGGCTCGGTGTTCTTCCGCGGCGGGCTCGCCGCGTTGCGCACGCGAACCCCGCACATGGACTTGCCAGTCAGCATTGGCATTCTCGCAGGTTACGTCGGCAGCGTCGCAAACACGGTGCATGCCACCGGCGACGTCTACTTCGACACCTTATGCACGCTCACGTTTCTGTTGCTCATCGGCCGCTACCTGCAGCGCACGCATCATCGCCGCTCGACGCGCGCCAGTGAGCTACTGACCGCCTTGGCGCCTGCGACCGCCCGCCTGGTCGAAGGTGAGAGCACGCGCCAGGTGTCGGCCGCCGATGTGAGCCCGGGCAGTGTGGTGGAGGTCGCGGCCGGCGAACGAATTCCCGTCGACGGACGCGTCGTCAGCGGTAACTCGGCGATCGATGCTTCGCTACTCACCGGCGAGTCGCAGCCACAAGACATCAGCGTTGGCGATCGCGTTCACTCGGGGACCGTCAATTGCGTGGCGCCGATCCGCGTTCGCGTGGAGAGCGCGGACGCCGAGACGCGCCTCGGGCGCTTGGTGCACGCCGTCGAAATCACGCAGCGCGAACGTGCTCCCGTGGTTCGCCTCGCCGATCGCGTTGCGGGCTACTTCGTGCTGGCAATTCTCGCTACGGCCGCGGTCACGTTCCTATTCTGGCTACGCCTCGATGCGCCGCACGCCCTGGACCACACCGTGGCCCTGCTCGTCGTGACCTGTCCGTGCGCTCTGGGCATGGCCACCCCCCTCGCGGTGAGTGCGGCGTTGCGTCGAGCGGCCCAGGTTGGCATCCTCTTCAAGGGTGGCGAGTTCATCGAAGAACTGGCGAGACCCGGTCGCTTCGTCTTCGACAAAACCGGCACGCTGACCGAGGGGCGGCTGGACCTCGTTGCGTGGGACGGCGACCTCGAGACGAAGGCGCTACTCCGCAGCGCCGAGGAGCACTCGTCGCATCCGCTCGGTCGTGCCATTCAGCGGGCATTTCCCGGCAATGACCTGGTGTGCGGCATGGTGAAGGAGGTCCCAGGCGGCTTGATCGCGGAAGTATCGAAGCAGCGACTTTGGGCCGGCTCGCTCACGAGCATCGACTCCGAGGTCGAGGTACCCGGCTGGGCGCGGGCTTTGGTCGAAGCCCACGCCGCCAACGGGCGCACTCCGGTGGTCGTCACCGTCGACGGTCGGCTGGCGGCAGTTGCCGCGTTCGCCGATACCGTTCGTGCCGACGCTCGCAGTAGCTTGCAGCGCCTCCGATCGCTCGGCTTCGAGCTCGAATTGCTGTCCGGAGATCATCCGCAGGTGGTGCAAAGCATCTCGAACGATCTCGGGCTGCCCTTCGCCGCGACGCGCGGCGGTGCCACGCCCGAGGCCAAGCTTGCGCGTGTTCAGACGCTCCGGAGCGCGGGGCAGCGCGTCTTCATGGTCGGAGACGGCGTGAACGACGCTGCCGCCATGTCCGCGGCCAACGTAGGCATCGCCGTGCATGGTGGAGCCGAGGTCTGTTTGGCGGCGGCCGACGTGTTTACGACCCGCCCGGGGTTGGCCACGGTGGTGCTTGCAGCGGTGGGCGCGCGCCGCACGGTGCGCGCCATTCGCTTGGGGATCGGGCTGTCTTTGGCCTACAACGTGGTCGGTATCGCGCTGGCGATCAGCGGCCACCTGAGCCCGCTCGTGGCCGCGATTCTGATGCCGCTCAGCTCGATCACGGTCGTGACGTTGGCATTGCGCAGCAAGACGTTCCAGGAGGAGCGCTGATGACCATCCTGTTTTTGATTCTGCCGATCACCTTAGTGCTCTCCGCGGGCGCGGCGATCGCTTTCAGCTGGGCCACGAAGAACGGCCAGTTCGACGACCTCGAAACGCCTGCGCTACGTGCCCTCGATGATGAGTCGAGTCGCAAGTCGCCGCGCCGTCCGAGCTGACGCTGGAACCACCGCCTCACGCCGAACGCAGGGAAGTCAGACGGCGACTCGAGCGCGCTCGGCGATACGCAGTCGATAACCCGAGTCGTCCTGTACCTCCGTCTCAGGCAGCTGCATTGCGATTTCGCGCAAGCGCGGCAGGTTGTCCAGCAATGCAGCCACGATTCGCGGCTCGAAAAGCGTGCCCGAGCTTTCGCGAAAGTACGACACGATCGCGTCGTTGCTCCAACCCGGCTTGTAGCAACGCGCTTGTCCCAGCGCATCGTAGACGTCGGCAACCGCGACGATGCGCGCATCTTCCGGGCACTCGTCAGCGCGAAGCTTTCCCGGATAACCACTGCCATCCCAACGTTCGTGGTGGCAGAGCGCGACCGTCGCGGCACGATCCAAAAAGGGGTGGCGAAGACCCGTGAGCATGCGGGCGCCGACTTCCGGATGCAGCTTCATGATCGCGAGCTCTTCGACCGTCAGCTTGCCCGGTTTGGTCAAGATCGCATCCGGAATGGCCATCTTACCCACGTCATGGAGCATCGCCAGGTGGCCGAGCGTGGTTGCCGCGGCCGCGTCGAACCCGAGCTGCACGGCCAAGAGCTCACTGTAGTCTCCAATCCTACGAATATGGGCGCCGGTCTCCACGTGCCGCAGCTCCCAGGCACTGCAGAGTTGTTGAGCGAGTTGCCGGGGCAGCTCCTCGAGCAGCCAGCGAGCTTCTTGTAATGAGCCTTCCAAGCTCAGGTAGCGTGTGCGATGGCGTCGATTCATCTCGAAGCTACGGCGAGCGGCAGAAACTTGGGCGTTCAAGAGCAGGGGGTCCAGCGGTTTGCCGAGGAAGCTGCTGGCGCCGCAATTCAAGGACTCGTGGATGCGCCACTTGCTTCCCGCACTACCGAGCGTGATCAGCTCGACCTCCGGGAAATCCCGGTGCACGTCTCGGAGCAGGGCCATGGCGTCGGCATTGGGCGGGTCGATGTCCAAAACGACGACGGCGATGTTGCCAGTGCGCAACGCAGTTCGAGCAGCCATGCCCGACGACGCGTGCAGGACGTCGACGCCCGTCCTTTCGAGAGCACGGCTCGCGGAGCGCCAGAGTTGCGGTTCCTGATCGACGACCAATACCGCGCTCGGTGACGGACAGCGGTCCGAGTTGTTCAACGTGAATGCCATGCCTCGACTCTGCCGGCTTTCACACTTTGCCGACCCTCGGTCAGCACGTAGCAATCAGCAGGCCAACGGCTGTCCATCGTGCTCTGCTCGTGGCACTCGGTTCGCCACTCGTGACGGCGGGCTGGCTCGGGCGCAAAGACTGCGCGAGGTTCGGTCGCAACGCAGATTGTGCCGATTACCGCGCAATCGGGCCGCGCCTTTCGCCGACCGTGCTCGTCGGTTCGTTCATGCTCGATGCGGCATCGGCCTTGCATCTTCAGCACCCAATCCGCTAACCCATGCAAGCTGAACGGAAAGATGGCCGCTTCGAACGCGTGGTCACGTTGAACGAAGCGGCGAAAGAGGCCGAGCTTCCCACTGGCGTACTGCGCAGCGCCGCCTGAGCCGGAGATCGAATGATGATGGGTGCTCCGGTCTCGATACCCAGCGGCATTTCCTCCGCACCGCTTTCCGCTGCGAAGGGGCTCGATAGCGAAGAGGCCGCACGTCGACTGGCGTCGGTCGGGTTCAACGAGCCATCCACCGTCGTCAGGACGAGCGCTGTGCGCGAGCTGATGGGCCGCTTCGCCAGCCCACTCGTGGCCATTCTTCTGCTAGCGAGCGTCGTGTCGGCCGTGGTGCGCGACTTCGTGAATGCGGCCATCTTGCTGTGTATCGTGCTCTCGAGCGTCGTCGTCGAGTTCGTGCAGACTCGTCGATCACGGCAGGCGGCGGACGCTCTCAAGGCGCAAATCGCGCAAACAGCTACCGTACGTCGTGACGGGCAGTACAGGGAGCTCGCGCGCCGGCTGGTCGTGCCAGGTGACATCGTGCGGCTCGACGCCGGCGATTTGGTTCCGGCCGATGGAGTCGTGCTCGAGGGTAAGGATCTACACTTGAGCGAGGCCGCTTTGACGGGCGAATCTCTGCCTGTCGAAAAGCACCCGACCGACCGCGTGTCGATGGGCACATCGGTCGTCAGTGGCACCGGCGTCGTGTTGCTCGAAAAAACCGGTAGCGAGACGGCCTTCAGCGCGATCGCCAAGAGCTTGGCGCAGAAAGCACCGCAATCGGAGTTCGAGTACGGCATCGCTCGCTTCGGCTCCTTCATCTTGAAGACGGTACTGTTCTTGGTGTTGTTCGTGTTCCTGACGAGCGCCGCCATGCATCGAGACCCGCTGGAGTCTTTGCTGTTCGCGGTCGCTTTGGCTGTGGGTTTGACGCCCGAGTTCTTGCCCATGATCACCACCGTCACGCTGGCGCGGGGCGCGGTGCGCATGGCCAAATCCAACGTGATCGTGAAGAACCTGGCCGCCATCCAAAACTTTGGCAGCATCGATATCCTGTGCTGCGACAAGACCGGCACGCTGACGACCGGTGAAATGTCGCTCGAGGAGTGGGTCAATCCGCTCGGGGCACGCGCGGAGCGGCCGTTGCTCCTGTGCTATCTCAATAGCTACTTCGAGAGCGGTATCGACAACCCCGTCGATGACGCGGTCCTCCGCAAAGCCAAGCTGAACGCGCTCGATTCCGCGGTTCTGCGTCACGAGCATCCAGACATTTCCGGCTTCAAGAAGGTCGACGAAATTCCGTTCGACTTCGAGCGCCGACGCGTCAGCGTGGTGGCCGAGCGCGGCACAGAAGCGCTCCTCGTTAGTAAGGGTGCCCCTGAGCAGGTGCTGCAGGTGTGTACGAGCCAAGAGCTCGCCACCGGGAACACCCCCTTGGATGCCGCAGCGAAGGCCAGCGCGTTCGGTGTTTTCCAAAGTCTGAGCGCGCGGGGCTATCGCGTCTTGGCCGTGGCGTATCGGTCGGTCGAGCGCGGTCGGCCGTTCGACAAGTCCGACGAAAAAGACTTGGTTTTGGCTGGGTTCGTGGCATTCGCCGACCCTCCGCGCAGCGATGCGCGCGAGACATTGGCGCGGCTGCTCGACGCTGGGGTGCAGGTCAAGGTCCTGACCGGGGATAGCGAGCTCGTCACGGCCCAAATCTGCGAGCGTGTGGGGATCCCAACCGAGGGCCTCTTGCTGGGAGACGCCATCGACGCAATGACGGATGCGGCACTGTTTCACGTAGCGGAAAACGTGCGGGTCTTTGCGCGCGTGTCACCAGCGCAAAAGAACCGCATCTTACGGGTGTTGAAAGTGCGCGGCCACGTCGTCGGCTTCTTGGGCGACGGCATCAACGATGCTCCGTCGTTGCACGCCGCAGACGTCGGCATCTCCGTGTCGAGCGCGACGGACGTGGCGCGCGACGCGGCGGATATCATCTTGCTCGAGCCCGGCCTGGCGGTGCTGCACACCGGGATCCTCGAAGGCCGCAAGGCGTTCGGCAACGTCATGAAGTACCTGCTGATGGGTACGAGCTCGAGCTTCGGCAACATGCTCAGCATGGCCGGAGCCGCGGTCATGCTGCCGTTTTTGCTCATGCTTCCCACGCAGATCCTGCTCAACAATTTCTTGTACGACATGGCGCAAGTCGGCATCCCGTCTGACGCCGTCGACCAGGATTTCGTGCGCAAGCCGCGGCGCTGGGATATCGGCTTGATCCGAAAATTCATGCTCTTGGTCGGCCCCGTGAGCTCGCTGTACGACTTCATGACCTTCTTCGTTTTGCTGCGCGTCCTGCACGCATCGGAGCGCGCGTTCCACACCGGGTGGTTCGTGGAGTCGCTGCTCACCCAGACCTTGGTCATTTTCGTCATCCGCACCGGCGGCAATCCGCTCAGAAGCCGGCCGAGCGCAGCCCTCACTTGGACGGCGCTCGGAGTCGTCGCCCTGGCTATCGCGCTCCCGCTCAGTCCACTAGCTGGCGGGCTCGGCTTCGTCCCGCTGCCGCTGACGTACTGCGCTTTCCTTGCCGGCGCGACGGTCACGTACCTCGGCTTGGTCGAGGTCGTGAAGCGCGTCGCGTTGCGCAATGCGTTCACGTAGCTTCGGTACTTCCAACGAAAGCCGGAGATTTCCCGCGCGCGGACCGCACGGTGTCCATGAATCCTGCCCCTGACGGCTTCGTTGCGCCCCAGGTCGACGTCAACGAGTAGTTGAGGGCGGGAGGGAGCTACTCGGTAGCTCGGCGAACGCCTGGAGCCACTTGGCGTGCTGCGTCGCCATCGACGCAACGATCAGGACGAAGGCTGTGTTGATTGCACCAGAACGTCGCTCCGCCCGAGCTCTGCCGAACGGAAACGCAAGCGGGGCAGGGTGGCTGAATGGCGGGGACGGGGAGTGGGAGTGCCTTCTTGCGCACGACGAGCACCGGACACGGTGCGAGGCGAGTGACGGCTTCTGCGACAGAGCCGAGCGCCAGGCGAGCCACGCCATGCCAGTCATGCGTGCCCACCACAACTACGTCGGCTTCCACGTCCGAGGCGAGTTGGGCAAGCTCATGCGCCGGATCGTTCATGCGCTGGTGAGTGTAGAGGTGCTTGAACGGCGTCACATTCAGCGAGGCCTGGTATGCCGCGACCTTGCGCGCGACCCACTCGCGGAGCTCGCTCGCCCAATCCTCCCAGGGCGGTGGTGGGACCGGCGTTCCCGTCAACGCGACCTGGATGCCGGGCGCACAGCGAACGTTGCAGATGTGCAGCTGCACGCCGTGTTTGGTGCTCGCCAATGCAAAAGCCTCGTCGAGCGCGCGTTCGGATGCCGCCGTGTAATCGATGCCGACGACGATGACGTATTTCGGTTTGTTCATGGTGGCTCACCTCGTTGGATGCTTCGGGGATTCAGCAAACCCGAAGAGGATTCGCGAAACGCTCATGGGGCCGTCGGACCCGAGGCATGCCGTCCAGGGCGATCGTCGGAAGAGAATCCGAAGGCTTTGTACAGCGGGCAAAATCCGATCGTCCCGGTGACGAGCGGCACCAGGCCGACCAGGCCCCAGAGCGACTGCGGACCAACGACGACCAGTGCCAGCAGCCCAAGACCGAGAGCCACGCGGAGCATGCGATCGAGTGTGCCTTCGTTCCTGAACATGATTTGAACCTCCGTTGTCGCACTGCATTCGACGTGCCAACGGGCTGCGAGTGAGTTGGCGCGCGAATCACGGAGCTTTCGAACCGCGCCGCAAGAGCTGCGGTATGGGCGCGAAAAATCTGCGTTTGCCTGCCGATCTCGTGTGTTTTCCGGGTGGAACACCAATTGCTAAGTCAGCTATTCATGAGCAAACCGATCCCCGCGATTCAGAAGTACATGTCGACGGCGCCGCACACTATCGGCCAAGAACAAGCGATGGCGCTGGCACATCGCATGATGCGCGAACATCGCATTCGACACCTGCCCGTGCTCCACGAAGGGCACATCGTCGGCATCCTATCGGACCGTGATCTGAACCTGATCGAGACCCTGCGGGACGTCGATCCGAAAACCGTCACGGTCGAAGATGCGATGACGCAGAATCCCTACGTCGTCGGGCCGGACGTGGCTCTGGACGAGGTCGTGGCGACCATGGCCGAAAAGAAGTACGGCTGCGCCGTAGTCGTTCAACACAACAAGGTGGTCGGCATCTTCACGACGGTAGACGCATGCCGCGCGTTCGCCGAGCTACTTCACACCCGCCTTGCCAAGTAGGACCCCTCCATGAACGTGAACAAGATCGTCGTCGGCGTCGACGGGTCCCCGCGTCAAGCCGAAGTCGTCGCCTCGGCTACCGAGCTCGCCGTGCGCTTTGGCGCGCAGTTGATCTTGGTTCGCGTGATTGGCGTGCCACCCGAAATCCCGGCCGAGGCCTGGCAGTGCCCGGGCGTGGACCTAAAGGCGTACCTTGAACAAAAAGCCCACCAGGAGCTGGAGGCTGCGAGAAAAACCCTGCCGGAGGCCTTGCGACGCAGCGTTGAAATCAAGACGCTGATCGCTACCCCCTGGCAGGGCTTGTGCACCGCCGTCGAGACGTGGGGCGCAGATCTTCTGGTCATCGGCTCACACGGATACGGTGGCCTGGATCGCGTTCTTGGCACGACTGCAGCACGAGTCGTCAATCATGCCCACTGCTCGGTGTTCGTCGTCCGACCGAGCTCGACGAATCAGCGTGCTTCGTAGCAGGACCGGACCCTGAACGTGCGAACGCGGCAAGCACGTGCGCGACTCGTCCGCGTTTCCCAAGGGCCGAGCCGCTCGCTTTGTCCCTAACCGCGGTCTATCGCTGAATGAGCCGTCAATACGAGACGTAGCCGAGTTGACTCAGCAAGTACTGAAGGTCACGTCCAGAAGCGGGAAGCGCTGGTAGGATCCGATGCGCATAGCGAGTGAGCGGAGCGGCTAGGCCCGGCCGCACCTCCAGATGCGACTCGATTCCTAGCAGCTTGTGCCACTCGCGCTCGCGACGCGCACTGATTTGATCGAGCTCGGCCAACGCTCCATTCGCCCGGAGACAGCTTGCCATCGTCTCGACGAGCTCGTGAACCTCGAGCAGGCCACCGTTCACGCTCTGGCCGCCGAATGGGCTCGTGACGTGGGCCGCGTCTCCCGCCAACCAGACGCGACCGTGCCCAAAGCGTCGAGCCAAACGTCGATCGAAGTGCGTCACCGTGCTCCAGTGCAATTCGTCCGGCAGCTCTGGCTCAAAGCTTGCTCGCTCCTCGAGCAGTGTTCGCAACTGCTCGAGGTTGGGTACGAGCTTCGAATCCTCGGCTATTTGGAAGCCCCAGCGACCCGCCTCACCCGACAAAGGGAGCGCAACCGAAGCGAGGCCATTCGAGAACGACAGCGCGAAGTCTTCCCGCGGCATGGCGCGTCGGCCCTCGAACATCGCGAACTTCTCGCGCTCCCCGGCCGTCAAAGTTTCGATACCCAAGCTCGATCGCACGCTTGACTCGCGACCGTCTGCCCCAATCACGAAACGAGCGTGGATTTGCGACGATTCGACCGGTTGCCAGTCCTTGCTTAGGGTCGGCGAACCGAACGGGACCAATTCGCGGCGAGTGGCGTGCACGTCGACCCCGTCGCTCGTTTGGACCAACGAGGTTGCTTCCCATGGCGACTCGATTTCGACGTCTTCGGTCTGCAGCGCTTTCAGCAAGATCTCTTCGAATGCGCTCTGCGCGACGGTCAATGCGGGGCTGGGTAAATCGAGGGTGGCCCAGAAGTCATCGTCGAGACGAAGCTCGACGCGCCCGATAGCGCGCCCCGCCGCGAGCAGCTTGCCGTTCAGGCCATATTCGGACATGAGGCGCAACGTGGCGGGGTGCAGGAGGGTCGCATGGCCTCGCGAGTAGCCTCGAAATCCGCGATCCAACACGGTTACGGCTAGCCCGCGTTTGGCGGCGCACAGCGCACCGAAGAGCCCGACTGGTCCTCCGCCCACGATCAGGACTTCGGAGACGTGATTCTGCGTCGGGTTGTAGACGAGCGGCATGGTGATTCCTCCGCGCGCACCAACGCAAGGATCGCGCCAGTGGCCTCAGGCATCGTTCGACCTCGAGACAGACGGAACGCCAATCGCGTCGGGCACAACGCGCAGCTTTTGCGCACGATGCCGCAGTGCTTGCGCGCGACAACCGGAAGTACGTCGCATTTCCCGAACGGCACGTGCGTTGCTTAGGTGCGAGCAGTCACGCGAAGCACCGTTCGCAAGCCGTAACGCGTGAAGGAAGAGGATTCGATGACCAAATCGATGAAGGCAGCTGTCGTCCGTCAGCTCGGGGAGCCGCTCTCGATCGAGGAGCTGCCGATCCCGGAAGTTGGCCCTGGGCAGGCCTTGATGAAGGTCGTGTCGACTGGTGTTTGCCATACCGATTTGCACGCGGTGGTCGGCGATTGGCCAGTGAAGCCGCACGCCCCGTTCGTTCCTGGTCATGAAGGCGTGGGCTACATCGTCGCGACGGGGGCGGGCGTCACCGCCGTGAAGGAGGGCGATCGAGTTGGCGTGCCCTGGCTGTACAGTGCTTGTGGTCACTGCGAGTATTGTCTGACTGGTTGGGAGACTCTGTGCGAGAACCAGAAAAATACGGGTTACTCGGTCAATGGAAGCTTTGCCGAGTACGTCCTGGTGGACCCGAGCTTCGTGGCGCACCTGCCATCGAACGTCGGGTTTTCGGCGGTGGCGCCAATCCTGTGCGCAGGCGTGACCGTCTACAAAGGCTTGAAGGAGACCGACGCGAAACCTGGGGAATGGGTGGTCGTGTCCGGCGTGGGTGGCCTCGGGCATTTGGCCATTCAGTACGCCAAGGCGATGGGGCTTCACGTCGTGGCCGTCGACGTTGCGACGGACAAGATTCAGCTGGCCAACGCGCTCGATGTGGACTTGGCCGTGGACGCCAGAGACCCGAACGCGGCAGCGCGAATCCTGAAAGCAACGAACGGTGGCGCACACGGCGTGCTCGTCACGGCCGTCTCTCCGAGCGCGTTCAGCGATGGGCTCGAGGTTCTCAGGCGCAAGGGGACGATGGCGCTCGTCGGCCTTCCGCCCGGGGAGTTCCCGCTTTCCATCTTCGACATGGTGCTCAACCGCAAGACGGTTCGCGGTTCGATCGTCGGTACACGTGAGGACCTCGCGGAAGCGTTGAGCTTCGCCGCCGAAGGAAAAGTCGCAGTGACCTACGAGACGGCTGCGCTGGAGGACATCAACGACGTCTTCCGGCGTATGGAGGCCGGTCGAATCGATGGGCGCGTCGTCTTGGAGCTTGCACGCGGTTAGAAAACGGGGGGCGGGCAACTTGCCGCGCTGACGATTTCTGGAGAACCATTATGCAGGCGTGAACTGCGCGATATCGGCGATGCCGAGCTGCTGCTCGAGCTCCGCCACTTGAGCCACGACGGACTCGAACCCGCCTTTGCCGAAGCGACGGTGCTCCTCGTCTTCGAACTGATCGCCCAGCTCGCGCAGCTGTTTGACGTTCGTGACCTCGTGCAGCGTGGGAAAGATCACGGTGTCCTCGCGCGAGGCGTGCGGGCGGTACATGCGCACGAACGCCTGGACGAAATGACTCAGCTCTTCACGATTCGTCACGACGCCGGGTGCTGTCACGCGCAGGATGTTTTGCGTGACCACGCGCCCTGCGACGTGCTGCGTCCGGAGCGTGCGCACCAGCTCGACGTGCTTTCCCGCGCGCTCCAGGAGCGGGAAGAGGAAGTCTTCCTCGAGCTTTTCGTGGTATTGCTCGATGAACGTGCTCACCAAATCGGCCGCGCGGTGCACGGTCACGGTCACAGCCGGTTCGAGGGAGGGCCGTGCCAGTGCCGACTCGTAGACGAGCAACAGGCGAGCTAGCGCGCCGTGCTCTCTCATCAGGTCTTCGTTCGCTGATACGTCTTCGGATTCTCCGGCTTCCGCCGAAGCCGCCTTCGCAGCAGGCTGGGATGAGCCACACGCAGTTGCAGCCAACCAACCTGCCGCCGTTGCCGTCCCAACTAGCAACGAGCGGCGTGTTCTCTCGGAAGATGAAGTCATCGACAAGGCTCCCATCCGCTCGCGATGGACGACAACGAGCGAGCACCCCACTTCTTAGGTCAACGATGACTCGACGCAATGTGGATTGTTGCCCCAATTCGCAAATGCAGACGTAGGACGGCCACGTGGCGCGTCGTTCGGCTCATGACGCCCGCCGGCTGTGGCGCCTCAGTGGTGGCGGCTTGCGTGCGAAACGATGTCGGGTGTCGGAACGCGTGGTTTTGGAGTGGGGGTGACGCGCACGGCGCTCGGGTGGGGAGCGGCCACGGGCGCCTGTGCAGACTTCGCTGCCGACGCGCTGGCGCTCGGGACTTCCGGGGTCTCCACGGCCGGGTGCCGCGCGGGTTTCCACGCTTCGGTCCCGTGACAAGTTTCACAGCTCGCCGAAAAGGTGTCGTGCTCGGGAAAGCGGACGCCAACACGATCGTCTGCATGGCAGCCGATGCACGTCGTGGGAGTGCCCCCGAAAACCGCTGGCTCACCGCGGTGGCACCAAAAGCATTTCACGTGCTGCTCCGTTCCGGCCAGGCTTTGATCGGCGGCAGCGCGGGCATGTGCGCCGGTCAGCGGCCACCACGGATGCTCGATACGAACGCCGTGCCACGAGCTTTGCGAGTGGCAAACACCGCACGTTTCGGGACGTACATGCGGATGCGGTGGCCGTGACGTGGATTGGAACTCCGGTCCGTGACAGCTCGAGCAGCTGAACGGGTGGTCGCTGGGACGTGCGTGCGGGGTGCCTTTGGAGCACGCGAGGAGCGAAGCCAAAAGCAGAGCCGCGCACAGCTCAAAACCTTTCTTCACGGAACCTCATTCCCAAGCGGTGACAGATCGGCTCGAGCTTTTTGGCAAGCCCTCGCGGTCCGCAAAAGAAGACATCGACCGGGAACGGACGATGCTGAGCGACGATCGCTCCCAACATTGCTTCCCAATCGGGATGTCCCAAGTGGGTCTTGGTACGCAGGCCGGTGATGAAGTCACTGCGCCCGGCGTCGTGCATCACCTCGCGCGCCAGCTCGAGCCCGAAAGCGGTGACGCCGCTCCGCATGCTGGTCATGCACAGATGAATGTCGAGCAGCCGACGCTGGTCTTCTTGCTCCAAAGCAGCGAGCAGACCCCGAAACCACTCGAAAGAGTACTGGTCACTGTTCAACCAAAAAAAGTGCACCTTCTCGAGCGAGCTACGTTGCGCCACGTGGCTGCGCAAGACCGCGCTTTCGAGCACACTGGCGAACGGCGTCACGCCGATGCCCGCGCCGATCAGGACCGCGAAGCGGGCGCGAAAAATGCGTTCACTCGGTGACCGATAGGGCCCATCGACGTATGCCGTCAATTGCTGCTGATTCGGTGTCTCGACGTAGCGGCGCAGGGCGGACGACCAATTTCCGAGCGATCGCACGTGAAAACCGAGCGCTGGCACCTCGGGCGCACTGCTGATCGTGAGCGGGTGCCATTCGTGCCGGGCAATCTTCGGAATGCGAAGGAACGCGTAATCGCCGGGGCCGAATTGAAAGCCGGCCGGGCGTTCGAGCTCGAGCCGAGTGACCCCCGAGCGGAGTGGCATGGCCGTGAGAACACGGCTCAGGGGGCGTCGTCGCCGCAGACGCAGCGAGTGCTCGATCAGAAAGGCCACGATGGCGAGGCCGGACAAGACCAGTACCCGCGGTGCATGAGCGATCAACAGCACAAGCCAGACGAGATAGAGCAAGTGACTGAAGTAGAAGAGCTCGAAGCGCTTGGTCCGGCGAACGAAGCCGAGCGCAAACAGCCACATCACCGCGAACACAGCGAGGAGAATTCCGCCGGTCAGCCCTCGGTTGGTCGCTAGCACCCGCAGAGGCCCACCGTGTCCGCTCGCGTACGCCAGAAGGAACGCCGCGGAATGGGTGAGCGCCAGGGCGAACAGCGCGTGACCGACTAGCTTGTGGAATTCGATTGCGTCATCCACCGGCACAACGCGGCCGAGCCAACGCGGTCGAACCCAACCAAGCAAACGCCGCATCACCGGCAACAAGACGAACGCTGCGTTCAGGTCGAGGCTGGCGCCCAGAGCACGCCCGACTCGCATCGCCCAATCGAAGGTTTGGCTGCTGCGACCGAAGCACAGCGACCAGGTGAGCACTGCGGCATTGCATGCGAGCCATGCAGCCAGGAATGTCACCTGCGGCGTATGGCGGGTGAGCCAACCGCTCGAGCGCTGGCGCGGGCGTCCAGCTCGCTCGTCGAGCATCAGGAGCAGCTCTTCGTTGGGCGCGATCCAGATCGCCTCGCTGCGCGTCAAGCGCGTGAGCAGGTCTGGGTACTGCTCGGCGACTGCGACCAGCTCTTCGAACGTCACGCGGCCGTCCTGATTCGTGTCGGCTTTGCGGACCAACACGTTCGCCAGCTGTTCGGCGGGTTGATTCACGCGCTCCTCGACGTCACTCTCGGCCAGGCTCAGCGAAATCATGCGCAGCAGCTCCTCGCGGGTGAGGAAGCCGTCATTGTCGTGATCCCAGAGCCGGAATGCGAAGGCGAGTTTTTCCCGTGCGCTGCCCGTGATCAGCGAGTGCACGCCAGCAAAGAACTCGTCCTTGCTGATTTGCCCGTCGCCGTTGCGGTCGAATGCGCCGAAGATTCGCCGCGTCAGGTACTCGCTGCGGAGTCCGAGAGCACGCCGCAAATCGTCGACATCGAGGCGGGCGTCCCCGCCCGCATGGTGCGCGAACGCACGTTCGAGGAGCCGAAGCAACTCGGCATCGGCGGGCGAAGGACTGGCGCTGGACGACTCGCGACTAGCGCCGCGCATCTCGCCGTCGGCGCAGGGACACAGCAAGACCGGCCGCACCCACCAGCGCTAGGAGCGGGAGGCTCGAGTATCCAACACGCGCGCCCGGCGCCGCGGTTGCGCACGTGGAATGCGGCGGCTCCGGCACGTCTCCTTGCGGCGCGCTCAGATCGTTGCGCTCGCCCGCCGGCGGCTGGGGCGTGTACTCGAGCGCATCGGTCTCGAAGTGCGCGGCCTTTGCGCGGTCGAGAATACCGGAAAGAACGTCCGCTCCGAGCGTTGGGGTGCGACTCAAAATCCAGAAGTAGAGACGCGACGGATGACCGACGACCGCGTATTCGTAGTTGGACCCGACTTCGAGCACCCAGTAGTCCCCGGTATAACCTCCGACGTTGAGCGCGAGCTTGGCCGGCACTGCCGTATCCGGAACGGAGGCCGTCATCGCGATCGTCTGCAGCTTGCCAGTGGCGCTCCCGACGTTGCATTGATTGACCAGCGATAAAGAGCCATCGGGTGCCTGCGTGTAGAACGCGGTCGTGCCATGGCAGTTCGCCTCCGTCGTGCGGGGTAGCCGCGCGATCTCGTACCATTTGCCTTGTAGCTGCGACAGATTCACGTTTGGTGCGACTTCGAGCGGCTCGGACTGGCAGCCGAGGGGCGTAACAAACAGGCACAAGGCCAGTACGGCGCTTCTGATGTTCATCTTCGTTACCTTCCGAGCATCCGAGTCGTGCTTTGGCGGCGCTGGAGCAGCAGCCAAACCAGGCCAAGCGCCCCCGCCGCGGCCGGACCGCCGCTGCCATGGGGCGCAGTACCACCGCAACCGTAGCCAGGGGCTTGGACGGTCGCGATGTCTGCGTTCGAGGAGCTGTTCGGATCCGTTCCCGCCTTGAGCTCGTCGATGTCGCCGACACCGTCGCCGTCGCTATCAGTACCGTCTGCCGCGAGCTTCGCCAGTGCCGTCGAGAGCGATTCCCGGTCACCGGATAGCCCGCGATCGCGGAGAGCCAACGCGAAGGGCATAATGGGAGTGCTGCCGCCCGTGTTGCCTTTGATGTGACACACGCCGCAGGGCACTTCGTAGCTCACTCCGGCGACGTCCTGCTCGATTTCGTTCGGAAACTCCTCTTTGGCCTGGGCGTCACCGACGCGGCCGGCAAACACGGTGACGGCCAACAGCACCGGGATCGCTGTTCTGACGCAATTCATGCGGCTCCTGTGTCGACGCCGGACTTCGGGGATGGGTTCATAGGTAGACATGGAATTGCAACATGAGCGCCGTGGTGGCGAGCTTGGAATCGCCGAAGGCCAAGCTCTGTTTCTGGAAGTCGAACCGTACGTCGGCGTGCGGCGCAAAAAACCACCCCGCACCGAGCCAGCCACTCCAAGAGGTGCCCGTGCTCGTGCCTCCGACACGCATGTTCTCACCGGTGGCAATGAAATGGAGACCTTGGACTGGCTCGACGTCGGCCTGTAGCATCGTGGCGTAGCCGGTGGATGAGGTGGCGGACTGCAAAACGAGGTCGGCTTCGGCCATGAGCACGATTGGCGCGACCGGTGCCCAGCGCCCGAACACGCCATGCGCCTGGCGCGTGTTGGGCAAGTACACGAATACGTCTCGTTTGGCGTGGGTCACGAGGCTGCTGACGCCGAACGCCGCATTCGGAGCCGGCGCAAGCTCGGCATAGCCGGAGTAGCCGCGCTCGCGATAGGCGTCGGGTGAGATCTGGTAATTGCCAGCAATCCCCATGAGCTCGGCGCGAAACATGCCGCTATTGTACGCCAACGCCACGCCGTGTTCCTGCGTGTCGTTCAGGTCGGTACGTGTCCTTCGTCGCACGAACAAGGTGTGCTCGATCGAGCGAATGCCGAAAGGCACGTCGATGCGACCTGCGCGCACGAGGAAGGCGTCGTCCTTGCCGAACGCCCAACCGAGCCAATGTTGACGGGACACGATGGGGCCCGTGAGCGACGCGGCCGAGCCGTCCGTGTTCACGAAGCCGACACTCGCGTAAGCACGAAAGCCCCCGCTGACAATCGCTGCTCGCAAGTCCGCTTGCATGACGATCAAATCGGTTGCAAACGCACCGTTGCCCGTCTTGCTGTCGGCGATCAACGTGCGAACCGCACCGCTCGGGATGAACCACTTCGGCGGCTGCACGGCGCCCCACAGGAAACCTGCTGACTTCGGCGCATCGCCATTCCCGCTATCTGGCCCGTAATGCATCCGCAAGAGGGCATCCCCCTGTGCGGAGCCATATTCAGTCAGCACGCCGGCGCCCGAAGGGTCGACGTGGCACGTGGCGCAGGCCGTGTATCCGTGTCGAATCATCCACGGATAGGCGTGAGCCGGGCGCGCGGAAAGAAGCGAAACGCAGAACAGAAACAGCGCGAGCCAAGGGCGCAGCGCAACACGCGCGAAGGCGCGCTGGGGTCGCGCAAAAGAAACGGGGGTCACCAACTCCATCTCCAACGATACGAGGTTCGCCATGTGCGCGCGGCGCGACTTTACATACAACCAATTCGCCGAGTCGATGGATTTTCCGCAGTGCCTCGACGCGCGAGAAATCAGGCAGCCAATTTTCGATGGCCGTTGTCCCATATCGCCTCACGAGTAGAAGGCCAACCCGTGGCACAGTGAGCACGGCTATCTGCGAATGCTGATGCAGATGAGTTGTTTCACGATCAATTTTTCGGGGCGAGTCGGGTGCGTTCGCGTCACCTGCGCCGTGCTTTGCCCGGTCGTCTTCGTCGCCTGCGGCTCGGCGCCCACGACTCAGTCTCGAGCCAGCGGTGGCAACCCGGGCCTGAACTTGCCACCGCCAGCTCTGTGCCCTGATTCCAGCGCGCCCGCGAGCACTCCGAGCGTCTGTGTCCCAGGTCTTCACCGTGATTTCTCGGCCGATATCGTGCCGCTGTTCTCTGGTTGCGGCGGCGAGATCTGCCATTCGTTCCAAGCCGGCGGGATCGCGTATGAAATTGGGGCAAGCGCGAGCGAATGCTGTGGTGAGCTGGCCGTCATCGACCCGGGTCATCCGGAAAGTAGCTATCTACTGAACAAGCTGACCGGCAAGGGCCTGTGCGGCGGTGCGCAGATGCCCATTGGGCGGGCGCCCTTCAGCGCAACCGATATTCGAACCATCAGCGATTGGATTTGCGAAGGTGCCCCGACGAAACCATGACGGCGTCTAGCGCGTGCTCTCGATTCGGATGTCAGCCGCCGATGACTCCTTGGACGCTCGTCGCACCGGGCAAGACGAAGTCAACCTCGGTGCAAACGGGCGAGTCGCCCGGCGTGCAGTAGTTCCCGTTCGGCGTGGTGTTTTTGAGGGCGCACATTTTCGCCTTGTACTTGCCGGGCGGGACGCAATGCTCGCTGGCGCACGCGAGCGAGGTTGCACCACACGTACTGTCGACCCAATGAGTCTCGCTCCAGCTACGGCTCACGCCTTCGGCAGGCACGTTTTGGTTGAGGCAAGCGACTGGCGGACATGCACTCGGCATGCATGCGCCACATTCGGCGAGGCTGCAGCCGCGATCGAGCACGACAGTCTGGCCTTTCGAGTCCGTGACGGTCAGAAAATTCGCGCTGCAACCGGTGCAGAATGCGGCCCCACCAGAGCCCTTGGCAGGCGTCATCGTGAAATTCACCGTGCCGACGGCGCACGACGCGCCGCCCGCACTCCCGCCGGAGCCTGCCGTGCTCGCGCCGCCACCAGCACTCTCACCTCCTGAGCTGGTCGTCCCGCCGCCGCCATTCCTACCGCCCGAGGTCATCATGCCGCCGGTGCTACTACCGGCAGTGCTCGTCATGCCGGCGACGTCGCTCATGCCGCCGACCTCACTCATGCCCGAAGAGCCGGATTCGCCACCCGGATCTCCGCCCGATCCATTCGAGGCGGAGAATGCGCTGCCGCCACAGCCGCTCGCGAGCGAAACCGAAAGAGCAAACAACCCGCAGATGCCGCCGACAGCAACTTGCCGCATGAATCCTCCTAAGAACCGAAGTCCAACTCTCATTCTTAGCACGCGATATTCGCGGGAGCACACAGTCGCGTGTGCGCGAACGCGTGTTCGAGTTTTCGAGTTTTCGAGTGTTCGAGTGTTCGGCCAATTTCAGTGCCTGATTCAACGTGCCGCGTGCACTCAATGCCAAATACTCGAGGTCACGGGCTCGACTCGGACTGTTTCGTAGCGCCTTCCCTACATCTGGCTCAAAGGCGAAAACTACACCACAGGAAACACCTCACACTTGATGACCCCCTTCCTGGCACTCGCGCTCGGCCGCGGCTCTGCGACACCCGTCTCCACAGCTTCAGCGAACGATTAGGCCGAGCTCACGAAGCAAGTGCTGCAGGTCTCGGCCAGAAGCCGGCAGCGTTGGAATGATGCGCGCAGCTTGGTCGGCGAGCCAAGGCGGTGCACCCGGCTTCGACTCGATGGCTGCGTGGAGCCCCAGCAGCTTGTGCCACTCGCGCTCGCGTTCTGCGCCCCATTGCTCTAATGTCGCGAGCGGCTTCTTCGCGAATAAGCATTCGGCCATGCGCTCCACCAAGTCGTGCGCTTCGTTGAGCCCACCGTTCATGCTCTGGCCGCCGAAGGGGTGCGTTACGTGAGCCGCGTCACCCGCGAGCCACACGCGCTCGCGGCCAAAGTGCCGAGCCACGCGTCGTTCGAAGTGCGTTACGATGCTCCAATCAACGCCCTCGGGTTTGTCTGCGAGCCACGAGACGCGCTCTTCGAGCAAGGTTTGAAGCAACTCGAGGTCGGGTTGTCGATCGAGCGCAGACGCGATTTGAAAGCCCCAGCGCGCTCGCGCATCGGCGAGCGGGTAGATCGCGCTCGTCAAGTCCGACTCGAAGGACAGCTCGAGGCAAGAGCTCGACGGAAACGCGGGTCCCTCGAACATCGCAAACGTCTCGAGCGTACCTGCGATGACGTTGTCTGCACCTAGTGCAGAGCGCACGAAGGACTCGTAACCGTCTGCGCCGATCACGAACTGCGCTTCGACTAGCGACGAGCTCATGGGCTGCCACTCGTTGTAGTTCGCTGGCGAGCCGAGGCCCACCAGTTGGCGGCGCTCCACGGTTGCCAGCACGGAGTCTGCGCCCGGCTCGAGCCGGGTCAGCTCGCACGAGGATCGCAATTGCACGTTCTCGCGATGCAACGCCTTGAGCAGAATCTCTTCGAGCCTGGTTTGCGGCACCGTGAGCGCGGGAAGAGGAAGCTCGAGGGTGAGGACGGAACCGTCAACGGCGTGGAGTCGAACCGAAGACAGCGGGCGGCCCGCCGAGAGTAGCTGCTGCGATAGCCCGAGCTCGGCGAGCAGCCGTAACGACGATGGGTGGAGAATCGTCGCGTGACCGCGTGCGTAGCCGCGAAAGCTCTGCTCCAGCAAGGTGACGTCGAGTCCGCGGCGCGCGGCAAGGAGTGCAGCGCACAGGCCCACAGGGCCACCGCCTACGACCAAGATTTGGGTCTTCTCCGCCCGCCCAGGAGCTTTGGACTTGGACTTCATGTGGATGACCTTTCTTACGCAAAGACCACGCCAAGCTCGGATGGTGCGAGGCGCACGGAAGGTGGTCGGGCACTCGCGCAGAGTTTGCGCGGCGGCTGACGCACGGCGTGCGCGTGCCTCGCAAGCAGCCTTTGAAACCGCCAAAGGCAGCGGCGCTCCGACGTGGCGTGGTTCGTGCAGAACGCGACTCGAGGAACCCATGTCCATCGTCTGTGGCACCGACTTCTCTCAGAGCTCCGCCGAAGCGGAGGCCGCCGCCGCGCTGATCGCCAAGCGCATGGGGACCGACCTCAAGCTCGTCCACGTCGACTCTGCGCGAGGCCCCGAGCTCGGTCCCTCGGCGATTCGGTTCGTGGGCGAGCCCGCGGAGTTGCTCGCCAGCCGGGCCAAGCGCCTTCAGCTGCGGCACGAGGTCGCTGTCGAGGCCGTGGTTCTGGATGGCGCCGCGGATGAATGCCTGTCCGCATACGCCCAGGAAATTCACGCTCGGCTAGTCGTCGTCTCGTCGCTCGGCGCGCGCGATAAACAAGGATTTCTGGTCGGCAGTGTTGCCGAGCAAATCGTGCAGCGTTCCATGGTCCCGGTGCTCGTGGTGCGAGACTCGAATCGCATTGGCGATTGGTTGCAGGGCGAGCGCCCGTTGCGCGTGATGATCGGAGTCGATATGGGAGCATCGTCGCTGGCCGCCCTGCGCTTCGCCGCCGAGCTCCGCAAGATTGCGCCGTGTGATCTGCAGATCGTGCAAGTGGTCTGGCCCGCTATCGAGCACTCGAGGCTCGGTGTGCCCGGTCCGATCTCGCTCGAGGGAATGAGCCCCGAGCTCGAAGCATTGCTCGATCGCGACCTGAAGGCTTGGGCGGGGGAGATCGAAGGGCAGGGGGATGTTTCGTTCGTCGTGACGCCAAGTTGGGGTCGCTGCGATGCGCACCTCGCATTGCTGGCGTCGAAATCCCAGGTGGACCTGCTCGTGGTCGGCACCCGTCAAAAGTCCTGGGCCGCACGCGTTTGGCAAGGATCGGTGTCGCACGGGGTGTTCCACGGCGCGCCGACCAACGTCGCTTGTGTCCCGCGAAGCACGGTGGACCGTCCGACGGAGTCGGTAGCACAGTTCCACCGCGTCTTGATCGCCACGGACCTCTCGGAGCTCGGCAACCACGCGGTCGCTTCGGGCTACGGGCTCTTGCAGACGGACGGTGAAGCGCACCTCGTTTACGTTCGTCTACCCGAAGACGAAGATGCTCTCACCTGCGATCTCGAGGAACAACTTCGCGGTTTGGTTCCCGTCGGCGCGGGTGGTCTCTACATCAGCACTCGTGTCCACGTCGTCTCGGACAACGAGCCCTCCGCTGGCATCGTGCGCCTCGCAGATCGCCTCGCCGTCGACGCGATCTGCCTGTCCACGCATGGCCGCTCGGGGCTCTCCGAGCTGGTCCTGGGCTCACAGGCACAAGAAGTCTTACGGCTGGCTTCCAAACCCGTGCTTTTGATCAAGGGCCCGCGCGCCTGAGCAACGGCAAGCCGAACTGCTCTGCCCCCATCGCCATGAGCGCTCCATGCAAGATGCTGCACCGCAGAATCGCGGACTGACCAGCGCCGAGGCCGCTCGCTTACTGAGCGTGTTCGGAGAAAATCGCCTGCCGCCTGAACGGCGTTTGCCGTGGTGGCGCCGCGTGCTGCTGCAATTCCAGAACGCGCTGGTTTACCTGCTGCTTTTGGCATTGTGCGTCGACGTGGTCACTTGGTTGCACGCGGGCGGACGCCACTTCCCCGTCGAAGCAATCGCAATTGCGGCCGTGCTGCTCTTGAACGCAAGCCTCGGGTTGTTCCAAGAATATCGCTCCGAGCGGGCGCTCGAGGAGCTGGCCAAGCTCGGCTCGCCCAAAGCCTGGGTGTTTCGCGATGGGGCGTTCGCTCAACTGGACGCCGTGCGTCTGGTTCCCGGCGACTTGGTGCGGCTGGAGGCGGGCGACCGCGTTCCAGCCGACGGAGCGATCGTCGCCGGGGCGTCGGCACGCGTCGATGAGTCGCTGTTGACGGGCGAATCCTTGCCCATCGAGCGGGAGATCGGTGACACACTGCTGAGCGGGACTTTGCTGGTGCTCGGGGGGGTGGAGCTGGAGATCACGAACACCGGCTGGCACAGCGCGATGGGGCGCATGGCTGGAGCGCTGGCTCGCATCGACACCGGCAAGACGCCGCTCGAACGGAGCATGGACGAGTTCGGTACTCGAATAGCCCGTTACGTGGGGGCATTGAGCGCAGCGATCGTGTGCGCGGGGCTCGTCGTCGACGGTTGGGCACGGCTCGATCAAGTGCTGATGTTCGGGGTCGCGTTCGCGGTGGCGGTGGTACCCGAAGGGATGCCGGCAGTCGTCACGCTCGTGTTGTCGTTCGGTGTGCAACGCATGGCTCGCCGGCATGCGCTGGTGCGGCGCCTGTCGGCAGTGGAGGCGCTCGGCGCCGTCACCGTCATCGCGTCCGACAAAACCGGTACCTTGACCCTGAACCAGCTGACCGTCGACGCCTTGACGGCGCCCGACGAAGACGAGGCATTGCGTGCGCTGGCGCTAGCCAACGATGCCGACCAGGAAAGCGACGCTGGCGACCCATTGGAGCGCGGAATATTCGAATTCCTGCGCTTGCGTGGTTCGGACGCGGCCGCGTTGCGCGCTGCCCATCCGCGAGTATCGAGCCGCCCGTTCGATAGCCGTTGGAAGTTCATGCGCGCCACCGTGATCATGCCGTCGGGCGAGCTCCGCAGCTACCTGAAGGGGGCCCTCGACGTCATCTTGGAACGCTCCACGTTGTCGAACGAAGCGCGCGCCTCGTGGGAGCAGTGCGCGGAGCAGCAAGCGGCGCGCGGATGCAAGGTGATAGGGCTTGCCGCTGGCCCGGGCGATCGCGAGTCGAGCCTGGAGTTCTTGGGCTTCGTCAGTTTGCGCGACCCGCCGCGGGAACACGCTCGTGCCGCGGTCACTTCTGCCGAGCGTGCGGGCATCACGGTCATGATGCTCACGGGCGATCACCCGGCGACGGCACGGGCGATTGCCGACAGCGTCGGCATCAGCGCGGGGCGCGCGTTGAATGGCGCCGAAGTCGAAGCATCCTCCGACGACGAGCTCGCGACCGCGCTGGCCGAGGTCCGAGTGTTCTCGCGACTCTTGCCCGAGCACAAGCTGCGCATCGTGGAAATTCTGCGTGCCCGCGGTGAAGTGGTCGCCGTGACCGGCGACGGCTTGAACGACGCTCTCGCGCTGAAGCGCGCGGATGTGGCCGTTGCGATGGGCAAACGTGGCAGCGACGTCGCGCGAGAGGTTTCGGACCTGGTGCTGCTGGACGATGATTTTTCGACAATCGTTGCCGCAGTGGAAGAGGGACGGATCATCTTCGAGAACTTGCTCAGCTTCGTGCGCTTCACGTTCTCCAGTAACGTGGCTTTATCGGTCTTGGTCCTGGGTGGCGCGGTCGGCTCCGTGTTTCTCGGGTTGCGCAACGAGCATGGCGCGCTGCTCCTCCCGCTGAGCGCACTACAGATCCTGTGGATCAATTTCATGGGTGACGGTCCGACCGCTTTGGCCCTCTCGCGTGATCACAGTGCGCTCACGATGCATGCCTCGCCTAGACCCCGCAATCGCTCGCTACTCGACGCGCTCACCGTGCGCTTCGTTCTCGTGGATGGTGCGATAAAAGGCGCGATCGGCCTCCTTTTGTTACTGATGTTGCCGCGTTACGGCGTCAGCCTGACGGCGACGGCAACCAGCGTCTTTCTGTACGAGGCGGCTGCCAAATTGCTGAGCGCCTACCCCGCGAGAAAGTTGAGCTCGGCGCCCGACAGCAACCTATGGTTGCATGCGTCAGTGGTGATCGGCGTGTCGCTGGCCGCTACATGCGTACTCTGGCCGAAACTCCGTTCCGTTCTTGGTCTCTCGCCGCTAACCCTCGAAGAGCTGGCGCTCGTTGCGGGAGCGCTGGCGATGAGCTGGTGTACGGGTGAGCTCGCCGCGCTGGCGGTTCGCCGCTCACTCAAGCCGTGACTTTGCCGCGCCGCTGCGGCCTCACCGCCCGATTCAGCGAACGGGCTAGCCAGAAAGAACCAGCGGAAAGTTCGTCTCACTGCCGGCTCGATCTCCCTGGTGGTACGTGCGACGCTGCCCGTGGCGCTCTCGATGCTGCTCGCACCACATCATGACCGGGGGTACTGCATCGCTCGTGCCACTCGATCGAGGGCGCGGGTCAAAGATCTCCTGCCTGTAGTTCATCTGCCAGTAGCTTGCTGCCGCGCGCAGCCAGTGTCATTGCGGTCAGCACGGGGTTCTTTTCAGGACCGGTGGTAAATACGGCCGAATCGGCGACCAGCACGTTGCCGACACCATGTATTCGGCAGTTGCCGTCGACCACGCCGAAGCGCGGCGACGCATGCATCCGACACGTGCCGCCGTAATGGACCGAATTACCGGGCGCCTCCAGGTGATAAGCGGCAATGCGCGGCGCCCAGCCCGCACGCGTCAAGATCTGCATGAGCTCGTCACGCGCCTGCTCGAGGACGCGAATGGCCGCGGGCGGGTGCCGCAGCGCGCACAATAGCCGCGCCGGTTGCGCCGCGTGAGGGCTCGCTTCTAGCGCGACGAAATCGTCGCTCGAAGGGGCCATGGTTCCGAAGATGCTAAATCCGAGGCGGCTGATTCGACCCGGAGTCGAGCTGAGTAGGCTGCGTCCCCGTGCAGTTGCTCCCGCCCATTGCATGAACGCCGCCGCGTAGAGGGGCGAAGACTGCTCCAACGCGGCGCGTGTCACGTAGCTTGCTGGAGCAACCGGCACCGCGTCACCGATGTCAATCACCAGTTTCGCTAGGGGGTGATCGTGGAGGTAGCGCCCGACGAGTCCATGCGCGTTGCCGAGACCGGTCGGAAAATCGGCGCTCATCGATTGCAGTAGGATCTCAGCGGTGTTGACCGCACCCGCCGCGAGTACGACCGCGCGACAGGGAATGCGTTGTTCGCTACCCGTGCATGGGTTTCGAGCGATCACCGCAACGACGCGCCGCTCCGCGGGCGACCATTCGAGCTGCAGCGCCCGCGCCGAGAAGCGCACCGACAGGCCGCCATCTCGCTCGATGGGCTTCACCAGTCGTCGGAACGCGTTGAATGCAGTCGCTGCGCGTGTGAGGGTGGTCTGCGCGCCGTACGCATACGGCATGGCTACGACGTCGCGCCCCACCTTCCAAGCTTCGCGCGTCACCGCATCCCACTCGCTCCCTAGGTCCCAAGCCTCGGAGACGCGGGCCGCTGGCAACCGCACGCTGTCTCGCTTCGACCCGGCAATGCGCAGCAACGGCTCCACCCGGTCATACCAAGGCGCGAGCTCTGCGTAGGATATCGGCCAGGTGTAAAGCTCCCCTGCGCGTGTGGCGTCCGCAAAGTCGTCCGGAGCGAACCGCGGAACGGCGCAGGACCAGTGGTTCGATAGTCCGCCAGGCGCCAGCTTCTCGAACAACTCGGCGGCAGGGTCTCCGACCATCGTCAAGTCTTCGCGACGCCCGAACGAAGGCTTCAACTTGGCGAGCGTGAGCCCGCGGATACGAACCGTCAGGCCGAGTGATGCCTTGCCAGACCCGGCCTCGAGAATCAAAGGCTCAAGGCCGGCGCGACTCAAGAAGACGGCGGCAGCTGCGCCGGCAGGACCAGTCCCAATCACGACCACTCGGCCGGAGTCACTCATGCCTCGTCGTTAGCGAGAAGCATGCCGTAACCGAAACCGCCGCCGTGCGGGCTGCGTGTGCGGCACGCAGATTCTGCGCTCCTTATGGCGCAGATATAGCGTGAACCGCACGCTCAGCGAGCAAGAGATCGCTCGTTCGGCGGCGAGTTCGGCGCGCTCGGAGCTGGCGCAACCCTTGCTATGCGAGGGCGCAGGGAAGCACGCCCATGACTCAACGGGCCGCGCGGTGCGAGCTGCGGGTTCGCTCTTCGCGGGCCGAGCTTGGACCCGTTCCCTCGGAATAGACAATGGCATTCAAACACGTCTTGGTTGCGACCGATTTCAGTGATTGTTCGTTGCGCGCGCTCGACCTTGGCGTCGAGCTCGCGCAACGCTTCGAATCCCTGCTCACCCTGGTGCATACCTGGGAAATTCCCAATTTGGGCTACGGTGCCGCCCTGTATTTTCCGGGCGAGATGTTGACGCCCATCGAGCAGGCAGCCCAGTCGCAATTGAACGCCGCGACAAAAACGTTACGGGAGCGGTTTCCAAACGCCAATTCGGTGCTTCGCGCGGGTGTCGCTTGGGACGAGATCGTCGCGGCAGCGGCGTCGACCGGTGCCGACTTGGTGGTGCTCGGCAAGCATGGTCGGCGCGGAGTCAGCCGCGCGCTGCTCGGCAGCGTCGCCGAGCGCGTCGTGCGGCTCTCACCCGTGGCGGTACTCACCGTGCGCGGTAAGTGAAGGCAACGTACCCGTGTCCGCAATCAACCGCATCCTGATCGCTACGAACTTCGACGGACCCTGCGACACTCGAGCAGGCGCTGGGCAGCGCCTGCTCGGTAGCGTCGCGCGCGACGTCTCGCGGACGTGTCGAGTGCCTGTGTTGACGATTCAAGATCCCGCGGCACGCAATCGAAGCTTGCCCGTTTACTCGTGAGCGAGCGCCGCTTTCGCCGCTGCCAGCTCAAGCGCTGGGAGCGCGATCGCTCGCGAGCCGCAGCAGCACGCGATCCAGCTTCTTCATCAGCAAGTTCGTGCCCGACTTCTCGACGTAGGCCTCCGCGCCCAATGAAAGTACGACGCGCGAATCGGATCCGGTGTCGAAACGACCGCTAGACCAAACGACGACTGGGATATGCGCAGTGCGCTCATCGGTCTTCAACTGCGCGAGCACGTCGCGCCCGTCGGCATCGGCGAACGCAAGATCCAACACGATTACGTCGGGGTTCGCCGCCGCAGCGCGATTGACGGTTTCGCGCCCCTTGGTTTCCTGGATCGGCTGGTCTCCGTTCTTGATTGCCTCGCGCCGGAAGGCACGCTGCAAGATCACGTCGTCGTCGGCGAGCATGATGCGCCGACTCGAAGGTGGCGGATCCCCGGCTGGTACGATTTTCGACCGCTTTCTATGAATTCGCTTCGACTTGGAATTGTAGATTTTTTTCATTCAGCCCCTCCAAACTTCGCTCAGTCCCTCAATGACGGCCGCACGACACGCAGCGCATCGCTGTAACTCAGGATGCCGATCAGGGCAGTGTCCGCGCCGTCGACGACCGGCAATGCCCCGACCTTGTGCTCGAGCATCAAGTCGATTGCAGCGCCCAAACCGGTCTTCGGCAACACGGCGATGACGTCGGTGGTCATGACGTTCGATACCGGCTGATCGAGCACTTGTTCGACTTGGTGAGGGTCGCCGAAATAGGCGACGCCCGTGGCAACGACCGCCGGTAGATCTCGAACGCTGACGATTCCGACCAGGCAAACGCCATCGACGACCGGCAGATGACGGATGTCGTTCTCGACCAGGATGCGCATCACTTCGCGCACACTCGTTTCGGAGCTTACCGAACGAGGATCGCGACTCATGGCTTCTTCGACGAACATGACCCAACTCCCTGCTGGGACGAGAAAGAGCAAGACGCGTTCCATCCCGAAGTTAACGTTTGGCTCCGAGTGGGGCATCGTTCATGCAAAGGTTGCGACAGGTCGAGTCGATGTCTGGAATCGTAGTTTGGTTCACGGGGTTACCGTCTTCTGGGAAGTCACGCTTCGCAGAGCGCGTACGGCAGCGTTTGGCCGAACGGGGCCTGCGTTGCTGCTTGCTCGACGGGGACCGCGTCCGCGACCTGCTGCAGCCGAAACCGGGCTACAGCGAGCAGGAACGGGAGGATTTCTACGTCACTCTCGGTAACCTGGCCGCGGAGCTGGCCGGGCAGGGCTTTCTCGTCCTCGTGCCTGCCACCGCCAGCAAGCGTAGTTACCGCGACCATGCACGTCAGCGCGCCCCGGAGTTCCTCGAAGTGTGGCTCGACGCGGACACGGAGGAGTGTCGCAAGCGCGACGCCAAAGGCCTCTACGCACGATTTGCACGGGGCGAAGTGCAAGGTTTACCGGGGAGGACGAGCGCTACGAGGCACCCGACGCGCCGGACGTGCGAGCTTTCGGCGCGCAAGACGAAGCCGCCCTCGAGTCGCTCGTGCAGCGCCTGAGCCGCTAGGCGAACACGCTTTGGGCGAGCTCTGGATCGAAACGACGAGCCGCGAGTGTCGCATCGATGAAGTCGAACAAACGCGCCCGATGGTCGCTGGGGGTATCCGGATACCAAACCGGATTGGCGAGCACCAAACAGCGCCAGGCCAAGAAGGGAGCGACCACCTCGAGTAGCTCTTCGTCTTTCGACTGGTGCAGGTAGTGGTCCCAGAAGCGCCGCCAAAGGTGTTGAAATGCGGTCCGCCAAAGCTTCGGCTCGAAATTAGCGAAGAGCAGGTAGTTAACGGCCATGGCGGCCACGTCGTCCGCCGGGTCTCCCGCCGAGCCTCGGCTGGCATCGAGCAGGCGAAGCGAGGAGTGTTCGTCGAACAGCACGTTGAACGGGTGAAAATCGCCGTGAATGCGCACCAAGCGGCGGGTGTGCTGCTTCGAGCGCCAGCGCCAGTCCAAGCACGCGCTCTCGATGCGACGCAGCCGTTCTCGATCGATACCAGGCGTGCTTTCCGGGTACCCGTCGACAATCCCGAAGATGCCCTCTCCGCTACCCAGCAGATCGCGAATCGAACGGGTGTACAGTGTGGTCTCGGCGAGCGAGAGCGCGTGAATACCGACCAGATAGCGAACCAACAGATCCACTCGCCCGACGTCCCTTTGCTGTAGGCGACCCGTTTGCGCAATGAGGCGCAGGTCGTCCGCGTAGGGGTGGCCTTCGGCGTATTCAGTCAACAGATAGAATTCGCCGGTGCCCTGGAGCGACACGAAGCCTTCCCCTCGGTAGGCGCCGACGTCGAGCACGCTCGTGTGCTGCGGTAGCAGCCCGAAGGTGTCGGCCGCGACCAGCATTTCCGCCGCACGGTCTGCGCGTCGTTCGTGCCCGAACGGATTCGCCGTCGCACTGTGCAGGCAGAGGGATTTGATGACACCTTCGTGGCTCACCTCGAGCCGCAAAGGGGCACCATAGCCTGCCCCTTTCGCCGTTGCTTCGTCCTCCACGGAATCTGCCTTCAGGGGCGTCGCGCTCAGGAGCTCCGCGCCTTCGAGAGTCCGCGCCACGAGCTTTCGCAGCCTGAGATCGAGAGGCACCGCCGCGGGCCTGCGCTTCATACTCGCGTTCATGCCTGCTCCATTCTTCAAGAAGTGTGCCCGCCGATCTCGCGGAACATTCCCGCTGCGATCGTGAAAATGGCGCTGCCGAGCAAGGCGTTGCGATCGCTGAGCCGCTCACGGGCAAGAGCCTAGAAGAGCTTCGGCTGGTCGAAATGCTCACGACCGGGGTCGGCGCCCTCCGTGGTAACGAAGCCAGTTGGACCGCTCCTCGATCTTGCTTCCCCCGCTCCGAGCCGAGTAATTCATTCGAGAAGGCCATCGCGCAGCGCCAGTAAGCACGCCGTGCTCGCGGCCTACCTCGCAGCTCGTGGCTGGCTTCGTGATTCCGCACTGCTTGGTACCGCTTCGACGAAGCGGGATATGCGTGCAAATTCTGCGTCCACTTCGAACGGGAACCTTCGACGAAGCGCATCGCAAGAGTGATCCAGCGCGCCGTATCGTTCACCGGTCGTCGATGGCCGATGCAAACATTGCAGCGACGGGGCTGCAGATTCTGCGCGACACGACGGTGGGCGAACCAGCTGGCGCAGGCCGCTCTCGGACGTTAGCGTTCGTATCCGGATGTCGGCACGCCCCACTGAAAACGCCGCGACCGCCGCCTCCGCTCTCGACCTCGAGGCACGCCGGGAGACGATGGCAAGCCTCGTCGATGACACGCCGGCGATGCTCTCCTATTGGGATACGGGGCAACGTTGCTTGTTTGCGAACCGGTCGTCAGAGGCTTGGTTTGGCTTGTCGCGCGAAGCCATGATCGGGCGCTCCGCGGCCGAGCTCTTGGGCGACGTCTATCCGCTCAATCTGCCGCACATCGAGGCGGTGCTCAGGGGGGACCCGCAAACGTTCGAGCGCAAGCTGAGGAATCCCGTGACCGGCATCGAACGCCACGCGCAAGTCACCTACATTCCCGACCTCGTTGCAGGCGCGGTGCGCGGTTACTCCGTATTGGTCACGGACATTACTCAGCGCCTGCGCTTGGAGGAAGATCTCAAACGTGCCCAGGCCGAGCAACTCGAGACGAACCGGGAGCTTACGCGAAGTGTCGCGCTAGTCCAGACGATCGCGAATGCGATTCCGGATCCCCTGAGCTATTGGGATGGTGAGCTGCGCTGTCGCTTCGTAAACGAGCAATATGCAAAGCGGTTCGGTAAAGCCCCCGCGCAGATGTTGGGCAGGACCATGTTGGACGCGCTCGGCCCAGAGTACCTAGCGAAAAACGAGGCGGGCGCGCGTGCGGCTCTCGCCGGGGAACGAGTAACGAACGAGATCGAGAAAGTACGCGACGACGGGTCGTTCGCTGCCATCGAGGCCAACTACATCCCGCACGTCGTCGACCGGGAGATCTCGGGCGTCATCATCCTGGTTCGCGACATCACGGCGCACTACAGCAAGCAGCGCGCATTGGCTAGTCAGAACCGCGAGCGAACGGAGGAGCTGCGTCAAAGCGAAGAGCGCTTCGCGAAGGCGTTTCGCGCCGGGCCTTCAGCCATGCTCGTGCGCCGGCTGCGCGACGATCGCATCGTGGAGGTCAATGACCAATTCGTGGATCTCACGGCGTACGAACGGCTGGACGTGATTGGTCATCGGTTGTCCGAGGCCGAGCTCGCCGGACTGGGTGAGCTCGCTGCACCGCGCCTGGCGCGTGACAACGGACGGTCCGAGCAGTGCTCGCTCCGCAATCTCGAAGTGCCTTTTCGGACCAAGGCCGGCAAGGCCTGCATCGCGCTCGCCTCGCTCGAGCAAATCGAGTTCGGCGGCGACGGTCCGTGTGTACTTTGCACGTTCATCGACGTCACGCAACGAGCTCTCGCCGAGCGGCGCCTGGGCGTGCAGCACAGCATCAGCCGGATCTTGGCCGACGGCACTTCGCTGGCACAGGTGGCACCGCGCATCCTCGCCCTGCTCTGCGACGAAGAAGGCTGGGACTACGGCGCGCTGTGGGAGGTCGAAGGCGAAAGCTTGCACTGCGTTCATGCCGTTCACCGAGAAGGCGCAGCTGACGGCGAGTCCTTCGTGCGCGCTTCGCGGGCGCGCACGTTTACCCGAGGGGAAGGCAAACCAGGGCAAGTGTGGCTGACGGGCGAGCCCTGGTTCTCTTCGGATTTGCTCCGTGATCCTGGCTTCTTGCGGGCCCCAGAGGCACAGCGGAGCGGCCTGCGCAACGCCGTCATGTTTCCCCTCAGGCACGGGAGCGAGGTCGCCGGCGTGATCGAGCTGATGGCCGAGGCATGGCCAAACGACTCGCAACGGCAAGAGCTTCTGGAAGCGGTCGCTCGTCAGCTCGGCGTCTTCTTGGCCCGGACGCGCGCCGCGAAGCGGCTAAGAAACAATGAGGACCGCTTGCGCTCCGTGATCGAGAACTTGACCGAAGCGGTCGTGCTCACCACGCGGGATGGCGTCATCATCCACTGCAACCCCGCTGCGCTGAAGCTCTTCGAATTGCCGGAGGATTGCGACCGTGCGAAGGCCCTGACTGCGCTGCGTTCACGGTTTTCGCTGACCACGCCCGATGGTCGCGAAATTCCTTCGGATGAGCTTCCCTTGGCTCGCATCAATCGCGGCGAGAAGCTGCTCGGTCTCGACCTAATCGTGCGCCGTATCGACAGCGACTGGTGGCGCATGCTGAGCTACCGCGGCTCGCTCGCACGCCAACAGGATGGCAGCGAGATCGTTGTCCTCACCATCAGCGACGAGAGCGAGCGCCAACACCGGACAGAGGTCGCGCGGCTCGCCGTCGCGCTGGCGGAGGAAAACCGGCGCATGCAAGAGGCCAACCGGCTCAAGAGCGAGTTCGTGGCCAACATGTCGCACGAGCTGCGGACCCCGTTGAATGCAATCCTCGGGTTTTCCAGCCTAGTTCATCAGGGCAAAGTCGGCGCAATCAACGACCAACAAGAGGAGTTTCTCGGGGACGTCCTGCGCAGCGCCCGCCACTTGCTCCAACTCATCAACGACGTGCTCGACTTGACGAAAGTCGAATCTGGCGTCATCCAGCTTTCGCCCACCGACTTCGATCCAGCCGGCGTGGTCAACCAGGTAAAAGATACGCTTCGCGCGCTGTCGGCGGCCAAGGAGCTGAGTGTCGATACCGAGGTTCACGTTGCGTGTGTCCGCACCGACGAGCGCCTGCTCAAACAAATGCTCTACAATTATCTTTCCAACGCGATCAAATTCACGTCGCCCGGCGGCCGCATCTGGATTCGCGTATCGGCCGACGAAGCCGCTGCCTTTCGTGTCGAGGTGGAGGACACCGGCATCGGCATCGCGACCCGAGACATGGCGCGGCTGTTCGTCGAGTTCCAACAGCTCGATGCCAGCGCAAGCAAGATGTATCAAGGCACCGGACTTGGCTTGGCGCTGACACGGAAGCTCGCGGAAGCCCAAGGGGGGCGGGCTGGTGCGACTAGCGAGTTGGGCAAGGGCAGCCGCTTCTTCGCGGTGCTACCGGGTTTGCTCGAACGCGGTTCCTAAGCACACAGAATTCAGCCGATCGGTTCGGTGCTCAGAGCCGATGGGCGTTTCGAGCTTGCGGCATCTCTCCGCGGATGCTCCGAGTTGGGCCGCGGAGCATCTCGGTCGACCCAGCGCGCGAAGTCAGCGATCGCGAGCGGGCGGCTGATCAAAAACCCTTGTGCCTCTTGGCACCGCTGATCGGCCAGAAATTGCAATTGCTCCTCCGTCTCGACGCCTTCCGCGACAACGTGTAGCCCGAGGCTCTGCGACATGGCGATGATGGCTGCGGCGATCGCGGCGCTGTCTCGATTCGTCGTGACGTCACAGACGAACGAGCGGTCGATCTTCAAGGTATCGATGGGGAGGGAGCGGAGGTAGGCGAGCGACGAGTAGCCAGTGCCAAAATCGTCGAGCGCGACGCGCACGCCCATGTCGCGCAACGTGCCCAGGACCTCTGACACATGCTGCACGTCGTGCATCAATGTTCCTTCCGTGATCTCGAGCTCGAGCAATTCCGGCGGGAGCCGCGTAGATTCGAGGACACCCCTGACTACCGCGAGCAGGTCCTGTTCTCGAAACTGACGAGCGGAGAGGTTCACTGCCACGGACAAGCGTCGTCCCTCGTCGAGCCAGGCCCGGGCCTGGGTGCAAGCTTGGCTCAAGACCCATTCTCCGATGGGGACGATGAGGCCGCACTCCTCGGAGAGCGGGATGAAGTCCAAAGGGGAGACAAGACCCGCGCCGGTGCGTCGCCAGCGCAGCAACGCTTCCACACCCAACAGGGCCCGCGAACGGCAATCGACCTTGGGTTGATAGAACAGCACGAGCTCGTCGCGGTCGAGCGCGTGTCGCAGCCCACTCTCGAGATCCAAGCGCGCGAGTGCGCGCCGTTGTAAGCCCTCCGAGTGCCGTTGAAAGCGACCACCCCCACTCACCTTGGCCTGATACATGGCGGCGTCCGCGCTACGCAGTACCGTTTGAGCGTCCAATCCCGCCGCTGGAAAGAGTGCGACGCCGATACTCGCAGACAGGAAGACCTCTTGGCCCCGGCAAGAAAATGGCGCGGCGATGGCGCGAAGCACTCGCCTCGCGAGCTCTTCCGCGCCGCCGTGGTTCGCGGCATCCGGCACCAAGAGCACGAAATCGTCAGCTCCGAAGCGCGCCAGCATGGGGGCCCCGGGGGCGCCGTTCGGGTTGGAAAACTCAGCCAGGCAGCTCGCCAAACGGTCCCTGGCCTGCAGCAGTAACTCGTCACCGACGTTGTGCCCTAGGCTATCATTGACGCGCTTGAAACCGTCGAGATCGACACAGAGAACTGCGCCGCTGCTTTCTGCGCCTAGCCGCTGCAATTCACTCTCCAAGCGCTGGGTGAGGTGCGCGCGGTTGGGCAAGCTGGTGAGGCTGTCATAGAGAGCCAAATGCTCGATGCTGGCCTCGTTGCGCCGTTGATCGGTGAGATCTTGCACCGTGCCTCGGAAAACGCTGCGTTGCCTGGTCGAATCTGGCACGCACACGACCTCGTGATGGACAGAGCGTTGCTCGCCGTTCGGAAGTAACACCCGGTGATCGAGGGTCATCGTCTGCTTGCTCGGACGGGCCTCCAGCAACGTTCGTACTCGCGGTCGGTCTGTCGCGCGAACGTGATCGAGCAAGCTCGAAAGGCCGCGATGCACCCCGTTGACGAGACCCAAGGTCGCTTGCGCTTCCTCCGACAGGGTCAAGGCTTGTGTTTCTGGATCCCACTCCCAATCCCCGAGCTTTGCGATGCGACACGCTTCTTTGAGCCGTAGTTCGGTGGTGAGTAGTCGTGCCGCGGTGCTCGCTGCGTCCATCAGTCGTCGCACACGCTGTTGGAGGACGGTGCGGTTGAACGGCTTGTCGATGAAGTCGGTTGCGCCGCACGCAAAACCCCGAGCGATCGAGGCCGCGTCGTCCATTCCCGTCATCATCAAGATGGGCACGTGCGAGCCGTGGGGCAGTCCACGAACAGCGGTGCATGCCTTGAAGCCATCGAGCTTCGGCATGAGCACATCCATCAAAATCAAGTGTGGACGCAGCCGCTCGAACTGTTCGACGCCCTCGGCTCCATTCGCGGCGTGATGAATTTCATACGCTTCGCCGGCAAGGAGGGCGACGACGAGCATGCGAACGGAGTCGTCGTCGTCGACGATGAGCAGACGACGGTGAGCTTCAGTCGGGGTATTGGGCATGGTTCAATCTTGGCGAGATAGCGACGGCTCGACCGGCAACGACACTGGAAGAACGTCTAGCTCCCGCCCGTCTCGACCGGACCGTCATCCCTGATCTTCCAACTCCAGCAACAAGCGTGCCTTCCCACCAGTCGCCGAAATGACCGGAGCTTTCGCAGCTGCGAGACGAGCCGCGGCGCAAAGGTTGCGCGAAAGTGTGCGATCGGTGCAGGACTTGCCCGCAAACAGGGGTGGGTTCGAGTGCGTGGGAGTCTGGGATAGCGCTCGGCATACGACGCGCCCCACCAGGTCGACTTTTTCCGAGCGCATCGTTCGATTCGAATCAACGCTCGGTCGTGGCGCGAGCCGTCACTCGCCGCCGGTCCACGCTGCGCGCGCACTACGGTAGCGCGCGTCCGCTTCAATCTTCTTCCAGACTCGCTGGAAGACGGCCGCCGCGCGCGCTTTCTCGTCGTCCGGTTGACGGCGTGCGACGTTGCCTGCTGCGTCGTACTTCCGCCCCGTCTGGTGGTTGGCGTAGCGGCGGGCGCGCGTGTAGCCCATCTGCACGAATTTTCGAGCCATATCCATGCCCACGAAGTCACCCGCGTCGCGGAAAGCGGTGAACGCCGCGTACAGCGCCTTCGATGACTTCTTGGCAATGGCTTCGGTCTTGAAGCGCCACAGCGGGAGCAGCTCACTCTTGTACGGCTCGGCGGTCAGCACGCCTTGCTCGCCGCGGCCGATCCGGTAGCGCTCGGGGTGCTTGCGAAAGTCCGTGCGCCGGTACGCTTCCACCGCAACCGCCAGACGCAACCGAATCGGCCCGTGCGCTGACTTCGGTTGCACCTTCTTCCCCCGTTGCAGCACGTCGATCCGGCCGCGCTTCGCTAGCCGCACCGCCGCGTCACGCACGGGTTGCACGTAGTCGCGCCAGTGCTCGGAGTCGATCACGCGCGCCACCTCCGACGGGCAGGCTGTCTTTGGATGGCGCCCCTCGAGCAACTTGAGCGTCGCTCGCTCGATTGCACTGGGCGTCACTGTCTCAGCTGGCTTTCGCCGCGGCCTCGACTTCGAGCGCTTGTTTTACGGAGGGCCGCTCGGCGAGTGCATCCGCATAACGGAGCAACTCGGGGGGTACACTCACGCCCTGCTTGCGAGCCCAGGTCAACATCACGAACAGGTAGGCGTCCACGACCGTGAACTGATCACCGACGATGAACTGCCGCTGCCCCAGCCGCGGCACGAGCAGCTGCAAGCGCTGCGCGACCAAATCTTTCGCCTTCTGCTGCACTTCGTCCGAGCTCGTCGGATCGAACAGGGGCTTGAAGGCCTTGTGCAGCTCGGTCGAGACGAAGGCCAGCGTTTCGATGGCGTGCCACTTCGGTTTTCCCGCCTGCGGCAGCAGCTCGGGCGTCAGGCTCGCCAAGTACTGCAAGATGGCGACGTTCTCGGTGAGTAGATCTCCGTCATCGAGCTCGAGCGCCGGCACATAGCCTTTGGGGTTGATGGCACGGTAGTCTGCGCCCGCCTCGGTCTTCTTCGACTTCAGATCTACCTTCACGAAGCTGGCCGGCAGCTTCGCCTCGTGAAGTACGATGTTGCTAGCGAGACTACAGGCGCCGGGCGAGTAATAGAGTTTCATCCGCGCAAGCCTGGCTCGTCATTTCAGCGGCGCAAACGTGACGAATTTGTGCAGCCCCGGGTGGCTCAGCCGCGCCGAACGCGGGGCTCGAAGGGCAGGGCGTGGGACGCACCGATGAGGTGGGTGCCGCTGATCGCCGGCGGCGAGTCGGAACGAAAGCCCCGGCCCTGGCGCGGCAGCAGGGTCTTGGTCAGCGCTTGGAATGCGCCTCGAAACGCTTGCTCGTCGTCCGACTTGTGCAGCACACCGACCACGTCCTTGAACGAGATCGCGCCGTGTAGCACTTGCGGCAACACCTTCGAGTGCAGCGCGATGCGCGGCCCTTCGGCCGCGCGGTAGCGACGAGTGAGCTCCTCGAACTCCAAACCGACCATCAGCGGGTCGAGCAAAATCAGATCGGGCTGCAAGCGGGCGATGGCTTCGAACAAGGCTCCTGCGCCGCGATGCACGCTGACGACGTAGCCTGCCTCCAAGAGGCACAACGCGGTTCGCCTCAAGTCGGCCGCGTCCTCATCCGCGACCAGCACGTGCAAGGGTTGCGTGGCGCCTGAGTCCAAGTCGTGGTCTGCGCTACCAGCCATGTGGAAATACATCCGGCGCGTGTGACCCGAATCATAAGTGCCTGTTCATTTTTGTTCGTGTCTCGGCGGTCTCGCCCTGAGATTTCTTTCGAGTCAGGGCTGAAATCGGTTCCAGCATGGGGCATTCCCGAGCATTTGGGCGCCCGCGACCCAGCCAGGCACCTCAGTGGGGGGCACGCGCGCACCGCCCAGCGCGAGCCCCCGCTCACCCTTTGGGGTGCGTGGGGAACCCGAGGGCGCCCAACCAAAGTTGGCGCCGCGAAACAGCGTTGCAGGGTCGGCCACGCATCGGCCGTTGCGCGTGCTGCGAAAGCCAGAAGGCCGTCTCGCGCTAGCGACCTAGCTCTCGCTGCTCAGCCACTTGCTCAAGGTCTTGGAGTCGATCCCCAGCGCTTCGCAGGTCGCCATTTTTGCGCCACCGAGCCGCTCCAGCGCCCACGCTGCATAGCGACGCTGGAGCTCGCGAATTGGAATCACGCGCTCGCCGAAGCGCGGTTCGCTGACCTCGGGGCGGCGATCGGTCAATGACTTGGGCAGGTCAGCGAGGCTCACTTCATCCCCACGGCACAGGAGCACGAGGCGCTCGATCAAGTGCTCTAGCTCACGGAC